>JAHEJW010000005.1 GCA_024638655.1 bacterium | reverse complement strand
TTCGTGTGCGCCTCGGCGATCGGGTACTACGGGGACCGGGGAGACGAGATCCTCACCGAGGGCTCGGGGCCAGGGGAGGGGTTCCTGGCCAACGTCGTGGTCGAGTGGGAGGCAGCATGTCAACCGGCTCGTGATGCCGGCGTGAGGACGGTGAACACCCGCAATGCACTGGTCCTCAGCGACAAGGGAGATCTGCTGAAGCGAATGTCGATCCCGTTCAAGCTCGGGGTAGGCGGCAAGTTGGGCAGTGGGAAGCAGTGGTGGAGCTGGATCACCCTCGACGACCAGGTCCGAGCCATCATGCACATTCTCGAAACCGACACCGTGAGCGGCCCGGTCAATGTGTCTTCGCCCCACCCGGTGCGAAACGAAGAGTTCGCCCAGATTCTCGGAGATGTCCTGCGACGCCCGGCCGCAATTCCTGTGCCGGCGTTCGCTCTGAAGCTGGCCCTGGGCCCGGATGCCGCCGAAGAGCTGATCCTCGCCAGCCTGCGAGTGATGCCCGAGAAGCTCATCGACTCCGGATTCGAGTTCGAGTATCCCGACATCCAAGCCGGGCTCAGAGCCGCCTTCGCTAACCCCAACTAACCTGACCCGATGGATCACGACGGCGTTCGCCTTCACGTCGACGGACGTGTCGCCACCATCACGCTGGACCGCCCCGAGAAGCGCAATGCCCTCAGTCTCGAGATGCTGCGGAGCCTGATCAAGACGCTGGAGTCGGTGCCCTCCGAAGCGGCGGTGATCGTTCTCGCCGCAGACGGAAAGGTGTTCTCAGCGGGCCACGACATGTCGGAGATGATCGACCGGTCCGACGACTTCTACGTCGAGCTCTTCGAAACCTCCAAACGGGTGATGGAGCTCGTCCACGACCTGCCGCAGCCGGTGATCGCCAAGGTCCAGGGGGTGGCCACGGCTGCCGGATGCCAGCTGGTCGCATCATGTGATCTCGCGGTGGCCGCCGAGTCGGCCTGGTTCGCGACTCCCGGGGTGGAAATCGGCCTCTTCTGCTCGACACCCATGGTCCCGGTGAGCCGGGCTGTCGGTCACAAGCGGGCCATGCAGATGCTGCTCACGGGTGAGCGAATCACTGCCAATACCGCTGTGGAGTGGGGTTTGATCAATCAGTCGGTTCCCGATGACGGGCTAAACCAGGCGGTCGATGCGTTGGTTGCCAAGATCCTCCGGTTCTCGGCACAGACCATTGCCACCGGGAAGAGGGCGTACTACGCACAGGCAGGCTTGCCCGAACCGCATGCCTACGACGTCACCACACCCGTCATGACGGCAAATGCCAGCGACTCGTCGGCCCAGGAGGGAATGGGCGCCTTTCTCGACAAGCGGGAACCCGACTGGCCGGACGTCTGACTCGCCTAGCCTCGATTCGATGACCCAGGTCTATCGCTCCGAACTCACCCCCCTTGCGTTCCTGGAACGGTCGGCGATGGCCTACCCGACGAAGACCGCCATCGTCCACGGCGAAGACCGGTTCACGTACGCAGAGATGGCAGGACAGGCCAGACACACCGCCAGCGCCATGCGGGCCTCCGGCGTCGGAGAGGGGGACCGGGTGGCCTACTTGTGCCCCAACATCCCCGAGATGCTCGTCGCCCACTTCGCGGTGCCCCTCCTCGGCGCCGTTCTCGTGGCGATCAACACCCGGCTGTCCCCCGAGGAGATCCGCTACATCCTCGACCATTCCGGCTCGAAGCTCCTCATCGGCGACTCCGAACTGCTCCGCCCTCTGGACTCGATCGCCGGCGCCCTGGAGACGGTCGAGGAGATCGTGGCCATCGATGAGACTGGAACGTCGGTTCCCTACACGGTGACGTCGTGGGAACAGTTCAGGTCGAGAGGCTCCGATGAAGAATCATTCGACTGGACGGTGGACGATGAGGAGAGGACCATCGCCATCAACTACACCTCCGGGACGACCGGGCGACCCAAGGGGGTCATGTACACCCACCGCGGCGCCTATCTCAACTCACTGGGCGAGATCATCCACTCCAGGCACAGCCCCGACTCGGTCTATCTATGGACCCTTCCGATGTTCCACTGCAATGGCTGGTGCACCACCTGGGCGGTCACCGCAATCGGCGGCACCCACGTTTGCCTCCGCAAGGTCGATCCCGGCAAGATCTGGTCGCTGATCGAAGAGATGGGCGTCACCCATCTCAACGCGGCTCCGACCGTGCTGATCTCACTCGTCAACCATCCTGACGCTCAGGAGTTCAAAGACGGGCTCATCGTCACGACTGCCGGCGCCCCTCCGTCCCCCACGATCATCGAGGCCCTGGAGCGATTGGGGGCGAGGCTGATCCACGTCTACGGCCTCACCGAGACATATGGCCCGCACACCGTGTGTGAGCTCCAGCCAGGGGTTGAGGAGCTCGACGTGGGGGAGCGAGCGAGATTCCTCGCCCGTCAGGGGGTCTCCTTCATCATCGCCGATCCGACCCGGGTGGTTGATGATCAGATGGGAGATGTGAGTCGCGACGCCACCGAGATGGGTGAGGTGGTGATGCGAGGCAACAACGTCATGAAGGGATATTTCGCCAATCCAAAGGCCACAGAGGAGGCCTTCACGGGCGGGTACTTCCACTCAGGCGACGTCGCCGTGTGGCACCCCGACAACTACATCGATCTCCGGGATCGCTCCAAGGACATAATCATCTCCGGGGGTGAGAACATCTCGACTATCGAGGTGGAGCGGACCATCGTCTCTCATCCGGCGGTCCTCGAGTGCGCGGTCGTGGCCGTCCCCCACGAGAAATGGGGGGAGCGCCCCAAGGCCTTCGTGGTTCTCAAGGAAGGTGCTGGTGCCTCACCGGAGGAGATCATCGATCACGTCAAATCCAACCTGGCTCGCTACAAGGCCCCAGACGAGTTGGACATCGTGGACGAGCTCCCCAAAACCTCGACCGGGAAAGTGCAGAAGTACGTGCTTCGTGAGAAGGAGTGGAACGGTCACGAGAGGCGGATTCACTGACCCCCGCGGACCGGCAGTGGTGGCGTGACGCTGTCATCTATCAGGTTTATCTGCGCTCCTTCGCCGATGACAACGGAGATGGGACCGGTGACATCGCCGGCCTCAGGTCGCGTCTCCCGTACCTCGAGTCGCTTGGCGTCGACGGCATCTGGATCAACCCGTGGTACGAGTCGCCGTTCAACGACGGGGGCTACGACGTCGCCGACTACAGGAGCATCCACCCCAGGTTCGGCACCCTGGAGGAGGCGAAGTCGCTGATCGAAGAGGCCCGTGACAACAATCTCAGGCTCCTCGTCGACCTCGTCCCGAATCACACATCGTCCGAACACGCATGGTTCCGTGGAGCCCTCGCTTCGCCGCCGGGGAGCCCCGAGCGGGCCAGATATCACTTCTCGCCGGGACGGGGTGAGGACGGCTCTATTCCTCCGAGTGATTGGCGGAGCGTTTTCGGCGGGCCGGCTTGGTCACGTGTCCCTGACGGGGAGTGGTATCTGCATTTGTTCGATGTGACGCAACCAGACCTGAACTGGGCAAACCGGGAGGTGCGGGAGGAGTTCGATGAGATCATTCGCTTCTGGCTCGATCTAGGGGTGGACGGGTTCCGTGTCGACGTCGCCCACGCGCTCGCCAAGGATCCCGAATACCCCGACGTGGGCGAGGAAGTGGAGGAGCTGTTGGCCACTCCCGACTCTCTGGACCACCACCCCTTCTGGGATCGTCCCGAGCTTCACGAGATCGTTCGTGGGTGGCGGTCGGTGTTGGAGGAGTACGAAAGCACGGTGATGGTGGCCGAAGCCTGGCTGCCAAGTTGGGAGCGGATGAGCCGATACCTGAGGCCAGGCGAATATCACCAGGCGTTCGACTTCCTCTTCCTCCAATCCCCGTGGGATCCGGACGAGATGCGCCGGGCTGTGAGCGAGGCCCTTTCCCATTCGGCGTCAGTCGGCTCGATCCCAACCTGGGTCCTCTCGAATCACGACGTGGTCCGTCATGCCACCCGGTTTGCGCTGCCCAACGATGTCGACGCCAGGGAGTGGCTCCTCGACGGCGATCGCTCTCTGCTCGACGAGCGGCGTGGCCTGCGGCGCGCTCGGGCGGCGTCGCTGCTGATGCTGGCGTTGCCCGGGTCCGCCTACTTGTATCAGGGGGAAGAGCTGGGTCTCCCTGAGGTCCACGATCTCCCGTCCGAGGTTCTCCAGGATCCCGTGTGGGAGGACTCGGGTCACACGCACAAGGGACGGGATGGGTGCCGGGTCCCGCTGCCCTGGGCGAGGACTGGCGCGTCTCTTGGGTTCGGGAGCAACGGGCCCTGGTTGCCTCAGCCCCCATGGTGGGACGATCTGTCGGTGGAGGCGCAGGACGGTGTCGATGGGTCGACACTGGAGCTATACCGCCGCGCTCTGGGTCTGAGACGCCATCATCTTCGGGGGAGTGACCGTTTGGAGTGGGTCGACGTGGCGCCGGGCGTCCTCGCGTTCACCAGGGCCAACGGCTTTGCCTGCTGGGTGAACTTCGGCGATGGGACCGTCGCGATGCCTCCTGGCCGTCTCATACTCTCGAGTGGAGACCTTCCGGGTGACGGATTGCCTGGAGAGACCGCGGTGTGGGTTCAGCTCGATCACCAGGAGTGACCGGTGAGCGGATCGCTGTTCGAACACCGCATGACACTTCGCTCAATAGGGCTGGCTCTCGTCGCGTTCGTCATTCTCGGCATGGCGGACAGTGGCTTGGGGGTCGCCTGGCCATCCATGAGGGATTTCATGGGCAGGGATCTGTCCGAGCTCGGACTCCTCCTGGCCGCACTGAGCGCCGGCTATCTGATCTCCAGTTCGATGTTCGGACGTCTGGAGCGGAGTCTGAGCCTGGGGAGGCTTCTGGTGATCGGAGCTTCCTTGCTGGCCGCCTCGGCCATCGGGCTTGCCGTCACAGTTGGCTGGCCGATGGCAGTCTTCGCCACGGTGGTCATGGGTCTCGGTGCCGGTCTCATCGACGTCGGCATGAACGCACACGCTGCCCTCGAGTTCGATCGCGGTGCGATCAACAACCTCCATGCCGCCTATGGCGTCGGCGCAACCCTGGGGCCGATTCTTCTCACGGCAAGCCTGGCCTCCAACCTCGCCTGGCGCGGCGGATACGCCGCGCTGGCAGCGCTCCAGCTCGGGGTGGCGTTCGCCATATGGAGAGGTCGGGCCCGGTGGGCTCGTGAACCGGTGGCTGACGAGGAGACGGCAACTGCACCAGGAAACCCCCCCAAGGTGGCCGTCATGCTTCTCGTCTTCTTCATCTACACCGGAGTCGAGGTCGCCACAGGTCAGTGGTCTTTCAGCCTTCTCACCCTCGACCGCGGAATGGGCACCGGCGCGGCCGGTGTCTGGGTCGCTCTCTACTGGGGTGGCCTGACCACCGGCCGTTTCATATTTGGCGCAGTCGGCGAGCGGATCAACGCTTCCCGAGTGCTCGACCTCAGCATTGCCTCGTCACTCATGGGCTTGGCGCTGCTCTGGTGGGACCCGGCAGGGCTGGGCGTTCTGGGACTGCCCGTGACGGGCGTCGGGTTTGCGGCTGTGTTCCCCACGATGGTGGCACTGACCCCGGCGCGCATGGGCAGAGTCCGGTCGACCCGAATGATCGGCTATCAACTCGCCGCAGCCAACCTCGGCGCCGCGACGATCCCCTTGTTGTTGGGGCTCCTTGCCGGCTCAGCCGGTTTGGGTTGGCTCCCGGCCGGCCTGCTCGTAGCGACCGCAGCTCTCGGTGGCCTGCACCTTTGGCTGGACTCAAGCAGGCGAGGGGTCTCCATCAGACCGGCATAAGGTCCGTCGTGTGACGGGCAAACCATCTCTCAGGAGCGGGGTCGGGTTGGCCTGCTTCGCCTGCGGCGCCTCACACGACGTCACGAGCCTGCAGACTGTTTGTCGCCAATGCGGGATGCCGCTCAGGGTCAATGTCCCCTTGCCCCGATCGACGCCTGACGAGTTGGTCGACCAATCGCTCGCGTCGATGTGGAGATATGGGCCGGTACTGCCCATCCCTGTCGAGGAGCGAATCTCCCTCGGCGAGGGCTGGACCCCTGTGTGGGAGGTCGAAGACGGCATCTTCGTCAAAGACGAGTCGGGCAACCCGACCGGCTCATTCAAGGACCGCGGTATGAGCATGGCGGTTTCGGCCGCCCGGCTGCTCGGTGCGGGCAGGGTCGTCGCTCCTTCGGCCGGGAACGCGGCGGTGGCACTCTCTGCCTATGCAAGTGAGGCCGGGCTTCGGGTGCTGGTGGCCATTCCCAACGACACGCCAGGCGCCATCATCGATCGTTGTGGTGAGCTCGGGGCGGAGGTGCAGATGGTGGAAGGCGACATCTCAGTCGCCGGCAAGTGGCTCGCCGCTAATCGAGGTCCCGATGACTTCGACGTCTCAACGCTCAAAGAGCCTTACAGGGTCGAGGGAAAGAAGACGATGGGTTATGAGATCTTCGAGCAGTTCGGCTGGCAGCTTCCCGAAGTGGTCATCTACCCCACCGGTGGGGGGACGGGTCTCGTCGGGATGTGGAAGGCATGGGATGAGATGGAGGCGATGGGCTGGATCGGCACCGAGCGGCCGAGGCTGTTCTGCGTCCAATCCGCTGGGTGCGCCCCCATCGTCAAGGCTCACGATGAGGATCGAGACGACATCGAGGTCTGGCCCGACCCGATGACAACTGCTTGGGGCCTGCGTGTCCCGTCACCTATCGGGGGCTTTCTCTGCCTGCGAGCGATCGGCGAGACGAACGGGGGCGCCGTGGCCATCCCCGAAATGGTGATCCACGAAACCACCGAAGAAGTATCGGAGCTGCTCGGCGTCGATTTCTGCCCAGAAGGAGGAGCCGCTTGGGCTGCGATGAATCTGATGCGGGAGTCTGGCGAGATAGAGATCGGACAGCGAGTTCTCGTGTGGAACACCGGGGCCGGCGAGAGCTACCGCTGATCGCTGGGATCTAAGCGACCGTTCCGAGGCGTTTCCAGATGTCGACATCGGCGCTATCGGTGAGGAAGCCCTGGAGGTAGTCGGGAATCCCAGGAGCGCTCAGCGCGGTCAGTTGGTCCATCTCATCCGGTTCGAGATCCCAATCGAGCGCGGCGAGATTGTCTTCCAGTTGGGACACCGTCCTGCAGCCCAGCAAGACGGATGAGACCGACGGGCGGTTGCGGAGCCAGTTGAGAGCCACCTGGCTCATCGACACACCGCGTTTCTCGGAGACACCAGCCACGACATCGAGGATCCGCCAGGTTTGCTCGTTGTTTCGACGGTCGTAGGCCTCCACCCCTCGTGTCGGGTCCTCCCCGAGTCTCGTCTCGCCTTTGGGGCGCTCCGATCGCGAGTACTTGCCGGTCAGCCACCCGCCGCCGAGGGGTGACCACGGGAGAAGCCCGAGGCCGTTCTCGATCACCACCGGGAGGATCTCGAGCTCGATCTCCCGTGCCAGCAAGTTGTACTGCGGCTGCAGCGAGACAGGCGGGGCCCATGCTTCGTGTCTGGCGATCTGGACGGCCCGCTCCAACTGCCAACCGGTGTAATTGGAGAGCCCCAGAACCAGGACTTTCCCGCTCTCGACGAACGAGTTAAGCGCCCCGAGAGTCTCCTCGAGAGGCACCTTGGGGTCCCAGGCGTGCATCTGGTACAAGTGGATCGTCTCCACCCCGAGGCGTTCGAGGCTCGCCTCGAGGGCACGTTCGAGGTACTCGGCTCCTGCGCCTTGCATGTCGGGGCCTTCGCCCATTGCGAATCTCGCCTTGGTGGCGACGATCACCTCGTCGGTGTCGGCCTTTCTGGAGAGCCAGCGACCGATCATTTGCTCGGAGGCGCCCCGGCTGTAGACGTCGGCGGTGTCGATGAACCGACCGCCCGCTTCGTGATAGCGATCGAGAATGGCATGGGAAGTCGTCTCGTCGGACTCAGCTCCGAATGTCATCGTGCCCAGACCGAACACGCTGACCCCAAGATCAGAAGGGCCCAGGTTGCGAAACTCCATGCCTCGAGGATAGGCCCGCCCACTCGGGCCTCGGTAGGCTATGCCCGTCGAGAGAGTGAGCTCGGATGTTGAGTTGGACGAGGTCAGGAGATGACTGGCTGGGCAACGGATTCCGCATCGAGAAGAAGGCCTCGCGCCAGTGGATCCTGTACGACAGCGAGATGGAAGGCGGCGACGGCCTCGTCACCACCTCCGATCCGATTGCGTCGCTTCCCACACTGAGCGCTGCCCAGTACAAGGCGGAGCACGTCCATCGACGACGACGACTCTCCGCATCGAGACAACGCCTGGGGGCGATAGTGGTGGGAGCTTGTGCGCTGGCCGCGTTTTTCAGCGCTTATCCCATGGCAGTTGCGGCCTTCGGCGTCGTAGCCGTGTCGGCCCTGCTCGAGTTGGCAATGACTTGGTTCGACGATGGTGTGGGCGGAGCCAACGAGCTCACCCAGTGACCTGTCGGCAGAAGGGTCCACTCGTCCTGTCCCTGACAGTGACCAAAGCCTCTAGCCGTCTACGGGTGGCCCTCGGGTAATCTCGCCATGACCTGACCGGGCGTCCGAGGCAGGGGGAGAAACGCTTCCTGGCCTTGGTTGCGCTGGTGTAGGTTTGAAAGTTGGGCCGAACAGGCCCACGAGGAGGAAATATGAAAAGAAACTGGTTAGTAGCCCTCATCGCCCTGATGTTGGTGCTGGCGGCCTGTGGTGGTGACGGAGGAACCGACACCACAGAAGATGGCGGCACCGACACCACTCAGGCAGGCGACGGAGGAGATGGGGAGGAGATAACTCTCCGCATTCTCTCCGGAAACGTGGGGGCCGAGTTCGAGTCGAACGAGATCGCGGCCGACCTGTTCATGGAACAGAACCCTGGCATCACCGTCGAAGTGGTTGCCACGCCGGACTTCGTTGAAGACCGACTCGGACAGTACCTACAGCTGTTTGAAGCACAGTCCCCTGAAGGCGACGTATTTCAGATCGATGTCATCTGGCCCGGCGACCTCGCCGAGCATCTGATCGATCTCAACGAGTACGGGGGCGCAGATGAAGTTGCCGGGCATTTCCCAGCGATTGTCGAGAACAACACTGTTGACGGCAAGCTGCTCGGAGTCCCGTGGTTCACAGACGCTGGATTGCTCTACTACCGCACCGACTTGCTGGAGAAGTACAACCTCGACCCACCCGAGACATGGGCTGAGCTCGAGGCTGCTGCAACAACCATCCAAGAAGGCGAGCGGGCCGACGGCAACCAGGACTTCTGGGGCTTTGTCTGGCAGGGCAATGCCTACGAGGGCCTGACTTGCGACGCTCTCGAGTGGGTCGCCTCCGCTGGCGGTGGATCGATCATCGAGCCCGACGGCACGATCACGATCAACAACGACGCAGCAATCGAGGTCGTCAATCAGGCCGCTGGATGGGTCGGAACGATCTCGCCTCCAGGTGTCACGTCGTACGGTGAGGAAGACGCCCGGGGTGTGTGGCAGGCCGGAAACGCGGCGTTCATGCGCAATTGGCCGTATGCCTTCTCACTGGGCAATGCCGATGACAGTGAAATCGCCGGTATGTTCGACGTCTCGCCGCTCCCCGGTGCAACTTCGGGCCAGAGCGCTGCGACGCTTGGCGGATGGCAGTTGGCCGTCTCCAAGTACTCGGAGCACCCTGAAGAGGCGGCGAAACTCGCCTTCTTCATGGCTGGTGAGTCCGAGCAGAAGCGGCGTGCAATCGACTACTCGCTGAATCCGACGATCGAGTCGCTCTACGAAGATGCGGAGGTCCTCGAGGCCAGCCCGTTCTTCGGAGACCTCTTCGACGTGTTCACCAACGCGGTGGCTCGTCCGTCGACGGTCACGGCGCCGAACTACAGCGACGTCTCGTCACTGTTCTTCAATTCGGTCCACAGTGTGCTGACCGGAAGTGCCGACGCCGAGGACGCCTTCCTCGAGCTGGAACTCGACCTGGTCGACCAAACAGGATTCGACACCGGTAGCCCATAGGAGAAACCTCGACCTAGACGCAGAGGAGGGCCCGCTTTGGCGGGCCCTCCTCGCGCGATCGGGGTTTCGACGCGCCCTGGCCGTTTGTGCTTGTATGCGGTGACGGAGGAAGTGTTTGGCGCTAGCGACAGAGGAAAAGGCCAAGGAGAAGAAGGGATCGCAGTCTGAGCTAGCCAAAGGAGAGCAGCGACTCGCCTACTGGCTGCTGGTGCCCACCCTCGTCATCCTTCTTGCGATCGCGTTCTATCCCCTTGGATCGGTCTTCTACTCCAGCTTCACCAACGACACATTCGCCAGTGAGGTCGAAACCGATTTCGTTGGCTTCCAGAACTACTCAGACCTCCTGAGCATCACCTTTGCCGAGCTACCACAGGAGCTCGACGACAGCGGCCAGCCGGTCATCGATCCAGATACGGGAGAACCCGAGTACCTGTCGCCCGTCCAGGTGCTACCTCGCCAGCCGCGCGCCTATCGAGAGGTGTTCACGTTCGGATTGTTCGGCAATCAGTACGTGTTGGGGGCCACCGACGCAGATTTCGTCCTCAGCATCATCGACACCCTCATTTTCACGGTCACGACGATCATCTTGGAAGTCATCATCGGGCTTGGGATCGCCTTGGTGCTGAATGTCCCTTTCAGAGGGCGCGGATCGATGCGGGCTGCGATGCTCGTTCCCTGGGCGATTCTCACTGCGGTGTCATCGCGGATCTGGGAGTGGATGTTCATCGACACTCGAGCCGGGTTGTTCAACATCGTCTTCCAGAACTTGGGCCTCACCGATGGGCAGACCGCGTTCTTGGCCAACGAATCGTTCCAGCTTCCCGCTGCCATCATCATCGACGTATGGAAGACGACTCCGTTCATGGCCCTGCTGTTGCTGGCAGGTCTGGCCCTGATCCCCTCTGAGCTCTACGAGGCCGCCGACGTCGATGGTGCGAGCAAGTGGAATCAGTTCACCTCGATAACCCTGCCGCTGCTCAGACCCACGCTGGCGGTTGCGCTCGTCTTCAGGACCCTCGACGCACTTCGGGTTTTCGACTTGTTCCAGATCGTCTTTGCACAGAGCAAGTACTCGATGGCCAGCTTCGCCTATTACGAGCTCATAGACAGCCAGAGGCTCGGCTACTCGTCGGCAGCCTCGGTGGTGATCTTCCTTTTGATCACCATATTCGCCGTGGTGTACATCAGGTCACTGGGGATAGGTGAAGATGACTGAAGCAACTGACGTGACAGCTCCACCCGAGGAGATCTACGACGCCTCTGACTCGCTGGTGGTCAGAAAGCGGAAACGAAAAGAGCGTTGGGGTCGTGTGGGGTTCTGGGCTCTGATCGTCCTGATCGCAATCTTCCTCTTGTTTCCCTTCTACTGGGCTATCAACTCGTCGCTCAAGACCGAGCCCCAACTGAGAATGACTCCCGGAACCTTCATCCCGAGAGACCCATCTACTGGCGGAATCGATATCACGTTCCAGAACTACGAAGCCGTCTTCCAGAACGACGCCTTCATCCGGGCCGTCATCAACAGCACGATCGTTGCGGTGACCGTGACGGTCATTGCCCTGGTTATCGGGGCGTTCGCAGGATTCGCGCTCGGCAAGCTCCGTTTCAGGGGGAAGAGGGCTTCGCTCTACCTGATCCTCTCGATGACGATGTTCCCCCAGGTTGCAGTTCTGACGGGTCTCTACGCCGTCATCCTCAACTTCGGCATCCCAGCGATCCCCTCGATGATCCTGTCGTACATGCTGTTCACGCTTCCGTTCACCGTCTGGGTGCTCACGTCGTTCTTCCAACAGCTTCCCATGGACCTCCTTCAGTCGGCACAGGTGGACGGGGCCACCCCGTTCCAGTCCTTTCGGATGATCCTCCTCCCCTTGACCGCGCCGGCTTTGGTCACCACGGGCCTGTTGGCTTTCATCGCCGCCGTCAATGAGTACCTCTTCGCCCTCACCTTTACGACCATCGAGCCCGACGCCCGGACCATTCCCGTCGCCATCGCGCTATTCACAGGTCAGGTAGCGAGACAGGAGCCCTTCGGGGAGATCATGGCTGCCGCCGTGCTGGTGACGATCCCGCTCGTCATCCTCGTCCTCATCTTCCAGAAGCGGATCATCGGCGGTCTGACCGCGGGCGCCGTCAAGGGCTGACAGGCCGAGCTCTCACGTGCGGATGGGGAAGCGCTCTCTGTAGAGGTCCGCAAGCGCGATCGCCAAGAAAGGCAGGGGTGCGCCCGCAAAGAGTCCTACCTCGGGCATGAGGCGCTGCAGGACCAGCACATAGACGACGGTGATGGCGACGGCAGCAGCCCTGCTCCCGCGGGTGTGATCTGGCCCGAGCCGATAGGCGAAGATCCCACCTGAACCAAACCCGGCCACGAGGCCGGCGGGGAGGCTTCCGATCCCTATCGGCCCGGCGATGACGAACCAGAGACCTGTAGCTCCGATTGTGGCGAGCAACGTCCGTGGGTGCGCCGACAGGAATGCCGCCACCGCAAAGACCCCCGGGACGAGCCCGAGGGCTATGCCTAGAAGGGCACCGGCATAGACGGTCTCCTCGCCCGAAGCGGCCGCAAACGCATAGATGAAGAGCAGGTAGGACAGCACCATCAGGACCGTGGCGAGCAACACTGCGAGCCAACGCCTCTTTGCCGAAGGCTGCGCCTCGATCGTCTCCTTCACCAGGCGAACACTACGACCGACTCAGTTGTCCCGAATCTCCACGGGCTCGAAGGACAGGAACGGCTCGGGAACCCACCCCTCTTGACCAGGCTCGCCGGGAATCTTGACGAAGTAGTAGTTGAGCACCGGATTCTGCTGGTACATGACTATCTCGACCTCGCTGCCATGTGGTGCCGACCCGGTGACGCTGACCCTCAGGTGGCTGTTGTAGACCAAGACCTCGGGCTGGATGAGCTCACCCTCCCACACGCCGGTGAGCCATCCCTGGTTGTCGCTGCTGCCCCATTGAACAGGAATGCCGCATTGATCGGGATCGGGGTTGTCGTCGAAAGGTAGAGACGGCACGTCGGGATCGCGCTCTATCTCGTATTCGACATGGCTGACCGGAAGCCGGCTGGTTGACGTCGCATCGCGTTCACTACCCAGGAATGTGTATCCCAGGGCGAAGGCACCGATGAAAAGCACCGACGCGAGCAATCCTGCTTGAAGCCGGCTCATGATTCAGCCAACGCAACCCTGGGGCCGAATAATCCTCTGTCGCTTGCCTGATTGGCTGCGGTTGGGCTACCTAGTCTGACCTCTCCGTGGTTGGATCGAGTGGGAACAACGGGCATTGGTGGCAGACGGCTGTCTTCTATCAGATCTACCCCCTCAGCTTCGCTGACTCGAACGGGGACGGCTACGGAGACCTAGAGGGAGTCATCTCCAAACTCGATTACCTCAGCTCAACGCTCGGCGTGGACGCGATCTGGCTGTCGCCGTTCTTCAAGAGCCCAATGGCCGACTGGGGATACGACATTGCGGACCACACAGATGTCGACCCGTTGTTTGGAGACTTGGCCACCGCCGAGCGGCTGATAGAGGAAGTCCATCGGCGCGGGATGCGGCTGATACTCGACTACGTGATGAACCACACCTCCGATCAGCATCCGTGGTTCGACGAGTCGAGAACCTCCAGAACGAGCGCAAAGCGCGATTGGTATGTGTGGCGAGATCCCAAATCCGATGGATCACCGCCCAACAACTGGGTCAGCGTGTTCGGCGGGCCCGCATGGGCCTTGGATTCGGAGACCGGTCAGTACTACCGCCATACCTTCCTCCCTGAGCAGCCAGATCTGAATTGGCGCAATCCCGAGGTCGTGGACGCCATGCTGGACGTGGCGAGGTTCTGGCTGGACCGGGGTGTCGACGGGTTTCGGGTCGATGCCGCCCACCAGATAATGAAAGACCCCGAGGGCAGGGACAATCCTCCAACACCTCACGACTATGTACGTCCATGGAAGGACATGGGCGAGTTTGACCGCTTCGTCCACCTCTATGACTTGGGCCACAGCGACGTTCATTCCGCTCACCGCAGATTCAGGGAAGTCCTGGACCTCTACCCCCAAGACCCGATGAGCGTTGGCGAGATCCACGTGTTCGATCTTTCAGAATGGGCTTCCTATTACGGGGAGAAACTCGACCAGTTGAGCATGCCGTTCAACTTCCACTTGATGGCGTCAGGTTGGGGCGCAGCCGAGCTTCGGGTGACCATCGAAGCGGTTCTCTGGCACATCCCGGTCGGGGGTTGGACGAACTGGACTTTCGGAAACCACGACGAGATTCGCTTGGCCACCCGCGTGGGCGAGCCGGCGGCGCGCCTGGCAGCTCTCCTCATGCTCACGCTGAGGGGCACGCCGTTCATCTACTACGGCGACGAGTTGGGGATGGTCGACACCGAAGAACCGGTGGAAGATATCAAGGACCCGTGGGGGATCAACCAACCGTTCCTCAATCGCGATGGCTGCAGATCGCCGATGCAATGGTCGGCCGCTCCCGATGCCGGCTTCGGTTCCAACGAGCCGTGGCTGCCTCTGGCTCCTGACCACGAACGGAGAAACGTCGAGGTCGAGCTCGCCGATCCATCTTCGATGCTCAACCTGTATCGCAAGATTCTGGAAATCCGCAGAGGCTCCCCGGCGCTGAGGTTCGGCTCGTACCTCTCTCACCCTGAGTCGCGCGGCGATGTGCTCGCCTATCGGCGAGAGTCCGACACTGACACCAAGACCGTTGTGCTCAACCTCTCCGATGACTCGCAGCGGGTCCGGATCAGCCCCGGTCGGGTCCTGGTGTCCACATCAGACCCGACAAGGACAGAGTTCTTTGCAGAAGGTGTCGATCTCTCGCCCTACGAGGGAGTCCTGATCGGGCACGACTGAGTCACGACGCGCGCCCACTCGCTATGGTTGTTTGTCACGAATCAGCGTTCAGGGAGTAAGCAACAATGGCAGCCATCACGATGACGGGACTGGGGAAGATCTACGACGGTGGAAGTCGCGCGGTCGGCGGAGTGGATCTCGAGATCATGGATGGGGAGTTCCTCGTGCTGGTCGGTCCGTCAGGATGTGGTAAGTCGACGATTCTCAGGATGATTGCCGGGCTCGAGGAGATCTCCGAGGGAACGATGAGGATCGGTGACCGGGTGGTGAATGACATACCCCCGAAAGATCGTGACATTGCCATGGTCTTTCAGAACTACGCCCTCTACCCGCACATGAGCGTGTTCGACAACATGGCTTTCGGGCTCAAGCTTCGAAAGATGGAAAAGGGCGAGATCGAGCGGCGGGTTCACGAGGCGGCGGACGTCCTCGAGATCCGAGACCTGCTCGGCCGCAAGCCAAAGGCCCTCTCGGGCGGCCAGCGCCAACGCGTGGCAATGGGTCGAGCCATTGTTCGCGAGCCAGCCGCCTACCTCATGGATGAGCCGCTCTCCAACCTCGACGCCAAGCTGAGGGTGCAGATGCGGTCCGAGCTGGAGAGGCTCCACGCACGGTTGGGGACGACGACCGTATACGTCACCCATGATCAGGTGGAGGCGATGACCCTCGGTGACAGGGTCGCCGTCCTTCGGGCGGTCTCACCCAGGGCGCCATACAATCTTCAGCAAGTGGGGCCGCCGACTGAGCTCTACAACAATCCCGACAACCTGTTCGTGGCAGGCTTCATCGGGAGCCCAGCCATGAACCTCACGTATGGCCATCTCGAGGCCGACGGCGACAGGGTTTACGCGGTGCTTCCCAATACCCGTGTTCTCGTCGGCAAGAAATCGCTCGACAAGCATCCGGGCCTGGAAGGCTGGATGGGCAAAGAGCTCGTGGTTGGCATCCGGCCAAGCGACCTCGAGTCAGCCTCCATTTCCGGCCCTGACCCTGAGCGATCCATGAGCGTGACGGTCGATGTGACCGAGATGTTGGGAGCAGACACCTACATCCACTTCGGGATCGACAAGCACCCGGTGGTCACACCCGACATCGAGGAATTGCTGGCTGACAGTGGCCAGGATGCTTCTTCATTGGGCGACACGACCAATTTCGTGGCTCGGGTGAGCCCGGATGTCCGCGTACGTCACGGCGACACCGTTGAGTTGACGGTGGACAACGACAAGATGCTGTTCTTCGATCCGGTCGAGGGCGACCGCATCGGAGTGAAGCAGGGGGCTTCGGCCTCCGCCTGAGCTCCGGTCTCAATCGCCCTTCAGCGGGAATCCCGGGAATCCGCTTTCTACCCAGGATTCGAATGCCTCCTCGTTGGAGACGTCTCTCCCTCTAACGGTTGCCAAGCTCATCCGGTGGTGGAGGAAGTCGCAGTACCCCTGAAGGGGATCTTCGCCATGCCAAATCTCTGAGATTCGGTCGATCAGCGGTTGAAAGACCGTGGTCATCCATTGGAAAACCCCAACGGCCTTCTGCGTCCGGGAGTCAAACTCGTTCTTGGCGAGGAAGTAGCTCAGATCGCCAAGGATCACCCGCGCCTGGTTCTCCGATGCGTCGATGCCGGCGACGGCGGCAAGACGATCGGAGTTGAAGGTCCTCCCCCCAACCCGCGTCTTCATCCTCACCAATCGTCCCTCAGATGTCGGCTCGATCTCGACGTCGTGAACCGAGAAGCCGAGGTCGTTGAGGCGGCTGATCCTCTCCCTTATGCGATAGCCCTCATCGGCTGTAATGACCAGCTCTTCGTTCAACTCGGTCCAAAGTGCGTGGTACCCGGTGGCGATGTCTTCGCCGAGCCACAGATCGGCGTGATCGAGATCGGCACCACTCATCACAGCGATATCCGCCATCTCGCCGGCCAGGTTCTCGGTGAGTATGGCGATGTCGTGCTCGCGCTGCCCTCTGCTGAGGCGATTGTGGATCTCCGAGGTCTCGGCGTCGATCATGATCGACTCGATCTCACCTGCGTCGTAGCGGTACAGCGCGTTCGACAACGAGCAGTCTCCCCAGAAGAAGCCGCTCAAGTGGAGCTCCACCATCAGGCTGGCCAAGGCATCGACTATCTGCCTTCGCCTCGCCCCAAAACCGGGCCCGGAGACCAGAGATCGAAAGGGGAACGCGTGTTCCACGTACCTCGTGATCACCGCGGCCGACGGCTCGTCATGGGGGTCCAGCCACGTCCTCTCCATGAGTCCGGCCGGCTCAGCCGCTCTGTGTGTCAGCTCCTGAATCGCTCCAAGCACCTGGTATTCGTTGCGGGCCACCCGGACCGGCAATTCCTTGATGGCGTAGACGCCTTCGTCGTAGGCCACGAACACGACCGAGTGACGATGAACGCCCCTAGGCATCTTCACGAGCCGGTCATGGTTCCAGTCGTCGATCGGCTCCCCCCATGGCAAGTCCAGGAAATCGGGGTTGTCCGGGCGAATCTGCAGTCGGGGAGTCCCCATGCCTAGGCGACCCCAAGGGTCTGGCCGTTGACGTACTCCTGCATCTTCAGTGATTCGACCGTGCCGGCGTCATAACTCGTCGTATACGCCCGCGGTTCCGGGATTGGCGCGCGAGTCGATGACGTCGCAATACTCGCCTTCGTCGCCACAGAGGATGATCCGATAGTCGGCGACGTCGAGACTTCCCCCCTGGTAGTTGATCCTGATTCCTTCGATCATCCCGCCGCCGGCGCCGGTCCGACTGGCCCCGACCACGACCTGGCTGCGTGTCTCGGAGTCGCACGCCGTGTCGACGGTGGCTCCAGGGATCGCGGTGAGGAAGTCTTCGTCGAGGCCGCGAGGCGGGAAGTCGTGGATGGCGCCAACGAAGGCATCGTCAGCTTCGTAGAGGACGGCGCCGAGCATGGCGATGTCGCCATCTGCGGAAATGGCTTCGACCGACTCGATCACCACCTCGACGTCCGTTATGCAGACGAAGATCCCAAAGGACTTCTCAGTACCTTCGCTGAAGTCCTGGAAACCGACGGTTCCGGCCTCCGAGGACACGAGCGGAGCCTCCACGTCGGTCTGCGATGTCGTGGCGACGTCTGCGGCGTCGGCCGCCTCCTCGCCGCCCTCGCATGCCGCGATCCAAAGCGAGGCAACGGTGAGCAGGATCAGCAGCGTTCCGCGTCGGGGAAGCCACGAAAGCATCATCGGCCTTTCTCGTTGGACGTCAGAAGGGTATGGGAAGTCCCGGGCTAATGCCGCCCTGGAGGGTCAGGTCTATCCCGGACGGGCCGATAACCTGCTCAGATCATGGTCCACCGAGGTCTCGTAGTCCTCATCGTCTTGGCGCTCGCGCTCGCCGCGTGCGACACCGGCTCGTCCGAGACCACTTCGACCGCGCCGAATCCAGCTTCCTCGATGGCGTCGCCGACCACGACAGCCGATGCCGGCACCTCGACCACGAGCCCCGCTACGACGACCAGCACGGAGATCGACCTGACGGGTGTCGACCTGCCTCCCGAGGCGCTCGCACAGCTCGAGGTTCTCTTCGAGGAGGCCGAAGAGGTGAGGGGTCTTCCTTTCCTTTCCACACCCCGCATTCTGGTGGTCACCCCCGAGCAGCTCGAACAACGGATCAGGGATGACATCGAGGAAGAGTCCGAAGACTTCCCCGCCGACGAAGCCCTGTACAAGTTGCTCGGCCTGCTCGACCCGGACACCGACTTCGAGGGTCTCCTTCTCGAGCTCTACGGTGAGCAGGTGGCAGGGGTCTACGACCCCGAGGCGGACGAGGTCGTCATCAGGGCGAGGGAAGGGGAGCTGTCCGTCGTGGAGCGGAGCACTATGGTCCACGAGCTCGTCCATGCCCTCACCGATCAGCACTTCGACTTCAACGACGACTACCAGGCGATGTTCGACGAGGAGAGACTTGATCAGGCAGCGGCCTATCAGGCCCTGATCGAAGGCGACGCGACCCTCGCCCAGGTGATGTGGTTGCGAGGTCTCTCACAGAGGGAGTTGGGCGAGTTCGTCGCCGAGTCGCTCGAGATCGACAGCAGTGCCTTGGACGACGCACCGGAGTTCCTCGCCCAGAGTCTGCTGTTCCCCTATGACAGCGGTCTTTCCTTTGCCCAGGCCCTCTTCCAGGACGGGGGTTGGGAGGCGGTCAACGAGGCATACACCCTGATGCTCGAGCTGCCCGGATCGACCGAGCAAGTCATCACGCCGGCGGACTATCAGCGGGACCTCCCCCGGGCGGTGCCGATCCCGGATCTGACGCTTGGTGGTTACACATTGGAGCGCACCTCGGTCTGGGGCGAGGCCGGTTTCCGGATAATCCTCGACCAGGTTCTCGGCACGGACGCTGCGGCCGTCGCCAGTGACGGTTGGGGTGGGGACAGCTACCGCCAGTGGTTCGATGGCACCAACGCCGCCTTCTTGTTGGTCTTCGAAGGTGACACCGACAACGACGTGGAGGAGCTCCGCCAGGCTCTCCTCGACTTTGCCCGTTCCTCGGTGCCCGAGGAGGACTTCGTCTGGGTGGATATCGAAGACGGTCTGCTCTACTTCATAGCCGCGGATGTGACTGCGGTCGGGGAGCTGATTCGAGACACCATCGGGCTCACCTGACGACGGGCTTCTCCGAACCGCCCTCACGCCCTAGTTTCCGAAGAATGAGGCGTATTCGACTCCAGGCCGAGAACTGGTCATGTGAACCGGTGATGGAGGCGGAGAGCTTCGGAGACCGTCTAACCGGCCTGCGCCGGCTTGGGCCAGGCGAATCCCTGATCATCCGAACCTCCTCGGTTCACGCCTTGGGAATGAAGCGACCCTTCCGGGCGATCGGTCTCAGCTCCGATCTGGTGGTGATTGCCCACGCCACGGTTCGACCATGGAGAGCGATCTGGTTCCGCCGATGCTCCTACGTGGTCGAATTGCCGCTCGAGGTCGCACCACCTCCGATCGGTGCGCGAATGGAGATCAAGGGTGGTTGAGGGAAGACTCATCGTCTGTGCGACACCGATCGGCAACCTCGCCGACGTCAGCGATCGGCTCCGCTCCGCCCTCAGTGAGGCCGATGTCATCTACGCAGAAGACACGCGTCGAACCGGAAAGCTGCTGGAGGCCTTGGGTGCGTCTACCCCGATGCGATCGATGTTCGAGGGAAACGAGGCCAAGCGGGCCGAGGAGCTGATCGCGGCGCTGGAGAACGGTCAGACCGTGGCATTGGTCACGGATGCGGGCATGCCGGCGATTTCAGATCCCGGAGCACGAGCCGTGGCCAGGGCCCACCTAGAGGGGTTCGCCGTCTCGGTCGTCCCCGGGCCATCTGCCGTCACCAGTGCACTGGCCCTCTCGGGCTTCGGGGGAGATCGCTTCGTCTTCGAAGGATTCCTGCCGAGGCAGGGACGCGATCGGGCCGCGCGATTGGAGAGAATCGCTTCCGAAGACCGGCCGGTTGTGCTTTTTGCCAGCCCCAACCGTGTTGCTGCCGACTTGGAGGACCTGATGTCCCTCGTGGGGGAACGGCGTCGCATCGCGATCACCAGGGAGATGACCAAGCTCCACGAGGAGGTCTGGGTAGGCACGCTCGAGGAAGCAGCCGAGCGTTGGAGCGGGGAGATTCGAGGGGAGATCACCATCGTGGTCGAAGCCGGCGAGCCGGCACGGATGGGTGAGTCTCAGGCTGTCCAGCTGGCCAGGTCGATGATCGCGCAGGGGGCGACGCTGTCCGAAGCCGCACGGCGGGCCTCAGAGGAGTCTGGGGTATCCCGTCGAGCCATCTATCAGATGCTGCTGGCAGATCAGGGGCTCAGCTGAGTACGACAGGAGGCGCAGACACCCTTCCCTTTGAACTGGCTCACATGCGCGTCCGTTCCGCAGAAGGTGCAGGTGTCGGTCATCTTCCTCAGGACGATGTTGCCCGCCTCTACCGAGATGAAGAGGTGATCGCCTTCGCGGATGTTGAACATCCGCCTGGTCTCGGCGGGTATGACGATTCTGCCGAGGTCGTCGATCTTGCGGGTTATGCCTGTCTCCATGCCGACCGCCGAGCCTACCCATGCGAGAACTGCAGTGTGGTCCGGGATTACCGTCGGCAGGGAGCGTGAAATGGGTGGACACACACTGTCATCTCCAGCTCGACGGGAGAAACCCCGCCGAGCTGCTCGACCGTGCCGTCCAAGTCGACTGGGTGGTCGTACCGGGGGTGGATGCGGCCAGCTCCCGGGCGGCGTTGGATCTCGCCGCCCAGTACCCGGGAAAGGTCTTTGCAACATGTGGGCTCCACCCTCATGACGCCGATCAATGGCCCTCGGAGGCCGGAAGCCTTCGGGAACTGGCGCCGTCGTCGGTGGCGATCGGGGAGACTGGCCTCGACTTCTATCGCGAGCTCTCGCCCAGAGACGAACAGATTGTGTCTTTCAATGAGCACGTCCGCTTGGCCACCGAGCTCGACAAGCCCCTGATTGTCCACTGCCGCGATGCGTTCTCCGACATCTATGACATCCTCGAGAAGTCCGGAGAAGGTGGGCGAGCCGTCCTTCACAGCTGGACCGGTGGCACCCGGTGGACCAAGAGGTTTCTCGAGCTTGGGGTGATGTTCTCGTTCTCGGGGATGATTGGTTTCGACACTGCCGAGACGATCAGGCTGGGCGCCGAGCTGGTGCCGGACGATCGGGCGCTGGTCGAGACCGATACCCCATATCTGGCACCCCCTCCACACCGTGGTGAGCGGAATGAGCCGG
The DNA here is from genome assembly GCA_024638655.1 of bacterium. GTDB lineage: Bacteria > Actinomycetota > Acidimicrobiia > Spongiisociales > ZC4RG35 > Ww567. The sequence continues at coordinate 104,764 of JAHEJW010000005.1, read as the reverse complement.
CGTGGGTTTCCCACGTTGGTGAGGCATTGGCCCGGATCTGGGGACGCTCACCTGAGGATGTCGCCCGGGTGACCACGGAAAACGCTCTTCGGATCTTCCGGTGAGCGCTCAGACGCGGACGGAGATCTCTCGCTTGCTCGCCGAGCATGGACTGCAACCCGTGCACCGACTCGGCCAGCACTTCCTAGCCGACGGGAACGTGACCCGAAAGATCGTGTCTATCGCCGGGGTCGGTGCTCGTGATCAGGTGGTCGAGGTTGGTGCCGGGACCGGGACACTCACCTTGGCGTTGGCCACGGCCGGGGCGCGTGTCGTTGCATACGAGGTCGATCAGCGCCTCAGGCCGGTCCTGGAAACGGTCACAGCTGGTGTGGACGTGGAGCTCCGCTTCGAGGACATAACCGACGTGGACCTCGCCGAAGCTCTCGGTCCGGGGTCATGGGTGATGGTTGCCAATCTGCCGTACAACGTCGGTACGCCGCTGCTGATGGATGCCTTGCGTTGCGCACCCGGCATCAGCCGCTTCGTTGTGATGATGCAGCGAGAGGTGGCCGAGAGGCTGGTGGCCGATGCGGGAACGTCCGAGTACGGGCTCCCTTCCGTGGTGACTCAGATCCATGCTCGCGGTGAGGTGGCGTTTCGCGTGGCGCCCCACTTGTTCGTTCCGCCGCCGCGTGTCGAGTCGGCCGTCGTGGTTCTGGATCGAGTGGAGGCGCCTCCCGAAGCCGACCGAGCTATCCAGCTGGCCCGGGCCGGGTTCGGTCAGCGCCGGAAGATGCTGAGGAGGTCTCTGGCTGATCTTCTCGAAGACCCTGTCGCGGCGCTGGGTGAAGCGGGGATCGATCCTGCTGCACGAGCGGAGAAGCTGACTCCGACCGACTACCTACGCCTGGCGCGGATCACGTCATGATGACCTATGAAGCTCCGGGCAAGCTGAATCTCAGTCTCCACGTGTCTCCGCCGGTTGGGGGAGGGCGTCATCCCCTCGATTCCATCGTTCAGACGATCGATTGGTGTGATCGCATCGAGGTGGCCACAGATGAGCCTCCGGATTCTCTGGAGGTGAGAGGTCTCGCCGTCCCGACCGACGACAACCTGATTCTCACCGCCTTGCGTCAGGCCAGGTCGGTGTTCGACGTTCCGCCTCTTCGAATCGTCCTGAACAAAGACCTGCCGATAGCGGCCGGACTGGGAGGGGGCAGCTCCGACGCCGCAGCGGTTCTACTCGCCGCCGCAGAAATCGCAGGCGGCTCGCCCGATGTCAGAGCGATAGGCGAGCGGGTCGGAAGTGATGTTCCGTTGTTCCTGACTGGGGGGACTGTGCGAATGACCGGCTTCGGCGAGGAGGTCGAGCCAATCCCGAGCTTGACAGGGTTCGCCGTCGCAGTCGCTCAGCCCAACTTCGGTCTCGACACGGGAGAGGTCTACGGACGTTGGGACCAGTTGGAAGGGCCGGAGGGCGAAGCGGTTCCCGAGCACCTGCTGCCTCCCGTGCTCCGTGGTGGGATGCCGATGAGAAACGACCTCTTGCCCGCCGCACTCGACATCGAGCCCGTGCTCGGCGATTTCATGGCGGATCTCCGCTCGGTCTGGGGGACGGCGGTGTGCATGACGGGCTCGGGCTCGGCTTGTTTCGGCTATTTCGCCACTGTCGACGAGGCCCGGGATGCAGCCTCGGGCGTTGGTGAGATGTGTGCGGTGGCCCGTGGTGTGGATCTGCGGGATCGTGGTGTGACCCGCGTTTGAGTGTGGGTTGGTGGGTGGTCGCCTGTAGCCGGGGGTTGTAACCCACCTTTTGGGGGGTGGTGTGACTGGTAGCACGGCAGCCTCTTTGAGTCACTGTGGTCCTGTTGGTGCGGGTTCGTCGGTGGTCGCCTGTAGCCTGGGGTTGTAACCCACCTTTTGGGGGGTGGTGTAACTGGTAGCACGGCAGGTTTTGGTCCTGTTAGTGCGGGTTCGAGTCCTGCCCCCCCAGCAAGTACCGAGAAAGGCAGAGTTTGTCTCTACACGTCGTCATCTTGGCTGCCGGTGAGGGCAAGCGGATGATGTCGGAACTCCCAAAAGTGGCGCATCTGGCCGCTGGACGTTCTCTGGTGCAATGGGTGCTTGAGGCCGCGTCGGCTGTAGAGCCCACTTCGACGGTCGTGGTCGTCGGGCACGGCTCCGAGATGGTCGCGCCGATGCTTCCCGAGCACGTGCAAACCGCAATCCAGGAAGTGCAGCTGGGCACCGGGCACGCCACAAGGGCCGCTCTGGACGTGCTCGACCTGGAAGACGACGACGTGGTGATCGTCCTCTACGGGGACATGCCCTTGTTGAGCAAGGATCTGGTCCGGGACCTCGCCGAGTTGGGTGGGCAGTTCTCCGCCCGTCTGCTCACCTCGGTACTAGAGGACCCGACCGGGTATGGCCGTGTGATTCGAGACGCATCCGGGTCGGTCGTGGGAGTGGTCGAGGAGCGCGATTGCAGCGAGGAACAGCGCTCGATTAGAGAGGTAAACGCGGGCGTCTACGCCTTTCGGGCCGGACCTCTCATTGGGGCACTGGCCGAAGTGTCAAACGACAATCGGCAGGGCGAGTACTACCTGACCGATGTTGTCGGGATTCTCGTCTCCAAAGGTGACAGACTGCAGGCAGTGAATGCGTCTCCTCAGGAGGTGATGGGCATCAACTCTCAGGATCAGCTGGCCCAGGCCGGCAAGGAACTCCGGCGTCGAATCAACGCCGAGCTGATGGAGTCCGGTGTGTGGATGCTCGACCCGGAGCGGACCTACATCGACGAGTCGGTGGTGGTGGAGCCAGGTGCCCGCATCTACCCCGGGGTCCACCTCGAGGGCTCTACGACGGTGGCGGCCGGAGCCACTGTCGGTCCAGACGTGTTCGCGGTCGATTCGATCATCGGGCCCGGTGCCACCGTGTGGTATTCGGTGTTGAGGTCGGCCGTCGTCGGCGAAGCGTGTCAGGTGGGCCCCTTTGCCTCGTTGCGCGACGGGACCGTGATGGAGAAGGGCTCGAAAATCGGCACATTCGTCGAGACCAAGAACACCAGTCTGGGCGAAGATGCCAAGGCAAGCCACCAGGCCTATCTCGGCGACGCCACCATCGGCGCCAGGACGAACATCGGGGCAGGGACGATCACGTGCAACTACGACGGTGTGAACAAGCATCCCACCGAGATTGGTGACGACGCATTCATCGGATCAGACACGATGCTGGTGGCCCCGCTGAGAATCGGCAACAGGGCGACCACTGGAGCCGGATCGGTGATCACCCAGGACGTGTCCGACGGTTCGCTGGCGGTAGAGCGTTCTAGCCAGCAAGAGATCCCCGGCTACGCTGAGACGCGCGAGAAGCGGAAAGCCGCGAAACAGGCGGAGGACTGACTTGGACATCGTCTCCCGCAACCGAATGATGGTGTTCACCGGAGGGGCGAACCAGCCCTTGGCCGATGAGGTGGCCGAGGTGCTCGGCATCCAGCTCGGGAAGCTGCACCGATCCAAATTCGCCAATGGCGAGATCTACGTCCGACCAAATGAGAGTGTTCGCGGCGCTGACTGCTTTGTGATGCAGAGTCACAGCCACCCGATCAACGACAACATCATGGAGCAGCTGGTCACCATCGACGCCTTGAAGCGGGCGTCGGCGAGGAGCATCACCGCGGTTATGCCCTTCTTCGGCTACTCCCGTCAGGACAAGAAGGTGCTGCCGCGCGAGCCGATCACCGCAAGACTGCTCGCCGACTTGCTGATGCGAGCGGGGGCCGATCGACTGGTCTCGGTCGACCTGCACACGGGCCAGCTCCAGGGGTTCATTCGCGAGCCATTCGATTCCCTGACCGCCCTTCCCATCATCACCGAGTATCTGGCCGACAAGATCGAAGGCAAGACCACGGTGCTCTCTCCCGACGCGGGCGGCGTGAAGAGGGCGGAGCGTTATGCCCGCCATCTGGACGCTTCTGTGGCTTTCATCTACAAGAGACGCGAGCCGACCGAGCACAACGAGTCGACGGCCCTTTCCATGGCCGGCAAAGTGACCGACCGTCACGTGGTGATCATCGACGACATGATCGATACGGCCGGCACGGTGTGCAACGCAGCCGAGATGGTTCGCGAGTACGGAGCGAAGAGCGTTCGAATCGCCGCCACCCACGGCATCTTCTCCGACCCTGCCCTAGATCGAATCAAGAACACCCCGATCGACGAGGTGATCGTGACAAACACCCTCCCGGTCTCGGAGGACATTCAGAAGCTGGACAACGTCAGGGTCCTCTCCATTGCCCCGATCCTCGCCGAGACCCTCCAGGCCATCTTCATGGACTCGTCGGTGTCGGAGATCTTCCTCGGCGAGAACGCCTGAGGACAGTTCGCTGATTTAGAGCGGGCGATTCCTACACTCGTCGCTCAGTGAGTGCCCGCCACCGTCAGACCCCCGCCCCGGCAGAGAGCCGCGCCCGGGCCCTCGTAATCGGGATGTTTGTCCTCCTCATCCTTGGTTTCATCTTCCTCCGCGGTCTTGCCTCAGACGAAGGCGGGCCGGAAGACACGACGCCGGATGTCGCGGCCGGAAGCACAACGACCACACCCGGCGAGGAGTCACCCACCACCACATCAGGTGACGGGACGGCCACTTCGAGCACCACTGCGGGATCTCCGGCCTCCAGCCTGCCCCCTCTGCAGTCGATCGAGCTCGAGCTGGTTTTTGACGGATTCCGACAGCCAACCGTCCTGAGCGCGCCGGCCGGAGACGATCGCCTCTTCGTCGCCCAGAGAGTCGGGGTCATAAGGATCCTGGACGAGAACCGGGAGATGCTCGATCCCGCATTCCTCGACATCACGGACCGGGTCCTGGCGGGCGGGATCGAGCAGGGTCTCCTCGGCCTGACGTTCCACCCGGACTATGCGAACAACGGCAGGTTCTTCGTCTACTACACCGATAAGCAGGGTCGACGCCAGCTCTCCGAGTTCGCCGTCTCGGTTTCGGATCCCTCAAGAGCAAACCCTGACTCGGAGAAGGTCATCATCGAGCGGGATCAGCCGCCGGACGCAACCGACATTCGTCACTACGGGGGGAACATCCACTTCGGCCCCGACGGATATCTCTGGGTGTCGGTGGGGGACGGGGCGGATTCCCGAGCACAGGGGCAGGATCCCAATACGATCTTCGGGGCCGTCCTGCGGGTCGATGTGGACAGCGGTGATCCATACTCGATCCCGCCCGACAACCCGTTCGTCAACGGGGGAGGAGCCGCCGAGGTTTGGGCGTTTGGCCTGCGGAACCCGTGGCGCTTCGCTATCGACTCAGTCGACGGGATGGTGTACATCGCCGATGTCGGCCACGCCGACCAGGAGGAGATCAACGTCGTCCCCCTCTCGGAAGGTGGGCACAACTTCGGATGGTCGGATGTCGAAGGCACCCGTTGCTTCCATGTTCAGGACTGTGACCTCTCCCTATACACGTCGCCAGCGATCACCTACACACACGAGGAGGGTCTCTCAGTGACCGGTGGGTTCGTCTACCGGGGTGACGAGATCCCCGAGTTGCACGGGACCTATTTCTACAGCGACTGGGTCAACCAATGGATCCGATCTTTCAAGTACGTGGACGGTCAGGCGATCGAGGAGAAGGACTGGACCGAGGAGCTGGGCGGGCCTTTCGGTCAACCCAATACCTATGGCCTCGACGGGCACGGCGAGCTCTACCTGGTGACCCACGGGGGTCAGATCTACAAGTTCACGGCCTCCCGCTGATCGGACCATCCGGTAAGACAACGACCTCCCCCGGGTAGATCAGGTCGGGATCTCCCGAACGCAAGTGTCCGATGTTGAACTCGATGACGCCTCGCCAGTATCGGGCGATCTGGAAACTCGACTGCTCCTCGCCGGTGACGGTCTCCAAATGCTGCCGTGCGATCTTCCAGAGATGATCCCCCTTGCTGACGGTGACCGTCATCACTGCCAGTTGGTCATCGAAGCCCTGAACGGGCAAGCGCACGGAAACGTTCGATCCCTCGGCGGTCGCCATCCCGGCGCTGAGAATTGCCAGGGCCGAGGCGACAGCCGTCAGGCCAAGTCCGGCCAACAATCGAGCCCCGACACCCATGGATCGACTGTATGGATCTGAGCGTCGGGTTGGAAGGGGGTTACGATGCGCTGGTCGTCCAAAGGAGACTCTGCATGAAGGTCCGTCTCGGGATCCTGAACACAGACAAGCTGATCGAACTCGAGATCGATGATCCAGCCGAGTTCAAAAGTGAGATCGAGAAGGCGGTGGAACAGGGCGGCCTCGGGTGGTTCACCGACTCGCGGGGCCGCTCCGTCGGTGTACCGGCGCGCAATGTTGCTTTCGTCGAGATCGAGGACACCGGAGAGTCGAAGACCGTCGGATTCGCACCCGCAGTCTGACCCCAGCCTACGAGATGAGTTTCAGGCTGAGCGCCGACGACGCTCGGCCAGCCAACGCTTGCGGAGGCGACGTCGATCTTCCTCGGCATAGCCGCCCCAGACACCGGACTCCTGGTTGGTCTCGAGGGCGTACTGCAGGCAGTCTTCTTGGACCACGCAGGTCTGGCAGATAGCGATGGCCGCTTCGATTTGCTCGACCGCGGGGCCGGTTGTCCCTACCGGGAAGAACAGCGATGGGGCGGAATCGCGACACGAGGCGACATCTCGCCAATCGGTTGTGATTGTTTGTGTTTGTGTGAGCACGTGGTTTCTAATTCCTTACGTGGTTTCTGTTGTTACTTTGTGATCTTTTTCACAAGGCCGCCCGAGGCAAAAAGCCGGGCAGTGAGGATTCCGGAATGAACGGTACTGTCCCGAACGGCCCTTGTAAACAGTTTTCTCGAATCTCTTGCAACATAAACATATTCACGTAGTCGGGCACCGGGGATGGCCCAGCCGCTACCCGGAAAACACCCTGACTGGCTTCCTCGCAGCGTCCTCGGTTGCCGACGGGGTTGAGATGGACGTTCGTCGCTCAGCCGACGGCAAACTCGTCCTGTCTCACGATCCGACGCTGCTCGGGGTGATGGTCCACGAGACACCCTGGTCTGAGCTGGCCGAGTTGGATCTGGGGGATGGTCATCATCCCGCCCTGCTCGATGAGGTTCTCCCGGCCATTCCTGGGTTTGGAGCACAACTGGAGGTGAAGAACAGGCCCGACGAGCCAGGTTTCGAGCCGGATCACCGACTCGCCTTGGAGACCGCAGAGCGTTCCAGGGGCATCGACATCGTCACCTCGTTCAACCGGGCGACCATTGAGGCGGTTCGCCGGCATTTCGACGATGTTCGAACCGGTTTTGCAGTCGATTTCCCCGACTCCATCGACGAGGTGATCGAATATTGCATGCGAGCGGGGCATTCCGCGATCATTCCGGCCGCGGGCCTAGTTCACGGGCTCTGGGTCGAACGTGCCGTGCAATCCGGCATCGAGGTGTATCCCTGGACAGTCAACGACGCCCAGGTGGCGTTGGAGTTGGTCGAGGCCGGTGTGTCGGGCATCATTACCGATGACCCCGGGGCCATCGCTCCGATTGTTCGAGGTGACACGTGACCATTCAGGAAGAGCTCGCTGCCGAGCTCAGAGATGCGATGAAAGCCAAAGACGCCCGACGAAGGGACGTCGTCCGTCAGATCCAAACCGAAGTGGCGACGTCCAAGAGCCAGGCTGACTTCGAGGGTGATGTCGACGATGCGTTCTATCAGAAGGTGATCGCGTCTTACGTGAAGAAGATGGACAAATCGCGCGCCGAGTACGCGGAGCTGGGTGACCGGGGCCAGGCGATGGCCGAGAAACTTGCCTTTGAGGTCGACTATCTGTCCCGGTGGCTCCCCAAGAAGCTCGATGAGGGCGACACCAGAGAGCTCGTGATCGCGGCGATCGCCGAACTGGGAGCCGCCGGTGACGAGAAGGCAGCCGGGAGGGTGACCGGGTTTTTGATGAAGAGCCGGAGCGCGGATTTGGACGGGTCCCTGGTGAGCCGGATCGTGGGCGAAGAGCTCCAAGGGGGTTGAGCAGACTCCCCGACTACGAGCCGATGCTGGCCACCCGTTGGCCGTCGGCTTTCGACGACGAGAACTGGTGGTTCGAGGTCAAGTGGGACGGCTACCGGGCAATAGTCGGATCCGTTGAGGGCCGGGTGCGGGCGCGGTCTCGGAGAGGGCTCGATCTCACCGGCCCCTTCCCCGAGCTCAAGAGTCTCGAGATCCCGGACGGGGTTGTCCTCGACGCTGAGATCACTGCCTTCGGTGAGGATGGGCATCCTTCGTTCTCCCTCCTCCAGAGGCGGACGGGTTTCGGAGGACGGGGCACCGGAGCACGGGTTGCAGTCAATCTGGTCGTGTTCGACGTGCTCTTCCGCGGCGAAGATCTGACATCGATGTCCTACGAGGGGCGCAGGCAGGTCCTTGCCGACCTCGACCTCGGAGACCAGATACTGGTGCCCGAGCCCACGCCGACTCATGGCATTGGGCTTTTCGACGCGGTGAAGGATCGCGGAATCGAGGGGATAGTCGCCAAGAGACTCGGCTCCCCCTATCAGCCGGGTCGCCGATCGGCCGACTGGCGAAAGGTGAGCGTCCGTCGGCGAGTCAGGGCCGTCGTGGGCGGGTACTTGCCCGGCGAGGGTGGCAGGGCGAGCACCTTCGGCTCATTGCTCGTCGGCCTCTACGAGCCGTCCGGCCTCCGCTGGATCGCGGCGGTCGGCTCCGGGTTCGATGAGACCTCGCTAGGCGCTTTTTGGGAGGCGATCAAGCAACTGGAGCGACCGGATAGCCCTTTCGTCAACGACGTGATCGCACCCGGTTCGCCGAGATGGGTGGAGCCAGGCATCGTCATCAACGTCGAGTACAAGGAATGGACCCACGACGACCATCTGCGGGCTCCCGTCTACAAGGGCATCGAGATCGCCGATCCCGAGACGGTCACCTGGGAGGAGGAGGGCCCGGGCTGATCAGCCGGCTTTCGCCTGCTTCTCCTTGGTCGCCTCCACAGAAGCCTTGAGGGCGTCGAGAAGATCGACAACCTTGGTCGGCTCCGGGGACTGCGGTGCCACGATCTCTTCCCCAGCGATCTTCTTCGCTGCCAGCTCTTCGACAGCCTCCCGGGTCCTGTCGACGAAGTCCTCGCCTTCGAAAGGTCGGGTGAGGTTGTCGATGATCGTCGCTGCCATCTCGACCTCCTCTGGACGGATCTCGACATTCGACTCGAGCTCGTCGAATTCGGCAGTCCTGATCTCGTCTGGCCAGAACATGGTCTCCATGACGATCACATCGTCTTTGACCCGCAGCGTCGCCAGCTGCTGCTTCTCTCGTATGGACACCTTGGCGATCCCCACCCGACCCTTCTCTTCTAGCGCTTCCTTGAGGATCTTGTACGCCTTGATCCCGGTCTTCTCCGGGGCGAGGTAATAGGACTTCTGATACATGACCGGGTCGATCTCTTCTTCGTCGACGAACTGAACGACGTCGACCAGCTTGTCACCTTCGGCGTGGGCGGCTGCAAGCTCCTCGTCGGTGAACACCACATAACGGTCCTTCTCGAACTCGTAGCCCTTGACGATGTCGTCCCACTGCACTTCTTCGCCGTCGGCCTCTGCCACCCGCTTGTAGCGGATGGGGGAGTGGTCGTCCTTGCGGAGTTGCTTGAACTTGGGTGTCTTGTTATCGGTAGCCGTGTACATCCCTACCGGGATGGTCACCAGCCCGAAGTTGATGGCACCTTTCCAGATGGCTCGTGGCATATGACAAGTCTACGTTTCGCGAGTGACAACAAAGTGGGAGGGTCGGGTAGCTTCGGTCGGGTGAGAGCCCCAGCGGCGACTGACAGGCACGGCCGTGGCAGCGCCGTCCTTGATGAAGGGTGTTCCTACCGGTACCTACTCACCCGAGAATGGACATGTGACCGTCCGATCGTCGGCTGGTGCATGCTCAATCCATCAACGGCCGACGCATCAGTTTCGGATCGAACCATCGACAGGGTGGTCGGATTCTCCCGGGCTTGGGGTTACGGCTCGGCGCAGGTCGTGAATCTCTTTGCTTGGAGATCGCGTTCACCCAGGGAACTGGCATCTGTGGCTGATCCCGTCGGTGCGGACAACGACCGGTGGATCCGGGATGTGGCCCGTGAGGCCGACGACTTCGTGACCGCCTGGGGGAATGGAGGAAGCCTCAGGAATCCCTCCACCGGACAGCCTCGGTGCGGGGAGGTGGTGGCATTGCTCGCCGATCTCGGGCTCTCGATGATCAGTCTCGGGTTCACCGATCAGAACCAGCCGCGTCATCCGCTTTACCTGCCCGCAGACGCCCTGGCCGTGCGCTGGACCTGAACGACGGTGCTCCTCAGGCGCGAGATACTCGAGAGAATCGAATCGGGCGAGATCGATCTCGTATTTCGACGTTGGAAGAGACCGACCGTCAAGACGGGTGGCAGGCTGAGAACCCCGCTTGGGGTGCTGGAGATCCGGTCCGTCCGGGCGATCGAGTTGGGGGATCTCGACGAGAGCGACGCAAAGCGATCCGGGTTCGACAGCTTGGACTCGTTGGTGAGCATGCTGCTGGGGCGCGATTCCGGGCAGGTCTATCGGGTCGAAATCGGTGCTATCAGGCCTGATCCTCGAGTCGAGTTGCGCTCCCGGAGAGAATTCGACCAGCACGAGCTGGATACCGCCTCCCAGAAGCTGGAGGTGCTCGATCACCGCTCGAAGTCCGGGCCTTGGACTCATGATTACCTGCGGTTGATCGGAGACAACCCCCACGTGCTTGCCGAGACCCTGGCAAAGGCTGCGGGGGTCGAGAAGCAGCTCTTCAAAAGGCGAGTGCGACAGCTCAAGGAGATGGGGCTGACCATCAGCCACTCTCCCGGCTACGAGCTTTCCCCACGGGGCGAGGAGTTGGTGCGCCGTATCGGGATCTGATCTCTCAGGCGCCAGTGAGCCCGAAGAGGGAGGCCACGAAGATGATTGCGATGACGCCTGCGATCGTGCCACCGAGCCAGGCAACAGCAGTTCTGAGACGCTTGCTCTCCTGAGCCGGGCCGCGCAAACGCGAAGCGAAGTAGGTGCCCGCGGCAGTGGTGTAGATCGCAACGAGGCCAATCCACCAGATCAGCCGCAGCTGCCCGATGAGGAGTGGGAATAGGAGGATCAGCAAGGCGGGAATGAGCGCCCACGCCAGATTTCGTCGAGCCACCTCCGACATCCATGCCCGGGTCCCGTCGCCCATGGCCCAGTCGGACAGAGACGAAGCCGCCAGGGCTGCAATAACCGAGGTGGCCAGGGTGGCCGTTGGCCAGATGACTGCTTCGAGAACGATCAGTCCCAGGGAGAAGAGGAACAGGGCGGCGCCCAGTGCGAGGACGAAGGTCGAGAGCCACGCCACCGCCAGGCGAAATGGATGTGCGGATGCAGAGCTACCCATCAGCTCGCAGATCGTATCGGAGGAGTGGGGCTTCGGTCGGCTGGATCGCCAGTCCCGAGCTCCAGTTGCGAGCGACCGTCAGCCCTGGCTGGCAGCCACCATCATGATGAAGACGACGACCGCGAGGTTGAGGAGGGTCAGGCCAATGCCCCAGAGCGCCGTCCGGCGTTGTTCGTTGGTCATCGAGCCCCAGGTGGAGGCTCGGATGGCTGCTAGTGACCGCGTCATGAACATGTATCGGCCAGAAGGCCCTCGAATCTTGACCCGGGTCGTTGGTCAAAGGCCCAGCTCGGGATTTCTCGAATGAGGGGTCGAGATCCCGGGCGTCTGGTTCAGCCTTGGCTCTTCTCGAAGTAGGTCTTGTAGGCGGTCAAGAAAGCAGTCCCGGTCTTGGAGTTGCCGAACGTCTTGTAGAAGAAGCCCAAGACTCCCGGAGACTCGACGTCGCTGATGGTGAGGCGGTACGTCACTCCGGTGTCACCTGCGGTGAATTCTTCGGAGAAGTGCGAGTTCGTGGTGACTTTCGATCCGGCTTCGTATGTCTCGTCGAACACCGCGACAACTCGACCAGCGTCAGATTGTTTCGAGATGTTCGTCCGTTTCATCAAGCCTTCGTTTGTTCTGATGGTCGCGGTGTTATCCCCCTGGCCCACCAGTTCGACGTCGGTCAGGCCCGGCATCAGGCTGACGATCCCGGCATAGAGCTTGCCGTGATCGTCGAGCGCCAGCCTGACCTGTTCGATGTCGCTTTCGATTCCGATGGAACCTTCGAACCAAACCGACATGGCTGTTCCTTCCTTGACGGGGAGGCCCGAAACCAATGTGCCGCCCATCGGCACTCGCGCCCCCGGCAGGATTCGAACCTGCGCACCCGGCTCCGGAGGCCGGTGCTCTATCCCCTGAGCTACGGGGGCGGCGATCTGGATTGTAGGAGGATGCGGAGCTGTCTCAGCCCCGTGTCGAGAGCCGCCAGCTGCCGTCGGCACGTATCTCGATAACGGCTCCACCCATCGCCACCGGCACGGTTCTGTCGACCGATCCGGAAGCTTGGATCAAGAACCCCTGACTCTCGAAGCTCCACATGAACACCGAGAAGTCCGATTCTCCGTTGTGGCTGATGCTCATCGCCGGGCTGGATATGTCCATGAGAACGACGTCGTCGCCCTTCCCTGACGCCTCGTCGAGGTTCCGGTCCAAGCTGCCCAGGTAAGTGGCGGTGATCGCCCAGTCCCCGTCCGCGATTATCTCGATCCCGGATATCACATCACCCACGATCAGATTGATGGCCCGAGACCCCTCGTATGTGCCTTCGGTGTCGACCAGCATCTCGATGGGCTCAGACTCAGCATCGAGCGTCTGGACCATGAAGGTCGATTGGCCCTCGTGGGTTATGTGAAGGACCGTTGCGAGGTCGTCCGGCGCTGCGAAGGGGATCATCTCGCTCCCGCTTCCACTGAGGGTGAACTCCTCATAGCCCAGGGTGGTCGTGGTGGTGGTGCCCGGGTCGGCGGGACTCGTGTCTCCATCGGTAGTTGAGGCCGCCGAGTCGGTGGTGGGCGTGGCAAGGGGGTCGTCGTCGGCCGTATCCCCGGGCAACAGGAGCCCGATCGCTACGAGGCCGGCGAGCAGACTGACAGCCACCACCCAACCGCGGGCCCAAACGGGACGTTGCGACGTTTCCGGAGAAGGGTCTTCGGCCACGAGTTTGAAGGTAACCGAGCTTGCCGACAAAGCGCCCGGTTAGGTCGCGAGTGCGACCGAAATTAGCGTCGTAGGCATGCGCTACTTCTCCACGCGTGGCGAGTCGCAGGTATCGAGCTTCAGAGAGGCGATGTTGATCGGTCTTGCGCCAGACGGTGGGCTATTCGTCCCGGAGACAACCCCCGTCCTTCCCGCAGGTTGGGAGGAGTGGGATTACCCAGCGGCGGTCGCAGCGTCGCTCGACATGTTCGGCGCCGAAGACGCACGGGATGTTGTCGACGGGGCAGCTTCACGTTTCGACAAGTCCGACGTCGCTCCCATCGTCGAGGTGGGAGGCCGGCTGGTGATGGAGCTGTTCTGGGGCCCGACCCTGTCCTTCAAGGACCACGCTCTCCAGGTGCTCGGAAGGCTGCTGGCCCGGGAGGTCGACGAGGGCACGGTTCTCGGTGCCACCAGCGGGGACACCGGATCGGCCGCCATCGAGGCCTGCCGGGGTTCGTCGAATCTACGCATCGTCATCCTGTTTCCCGAGGGGAAGGTGTCCGAGTTTCAACGTAGACAGATGACGACCGTCCCCGATCCGAATGTCCAGGCGGTTGCCGTGCGTGGGACATTCGACGACTGTCAAGCTCTCGTGAAAGAAGCGTTGGCGAACCACCCCGGCCTGCTCGCGATCAATTCGATCAACTGGGCGAGGATCGCCGCCCAGGTGGGCTACTACATATACGCCGGCGCCAAGGTCGGCGGCGAGTTCGATGTGGCCGTTCCTACGGGGAACTTCGGCAACGTCTACTCGTGCTGGACGGCAAAGAAGATGGGTGTTCCGATCAGACGCATCACCATCGCCAACAACGCGAACCATGCCCTCGCCGATCTCGTTGGCGAAGGAGTCATGCGGCCTTCCGAGGTGGTGGCCACAATCGCGCCGGCGATGGATATACAGGTGCCATCGAATCTCGAGAGGTTCACCGCCGACCCCAGCGCCGAGTTTCACGCGGGATGGTCCAGCGACGAGGAGATCGTCGAGACGATTACCTCCGTTCATGCCGATCACGAGTATGTCCTCGACCCGCACACGGCGACTGCGTGGAAAGCGGCCGGATCTCCCGCAGGGGACGTCCCCTTGCTGGTCGTGGCTACGGCCCACCCAGCCAAGTTCGCCGAGGCGGTCGCCGAGGCCGTGGGCAGGCGACCCACGCCGCCCGAGCGACTGGCCCACATCGACGAGCTCGAGGAGCGGATGGTGACGATCGACAACGATGCTTCAGCACTCGAAGAGTTGATCCGATAGACAAGTTCGGAGCCCGTGCTTTGCGCAGGTTGTGGGACCGGCTACCATGTCGGAAGCTGCCAGCCACGGGACAGGCAGCAGTTCCACTCGCAGAGCCCATTAAGGCCATCCCTTATCTGCGTGCTTTGCGGCTATCCCGATCCGATTGGAACCCCATCGAGGGACGACTCAGAAGGATCCAATGACCACACGAGCTCAACTCCAGAGCAAGTCCATAGATGAACTCAGAGAGATCGCCGAGGCAGCGGGCGTCGAGGCCGACGGGCTGCAGAAGTCCAAGCTGATCTCCGCTCTGATGAACGCCGACGAGGTGGAGATCACCGAGGCCAAGCCCACCGAGACGGTCGACTTGCCCAAGGCAACCCCGCGTCAGGACAAATCCGACCGCAGTGGCGAAAGCCAACCCAAATCGGAATCAGGGCAAAAGAGCTCCGAAGATGATGGTGACGGCAACCAGGGTGGTGGCCAACGGAATCGGAAGAGGAGCCGGCGCCGCGACGACGACGATGTCCAAGATGGGGACCTCGAGGTTCGCGAGGGCCTCCTCGACATACTCCCCGAGGGCTACGGGTTCCTGAGGGTCACCGGCTACACCTCCGGTGAGAAGGACGTCTACGTCTCGGCGAACCAGATCCGCAAGTTCCGCCTTCGCAAAGGCGACATCGTCTCCGGTCCCATCCGACCACCCCGCTCAAAAGAGAAGTTTCCCGCAGCGGTCAGGATCGAGAAGGTCAACGGTCTCGAGCCCGACGAGGCGATGGACCGTCCCAAGTTCGAGAAACTGACGCCTCTATTCCCGGACCAGCGGCTCAGGCTCGAGGTCGAAGGCAAGTCGAACAACATCCTGACCCGGATCGTCGATCTGATCGCCCCGATTGGGAAGGGTCAGCGAGGTCTGATCGTTTCGCCGCCAAAAGCCGGCAAGACCACCGTGCTTCAGGAGATCGCCCAGTCGATCACGGCCAACAACCCCGAGTGCTATCTGATGGTGGTGCTCGTGGATGAGCGGCCCGAAGAGGTGACCGACATGCAGCGGACCGTCAAGGGCGAGGTGATCTATTCGACCTTCGATCGTCCTGCCGAAGAGCACACCCAGGTCTCCGAGTTGGCCATCGAGCGGGCCAAGCGCCTCGTAGAGATGGGAACCGATGTTGTCATCGTCCTCGACTCGATCACCAGGCTGGCGCGTGCCCACAACCTGGCCACCCCGGCATCGGGCCGGATCCTCTCCGGTGGTGTCGACTCGCAGGCCCTGTACCCGCCCAAGCGTTTCTACGGTGCGGCGAGGAACATCGAAGAAGGCGGATCGCTGACGATCCTCGGCACCGCCCTCGTCGAGACCGGCTCGAAGATGGACGAAGTCATTTACGAAGAGTTCAAAGGCACCGGCAACATGGAGTTGCACCTCGATCGCAAGCTGGCCGACAAACGCATCTATCCGGCGGTCAACATCGAGATGTCGGGAACAAGAAAAGAGGAGCTCCTGTTTGACAAGACCGAGCTCACTCAGGTCTGGAAGCTCCGTCGGGTGCTGTTGGCGCTCGAGCCGGGAGCCGCCATCGAATTGCTCATCGATCGGCTGAAGACCACCAAATCGAACGCCGAGTTCCTCGCCGAAGTGGCGAAGTCCAGCGGCTGAGACACCAGGAGAGAATGTGAAGTCGGACATACATCCCACCTACGACGGCACGACGGTCACCTGCTCGTGTGGCAACACCTTCGTGACCCGCAGCACCAAGCCGGGTGACATGAGCATCGAGCTGTGCAACGAATGTCATCCCTTCTTCACCGGAAAGCAGAAGCTGGTCGACAGCGGCGGCCGGGTCGAGCGATTCCAGAAGCGCTATGGCAAGAGCACCTTCACCAAGGCCGGTGACACTGCCCCCGAGGATGCAGAGGCAGAGGCCGCTGACTCAGAGTGAGAGAGCCCTTCCCGAAAGGGAGGGACGTGTCGATCCGGCTAACACCGTTGGGGGTCAAGCAGTTCTAGAGGGCGTCATGATGCGCGCCCCGACGGCCTGGTCGGTTGCGGTCAGAAAGCCCGATGGCGAGATCATCGCCCGACGTGACGAACTGACCCGACTGTCCGAGAGAAACCGATGGGCGAAGGTCCCTTTCATAAGAGGCATATTCGTTCTCGTCGAATCGCTCAGTCTCGGCTTCAGGGCATTGTCTTGGTCCGCTCAGAAGGCAACCGACGAGGAGGAAGAGCCGCTCACCGGTGCACAGATCGGTTGGACGATGACCCTTGCGTTCGTCTTCTTCGCGGGGATCTTCATCATCCTGCCGGCACTCGCTGCGGGGGCGGTGTCCTCGGAGTCGGGCATCATCTTCAATGTCACCGAGGGTTTGATCCGGTTGGTGCTGTTCGTCGGGTACGTATGGGCAATTGGAAGGTCTAAAGAAATCGCCCGTGTCTTCGAATACCACGGTGCGGAGCACATGTCGATCCACGCCTATGAGGCCGGCGAGCCCCTCAGCGTCGAGTCCGTGGCCAGATATCGACCCGAGCATCCACGCTGTGGGACCAGCTTCCTGCTCATCGTTGTCCTCGGATCGATCGTCGTATTCACCTTCTTTGGTGTGCCGGGAATCGTCTTTCTGGTTGTATCCCGCCTGCTCGGTATCCCACTCATCGCCGGTCTTGCCTACGAGCTGCTCCGGTGGTCGGGCACCCGTCCGGGAGGTCGTTTCGCCCGGATCCTCGCCGCTCCGGGGATCTGGCTGCAGAAGCTGACCACGGCGGTTCCTGATCAAAGCCAGATCGAAGTGGCAATATCGAGCCTCGTGGTCGCTTTGGACGAGGAGAGAGTCGAAGAAGTCCTCCACCGAGGTGGGGTGCCGGACACGGCCATCCAGGCCAGAAGGGCCGTTCTCGGACAGGAGGCCTGATGGATCCCGCTTTCAGCGATCGTCTGGCCGAGATAGAGGCTGCCTTCGTCGAAACGGAGGCTCAGCTCGGCGACCCGGAAGTGATCTCTGATCCGGCCCGATTGGCCGAGCTCGGCAAGAAGCACTCCGATTGGAAGGACGTCGTTGCCGACATCCGGAGGCTGCGGCAGGCGTCGATCGACCTGGGAGAGGCGAGAGAGATGTCAGACGATCCCGACATGGCGACGATGGCGGGAGAGCTGGAGGCGGAGATCGCCGAGCTCGAAGAGCACATCAAGCTCGCTCTGGTTCCGACGGATCCCAACGACGAGAAGGACGTGATCCTCGAGATTCGTTCGGCGGCCGGCGGCGACGAAGCCTCGATCTGGGCGGGAGACCTCCTCCGGATGTACGAGAAGTACGCGGACCGCCACGGCTTCAAGATCGAGCCCATGGACACGTCGCCGTCGGAGGCAGGGGGTTATGACAAGGTGACGGTGGCGGTCAAGGGGAAGGGCGCCTACTCCCACCTCAAGTATGAAGGCGGAGTCCATCGAGTCCAGAGAGTGCCGAAGACGGAGTCACAAGGGCGTGTCCACACCTCGACTGCGACTGTCGCCGTGCTCCCCGAGGCCGAGGAAGTGGACCTCGAGATCGATCCCAACGATGTGCGGATCGACGTCTACCGATCTACCGGGCCCGGTGGGCAGTCGGTGAATACGACCGACTCGGCGGTTCGTCTCACCCATGAGCCGACCGGCCTGGTGGTGTCGGTTCAGGACGAGAAGAGCCAGCTGCAGAACAAGGAGAAGGCGTTTCGAATCCTGCGATCCCGCCTCCTCCAGGCCGAGCAGGAACGTCAGGCCGCCGAACTGGCCGGGGAGCGGCTGGCCCAGGTGGGCACCGGTGGTCGATCCGAGAAGATCAGGACCTACAACTACAAGGACAACAGGGTGACCGATCACCGCATCGGCATGACGATCAAAAGGCTCGAACATGTCTTGGAAGGCGACCTCGATGAGCTGATCGGGGCCCTGTACGCCGAGGAGCGCGCCCGCATGCTGGCCGAAGGCGCCTGACTGAGTGCAGGGTGTGCGGCGTCTGATCGCCACCACAGCCGACAGATCCTGGCAGACTCCAATGACCGATGGAGGAACTGCCCGCCCATGAGATGAGGCGCCTCGAGGCGGCTGCCGCCTCCGATGGCGTCTCGCTCGATGATCTCGTCTCGCGTCGTCTCGCCGGCGAGCCGCTGCAGTACATCGAGGGTTCCGCGCCGTTCGGCCCCATCGAAGTCCGCGTCGACCAGAGGGTTCTCGTTCCACGCCCTGAAACCGAGGGCCTGTATGAGATGGCGGTGAAGATGGTCCGAAACCCCGAGATCGTGGTGGATCTATGTACCGGTTCCGGGGCGCTCGCTCTCGCTTTGAAGCATGCCTTTCCTGGAGCAACCGTCTTCGCCACCGACATCTCGGAGGAAGCCATCGAGGTCGCCTTGGAGAACCGACTGAGCACAGGTCTCGATGTCTACTTCGCTTTGGGCGATCTCTTCGACCCTCTCCCTGCGTCGATCCTCGGTCAGGTCGATCTGCTCGTGGCCAATCCGCCATATGTGCCCAAGGGCGATTTCGCTGACCTTCCCGAAGATGTCAGGAGGGAGCCGGAGGTCGCACTGCTGGCTGGCCCAACCGGGCTGGAGCACATCCAGCGAATCGGGGCGTCGGCAACACGCTGGTTGCGACCAGGGGGAGTGGTCATCTGCGAGATCGGTGAGACCCAAGGAGTGTCGGCAACGACCAGCTTCGTCGATCTCCCGGCCGTGGTACGCCAGGACCTGTCCGGGCGTGACCGATACGTGGTCGCCGTGAAGCCGTGACCCAGGACGATTTGGCCCGGGCCGTCGAGGCGGTCGGCAATGGGCTCATCGTTGGGGTCCCGACCGACACCGTGTATGGCGTCGGTGTGGACCCGACGAATATCGATGCGGTCCTGGCACTGTTCGAGTTGAAGGGCCGCCCATCGCACAAACCCGTTGGCCTCCTGGCTGCCAGCTTCGAGCAGGCCGCTGGTGTGTCTGAGATCACGGGAGTGGCCGCGGATCTCGCCCAACGGCATTGGCCGGGAGCCTTGACCCTCATTGTGCGGCCGAAGGTCGTCCTATCCGACTGGGTGGGGGACGAGCAGCGCCGAACGGTGGGCATCAGAGTCCCGGACCATCCCATAACAAGATCCCTGCTCGAACAGACCGGCCCGCTATCGGTCACGTCAGCCAACCTGTCCGGCGCTCCGGAGGTGATGAGTGATGTTGAGGCTCGGGCGCTGTTCGGAGATCGCGTTGCCGTGTACCTCCCCGGCGCGTGTCCAGGTGGGGAGGCGTCGACGGTGGTGGATGTGAGCGATGGCAGATCCGTTGTCCTGAGGGAGGGGCCGGTACCGATCGGCTAGCAACGGCAAAGGGGTCAGCGGTTACCCTGCGACTCATGATCTCCATGGACCCGATAGGACAGGTCGACCCGACGATTGCCGGGCTGATCCGCAAGGACCTCGAGCGTCAAAACACCCACATCCACCTGATCGCCAGTGAGAACTTCGCCTCCCCTGCGGTGATGGCGGCCTCCGGGTCCGTGTTCACCAACAAGTACGCCGAGGGCTATCCGGGACGCCGCTATTACGAGGGCTGTCAGGTGGTCGACGAGATGGAGCAACTGGCCATCGATCGGGCCAAAGAGCTGTTCGGGGCCGAGTCGGCGAATGTTCAGCCCCATTCCGGAGCTCAAGCGAACATGGGTGTCTATTTCGCCCTATTGGAGCCGGGCGACACGGTGCTCGGCATGCGTCTGGATCAGGGTGGGCACCTGACACACGGATCGCCGGTCAATTTCTCGGGTGCCTATTACGACTTCGTCGCATACGGGGTGGATCCGGAGACCGAGATGATCGACATGGACGAGGTGAGACGCCTCGCCATCGAGCACCAGCCCAAGATCGTTCTCGCCGGGTACTCGGCCTATTCGAGAACGCTCGACTACGAGGCTTTTCGATCGATAGCGGATGAGATAGGCGCGGTCTTTATGGTCGACGCCGCCCATTTCATCGGACTGGTGGCAGGCAAGTCGCACCCGTCACCGATCCCACACGCCGACGTCGTCACGGCGACGACTCACAAGGCTCTGCGTGGGCCACGGGGCGGGCTCATCCTTGCCAAGGAGGGCTTTGGCCAGGCGATCAACAAGGCAATCTTCCCCGCGGCACAGGGTGGGCCCATAGAGTCTCAGATCGCGGCCAAGGCGGTGTGTTTCTTCGAGGCGATGCGGCCGGAGTTCTCGGTGTACACCGATCAGGTGGTGGCAAACGCCACGGCCATGGCGGACACGATCCAGTCCGAAGGCGTTCGAGTGGTGTCGGGGGGGACCGACAACCACCTCTTCCTGATAGATCTGAGATCGGTCGATGAGGACCTCACCGGCAAGGACGCTGCGGGGATGCTCGACGGGCTAGGGGTAACGCTCAACTTCAACACGATTCCCAACGACCCGCGCCCACCGTTTCGGGCATCCGGTCTTCGCATAGGGACTCCCGCCATGACAACTCAGGGCGTGAAGGAAGAGCAGGCTTCCGAGGTCGCATCGCTGATAGCCCGTGCCCTCCAGGAGCGGCACGACGAGACCGCGCTGATGCAGGTCTCGGCGCGGGTCTCGGAATTGGCGTCGAAGTACACGCCCTATCCCAGCGACTTCGCAGGTCACGTTTAGAACGAGCTCCGCGGGCCGCGAGTCTCTCTAGAGCGGCTTCTCCGTCACATATGTATGCCCTAGGGGACTGTTCCACATGTCACGTTCCTTGGAGCGACGGTGTCTCCAACCGTGGTTATTCAGTGTGTGGTCGTACGCCGGCCGCGACCTCAGTAGTCGATTCCGGCTTCTCGATACCTTGAGTGTTCACGTCTCCATTGTCGTCGAAGCCGGCTGAAGCCGTACGGGCGGATTGGTATCTTGAACTCATGATCAGGGTCGGCTCGATTGTGTTGCGCGTCGATGATCTCGAGAGCCAGGCTCGCTTCTGGGAGGCTGCGCTCGACTATTTGCGCCGGCCAGGGTCCAGTGAGGACTTCATGATCCTCGAGCCGAAGGAGGGTCGCGGGCCGAACATCTCTCTCGACCGGCTCTACTCCGAGGTGCACCTGCCCCCGCGCATCCATCTCGATCTCTACGCCGACGATCAACCGGCGGAAGTGGTTCGCCTGATCGAACTTGGGGCCACCGAGGTGCATTGGGACGGGCTGCCGGAAGACGCCGATTATGTCATCCTCGAGGACCCTGAGGGGAACCGGTTCTGCGTCATCGACAAGCCCGAGTCGATCTGACCCTTTTCGCGCTTTTCTGTTTTTGTTGCTAGGTTCGATTTGCCCAGGGTTTTCCTAGTCGATTAGACTTTGTGAAAGAATTCACAAGGTACCGGGCTCCAAGTGAAACAAGACTCCGCAAACAAACAGGTGCATTCTGCGATCAACGACGGCTGGATGCATGGCGGGTCATTCCTCAGCTCGATACTGGCTGGGACGTTTCTCGGCTATTTCGCCGACAAGTGGCTTGGCACCGACCCTTGGCTCGTGGTCGCCGGGGTCGTCCTCGGCTCCTACGCCGGGTTTGTGAAGATGTGGGGCTACATGAAGAAGATGGATGAGCGCACCGATGGTGACTGAGGAAGAGACGATCGCCGTCGAGACCGTCATCGCTCGCCACACCGTGGCGCGGGCGGTCTATGTCGGTCCGGCCCTGATCGTTCTCTTCGCTTTCCTGTCCGGATGGGAGGGTGCGTGGAGCTCGGCGCTGGGTGTCGCTGTAGTCGTCGCCAACTTCCTGCTGGCCGGCGCCATCCTCTCGATTTCGGCCAAGATCAGTCTCGCTGTTTATCATGCCGCCGCCTTGTTCGGCTTCTTCCTGCGGCTGGGCTTGTTGGTGCTGACGGTTCTGCTGATCGCGCAGTTCGTGCCCATCGACCGCCCTGCCTTCGGGATATCAGCAGTGGTGGCCTATCTGGTACTACTGGCCTGGGAAGCCGTTGCCGTGTCCAAAGGACGAGAAAGGAATCTGGATTGGAGCCGTTGATCCTCGCGGTCGAAGAGTGTGACTTCGTGAACGAGCCAGTGTGTGCACCGGGCGATGTCGCCGAGCTCTTCGTGTTCACCGACACCCTGTGGGGCACACCCATTACGCGAACGATCTTCCTCATCGGCCTCGCAGCCCTAATCGTCATCGCTCTGCTCTACTTCGGGTACCGGAATCGACAACCTGTGCCGACCAAGTTTCAGGCGATGATGGATTCGGTGACAGGGTTCGTCAGAGATGAAGTCGCGATCGGCATCATCGGCCCCGAGGGTGTCAAGTACTTCCCCTACCTGCTATCGATCTTCCTGTTCATCCTGGTGGGCAATCTGTTCGAGGTCACACCGCTGATCAACTTCCCGATCACCTCGCGCATGGCGATTCCTGCCTTTTTGGCCATTGTCACGTATCTCATCTTTGTCATCGTCGGCTTCGCCAAGAATGGGTTCCGGTACCTGGCAGACATCGTCTGGCCCCGGAGTGTGCCGGTGGCGATGCGCCCACTGGTCGGCATCATCGAGTTCGTCTCGTACTTCGCGATTCGACCGTTCTCCCTTGCTGTCCGGCTCTTCGCCAACATGGTCGCCGGTCACGTGATGCTCTCATTGCTCCTGGTCACCGGTTTCATCTTCGTGGTCAACATCGGCGAGATCCCGCTGAAGGGCTCTTTCGGTTTCGCCTGGTTCGCTCTCGGCCTCGGGATCTTCCTCTTCGAGATCATGGTCGCCGTCCTCCAGGCATACATCTTCACCTTGCTGTCCGCCGTGTACATCCAGACCTCGGTTCACCCCGAGCACTGACAAATGAGAGTTTTCTCGTAGGAAACCCACGAGAGGGAAAGGAAAGGAAGCAATGGACGCAGTTCTTGCAGTAGTGAACGCCGCAGCGGTCCTCGCACAGGAGGCCGGCGGAATCACCGGGAGCTTGAACGTCGTCGGATACGGACTCGCCGCCATCGGCCCCGGCATCGGAGTCGGCATAGTCGCCGGCAACGCGGTCCAGGCGATGGCACGCCAGCCTGAGGTGGCCGGCATGCTCCGCACCACGATGTTCCTGGGCATCGCCTTCACCGAGGCGCTCGCCCTGATCGGCTTCGTGCTCTTCTTCCTCGGTTGATGATGGTCTTCGCCCAACTACTCCCAATCGCCGCTGAAGAGGCGGAAAACGGTGAGGGCGGTCTGGAGATACTCCTCCCGGCGACTAGCGAGCTGATCGCTGGGATCATCGCCTTTGCGATCGTGTTCTTCTTCGTCTGGCGGTTTGCCGTACCGGCCATCAACCGGGCTCTCGAGCAGCGTCAGGCGGCGATCTCGGGCCAGATCGAGGATGCCGAGAAGGCCAAGGCACAGGCCGAGAGTCTTCTCGCCGACTACAAGGCCCAGCTGGCCGACGCCCGCAATGAGGCCAACCGGATCGTCGAGGAAGCCCGACAAGACGCCGAGCAGGTTCGAGCCGACGTGATCGCCAAGGCCGACGAAGAGGCCACTCAGATCCGGTCGAAGGCCCGGGAAGACGCCACGGCCGAGAAAGAGCGGGCGCTGGCGGATGCCAGAAGCCAGGTTGGAGACATATCGGTCGACCTCGCCGGTCGCATCGTCGGCGAGTCTCTCGATCCTCAGGCCCACCGCGAGCTCATCGATCGTTACCTCGCCGACCTAGAGAGGCTTTAGGGCGTGGAAGATCGGGTTACCGGTTACGCCAGCGGAGTCTTCGAGCTTGCTCGAGCCGAGGGCCAGCTGGAGCGTGTCGAGAGCGAGCTGTTCAACATCGCGCAGGCGATGGAGAGCTCGACCGAGCTGCGGTCTGCTCTGACCGACCCGCAACTTCCCATCGAGAGAAAACATGCGATTGTCGACGATCTTGTGGGCGGGAGGGCCTCATCCCTCACCGTGGGCCTGATCCAGTTCATAGTGGGCCAGGGCCGTGCTTCCGACCTTCCAGCCATCGCAAGACAATTCGTAGAGACCGCAGCGGCCTCGAGAGACCGGGCTGTGGCCGAAATCCGCTCGGCTGTTGCCCTGGACGACGAAACCATCGAAAAGATCACTTCCGCACTCGGCCGGGCCACCGGCAAGAGCGTCGAGGCCAAAGTGATCGTCGATCCATCCGTTATCGGCGGTCTCGTCGCCCGGGTGGGAGACGTGGTCATCGACGGCTCCATTGCACGCAAAGTCGAGTCTTTGCGCCAGAAGATCAAGCCCAACTAGCTAGGAACCAACCATGTCTGATCTGACAATCACAGCCGACCAGATAACGAGCACCCTCCGCGAGCGCCTCGAAGGCTGGGAGCCCGAGGTGAGCAAGGAAACCGTCGGCTACGTGACGGCCATGGCCGATGGCGTCGCCCGCGTCGAGGGGCTCCCCAATGTCATGGCGTCCGAGTTGCTCGAGTTCCCGGAGGGCTTGATCGGTGTGGTCCTCAACATCGACGTGAACGACGTCGGCGTGGTGGTCTTGGGTGAGGGCAACCACATCGAGGAGGGCGATCCGGTCAAGCAGACCGGCCGCGTCCTCTCGGTCCCAGTGGGTGACGAGCTGCTCGGCCGGATAGTCGACACTCTCGGCGCCCCGATCGATGGGAAAGGCCCGATCAACACAACCGAGCGACGCTTCCTCGAGGTCCAGGCCCCCTCCGTCGTGCAACGTCAGCCCGTTTCCGAGCCGCTGCAAACCGGTATCAAGGCAATCGACTCGATGACCCCCATCGGTCGCGGGCAGCGTCAGTTGATCATCGGGGACCGCCAGACCGGCAAGACGGCACTCCTCGTCGACACGATCATCAACCAGAAGAGGTTCTGGGGCACCGATCGCGCCGTCAAGTGCATCTACGTGGCAATCGGACAGAAGGCATCGACGGTCGCCGAGGTTGTTTCCATTCTCGAAGAGGCGGGGGCGATGGAGTACACCGTCGTGGTTTCGGCGCCGGCATCCGCCGCTCCGGCTCTCCAGATGTATGCCCCATACGCCGGGTCGGCCATCGGCCAGCACTGGATGTACAACGGCGAGCACGCCCTCGTGATGTTCGACGATCTCTCCAAGCAGGCCGTCGCCTACCGCGAGATCTCACTCCTCCTGCGTCGCCCCCCGGGCCGTGAGGCCTACCCGGGCGACGTCTTCTATCTGCACAGCCGTCTCCTGGAGCGCTGCGCCAAGCTCTCCGATGAGCTCGGTGGCGGGAGTATGACCGGGCTCCCGGTCATCGAGACCAAGGCGGACGACATCTCCGCCTACATCCCGACGAACGTGATTTCGATCACCGACGGGCAGATCTTCTTGAAAACCGACCTCTTCTTCCAGGGAGTCCGCCCCGCCATGGACGCCGGCCAGTCGGTCTCCCGCGTGGGTGGAGCGGCCCAGGTGAACGCGATGCGCAAGATCGCAGGACCCCTCCGTCTCAACCTGGCCCAGTTTCGTGAGCTGGCGGCATTCGCCGAGTTCGGATCGGAGCTCGACGCCACGTCCCTGGCCCAGCTCGAGCGGGGCCGTCGTGTCGTCGAAGTGCTCAAGCAGCCCCAGTACCAGCCTCTGCCCGTGGAAGAGCAGGTTCTGGCCCTCTTTGCCGTCACCGAAGGCCACATGGACGATGTCGCCGTCGGGGACGTGAAGCGCTTCGAACGCGAGCTGAGGGAATACTTCCAGACGAGGCACTCCCACCTCCTCGAGACGATTCGCTCTACGGGCAAGTTGCCCGAGGGGGATGTCTTCGAGAGGGCGATCCTCGACTTCAAAGAGTCGTTCCAAGGCGCAGAGACGAGCGAGTGATTCACTAGATGGCATCGGCCCAGCTTCGGGACACACGACGTCGCATCAAGAGCATCGAAGCGACGAAGAAGATCACTCGCGCCATGGAGCTGATCGCGGCCAGCCGTGTACCCAAGGCCAGGGGGAGAGTGCTCAACTCCAAGCCATACACGTCGAAGCTCATCGAGGTCATCGAGAATGTGAGCGCGGCCGGCGCCGGTGGGCACACGCTGCTCGAACGCAGGGACCCCAAGACGGTTGGCCTGCTCATCGTCTCGAGTGATAGGGGGCTGGCGGGTGCATATGCCTCCAACATCATCCGTCTGGCCGAATTCAGGATCCGTGAATTAGATCGAGAAGGCAAAGACGTTCTCATCTACGCGGTCGGCAAGAAGGCTCAGTCATACTTTCGCTATCGGGGATATCGCATCGAGCAGGCGTATCTCGGAGTCACAGACACTCCTGGCTATGGAAACGCCCGTGCCATCGCCAACACGATCATGGAGGCCTATGCCCGCAAGAGGGTGGACGCCGTAGAAGGGTTCTTCACTCGATTCGAGTCGGCCCTGACACAGACGCCGGCCCGAATCGAACTGCTCCCAATCACACCTCCCGGGGCATCGGAGAGCGAGGACAAGGGAGCGGTGTCCTACGAGTTCGAGCCGTCACCGAACGAGATCCTCGATCGCCTTCTTCCCCGTTATGTCGAAGCGGTCATTTTCAGCATGCTTCTCGAAGCCTCGGCGTCCGAGCACAGTGCTCGCAGACGAGCCATGAAGGCGGCGACCGACAACGCAGAGGAGCTCATCAACAACCTGACAGTTCGGGCCAACCGAGCCCGTCAGGCCGAGATCACTACGGCCATCACCGAGATCGTCGGTGGTGCCGAAGCTCTGGCGGAGTCGTGATGACCCCGCCCGCAAAGACCGAAGCGAAACAACCCCTGAGGGAGCGACCCTATGAGTGACACCCAATCGGCCGGCCGGATCGTGAAGGTCGCCGGCCCCGTCGTCGATGTTGAATTCCCGCGTGAGAGTCTGCCGGAGATTCTGAACGCGGTGGAGATCCACTTCTCCTTGGGCGGCGAGGATCGCATCGTCCTGGCGGAGGTCGCCCAGCACCTCGGTAATTCGCAGGTGAGAGCCATCGCCATGGCACCCACCGATGGCATCACCCGGGGCGCCCCCGTCGTGGATACCGGCCAGCCGATCACGGTGCCGGTGGGAGACCAGACCCTCGGGCACATATTCAATGTCTGGGGCGACTCGCTCGACGCTCCCGACCAGGACTTCTCCGAACCGCGTTGGCCCATCCATCGCACTCCACCGAGGTTCGAGGATGTCGAGCCGCAGAAGAATGTCTTCGAGACCGGGATCAAGGTGCTCGATCTGATTTGCCCCTATCTCGAGGGCGGCAAGATCGGCCTTTTCGGCGGAGCCGGAGTCGGCAAGACGGTGCTTATCCAGGAGATGATCAATCGCGTTGCCACCCAGCACGGTGGTGTCTCCGTCTTCGCCGGCGTCGGTGAGCGCACCCGGGAGGGAAACGACCTCTTTCTCGAGATGCAGGAGTCCGGTGTCATCGACAAGGCGGCCCTCGTCTTCGGTCAGATGGACGAGCCCCCCGGTGTCCGTCTTCGCGTCGCTCTGTCGGCACTCACCATGGCCGAATACTTCCGCGACGTGCAGCAGCAGGACGTGCTCCTGTTCATAGACAACATCTTCCGCTTCACTCAGGCCGGATCCGAAGTCTCGACCCTCCTGGGTCGTATGCCCTCCGAGGTCGGCTACCAGCCGAACTTGGCGGACGAGATGGGGTCCCTCCAGGAGCGGATCACCTCGCTGAAGGGCAGGTCGATCACCTCCTTGCAGGCCATCTATGTCCCGGCCGACGACATAACCGACCCTGCGCCCCATACGGCGTTCGCTCATCTCGACGCTACGACAGTGCTATCCCGTCCCCTGACCGCCTTGGGCATCTACCCCGCAGTCGACCCGCTCGACTCGACTTCACGTGCGTTGGACCCCCAGATCGTCGGGGAGGGTCATTATTTCGTCGCCACCGAGGTCCAGAGGATCCTGCAGCGCTACAAGGACCTCCAGGACATCATCGCCATCCTTGGTATCGACGAGCTCAGCGAGGAGGACAAGCTGGTCGTCGGTCGGGCTCGTCGCATTCAGCGCTTCTTGGCGCAGCCGATGTTCGTTGCCGAGCAGTTCACCGGTCAGGAGGGCATCTACACTCCGCTCGAGGAGACGATTGCCTCATTCCGGGCTGTCATCGAAGGCGATATGGACCAGTACCCGGAGCAGGCTTTCTACATGGTCGGCGGACGCGAGGACGTCGAACGCAAGGCCGCTGGAATGGCCAAGGACGAAGCTGCATGATCTGGGAGAGCTCCGTTGGCTAAGGCCTTTCAGGTCGACGTGGTCTCACCCGAAGCCACCGTGTGGTCCGGCCTGGCGACGATCGTCATCGCCAGGACACCTGAGGGCGAGCTTGGAGTCATGGCCGACCATGAGCCGCTCATGGGAGCTCTGGCAACCGGCCCGGTTGTGATCGAGGCGGAGTCGGGGGAACGGACCACTATCGGGGTCTACGGGGGGTTCATCCAGGTGCTCGACAATCAGGTGACCCTGATCACCGACCGTGCTCAGATCACCGAAGACCACGCGGCCGCCAAGGAGGCAGCTCAGGCCCTGGCAGAGGAAGCCGAGGAAGACGACGACGAATAGCTAAGGCATTTCCCGGGGGCATGATTGCGGTGGCGCTCCCGCCCGTCAGATGAGACGTCCGGCGTGCTCATACAATGGCTCGCCTGCGACGATGCGTTCGGGGCCGAGTCGGCTCAGATCCAGCGACGTCGGCCGCTCGAGGATCAGTTCCGCCAGGTGACGCCCAACGGCGTGACACTGCTGGAACCCGTGTCCGCTGAACCCGGTGGCCTGCATCAACCCATCGATCCCGGGCCACTCTCCGATGATCGCGTTGGCGTCGAGACGGTTTTGGGCGTACAACCCGGCCCAAGACCCCATGACCTCGAGCCGGTCGAACGCCGGCAGGTTTGCAGCCAGCTCGGGCCATATGACGTCGTAGAAACGCGACCGGGAAGCCGGCGTGAAGTCGAACCCGACGGGATCGAACTCGGTCGACCACGCCATGGCGAAGGTGCCTTCTTTCTCAGGTATCACGTAGACACCAGACGGCAAGAATGTGCTGGGGAGCCGGTCTCCGTCTTCTACTTCGCCAGCAACCACGTACACGGTCCTCATCACCGGTTCGACGGGAATGTATACGTCTGCGGTGGCGAGGAGCTCAGTTGACCAGGCACCGGCGCACACGACGACGACATCTCCCTCCAGGGTCTCCCCGTCGGTGAGGGTGACGCCGCTGACCCTGTCGCCCGAGGTGATGATCGAGCCGACCGTGCCTTCGATCGGGCGAGCCCCGTTGGCCAGAGCTCTGCGCCGATATCCCTGGACCACGGCACTGGGATCGACCGAGCCGTCTTCCGGTCCGAACGTACCTCCGATCAGGCTCTCCGATGCCAGGGCGGGGTAGCGCTCCGAGATCACGTCCATGTCGAGCCACTCGGACTCACACCCGAGGCGCTGTTGATTGGCGAGGCCTGCGAGGGCGTCGGTCTTCCCCGGTTCGCTGACCAGGAAGAGGTTGCCCTGCTTTCTCACCTGAGGGTCGGGGACGAACTCGCCGGTGGCCATGGACTTGGGAAACTCCTCGAGGCACTCCATGGCGTACTTCGAGATGAGGATGTTCTCCTCGAGGTTGAACTGGATGCGGACATTGCCCTCGCACAGCATCGTTGACGATCGTGCCAGTGATGGGTCCTTCTCCACCACCACCACGTCGAGGCTGTCATCGAGCGAGAGCAGGTGCTGAGCGGTGGACCAACCCATCACCGCACCACCGACGATCAGGACTCTGTTCATCCGAACCGGGCGGCAAACTCATCGACCGACCTGGGCAGGCCGCTGCCTATGACCGACGCGATCACGGGGAAGAACATGGCAGAGAGAAGGCCCTTGCTCTCCACCTCCAACGTAACCGTCACGTCTGTGCCGGAATCTGCGGGACGGAGAGCGACGCTGGTCGTGCCCCTGATCTCGGTGGTGTCGACGTTCCAGGCCATCAGCTCACCTTCGATGCGCTGGAGAGGGGTGGCGAATCCCATATAGGCCTTGCCGGCGGCTCGAACCTCGAATGCGAATCCCTGCAGCCTTCCTTCGTCATCGACGACGGGGTCGGTGACCCGATCGACCCCTCCGATCTCCTCCCAGGTTTTCGGCTCGTCGAGGACAGCGAACACCTCATCGGGCCTGGCCGCAGCAGTGGACGTGTGGCTGAACTCGTCTCGTGGCACCGGGGCAACATAACGAATTCGAGGCGAAGTTGCCTTGGCCCCGACGATCCTGATCAATCACCTCGCCGAGACAAGGAGACGGCCGTATTCTGATCGCCCTCCGCATCATGCTGATCGCACGCGACCTCCGCATCGAAGTGGGCACCAAGACGCTGCTCGATGGTGCCTCTTTCAGCGTGCAATCAGGTGACCGGATCGGCCTCGTGGGACGTAACGGGGCGGGCAAGACCAGTCTGATGAAGGTGCTCAACGGCACGGGCCAGCCGCTGGAGGGAACGGTCCTCCGCTCGGGTCGGATTGGCTACTTCTCACAAGAAGCCGCCCTGCCGGATCTCGAGCATGCCGACGCAACCGCACTGGAGAGGATCCTCATGGCAAGGGAGATCGGCGCGATGCAGCGGAGGATCGAAGAGGCCCGTCATCGGCTGGAGAGCCTGACCGGTGAGGCCCGTGATCGGGGTATCCGCCGCTTCTCCCGCCTCCATGACGAGTTCGAGGCCAAGGGCGGGTTTATCGCCGAGGCCGAGGCGAAGCGAATCGCGGCCAATGTCGGGATCGGCAACACCGAGCTGACCCAGCCCGTGGCCACGATGTCGGGTGGCCAGCGGAGACGGGTCGAGCTCGCCCGGATCTTGTTCGCTGAGACCGATGTGCTTCTCCTGGACGAGCCAACCAACCACCTCGACCTCGATGCCAAGGCTTGGCTCATCGAGTATCTGAGCACGTACGGGGGGGGAATGCTCGTCATCTCTCATGATCTGCCCTTGCTCGATGAGGCAATCACCTCGGTACTCGCCTTGGAGCACGGCGAAATCGAGGCATACCGGGGTAACTACTCGAATTACCTCGTTGAGAAGGATCGAAGACGCGAGCATCGCGCGCGTGAGCGGCGGCATCAAGACCAGACCATCGCCCGGTTGGAGGAGAACATCCGACGGTTCAAGGGCACGACAGAGAAGATGGCCAAGGTGGCTCGTGCCATGGAGACTCGTGTCGACCGGATGAGACGGGAGCTGGTGGAAATCCAGAAGAGCGGCAAGAAGGTGAAAGTTGCTTTCCCCCAGCCCGAACCGTCGGGAAGGGTTCCCCTGGCCGCAACCGGTTTGGCCAAGGCATTTGGCGACAACGTTGTCTTTGTCGACGTCGAGTTCGCCGTCGAACGTGGTGAGCGGATGTTGCTGATCGGTCTCAACGGGGCGGGCAAGACCACCTTGCTTCGCATTCTCGCAGGGGAGGAGACCGCCGACCTGGGTGAAGTGTCCCTGGGTCACAACGCAACACTCGGGTACTACGCCCAGGAGCACGAGCAGATCAGGTCAGGGGTGACCGTCTTCGATCACATGCGTCAGACGGCGCGTCTGCCCGACCAGACCATCAGGACGATGCTCGGCCATTTCCTGCTGGCCGACAAGGTCGATCAGGACGCTGCGACGCTGTCCGGTGGCGAGAAGACCAAGCTTGCCTTGGTGATGCTGGTGGCGTCACGTCCCAACGTGCTGCTGCTCGACGAGCCGACCAACAACCTCGACCCGCAGGCCAAAGAGGCGTTGCTCGACGCGCTTTCCATCTACGAGGGGACCATCGTGATGGTGAGTCACGACACCGACTTCGTGGCTCTACTGATGCCGGACCGCGCTGTCCTGATGCCGGACGGGGAGATGCGGTTCTTCGACGAGAAGCTGCTCGATCTGGTAGCACTGGCCTAGGGGCCCCCACATCTGTCGATGAAGGCGTCGATCGCCACATCATCCTCGAACGAGCCGTTGCGCTCCGAAGCTCTCTTCACGGCTCCGATGATCTCGTCAGGCGCCACATCGAGGAGCTCGTACATGACCTCATGACGACTCTGGTCACGAACGTCGGCGTATCGCTCGCAAAAGATCTCGACCTCTTCGGCGGTCGCCGGCGGCGGCGGCTCGGTGCCCGTCGCCATCGTGCTGTCGCACGAGGCGATACAAACAATCGAGAGGGTCATTGCCAGGAATGCGGCGTGACCTCTCACGAGGCCGGGTATTCGGCCCGTGCACGGAGCTTGTTGGACGTCCAATCCCATGCGTTCATCAACGGAGCGATGACGGCGATCGCAAGGGAGGCCATCCACATCTGAATCCCAACGTCGAAGAGGGTGTTGGCGGTCTCGATCGACCATTGAAGTCTCAGCGGGTTGGCCACCGGTCCGAACAGGAAAGGATGAAGCCACTGCGTCACGATCAGGAGACTTGCCGCAACAAAGGTGAACCGCTCGAGCCACCGCCAGCGGTCTGACCTCATCCGGCCCGAGGGAATCCTCATCGTGAAGCCGGGGACTATCAACACCAGCAGCACCACCCAGGCGATCGCACCAAGTGCTCCTGCGACGTGAGCAGCAGGCAACGACCCGGGTTTGATGCTCAACCCTTTGAGGGCATACGCGCTGGTCAGGCCGCCTGCGACGTCGGTCAGAGCTGCCAGGAGGAGGAGTAACCCCAGGTTGTTGCCCCTCTTCAGGAAAATCCCCGCGCCAATGAGACCAAACGCGGTTGCGGCAACAACATACGCGATGCCACCGTGGTCGTCGTAGGGCCGACAGGTCATTGGTGTCGATGACGCCAGGTCCCGCGGCACCTGGGGCGATTCGCCAGCGGCCGGACAAGGATTGACACTCCTACGCTGGAGTTCCTCGACTGCTGCTATGTCGAAACTCACAGAGGATCCTGCGACATCCTGCGCCGAGGCGTACTCGTCGATCTCCACGGATGCATCCCGGTCGATGATGTAGTCGGGAACCGACGCCGAGCCGAGGTCGGACTCCAGGGCGACGAGGAGCAATCCAAGCGCAGGGATGAGCCCGGCCAGCAACCACGCGAAGCGTCGCAATCTGAATTGCTCTCTCCTTGTCGGTCGAGACTCGGTGACTACGGCGGTGCTCATGCAGGCTCCTCGCTGGACGTGGCACCAACGTAAGGATCGAGCCCTGATCGGGGAAGAAGGCACCCACCAGACCTCGCTTTGGTGCTGGCACCAAGTGATTCGGACGAGCCGATACGGTGTCATCCGACCGGCCACCTTGGCATGATGCATCGATGCAGTCGCCGTGGCGTGTCTTCGCAGGTGTGGTGGCGATTGCGCTGGCTGCCGTCGTTGTATTCGTATCCACTCCGAATTCGCCGGTTCCCGTGATCTCACAAGAGGTATTCGACCCGGCCAGCGCGAGGCAAGACATCGCCCAGGCGAATGCGATTCTCAGAATCGACCCGGGTATCGGTCTGGATGAGATCGCCGAGCGTGTGCCCTCAGTCGTCGCCCTGGAAGGACGGGAGCCGTCCGGACTCGCGTGGGTCGTTCTGGGGGTCGGCGTGGGTCTTCTTGCTGCGCTGGTCATCTCTCGATCGGGCAACCGCTTCGGCGCTCATCTCATGTCATTGGCATGGTTTCTCGGGCTTTTTGGACTGGCGCGAGCCTTGGCGGATCTCGAGGTGCGCAACGGGGGGCTCGGTGACCTCATGCGGGAGATCGCTTTGACGTACGCCGATGTCGGATACATACCGCTCGGAGTGGTCCTCGGGCCTGTCCTCATCATCACGTTCCCAACCGGCCGGCTTCCCGGGTCGAGGTGGAGATGGGTCTTGGGGATGTCGGCTATCGCGTCGTTCCTCATGCTCGGCCTTCACGCTCATCCGATGCGGTACGACGGTCGAGCGGTCTCTCGGATCGACGGTTTGGATATCGACATCGGTGCTGCAATCGGCACGGCTGGTCTCGGTTTGTGGGCGGTCCTCTTGATGGCATCGACGGTCTCGGTGATCATCCGGTATCGCCGGTCGGATGGAGTTGAACGTCTGCAGCTGCGATGGATGGCTCATGGGTTGGCCCTCGCAGTCGTCCTGATGGCAACCTCGGATATTGCCCAGCGAGCCGGGGGGGACAGCGCTTTCTGGGGGCCTGCGGCCGCGTTCGGCTGGTTCGCCGTCGTTCCGGCTGCGTTCCTGGTGACCATCTTCACCTACCGCATCTATGACATCGATCTGGTCGTCCGCAGATCCGTGTTGTTCGCCGGTCTGGCCCTGATAGTGGCGATGGCGTACGTGGCGTCCTTGTGGTTGGCGGCTGCCCTCACGAGGTCAGAAAGCGCAGTGGTGGCGCTCTCCGCGATCGGCCTCGTCGCCGTCCTATTCGAGCCGGCCCGCTCCCGCCTCACCGTCCTGGTCGATCGCTTGATCTACGGTCGACCGGTCGTACCACACCGTGTCCTGGCCGATCTGTCCCATACCCTTGCATCTGACACGGATGTCCAGAAGGGCATGGACGAGTTCATGCGGGCGGCGTCCAGGACCACGTCGGCCGAATGTGCGGGATTATGGCGCCTTTCTCCCGGACAGTCCGAGCTCATCGCCGGTTTCTGCGGAGACGGAGGACTCGACCTGTCGCCGTCGGACATGACGGCCGTGTTCCCCATGGGTGATGGAACCTATCTGGGTGTCCGCACGCAAAGGGGAGCGGGCTTGCGGCGGCATGAGAACCGACTTCTCCGCGAGATGGCAATGATCGGGGCCCGGTATCTGGAGGCTGCGAGTCTTCGCATCGCGCTTAAGGCGCGTGTCGAGGAGCTGGAGATCCGTGCCAGCGAGCTGTCTGCTTCCAGACGCCGCCTTGGGCGGGTTGTCGATGAGGTGAGCCGAGGTCTGGAACGGGATCTTCACGACGGTGCGCAGGCCAGAGCTGTTTCTCTGAGCGCGGCCATCGGCCTGGCCAGAGCCTCCCCGGGCAGGGAGTCGGAGATGAGAGATCGTTTGCTACGCGAGGTCGATGGAGCACAATCAGCCATCATCGGTTTTGTCCGAGGTCTCTTTCCGAGCGAGTTGAGTCTGTCAGGTATCGGGTCGGCCCTCAGAGTCACCGTGCCTTTTGCCCCAAATGTGATCCGCATTCACGACGATGGAAGGCGCACCAGCCCCGAGATCGAGGCAGCCCTCTACTTCATGGCTACCGAGGCCATTCAGAACAGCATCAAACACGCACCCGGGTCGACGGTGGATGTGGATGTGTCCATCGGCGCGTCCCTAGCTGAGATCGAAGTGAGCGATGATGGGCCCGGGATGCGTCGAGCTGATCGGGCGGACGGGCTTGGCATGCTCAGCATGACTGAGCGAGTAGCGGCGTTGGGTGGGTCCGTCACAATTCGATCTGGGGACGGCTCGGGTACGAAGGTGACCGGGCGGATACCCGTGGCGGGAGGAGGAGAATGACCAGGAAATCCCCCGGTCATCCGGCGTGGAATCTGGTCGGAGTGTCCACCAGCGCGGTCCTTGGGGTTGCCATCTTTTGGCTCGCTTCGTCGACGAGATCAGAATCACTGAGCGAGCCTCTATCTTTCGAGTCGCTCTTCCTGGCTTCGATAGGCATCGCCCTGGTTCTGCCGGCAGCGCGCGATCGGGTCGATTCGCTGATCGCTCGTTGGAGCTCCGGAGGGCGGGCCACACCGTACGAGGCGTTGACAGCGGTGGTCCCTCCCCTCGGAGCCCGTCCGTCGTTCGCGGGGGCCATGCAGATCGCTTCTTCGACAATTGCTCATGCCCTCGACACCAAGGGGGTTGTTGTTCGCCCACATTTCGGATCCCGCACATACTCGGTGGGATCGGGTGGGGAGCTGCCCGCATGGCATACGACCATCTCGTTTGCTGGAGACGTCTACGCGGACGTGGAGGTCTACAAATCGGGAGACCTGACTGAATCCGACGAGTCGCTCGTAGGCGACATTTGCGTGATCGTTGGCCTCGTGGCCAATCATGCCGTCGTGGCGTCCGAGTTGGAGGCGCGCGCCCGTGAGATCAACGAGGCTGTCGACCTCCTCGAACGTAATCGTCGTCTTCTGGTTGTGGCCGAGCAGGAACACCGCTCGAATGTCGCGACTCTCGTCGTCGATCGTGTTGTGCCTCTCTTTGATCGGTTGCGGGCAGAGATCGAAGCTGGTGACCACGAGAAGGCTGCTGTGGCGGCGGAGGACATCATCGACTTCTTGAGATCGGTGTCCGCCAAAGTGCTGGCGGGAACAAATGACTAGGACCATTCGGTTGGTGGTCGCCGAAGACGATTTGCTCGTCCGTGAAGGTGTCGTGGCTCTATTGGAGACTCAGTCCGATCTCGAAGTGGCCGCCACCGCCTGGGACTATGAGTCGTTGCTGCGGGTAGTCGATGACGCGAGGCCCGATGTCGTCTTGACCGATATCCGGATGCCGCCGTCCCACACCGATGAAGGAGTGAGGGCAGCGAGAGTCATCGCAGGAAGCCGACCCGGCACCGGGATAGTCGTCCTGAGTCAATATGACGATCCCACCTATGCGATAGCTCTGCTCGAGGACGGCACCGACGGGCGCGCTTATGTTCTCAAAGAGCGGATCAACGATGTTCGACAACTGAGCGATGTGATCCGCACGGTGGCCAAGGGTGGTTCCCACGTCGACTCGAAGGTGGTGGGACGTCTTGTCGCTGGTGAGAGGGGAGAGGAGTCCCCTCTCGAATGGCTGACCGAACGGGAGACCGAGGTTCTGGCTGAAATCGCTCAGGGGAAGGACAACTCTGCGATCGCCGACTTCCTTGTGATCAACGTGCGGTCGGTGGAGAAACACATCAACTCGATATTCGCCAAGCTGGGGTTGTCGGAAGCAGAGGGAGTCAGCAGGCGCGTGGCGGCCGTGCTCCTCTTCCTCGATTCGAATCAGATGTGAGGTCCGACCCTCGGGGGCTCAGAGGATTCGGCCGATGTCCTCCATCACCCGGCCGAGACCCAGGACCAAGATCCCAAGAAGGCCCCCTATGCCCGTTGCCTCCACCAGAATTCGCTGCCATCGCGGCGCCTCGAAAATCGAAAGCAGATGCCAGCCGACGGCGGCGACGGTCGTCAGCAACAACATAAGCCCCATCAGAGACCAGGGCTGACAGCCACAGAAGTCACGTGATGTGAAGAAGAGCACATTGGTCAGCAGGGGCAGTGAGCCCAGGGCCACGACGGTCAGATATAGCGGCAGCGATCGTTCGGACGGCGCGGCCAATCGCCGGTCCAGGAGCCTGACGGTCACGGCGACAACCACGCCGAAGAGCAGGCCGAGTCCGAGAAACATCGCCACGTTCAGAGCGACAGGCTCCAGGATTCGGAAATCAAAGGACTCGAAGGTCTCGGATCCGATCGTGGCCAGGACCGCGGCCCCGATGATCGGGCCACCCAGTACGCCCGCTCTCCGAGCCAAAGGCTCACTGGCGACCACCGTGATGCTGGCGACAAGGCCACCCAGTAGGCCTACGAAGACGATCAGTACGAGCGTTCCACCGATGGTGAACTCACCGATGCGGTTCCCGTTCTCGGTGAGCCTCCCGATCGCTTCGGGTTGAGCCACCATCGCCGAGATCGACATCACGACCCGCCCACCTACTCCGCCGACGAGCACTCCGGAGATCACGCTGGCGAGACCGAGTATCGATAGACCTCTGAGCAGGTCGATCACGGACGTGGCCGGGCCCCTTAGGGGCCCGGCCGTCCTTTGAGGGCGAGGCGCAGGTCTAGACAGTTGCCATCTTCCCAGGTTCTTCGACGACCTCTTCGTTCGCCATCCATCTCCCGAGAACGACTTCCCCTATGACGAACAGGAGGATCCCTGCGTAATGGACCAGCATCGCCGGCGGGTCGTCGAAAGAGACTTCCGATCTCACGAGCTGCAACGACCAGACACCGACGGCCGCCAGGAGCCCACCGCTGCTG
Organism: bacterium; assembly: GCA_024638655.1. Lineage (GTDB taxonomy): Bacteria > Actinomycetota > Acidimicrobiia > Spongiisociales > ZC4RG35 > Ww567. The sequence continues at coordinate 66,528 of JAHEJW010000005.1, read as the reverse complement.
ATGAAGATCCCAGCTGATCGAGGAGCAATCCCGGAGCCGATCAGGGCCCAGCCAATGAGAGCTGCGCCCAGGCCGAGGGCTGTTGCCCAGACACCCCAGAACCATGTCGCGAACACGGTGATGCCCGCCACCAGGAACAGCCAGAAGCCGAGCCGACCCCTGATTCCAAGGGAACCTCCATGGCGCCGATTGACTCCCAGAACGCCTGAAGCTCCGAGCAGACCGGCCGCCACCAGGACAAGAGCTCCAATCATGTATAGAGCCTGGGGTAAGCCTTCCCAAGGCCTCGTCTGGTCGGCGACGAATGACGCGAAGTGAATCGCATTTCCGGCGATCCATAGGAACGCAGAAACGATGAGGGCGTAACCAGCCCTCCTGGTGAATTGTGTGGGCATTGCTGCTCCTCCTGTCCGGGAGGAGGCGAACGCACGCCCGACCAGGGCGGGATCTCCGAACTCGCGAAGGGCGCTTTTCTGTGCAGTCATGCGATCGAGTCCGCGGTCGATTCGCTTCTCGACCGCTTCGAGCAAATGGTCCGCCACTTCCTCGGCGATGTCCTCCGCGTCGCGGAGCCAGCGAGTCTCCCTGCGGAGCTCGCCCAGATACCTGTCGATCAGGATGTGGTCGGCCATGGCGATCTATTCAGCACGTGATTGACTGCGGCCGAGAAGTCGGCCCACGATTGGCGCTGCTCTCCGAGTGCGGAGGCCCCACGGCTGGTCAGCGTATAGGTCCTCCTCCTCCGTCCTTGCACCTCGCTCCAATCGCTCGACAGATAGCCCGCCTTCTCCAAACGATGGAGCGCCGGGTAGACCGTGCCCTCGGGAAGGTCGAACGTGTCAACACTGCGGAGTCGCAACTCCTCGATGACGGCGTATCCGTGCTTGGGGCCGTCGGAGACGACCGCCAGCAAGAGGAGATCGAGATGCCCTTTCAGCGCCTGCCCTCTCATACCTCGTATATCTACACCTAGAAAAGCTAGGTGTCAAGCCTCGTGAACGCTCGCAGATGTAGCGTGAGGTGATGGCCAAGCCCGAACCGTATGACCTCGAGACACTGGCGCTACACGCCGGCCAACACCCCGACCCGGCCACCGGGGCGCGGGCCACGCCGATCTACCAGACCGCCTCATATGTCTTCGAGAGCGCCGATCAGGCTGCTGCCATCTTCAACATCGAGAGGACGGGCCATGTCTACTCACGCTTGACCAACCCGACCAACGCCGTCCTCGAGGAGCGGATCTCGGCGCTCGAAGGTGGCGTCGGTGCGATCGCCACTGCAAGCGGCCAGGCGGCGACCTTCCTCGGCATCGCAACACTCATGGATCAAGGCTCCCACGTCGTCTCGTCGAGCTCGATCTACGGGGGCACTCACAACCTGATGGCATACACCTTGCCCCGCTTCGGAATCGAGACGACCTTCGTCCATCCCCGGGATATCGACGGGTTTCGCGAAGCGATACGACCCGAGACGCGTCTGGTGTTCGGTGAGACCATCGGCAATCCCGGAGCCGAGGTCTTGGATATCCCGCGTGTGACCGAGATCGCCCATGAATCGGGTCTCCCGCTGATGATCGACTCGACGTTCGCGACACCCGTTCTGAGCAGGCCTTTCGGCCTCGGCGCGGACATCATCGTCCACTCCGCCACCAAGTTCCTCAGCGGCCATGGGGTCGTCATCGGCGGTCTGCTCGTCGACGGCGGCACCTTCGACTGGGAGACCTCCGGGAAGTTCCCCAACATGACCGAGCCCTACGACGGATTCCACGGCCTCGACTTCTCCGAGGAGTTCGGGCCCACCGCCTACATCACCAGGGCTCGCAAGGAGGGAGCGCGCGACTTCGGCGCCGCCATGAGCCCAACCACCGCTTTTCTGATCCTCCAGGGGGTGGAGACCCTTCCGATGCGCATGGCCCGCCATGTCGAGAATGCAGAGAAGGTCGCCTTGTTCCTGGAGGGCCACGATGCCGTCGAGTGGGTGCGCTACCCCGGTCTCGAATCCCACCCCGATCACGAACTGGCTCAACGTCTCCTACCCGGGGGAGCGGGCTCGATCTTCAGCTTCGGGGTCAAGGGGGGCAGGCCCGCCGGCCAGACCTTCATCGAACGGGTCGAGCTGGCGTCTCATCTGGCCAACGTGGGCGACGCAAAGACCCTGGTGATCCATCCGGCGAGCACGACACACCATCGCATGGACTCGGCAGCCCTGGAAGCAGCTGGCATCGGCGAAGGCCTTGTCCGGATATCGGTCGGCCTGGAGAGCTCCAACGACATAGTCGAGGATCTCGATCGGGCGCTCCGAGCCTCGCAGAGATGACGGTCATCTCATGGAGCTGACAATCGCCGGTCGAAGGGCGTTCGTGGCGGCTGGCAACCGGGAGGTCGATCCCGGTCGCGCGACCGTCGTCTTCGTCCACGGAGTGGGCCAGGATCACACGGTCTGGGTGCTTCCCACCCGCTACTTCGCCAGACATGGGCGCAACGTGGTGGCCGTCGACCTTCCCGGGCACGGTGGCTCCGAAGGGCCTCCACTCGAGAGAGTCGAGTCGATGGCAGATTGGCTGATCGAGGTCTTCGACGAGTTGTCCATCGAGACGGCTGCTCTGGTCGGTCACAGCATGGGGTCCCTGGTCGCGCTCGACGCGGCGGCCCGCTATCCGCAACGAGTCCGATCTCTCGTCATGGTCGGGGTCTCGGTGCCTCTACGGGTCAGCCCGGAGCTGATGGGAGCCGCCATGTCGGGCGGTCACGACGCTCTCGACATGCTCACCTATTGGGGTCACAGCCGGCACGCCTGGCTCGGTGGCAACGAGACACCCGGGATCTGGATGACCGGGTCATACCTGCGTCTGCTCGAGCGGTGCCCCACCACGACGATCGCGACCGACCTCAGCGCCTGCGATGCGTATTCGGCCGGTCTGGATGCTGCCGGGTCTGTCACGGCGCCGAGTCTCGTGCTGATGGGATCGCGCGACGTGATGACGCCTATCCGGGGTGCCACGCAACTCATCGCCGGCCTACCCGAGACTCGTACGGTCGTTTTCGAAGGGGCTGGTCACGCGCTCCTGGCCGAACGACCGGATCAGGTTCTCGACGAGCTCATCGAAATCGTCTGACCGGACGGCGAAGCATGCCTCTCGTCGAGCACACCCGTCTCCCCGCATTCAGACGTCTGAAGGACGAGGGCCTCGAAATGGTGACCCCGGAAGAGGCTGACGGGTCCAACCTGCCTGACATTCACGTCGCGGTCCTCAATCTGATGCCGGATACGGCGCTGCGAGCAACCGACCGACAGTTCGCCCGGTTGGTGGGCTCGTTCGGAGACCGGGCAAACATCTGGTTCCATGTCTTCAGCATGGGGGAGGAGGCCCGGGGTGCGGCCGCTCGGGAGCACATTGCCGCGCATTACGAGTCACTCGACAGCATCCGAGAGCATCCGGTCGACGCCTTGGTCGTCACCGGGGCCAATCCCTCGTATGTCGACATGACACGGGAAGCTTTCTGGCCCGGTCTCTTCGATGTGTTCAGCTGGGCCGATCGAGCGGTCCACTCCAAGCTGTGCTCCTGTTTTGCGACACACGCAGTGTTCAAGCTCTACTGGGGAGTGGAGCGAGTCAGGCTGCCTCAGAAGATGTGGGGCCTCTACCAGCACAGAATCGTCGGCGAGCACCCGCTGCTGAGCGGGCTGGATGACCCGGTCATGGCTCCACATTCGCACTACTACGACCTGTCCAGGGAGCAGATCGAATCGGTCGGTGCCCGTGTGCTGATCGAAAGCCCCGAGGCGGGAGTGCACATGGCGGTGCACGACGACTTCGAATTCGTCTTTTTCCAGGGTCATCCCGAGTACGACTCAATCAGCATCCTCAAGGAGTACAAGCGGGAGGTATGGCGGTTCCTCATGCGTCGCCGGAGCACCTACCCGCATATTCCCGAGCACTACTTCACCGACCGCGCCCTCGAATTGGTGGCGGATTACCGGTCCCGGGCGCTCTACCGGGCGGACACTGACCCCATTCCCGACTTCCCCGAGGACGAGTTCGGTGATGGTCTCGAGAACACCTGGCGCCAGGACGGATTCGGGATCTATCGGAACTGGCTGCAGCAAATCCTGAGCAGAAGAGGCTGACAGCGACGCCTTAAGGTGCGAGCGCCCAATCGATCGAGGAGCGCTCATGAGGACCAGACGTGTCCTGCAGACCCTGACGGCGACAGGTGGATTCATCCTGTTGCTCATCGTTCTCACGCTGGTGGTCTCTGCCCTGGACAACCCTGTCGCAGCACTCGTCGTATTCGGCGCCGTACTGGCGTTGCTGTTCGGCGGCAGGCTTCTCTCGAAGAGGATCCCCGACGGGACGGTCCTGGAGCTCGACCTCGACAAGGGCGTCACCGAGAAGCCGCCTACCGACATGCCCGGTCGTTTGCTGCGGCGCAACGCTGTCGTGCTGCGTGATGTCACCGACGCATTGAGGCGTGCGTCTGGAGACAGAAGGGTGACCGGTCTGGTTGCTCGTGTCGGCAACGGAGGGCTGAGCGTCGCCCAGGCCCAGGAGCTGCGGGAGGCTGTTGCCCGCTTCCGCGAGTCCGGAAAGCGCACGGTCGCCTATTCGGAGAGCTTCGGCGAGAACGCCCTGTCGATGGCCGACTACTACCTGGCGGCGGCATTCGAGGAGATCATCCTCCTGCCCATGGGAAGCCTGTCGATCCAGGGTGTTCTGACCCGCACCCCATTCCTCGGACGGATGTTCTCCCAACTCGAGGTCGAGCCCGACTTCGATCACAGGAGCGAGTACAAGGCTATGAAGTATCTCCTGACCGAGGACCACTACCTGCCACCTCACGAGGAGGCGACCACAGCCGTCATCGAGGACCACATGTCCCAGATCGTCGCCGGTGTTGCCCGGGACCGCGGTCTCGATGAGTCGGAGGTGAGGACGATCGTCGACAGCGCCCCGCTCTTTGGCGAGGAGGGCGTCGAAGCAGGTCTGATCGATCGCATCGCCCACCGTGATGATGCCTATGAGAGTTCCAAGGTCGACGGCAGCGGTTTCATGTATCTCGGGCAATACCTGAAGCGGGCCGGCCGCCCCAACCGCAGGGGCAAGCGCATCGCCCTGATCTATGGGACCGGCTCGATCGCCCGAGGCAGCTCCGGGTTCGATCCTTTGACCAGAGGGTCGTCGTTCGGCGCAGATGACGTGGCTTCTGCGTTCCGTGAGGCGCGTGATGACAAAAAGGTCCAAGCGATCGTGTTTCGGGTCGATTCACCCGGCGGATCCGCGGTCGGATCCGAGGTTGTCCATAGGGAGGTGGTAAGGGCGAGGGAGTCGGGCAAACCCGTTGTGGTCTCGATGGGAAGCGTGGCAGGGTCCGGCGGCTACTTCGTCGCCGCATCGGCGAATTCGATCGTGGCTCAGCCGGGGACGGTCACCGGATCGATCGGCGTCGTGTTCGGGAAGCTGGCGACTTCACACGCCTGGCGGCGCATCGGGATCAACTGGGAAGAGCTCAAGGTCGGCCGGAACGCAGGCTTCGCATCTCCGACCGACGTGTACAGCGACTCGGAACGAGCTCGACTCCAAACGGCGTTGGATGTGATCTACGCCGGATTCAAGGAACGTGTTGCACGAGGTCGGTCCATGACCGAGGCCCAGGTAGAGGAGGTCGCCAAGGGTCGGGTCTGGACCGGGATGCGTGCGGCCGAACTGGGGTTGGTCGACGATTTGGGTGGACTCGACCGTGCGATCGAGGTCGCCAAGGAGCTGGCCGGCATCGAGTCGCAATCACCGGTCAGCGTCCAGGTCTACCCGAGATCAGGTTTGCTCCCGATCCGGTCGGGCAAGCCATCTAGTGAGCCGGTCAGGGAACTGCTCGCCGTGATGGACTCTCTGTCGCCATCGGCTCCCCTCGAGCTCAGAATGGTGGAACGCTTCGATAGCTGAGCCGGCCGGGGTCCGTCAGTGGGGCCCGGTAGCTCGAGACCTACTTTCCCACCCGGCCCGGGATCGATCCACACGCGCCCATCGAGCCCCGTGATGAGGCCCTTCACGATGGCGAGCCCGAGACCCGAGCCACCGCCGTCCCTGGCCCTGGAAGGCTCGGCGCGGGAGAAGCGTTCGAACGCAGATGGTGCGAAGCCGGGATCGAAGCCGGGGCCCTCGTCGGTGACCAACACCACGGCGGCCCCGTCGCAACGGGTCACCTCGATGGTCACCTCGGTTTGCGCCGGTGTGTGGCGCAGAGCGTTGTCGATCAGATTCCTGAGGGCCCTCCCCACATGACCCGGATGACCGGTGGCCTTGATCCGCTCCACGGCCAACAAACTCAGCGCCACCGACCGCGAACGCGCTAGGGGTCGGAAGACATCGATCGCCTCGTCGGCGATCTCGGTGACGTCGATCTCGGTCTTCTCGAGCTCCAATGCGCCAGCGTCCAGACGTGCCAGGAGGTTGAGGTCTTCGACCAGCCTGGTCATTGCCTCGATGTCGCGTTCCATGGTGGCGAGCGAATCGGCTGGGCTCTCCATCAGGCCATCCTGTATCGCCTCAACCGAGGCACGCAGCGATGCCAGAGGCGTCCGGAGGTCGTGCCCGATCGAGGAGAAGAACACCTGTCTCGACTCTTCATTGGCACGTCGGGTCGACTCGGCTGCATCTAGCTGCTGGATCATGGCTGTGAGGGCGCCGGACAGTCTGCCCACCTCGTCACGCCTCTCGAGCTCGAGGCGAGTGTCGAGACTTCCGTTGGCGACCAAGGACGCCTGCTCGGAGAGAAGGTCGATGTCGGCCGAGAGGGGGAGGCTCACGGTGACCGCGAAGGCCATGGTGGCGAGGACCCCGAAGCCCAATACCACCAGCAAAAGCCTGAGGTCGTGCTCCGACAGGAACATCCTGTTGGCGACGGCCAGAGTCCCCAAGACGACGATGGCGAAGCCCGCCACGGCCAGCAGTGCCATCGTGCGACGAATCGACCGGACATAGAGAGAGAGACGGGGGAGTACACGTGCTGTGACCAGGGCTAATGTGGCCATGCCGGCGAGAATGACGCCAAGTTCGATTCGCTCCGATGGCGAGGGCTGCATCATGACCTCGAATGCAGCCAGCCCGGCGATCACGGCTCCGGACAGCAGGGCAGCGAGTCTCAAGGCTCGAACCTGTATCCGACTCCCCAGACGGTGGTGAGCCATCGCGGGGCGTTGGGGTTGTCCTCGATCTTTTGGCGGACCCTGCCGACATGGACCGTGACCGTGGAAGGATCCTGCCACTCGCGGGATGATCCCCAGACTTGCTCCAGGAGCTGGCCCCGGCTGAACACCTGCCTCGGAGAAGCTGCCAGGAACGAGAGCAAGTCGAACTCCTTCGGGGTCAGCTCGATGGCTCGGCCCATCACCATCACATCTCTGCTCGCGCTGTCGATGGATAGTCCCTCGTAGTCGAGCCGCAGGGTGGGGCGATCCGGTGCCGATGCGCGTTTGAGGACGGCCTTGACCCTGGCCGTCACCTCGCGCGGCGAGAAAGGCTTGACCACATAGTCGTCGGCGCCCAGCTCGAGGCCCAGCACGCGATCGCCCTCGTCGGCGAGTGCGGTGAGCATGATCACCGGGACGGCGCTGTCCTGGCGTATCTCGGTCAGAACCGAGAGCCCGTCGATCTCAGGGAGCATGACGTCGAGCAGAACCAGGTCGGGCCGCTGTTCGCGGACGGCTCGGAGGGCGCCCGGGCCGTCGGAGGCCTCGGCGACATCAAATCCGCCACGGTCCAGGTAGGCACACAGGACCTCCCTCACCGTGTCCTCGTCATCCACAACCAGCACACGCCTACCCGCGGTGATTGCCGGTCTCAACTGCTCATCCCGACCGTGGTCGCTCTCATCTGACCACCAGGATGCGTCTAGGGGGTTAAAGGACACCGAAACTCAGTTCGGGCTGGAGAGCCCGAATGTCGGGCTCTCCAGCAGTAGATCGCGTGCTCAGCCGGTGCGCTCGACCGTGATCTTGGCCACAGGATCGGTCCAGCCATGGATCAGAGGATCGAGATCGTCGATTCCGGCGATACCGGCGTGGTGGTGGATCACCCCACCTTCGGCCAGTGTGGGATCACTCGTGCCGGTTCCCATGTCATCGGTCATCACACCGGTGAGCGCCGGGCACGGGGGCACGATGTCGGCGAAGTCCTCGGTATTGACTTCGGTGCCGGCGTCATAGGCGTTGGTGTACGCATGCGCCGAGTCTCCCAACCGGTTGGGCAGCTTGAGCGAATCGGCACCGGTGAACCCGTCGTTGGTGCAGATCAGCATCGAGGCCCATGACAGGAAGTTGAAGGGCGGCCCCGCGGTGATTTCGAAGGTCACCGTTTCTCCGGGAAGCACGGGTGGTGCGATATCTCCCATCTGCACTTCCAGGTCGGCGAAGTCCCCATCGTTGGAGACGCGATCGATCATCGGGCCGAGATTTCCGTTCTCGGCGATCTCCTTGAGACCGAAGCTCGCCGTCTTGCCCACCGTGAACAGGCCGTCGCTGCCCTTGTGGGTGGCAACGAGGGCCGGCGTGAAGGGTTGGCCGTCCGTGGGTACGCCCGGGTCGCCGCCGGAGCCGGTGAGGTTGGTGATGGTCACCTGGTAGGTGCGCTCCTGGTTGGCCACAGCCGAAGGTGCTCCGAAGAGGAGAACCAGCATCGACAGTGCCGCCAGGATCGCAATGAGGCGCAATTTGCGCATACGCATCTCCTTTTGCTGTATGCGAACAGCCTCGATCCCGGATCTATGGAATCCCGAAACGGGATCTCAACAATCCCTAAACTCGAATCCGGGGTGGTCAGCGGTCACTTACGGCCAGAAGATGCAACTTCCGGCCCGATCATGCCGGGCGCCTGGCCAACCAGATGAGACCGAGCACGAATCCGACCAACACGGTTCCGGCCAACCACTGGAGGCCGGCCGACGGCACTGCGGCGATGTCACCCTCGGGTGCGACCAGGGGTGGCGTAGTGCCCAGTTCGGGCTCCGTCGTTGAGGTCGTCGACTCAACGGGTTCTGGGTCGTGGAGCTTCAGGATCGGCCCGGCGAACTCTGTGGGAAGAGTGGCCAGAGTCTCGATCTCACCGTTGGAGGTGTTGGCTGACACCACTCGGGCCCCGTCGATGGCGTAGATCGTCGATCCATCAGCCACCGGATGGTCGCCCCGCCAGCTCTCGATGACGGTTGGGTCGTCCGAGCCCATATCGAATACGTAGCCAAAGCGCCGCCCCCAGTCGTTGAAGTCGTACGCCTGAACCAGCAAGCGGTGGTCGTCGAGCCAGACCGGCGAGTAGGCCTCCCAGGGTATGTCATAGCTGCGAAGGGTCTCGCCGCTCGAGCTCAGCAGGAACAGGGTTGATTCGACCTTGCCGGGGCCGCCGGGGAAGCGGGTTTCGAGCATGGCGAGTTGGTCCCGGCTTGGATGCGGTGCGACGCTGATGGCCTGGAGTTCACCTTCGGGTGTCTCGTGAAGAGGCATCTCCTCGGCGGTGGCCATATCGATGAGCACTGGATCGCTCTCATGCCCGGTCTGAGCGATCACGTATGAGGTCCCGATGTGCCAGGTCTCTCCGGGCAATGCCATCAGTGGCTCCCACTCGGGGATGATCTCGTAGAGGCTTGCTCCGGTCCCCGATTGGGCCACGGCGAGAATGGAGGTGGCGTCGGCCGACCGGCACGAGATCGTGCGTATCCACTCCTGGCCGCTGGAGCCCGTGGCGGGATACCACGCTTTCATCTCGAGCGTCGCGAGATCCCAGACTGCCACCGTCTCTGAAGTCAATTGAACCGCGTATCTGCCTTGCGGGCATGCGACCAGCTGACTGGTCCCGGTGAAGAGCTCGAATTCGCCGATCGGCGTGAGATCGATGACGGTGGCGCCGTCGCGATCGAGGACGGTGAGTCGTGGTGACGACCAACCATGGGCAACCAGGAGGTGACCGATTCCGCTTGTGCTCGTGACCGGTCCATTGGCCGCCACGAGAAGGGCGTCTGGATCGGCCTGTTCGCAGAGCCCGCTGCGGAGCTCTCCACCCTCCAGTCGGAGGAAGGCGCCAATTTGGTCACCGCCGAAGAACTCGAAACCACAGCCAGCGCCGTCAGAGGCCGAATGGACCTCGATCACCTTGCCGAGGTCTCCTTTGACCCACTCCTCGACTTCGAACACATAGACAGCCTCACCACCGAAATCGCCCTTGCCGACGTCCTGTTTCTCGATGAGTGAGCCGACGAATGCGGCCTCAGAAGCATCAATCGAGGCTCTCAGGTCCGGATGCCCGGCACATGAGCAGGCCCGAGCAGGGCGAGGAAGGGCCGTGACCGAGAAGGAGACGAGGAGAACCAGGGCAATCGTCCAACGGATTGTCGAAGATGGCGTGTTCATCGCTTGGGCTCGGGGATTGGACGATCGATGGCGGCCGAAGGTTCCCCGGCTGATTGGGGTAATAGACAAACGAACGTTCGTTTGCCTATCATGTGTTCATGAACTCCCCCGAAGAGAGATTTCAGGCGATCGTTGACGCCGAAGAGAAGATCGAGCCAACCGATTGGATGCCGGAGGGCTACCGAAAGACCTTGATCCGCCAGATCGCCCAACACGCCCACTCCGAGGTGATTGGGATGCAGCCGGAGGGCAACTGGATCACCAGGGCGCCGACCTTGCATCGCAAGGCGATCCTCATGGCCAAAGTCCAGGACGAAGCGGGTCACGGCCTCTACCTGTACTCGGCGGCCGAGACCCTGGGTGTCAAGCGCGACGAAATGCAGGAGCTGTTGCACCAGGGCAAACACAAGTACTCATCGATCTTCAACTACCCCACGCTCAACTGGGCCGACATCGGTGCGATCGGTTGGTTGGTCGACGGGGCAGCGATCACCAACCAGGTCATGCTGACCCGCTGCTCCTACGGCCCCTACTCGCGAGCAATGGTTCGCATCTGCAAGGAGGAGTCGTTTCACCAGAGACAGGGTTACGAGCTGCTTCTCCGTTTGTCACGAGGCTCCTCTGAGCAAAAGGAGATGCTTCAGGATTCGGTGAACCGGTGGTGGTGGCCATCGCTCATGATGTTCGGGCCCCATGACGGCGACTCGACCCACTCCGAGCAGTCGATGAACTGGAAGATCAAGAGGGTTTCCAACGACGATCTGCGACAGCAGTTCGTGGACATGACCGTTCCCCAAGCCGAGTATCTCGGCGTCGAGCTTCCGGACCCCGAGATCAGGTGGAATCCGGATCGGGGTCACTACGACTTCGGTGAGGTCGACTGGGAGGAGTTCTGGCGGGTGGTCAAGGGCAACGGCCCGATGAATCGGGAGCGGGTCGAGCACAAGGTCAGGGCGTGGGAGGACGGCGCTTGGGTCCGTGAGGCCGCCTCGGCCTACGCCGCCAAGCAGGCGATGAGTGAGGTCGCCTGATGACGTACGAGGTTCCCGTCGCTCCGGGTGAGAGCGCCGAGATAGAGGAGACAACCGGCTCGACTGCTGAGGGCTGGCCCATGTGGGAGGTATTCGTGAGGGCGAAGCGGGGCATCAGCCACGTTCACATTGGGAGTCTTCACGCTCCTGACGCCAAAACCGCCCTGGAAAACGCCCGGGACGTGTACACGCGCAGAGGCGAGGGTGTGAGCGTCTGGGTCGTTCCCAGCAGCGAGGTCCACGCCTTTGAGCCTGATGCCGCCGAGGAGTACGTCGAAGCCAACGAGAAGGTCTATCGGCTGGCCACTACCTATGACATCCCGGAGGAAGTGGGGCAGATGTGATGTTCTCCGAACAGGTCCTCAGCGGCCCTCCTCAGGGCAGCCCGCTGCCCGACCCGACCGACCGGGTCACGATGCTGCTCGCCCACGCCGATGACAACATGATCCTGGCCCAGAGACTCGGAGGGTGGATCTCGAACGGCCCCGAACTGGAGATCGACATCGCCCTGGGGAACATCGCACTCGATCATCTCGGTGTCGCCCGGGCCCTCTACACCCAAGCAGGCGAGATCGAGGGCAAGGGGCGCCACGAAGACGATTTCGCCATGTTCCGCGACGAGCGGCAGTTCACCAATCTGCTTCTCGTCGAGCAGCCCAACGCCGACTTCGCCCACACGATCCTTCGCCAGCTCTTCTTCGACGCCTATCAGGTCCCCCTCTGGGAGGACCTCTCGGGATCCAACGACGACAGCCTTGCCGGCATCGCCGCAAAGGCTCTCAAGGAGGCTCACTATCACCTGCGGTTCTCAGCCGGCTGGACGGTGCGAATGGGCGACGGCACCGATGAGTCGCATTGCCGGGCTCAGACTGCCGCCGACGCCCTGTGGCGTTTCACCGCAGAGATGTTCGAAGGTTCGGGGGACGCCTATCGGAGCAATTGGGAGACGAAGATCAGAGACGTCTTCGCCGAGGCCGGTCTGCACGTACCTGAGGATCCCTACCAGAGGACCGGTGGAAGGAGTGGGTTCCACACCAGTCATCTTGGCCATCTTCTGACCGAGATGCAGTGGATGCAGCGCAGCTACCCGGGATTGGAATGGTGAACGCCGCATCTCTGGACGCGGCCCGGATCCGGCGAGTCGTCGCCGGTGTGGTCGACCCGGAGATCCCGGTTCTCACCATCGAGGACCTGGGTGTGCTGCGTGACGTCGAGGTCTTGGGCCGCCAGGTGGTGGTGACCATCACCCCGACATACTCGGGATGCCCCGCGATGCGTCAGATAGCAGACGACATTCGCAGCGCTCTGGAGAAGGAAGGCGTTCTAGACGCCGAGGTCACAACGGTGCACTCCCCGGCATGGTCGACGGAGTGGATTTCGGAACAGGGGCACCGGAAACTCGCCGAGTTCGGGGTGGCTCCGCCGACCGCTGAGGCCGATGTGGTCTGTCCACGTTGCCGTGCCGACGAACCGAAGATGATCGCCCGGTTCGGCTCGACGGCCTGCAAGGCACTGATGGTCTGCTCGTCGTGTGGTGAGCCGTTCGGCTACTTCAAAGAACTGCAATGAGCGAGCTGGTCTTTCACCCCCTGCGCGTCACCGAAGTCACATCTCTGACCGAGGACTCCGTAGCGGTGACCTTCGACGTGCCAGACGAGCTGGCCGACACCTTCAGGTACATACCGGGTCAGCACGTCACTGTGAGGGCGGTGATCGACAGGGAGGATGTACGGAGGTCCTACTCGATCTGTGCCAACGCGTCGTCGGGCAAGCTGAGGGTTGGCATCAAGCGTCTCGGCGGTGGGAAGTTCAGCACTTTCGCAACCACTCGACTTGCCGCCGGCGATGTTCTCGAGGTGATGCCCCCTGTTGGCGAGTTCACCATCGAGATCGACCAGGGGAGGCCGAGACGTGCCGTGGCCGTTGCGGCCGGATCGGGAATCACCCCGGTGCTCTCTCTGATCTCCAGCTCGCTCGAGGCCGAGCCCGACGCGCAATGGACACTCGTCTACGGAAACCGCACGGCGAACTCGATCATGTTTCTCGACGAGCTCGAAGGTCTCAAGGATCGCTACCGGGATCGCTTTCAGCTGTTTCACATCCTCAGTCGGGAAGGCAGTGACGTCCCGCTCCTCAGTGGCCGCATCGACGCAGAGAAGCTGCGACTCATCCATCGGAAGCTCATCGGCTCCCGTCCGGTCGACGACTGGTATCTGTGCGGCCCCTATGACATGGTCATGGATGCACACGAGACACTGTCCGAGTTGGGAGTGGACGCCGACCGGATCCACGACGAGCTCTTCTTCGCCGGTCCGTTCGACGAGTCGAAACTGCCCCCGGAGCCCTTGCCCGGGAAAGGGTCGGTGGAGCTCACCGTGATACTGGACGGCCGGGCCGTCACAACGCGTATGGCGCCGGAGAACTCGATCCTCGATGCCGCGCTCAGGGTGAGGAGCGAACTGCCTTTCTCCTGCAAAGGTGGCATGTGTGCCACATGCAAGGGGCGTATCGAAGAAGGGGAGGTCACCATGGACAAGAACTACGCGCTCGTCGACTCCGAAGTCCACGCGGGCTATGTGCTCACCTGCCAGTCCCACCCGACGACCGATAAGGTCGTCGTTCGCTACGACCACCGCTGATGGTCACGACCCGAAACACCAGAGCCGATGTGGTGGCCGCGGCGGGACGCCTGTTCGCCCAGAGGGGATACCACGGCACGTCGATGCGCGATCTCGGCAAGGAGCTCGGACTGCTCGGCTCGTCGCTCTATTCGCACGTGGACTCGAAGCAGGACCTTCTCGTGGAGGTGGTGAGAGAAGGGGCCCGACTGTTCGAAGCATCGGCCGAGAAAGCACTGGCGGTCGAGGGCACATCGCCCGATCGGTTACGCGCCCTCATCTCCGGGCACGTCGACGTGGTCCTCGACAACCTCGATGTCGCTCGCACTTTTCTCAACGAGGCACGCATGCTCGACCCGGATCAACGTCGACGTGTGATCTCGGCTCGTGATCACTACGAAAGCGCCTTCAGGAGCGTTTTGGCATCGGGTATCGCCGAGGGCACTTTCAGAGCAGGTCTCGACCCCAAGACGGCCTCGATCTTCATCCTCTCGATCATCAACGCGATCGAGAGGTGGTATAGACCGGACGGTCCGATCGATCGCAAGGCACTCGTCGAACAGTTGGTCGAGTTCGTCGGCTCGGCCCTCGAATAGACGCATTCCAGGCATACTCGGAGGCAACGATATGACAGAGGCCAAGCGAGGCTTCTTCCCTTTCATCACCGGTGACCATGTTTCACTGAGGCAGGGAGGGGCCATTGCCCTGGTAGCGAAGGACAACCTGGAGATCACTCAGGGTGGGGGCCAGCTGATCGTTGCCGGGAACAGCGTCCGGGTGTCGCAGGGTGGGAGCTGGATGATCGGGGCAGGGGGCGGTGTCGTCATCGATCAGGGAGGAGCCGGGATCGCGGGCGCTCGTGAAGTGCGAGCGGAACGATCGATCCTCGGCATCGTGCTCGGCAGGTCTGTGGAGATCCAGGACTCGAGAGTGATCATCGGCTCGGGTGGTGCGTTGGCAATCGGGGTCCTGCTCGGGGTGATGATCGGTTCGCGGCGCGGGCGCCTGGGCTAGCGACTCCTCCCAACGGCTGACGGCAATCGTGGCTTCAGGACGGGGCCCATGCTCGCTCAATCGTCCATCCGCCGACCTGGCCGACTTCGAGTCGGGGCGAGCCAGCTGCTCGAGCAACCAAGTGGCCCGATTTGGTGGAGATCACATAGTCGGTGTGTGGACCTCGATAGGAGACTTCGACGGCCGTCCCACGGATCTCGCCGCCGGGTCTCACCCACTCCGGTCGGATCAGCAGCTCAACCGATCTAGTTGGCGTCGAGCTTGCACTGTGCGCAATCACCGTGACCTCGTCGAGCAAGACCTTGAGCTTGCCCGGCTTGGCTTCGAGCACAGTGGCGTTCAAAGTTGCGACCGGGCCGGTGAGTCGCGCCGCCCATGCGTCGATCGGGCGTTCGTAGACGTCGGCTGGCGTTCCCGTTTGGACCATCGAGCCGCTTCGCAAAATCACGACGCGGTCGGCGATGGCCAGCGCCTCTTCGGAGTCGTGTGTGGCGTAGATTGCCGCCGCCCCGAGTTCGGCCCTGCGCTTGGCGATTTCGTTGGCGACGGACTCACGGATCTGGGAATCGAGGTGGGCCGTCGGCTCGTCGAAGAGATAGATGTCCGCGGCCCGCGCCAAAGCCCGAGCGAGGCCCACGCGCTGCTGTTCGCCTCCGGAGAGCTCGGCGGGCTTTCTCTGGGAGAGCTCGGTCATCCCGACCTTCTCGAGCAGGTGGGAGGCTTCGAGAAGGGATTGGGCCTTTGGCTTTGCCGCCCGGCGCAACGGGTAGGCCACGTTCTCCAAGGCACTGAGGTGCGGCCACAGGGCATAGTTCTGGAATACCAGGGCAACCGAGCGCTTCTCGGGGGGGACCGAGGCTTTCGGCGTCGATACGTCCTCGCCGGAGAGAATGATCCGACCCGCTGATATCCGGGTGAACCCGGCAACCGCGTACATGACGCTGCTCTTGCCCGATCCCGACGGACCGAGCAGAGCAACCGTCTCACCAGGCTCAAGTGTCAGGTCGAAGTCCTTCACAGCCTGCACGGGCCCGTATTGGACCGACACACCCTGACATTCGAGCAAAGGGCTCAACCCGTTCCCATCAAGCGTCCCGGGAGTCGCCCCAAGACCAGGACCGGGATGGCCATCAAGATGAGCGGAAGCGTGAGGATCACGGCCAATGCAGACGAAACCTGCACGTCTCCCAACTGCTGGAGGTTGAGAATCGCTACCGCCAGGGTGTCGGTACCTGGCCCGTAGAGGAGGCTCGACATCGTCAGCTCATGGAAGGCGAAGAGGAAGACCAGAACCCATCCGGCTAGCAAGGCGGGACTCAGCAGCGGCAAGACAATGGTGCGGACCGCGGTTCGGACGCCGGCTCCGCTCATCCGGGCGGCGTGGAACAAGTCTGGTGGGAGATTGTCGGCGGAACCGGATATCGACCTGTGGCCGACAGCCCAGAGTTTGGCTACGTATGCGATGAGTATGAGAAGAAGTGTGTCGCGGAGGCCGGCGCCGTAGGCCAGCAGCACGGCCACGGCGAGCGTCGACCCGGGGAGCGCGAAGCTGACCAGGGCGGTGACTCCGGCCACGCGCCCGAGCTTGTTGCGCAGTGCAGAGACCATCACTCCGAGAAGCACAGCTGTGGTAGCCGCCATCACGGCCAGCAGAGCGCTGCGTCCTAGGGCGCCGAGGAATCTGCCGTCGAGAGCCTCGGAGAAGTTGGAGAGCGTCCAGTTCGCCGGGGCCGGGGCGAGTCCGACCCCCCTGGTCAATGCAACGAGTGTGAGCGCGATCATAGGGAATACGGTCGTCAGCAAGATCGCAAACCAGACGAGGATGGTCAGGAGCCGCGCCCGGGCCGACCGTGTGCCGCTATGCCCGGAGGGAACGGCTCTCCTGGGGACTGCGTCGATCCTGCCCAATGCCATCTCGGCGAGGGTCACCAATACGAGGGCCACACCCACCAGACCGGTGGCGAGGAGGATCGCTGAGCCGAACGACTCTGGTCGGGAGGAAAGGGTGAGGTCCTGATAGATCCTCGTTGTCACCGTGTCGAAGGACGCCGGGGTCCCCAGGAAGGCTGGAACACCAAAGGCGTTGATACCCACAACGAAGGTGAGGGCGGCTATGCCGAGGAGAGCGGGAGCCAGCAGCGGGATCGTGATCGTACGGAGGCTGGTGAGAGGCCGCGCTCCGCTCGCCCTGGCGGCAAGCTCCAGGTCTCGCTCGGCTCGCGTGCGGAGAGAAGCAACCGTTATGAGATAGGCGAGGGGAGTCGCCCCGATCGCCACTACCAAGACGATTCCGACCGGGCCGAATAGGCCCGGGAGCTCGAAGCCGGAGAAGTCGTCGACGAGACCACCGGGTCCGTAGGCCCTGAGCCAACTGAGAGCCGAGACGAACGGCGGCACCAACATCGGGAGGAGAATCCCGAGGCGAAGCCATTGTCGGCCCGATACTGCAGAACGCTCGGTTATGAGTGCGGCGATGACTCCGAGGATTGTGGCGAGGACCGCTGTTCCCGCGCCCACGAGCGCAGTGTTGGCCATCGGATCGACGAGGGACCCGTTGCCAGGCCCATCGAGAGCCTCGGAGGCGACCGACACCAGTTCCAACAATGGCCAGAGCACCAGCAGAGCGATGGACGCGGCAACCATCAGCGAGAGAATCAGCCGAGTTGAATGAGTCATCGACCGGGGAATTCGGCGGAGTCAGCCGTCGAAGATCTCCCGATATTGCGCGAGGAGCTCACCCTGGCGGTCGAAGGCCTGTTCCCAGTCGATGGTCTGCTGATCTCCGTCATGTGACCACTCCACGTCATCTCGTATCGGCTCCCAGCCTGTTGCTGCGATGGCCGTCTGTGCCTCGGCTCCCAGCACGTAGTCGACGAAGTCCTTCGCCGTGGACGTGGCTCCGTCGTCGACGACAGCTATCGGACTGTAGAACGCGATCGCCCCTGACGAGGGCCAGATCAAGTCGACCGGAGAGCCGTCGTCGACTGCGTCTCTCGCCGTCCGGTCGAGGGTCAAGCCGGCCGCGTAGATGCCCTCGGCGACGCCGTTGACGACATCGCCGGGCGATTGAACCTGAACGGCTCCGTTGGATTCGAGGTCCCGATAGAACTGGAGCCCATAGCCCGGGTCGAGAGCGAAGAAACCCAACGCCGCGAAAGCCGACCCTGCAAAACCGGGGTCGGGCAAAGCGACGGTGCCTTCGACGCCGGCGAGGTCCGCCCAATCCCGTGGTGGATCGAGCAGGGTATGACCGCTGACGATCACGAGATTGAGGACTCTCGTCCCGAAGGACTTCGCTGTGCGGAAAGCTCCCGGCACGGCTTCGAGATCGTCGGGAGTCCATTCCAATAACAAGCCGTCACGCTCGTATTGCTGGATGGAGATTGGATCGGTCATCCAAAGTATGTCCGCTTCGAGGGCACCGTTTCTCAACTCGGCGGCAATCCTCGCTGCTAGCTCACCGGTAGGTGCCCTGAAGACCTCGACGGTCGTACCGGGGCTGGTGGACTCGAACCCGTCGACTACGGCATCGACTGTGTCCCGGGTGACGCTGGTGTAGATGGTCAGCGACTCATGGTCCGCCTCGACAGACCCGCCGGCACAGGCTGCCGTGAGGATCGAGATGGAAATGGCCAGGAGGCAGCGGCCCACGACTCGACTCAGCCGAGAATCGTCGCCGGGCCGGGATGAGCGAGCTCATCGTTCGTCATCTTCAGCTGCCGGTTCGAGTACAACTTCAGAGCCGCCAGCTGTTCGGCGTCGAGACGGTCACAGATCCACGTCCAGTGCATCGACACCCAATCACCGGGTCGAAGCGGCTCGGTGAACCCAAGCCCGCCAACGGTCAACGTCACTGTCTCCTTGCGGGGATGCCCGAGACTCAGCCGGTTTCCGTCCCAGGTCAGCGGTTCGCTCGTGACCACCGCTAGCTCTCCCTCTATTGCCTCCACCCGACCCCACCGAATGCGACACTGATCGAGGATGCGCAGCGGCTCACCCCGATGGTTCTCTTCGAGGAGCCCGACCCACGGGTAGGTGACGAAGACGTGGAAGCTGTGGTGGGGGATACCGCCGGGAATTGCCTCCGAGATGGCATGCCAATTCCTCCCAAGCCGGGGCCTGAACTTCTGCTCAACGGCGTTGCCGAAGTCGATCGTTCCCACCCGGTCGATCAGATCGTTGCCAACCCAGTACGCCTCGACGACTCTCTTGCTGAATGGGCCACCGGCGCCAGTCTTCTCGGCCATCAGCTTCAGATACGGCCAGGGCCCATTGAAGGCCTCGGCCAATTGGGCGAGGCCCTGGTCAACGAGGCCCGACGAGCGATATTCGAGCAAGGCCAGGTGGTCGTCGGGGCCGCAGTACCCGCGCTCGTTCGGCGGATACGCGTAGCGGGCGAAAAGCTGCAATCCCGACCAGGCGTCGATTTCAGAATCGCTCAAGGCGCTCACTCCGAGACATTCATGCGGACCGGCTCGAACCGTAGCCACGTGCAGTGGATAGGGGGCAAGAGGGTCAGGCCGGCTCCCGGGCTTGTCATCTTCGCCCCGACCAGGCAGTGTTCTGGCCTCGTAAGGTCTATTCCGTTCATTTCACGGAGGAAACGTGAAAGTAGTTCTCGCATACTCGGGGGGTCTGGACACCTCGGTGATTCTGGCCTGGCTGAAGGAGGAGTACGGAGCCGAGGTCATCGCCTACACCGCCGATGTCGGCCAGGGAGACGAAGTGGCGGAGGCCGAGGCGAAGGCGATGGCCACCGGCGCGGTCGCCGGAGTGGTCGACGACCTACGTGAGGAATTCGTCAGTGGAGCTGTGTTCCCGGCGATTCGCGCAGCTGCTGTGTACGAGACGGAGTATCTGCTCGGCACGTCCCTGGCCCGCCCGATAATCACCAAAGGGCTCGTCGCCACGGCGAGGGAGCACGGAGCAGATGCCGTTGCCCACGGCGCCACGGGCAAGGGCAACGACCAGGTCCGCTTCGAGCTGTCGACTGCAGCCCTCGCCCCCGAGCTGAAGACCATCGCCCCGTGGCGGGAGTGGAAGCTTCGGGGACGTGCAGACCTGATCGCCTATGCCGAGGAGCGGGGGATCCCCGTCCCGGTGACCAGAGAAGCCCCCTATTCGATGGACGCCAACCTCTTCCACATCTCGTACGAGGGCGGAGTGCTCGAAGATCCCTGGGCCCCACCACCGAAAGACATGTTCCGAATGACAACCGATCCCGAGGATGCTCCGGGGGAGTCGCAGGAGATCGTCGTCGGTTTCGAGTCGGGCACTCCGATCAGTGTCGATGGGGAGGACCTCGGACCGACTGAGCTGCTCACTCGACTCAACGAGGTGGCGGGCAGACACGGCGTGGGACGTATCGACATCGTCGAGAACCGCTTCGTCGGCATTAAATCCAGGGGCGTCTACGAGACTCCGGGCGGTACGGTGCTCCACGCCGCAAGACGGGCAATCGAGTCGCTCTGCCTCGATCGCGAGGTGCTCCATCTGAGGGACGATCTCTCGAGGAGGTATGCCGCGATCGCGTACAACGGGTTCTGGTACTCGCCGGAGCGTGTCGCCATACAGAGGACCATGGACGACATCCAGAGGGTGGTGACCGGCGAAGCCCGGCTCGTGCTCTACAAGGGATCTGCCCGGGTCACCGGACGCAGATCTCCCAACAGCCTCTACAGCGAGGACATCGCCACCTTCGAGGCCGATGACGTGTACCGCCAGGCCGATGCCGAGGGATTCATCAGCCTGAACGCACTGCGGGTCCGGGGTTACGGGACAGGCGGATGACCCTTTGGGGAGGCAGGTTTCAGGGCTCGATGACCGGAGACACCTGGGATTTCACCGTCGACGACTCGGATCGCCGTCTCCTCGAGGTCGACATCAAGGGCTCTCTGGCCCACGTCGAGATGTTGGGCAAGCAGGCAATCATCCCGGTTGGGGAGGCTGATCGGCTGCACGCCGGGCTGGAAGAGATCCTCGAGGAGGTCCGTGCCGGCGAATTCGACTTCGAACAGTCCGACGAGGACGTCCACTCCGCGGTGGAACGTCGTCTTGGCCAGTTGGTGGGCGAGATCGCCGGGAAGCTCCACACCGGTCGGTCCCGCAACGACCAGGTCGCCCTCGACCTCAGGCTCTATCTTTCGGAAGCTGCACAGCGACGCATCGGCGAGCTTCACCGGTTGGCCGCGACGTTGACGGACATCGCTTCGGAGCACACCGGGACCGTGGTGCCGTCTTACACCCATCTCCAACAGGCGCAGCCGACGACCCTTGGTCACCATCTGCTGGCCTACGCATGGATGGCATTGCGCTCGTCGGGCCGGTTCGCCGATGCCCGGGAGCGTCTGGCGGTCTCTCCGCTCGGTGCGGGGGCGTCGTCGGGCTCTTCGCTTCCCCTCGATCGCCTGATGGCCGCCCAGTCCCTCGGGCTCGCGGGAGTGATGCCGAACTCCCTCGATGCGGTGGGCTCTAGGGACTTCGTCGCCGAGTACGTGTTCTGTTGTGCCCAGGCGATGGCGGACCTGTCTCGCTTGGCCGAGGAGGTGATCCTCTGGGTCACCAGCGAGTTCGGCTGGGCGAAGCTGTCCGACGAGGTGAGCACCGGATCCTCCGCACTCCCACAGAAGCGCAATCCCGACATCGCCGAGCTGGTGAGAGGGAGGGCGGCTTCGGTCGCCGGTGACCTGACCGCCATCCTGGGCCTGCAGAAAGGGCTCCCGCTCGCGTACAACCGCGACCTCCAGGAGGACAAGCGGATCGTGTTCCATGCCGACGACACGCTTTCGGGGGCTTTGGCGGCGACGCGCCGGCTCCTGGAGGGTCTGTCTTTCGACCCACCGCCGCCGATCGCCCAAACCGCGGCCCTCGATCTGGCGGAGGCGCTGGTGAGGCGTGGCGTGCCTTTTCGGGAATCTCACGAGATCGTCGGGCGTCTCGTGGGACGTCTCGAGACAACAGGCCGGGCCTTCTCGGAAGCAACAACGGATGATCTCCTCGATGAGGATGATCGGTTCGAGCCCGGGGACCTCGAGCTCTTCGACCCGGCGCGCTCGGTCGAGGCGAGGGCGACGAGCGGTTCGGGAAGCCCCGAGTCTGTCGGTGAGCAGATCGAGGAGATCCGGAAGCTGATCGGGTAGGGCTTGGCCTATTCGATCGGGTCGATATCGATGATGTCACCCTCGTCGGGCGGTTGTCTGACGTAGCGGGCGCCTTGACTGCCCAGAGTGATCCCCACTCGCGAGGAGATTCGCCGAGACACGAGACCATGGATCATGTCGCGTACGTTCGGGACGAGAAGGAGAAACCCCAACGTGTCGGTGATGAAACCCGGTGAGATCAGGAAGGCCCCCGAGACGAGGATTGCCGCGCCGTGGGTGAGCTCCCGTCCGGGGAGCCGGCCTTCACTCCACTTCGTCCGAATAGCCGCTATGACCGCGATCCCGGCGCGGCGAACCAGCATGGAGCCGATGATGGCCGTGAGGAGGGCCAGCCCCAGAGCCCAACCGAGCCCGATGCGCGACTCCACCCAGAAGAAGGTGGCCATCTCGATCAGCGCAACGAGTGCGAACACCGCGAAGAAGGGCATATCACCACGGTACCTTTGGTGCTTTGGTTAGGACCCACGATGGGGGATAGGAGCGAACATGGGAACGCGCGGGGCTCGATACTCGGATGAGGTCGGGCAATTCGCCGAAGAGGTCGTTGAGACCTTCGAAGCATTGGGACTGGTGTCCTGGAGGAAGATGTTCGGTGGAGCGGGGATCTTCATCGAGGACTCGATGTTCGCCCTGATCGATGCGAATGCCCGCCTCCACCTCAAGGTCGACGACACCAATCGCGATCGGTTTCTCGACGTAGGGGCTGAGAAGCACGTCCGTATGCCCTACTACTCGGTGCCGAGTGAGGTCCTGGTCGACGATGACACGCTCGTGGATTGGGCGCGTGACTCAATTGAGATAGCCAGAGGCGGCTGACCGAACCCATCCCAACCCCAGTCGGGACCTCGATCCCTGCAACCACGGCCGGCGCGATCGCTTGCATCGGTCGCATCCTTCTGGGTAGATCTACAACCGAATGGTTGTAGATAAGGTCGGCGAGGGTTTAGCAGACGAGATCTTTCATGCTCTGGCCGATGCCACGAGGAGGGACATCGTCAGGCGGGCCATACTTGGAGATCACTCGGTCTCTGCTCTCGCGGGTTACTACCCGATGAGTTTCGCCGCCGTCCAGAAGCACGTCGCTGTGCTGGAGCGGGCCGGTCTGGTCAGCAAGCGGAAGTGCGGCAGGAGGCAACTCGTCAAGACAGAGATCCACACCATCCATATCGCCAACCAACTGCTCGAGGAGATCGAGGCAGTATGGCGCGCCCGTCTCGAACGTTTCGACGAGGTTCTCGCCGAAGCCGATCAAGGAGCCAACCCATGACCCTGAAGAGCATCCAGAAGGACGCCGAGAGCCTGACCATGACCATAACCGCAGAGTTCGACGCATCGATCCAGCGTGTGTGGAAGCTATGGGAGGACCCGAGGCAGTTCGAGAGATGGTGGGGCCCCTCGACATACCCGGCGACGGTCGTCGATCACGACTTGATCCCAGGCGGCAAGGTGAGCTACTACATGACCGGGCCGGAGGGCGACGAGTACTGGGGCTGGTGGAACGTGATCGAAGTCGACCCACCGTCCGGCCTCGAGTTCGAAGACGGGTTCGCCGACGAGAACGGCAAGCCGAGTCCCGACATGCCCGTTACTAGGACCCGTGTCGAGCTCACGGAGGAGCCCGGCGGGCTCACTCGTATGTCGATCCACACGAAGTTCCCATCATTGGAAGCGATGGAACAAATGGCCGAGATGGGCATGGAGGAGGGGATGACCCAGGCCCTCGGCCAGATCGACGACCTCCTCGGGGCCGGCGCCAGAGCCGGTTGAGCCAGGTCCCCCTTGGAGAAGGGCAGGCCTCAGCCGCCGTTGGGTGAGGGCCCCTTTACTTCCCAGGTTCCATGGGAACGGATGAGCTGGCTCACATCACCGTCACCCATGTCATTCCTGGCTCCCTCCATCTGGGCATTGATCTCGGCGTCGTAGGTCGATCGAGCTACCCGGCGGAAGATACCCAGCGGAGTCGGCCCATACGGCCCGTGTGAGAGCCGGCTCAGTGCGTAAGCCACCGATGGGTTCTCCCGTGTCTCGTCATGGACCAGGATCGCTTTGGGGTCAACCGAGCTGGAGTCGACGACGACCGCTTCACCACCACGCATGACTACTGCTTTCGCCCCTTCGTCGAAGACGACCGGCTTGCCCTGCTCGAGGTCGACGCGGTTGTGGACTCGCTCCTCCTTCCCGGTCACCTGGATGAACGCCTTGTCGTTGAAGACATTGCAGTTCTGATATATCTCGACGAAGGCGGCGCCCTTGTGCTCGTATGCCGACTTCAACACCATCTGAGTGTGATTGCGGTCCATGTCGACCGTCCTGGCAACGAAGCTTGCTTCGGCACCCAAGGCAAGCGAGACGGGGTTGAACGGATAGTCGATTGAGCCGAATGGCGACGACTTGGTCGACTTGCCCACCTCGGAGGTTGGCGAGTACTGGCCCTTGGTCAAGCCATAGATCTGATTGTTGAACAAAAGGATCTTGAGGTTCACATTGCGACGGAGGGCGTGGATCAGGTGGTTACCGCCGATCGAGAGCCCGTCGCCATCACCGGTGATCACCCATACCGACAAGTCAGGTCTCGTGGCGGCGACACCACTGGCAATCGCCGGGGCGCGACCGTGGATGGAGTGCATCCCGTAGGTGTTCATGTAGTAGGGGAATCGGGAAGAGCATCCGATGCCCGAGATGAAGACGAACTCCTCCCGGCTGCGTCCCAGACCTGCCAGGAACTGCTGAACCGACGCAAGGATGGTGTAGTCGCCGCACCCGGGGCACCATCGGACTTCCTGGTCCGTCTGGAAGTCTTTTCTCGTGTATGAGGGGGCTGTCATTGCGCCATCTCCGAAATCTTCTCGCTTATCTCGGTGACCCGGAACGGCTCACCGGAGACCTTGTTGAGTCCGACGGCATCGAGTAGGAACTCAGCCCTGATGACCTTGAGGAGCTGTCCGGTGTTCAACTCCGGGATCAGGACCTTGTCATGGGAGCGGAGCACTTCGCCGAGGTTCTTGGGCAGGGGATTGAGATAGTTGAGGTGAGCCGTGGCCACCGGGATCCCACTCTGTCTGGCCCTACGTGCCGCTGCTCTGATAGACCCGAAAGTGGAGCCCCAGCCCAGGACGAGGATGTCTGCATCTTCATCACCGTCGACCTCCAGCAGAGGGATGTCGTTGGCTATGTTGGCGACTTTCCATGCCCTGGTGTCTGTCATCAATTGGTGGTTGGCAGGGTCGTAGGAGACATTTCCACTTATGGCTTCCTTCTCCAGGCCACCGATTCGATGCTCCAAGCCGGGTGTGCCCGGGATCGCCCACGGGCGGGCAAACGTGTCGATGTTCCTCATGTACGGGAGAAAGGTCCCGTCGGGGCCATTCGGGTACTTGGCGAACTCGACGGGGATCTCGGCGATTTCGTCGACGTCGGGCAACTTCCAGGGCTCACTTCCGTTCGCCACATAGTTGTCGCTGAGGAGGATCACCGGGGTCATGTACTTGACGGCGATGCGAACCGCCTCGATAGCCATCATGAAAGCCTCCGAAGGCGACGCGATGGACAGAACGGGCAACGGCGACTCGCCATGACGCCCATAGAGGGAGAAGAGAAGGTCAGACTGCTCCGGCTTGGTCGGCAGGCCGGTGGAGGGGCCTCCCCTCTGGACGTTGATCACGATCATGGGAAGCTCGAGCATGAACGCCAGCGAGATGGCCTCGCTCTTCAGTGCGATACCGGGCCCGGATGAGCCGGTGACGGCGAGGTTGCCTGCGAATGCGGCGCCGATGGTGCTGCCAACACCTGCAATCTCGTCCTCGGCCTGGAAGGTCCTTACCCCGAAGTTCTTGCGTCGCGACAGCTCGTGGAGGATGTCGGAAGCCGGTGTGATCGGATAGGTCCCGTAGAAGAGTGGCAGGCCCGATTTCCTCGATGCCGCGATCAAACCCCAGGCGAGAGCAGTGTTCCCGTTGATGTTGGTATAGGTGCCCGGGGGTAGCGCGGCTGGTTTGACCTCGAAGGTGGTTCGGGTCGCTTCGGTGGTTATGCCGAAGTTGTAACCGGCCTTGAAAGACTCGATATTGGCGTTGGCCACCTCGGGCTTGGAGGCGAACTTCTTCCGGACCCATTCGGTAGTGGGCTCGGTTGGACGATGGAACAGCCAGGCCATGAGCCCGAGCGCGAAGAAGTTCTTCGAGCGAAGGACGTTGCGTCCTGAAACACCGGTGTCTTTGACTGCCTCCTTGGTCAGCTCGTCCATGGGAGCCTTGATGACCTTGTAACCATCGAGGGAGTCGTCATCGAGGGGGTTCGTCTCGTAGCCGGCCTTGTCGAGGTTCCTCTCGTCGAAGGTGTCGGTGTTGACTATCAGAGTCCCGCCTGGACGCAGATCTTTGAGGTTCTTCATGAGCGCGGCCGGATTCATTGCCACCAGACAGTCCGGTTGGTCTCCGGCGGTCAGGATGTCGTAGTCGGCGATCTGGACCTGGAAGCTGGACACACCGGGAAGCGTCCCGGCCGGCGCTCGAATCTCGGCGGGGAAGCTGGGCAGGGTCGCCAGGTCATTGCCGAACAGGGCCGAGGCATCGGTGAAGCGATTCCCCGCCAGCTGCATGCCGTCGCCGGAGTCACCGGCGAATCGGACTACCAGGTTGTCGAGCGACTCCGTGGGTGTCGAGGAGGGTTGAATCTCCAGTGTTTGTCTTGTTTCAGTAGAAGCCTCTTCAGTGGCCTCTTCCGTGGCGATCTCATCTGCCACTGGACTCACTTCCTTGCGATCGTCTCATTTGCCTGCCTGGGCCCCATCGGCCGAGAGGACAAGCCTCCAATTCGTTTCTGCCACATCCAAGTCTATTCACGGCTGTTGTTAGGTGAATTCAGCCGGCGGGGACGAACCCAGCCAGACCTTTCCCTTCCAGGTCGGTGGCGAAACCCAGGAGATCGGCTTCGCCACGGAACCTACCGATCACCTGCAGTGATGCCGGAGGAGAACCGCTGCCCAACAAGGGAAGGGCCAACGCCGGGTGGAGCGAGTGATTGACCAAAGCGGTGAAGTAGGAGAGGACGGATCGGTAATGGCGACCGCCGATTTCCTCTTCGCCGATTCGTTTCCTTCGGACCGGGACGGTGGGGGTCAACAGGAAGTCGACCGTCTCGAAGGCGTCGCCGAACCGCTCCCTGATCATCGCCTGCCAGTTTCGGGCTCCGGTGATCTCCTCGGTCGTCACCAGTTCGGCATCGGCAAGACGCATGGCCACGTCGTCTCCGTATGGTTCGCCCCTCGCCCGGAACTCGGCGTGAACCTCTCTGACCTCTTCGGCGATGGCGTGCCAGAGTTTGGTCGAGGGCACCGCGTCGGGCAGGTGGATGACTCCAACCTCGTGCCCCATTGCCCGCAACGACACGACCGCATTCTCGAAGATCTTCGCGATGTCGGGCTCGAACGGAGCATTTTCGACCCAGGGTTGGGGTATCCCCAGCCGGAGCGGCCCGGGCTCCCTTGGCTCCGATCTGTCGCCTGCCATCGCCCGATACGAGAGTTCCAGGTCGGCCAGCGAGCCGGCGAGGGGCCCGACGGTGTCCAGAGAGGGGACCAGGGGGAAGACGCCCTCCAGGGGGACACGACCATGGGTCACCTTCAAGCCGTAGGTCCCACAAAGCGCCGCGGGCACCCTGACCGAGCCGCCCGTATCGGTCCCGATGGCGATCGGCACTATCCCTGCGGCCACCGCGGCAGCCGAGCCCCCGGAGGACCCTCCGGTGGAGGTCTCCGTGTCCCATGGATTACGCACCGGACCCCAATGCGGATTCTCCGAGGAGAAGCCGAAGGCGAACTCATGAAGCCCGGTGCGACCGATGATCACGGCACCGGCATCTTCCAGGGCTCGCACCGATGGGGCCGAAGTCGGGGCCGACTTCCGATAGAAGGCCGATCCCGACGTGGTCAGGTGGCCCTTGTGGTCGATCAGGTCCTTCAATGCGATCGGAACTCCGGCGAGCTGTCCCGGATGCCGGTCACCCGCTGCCTGACGGTCGATTTCAGCGGCTCGCTCGAGGGCTCCCTCGTCATCGATCTCGGTGAATGCGTTGAGTTTCGCCTGACTGTCGTGTGCCTTGGAGAGGGCTTCCTCCACCCGTGCGACTGCTGAATCTGCTGACACGGCTTGAAAGTAGTCAGCCAGGGAGCGGCTTGCCTGAATCGCTCCGACCAGCGAGGTGTTACTTGTAGGTCAGACCGCGATTGGAGGGGACCAATGACACCCATACCCGCCCTGGCGGGACGAGCATCATCTTCCCATTCTCATCGGTCAGGGTGAACCACTCGGACTCGTCTTCTCGTTCCCAGGCTCCAATCAAGACTCTCCCGTCGGCGAAGATGAACGCCTCACCTGAGCCGGTGGTGCGTGAGCTGGGCAGTGAAGAACCGGACGCACCCGAAGGCGGGCTGACCGAGTATTGATCGACATACAGGGCGACCATGACAGGCACGCCGAGTCTGGTCTCCTCGCCCTCCTCGTCGCGCACCGTCGACTCATCGCCAAAGCCCGATCGTTGCCACATGCCGGTCTCCTCGTCCCAGTCCCAGAGAACAGTGTTCCCCGAGAAATCGATGGTCACCTGGCTGGCCTGTTCGGCCGAGGAAGGCATCGGACCAAAGGCCCACAGCGGTCCCTCGGGCGGGTCGTTCGGATAGCCGCGACCGTCGGCATACTCACGGAGGGCAACGGTGTTCACGTAGAGGTCGTGCGGGGCGCTGCGTCCCGAGACCCGGAACGTCTGCGGCTGACCGACTTCACCAATGAGATGGACGTCCTTCGCCCGGATCAGCTGCTGGACCCAGTCCTGGGCTCCGGAGAGGGCGAAGGTCGGCTCGTTCATGGCGGTGAGGAGTGTCGGGTCGGTGGGACGGCCGGATCGCATCGGTCCGAGGTACTCGGAGTCGCTCTCGTGCCAGATGGTCAGGAAGCGGGTGATCCCCTCCACCATCAGCTCGATGACCATGTCCGCCTGATCGATACCCGATTGCGGGTTGGCCCGGGGATGGTTGTCGATCTTGACGGCGAGGACACGCCTCTCGAGGAGCTCCGGGCTCTCGACCGTCGTCCCATTGATCAGCGAGGTCTCGCCTGTCTCGGTCGTGGTGGGGGCCAGAGTGGTGCTCGTGGAGGTGGTCGATGGTGTCGAGGTCGTTGTGGTCGTTGTGGTCGTTGTGTCGGCTACCTCGTCGGGGCTGCAAGCCCCGACCAGCAGCCCCAGAGCCAGCAGAACAGCCAAAGGGGATCGCATCGGCGCGAGGTTAGGTATCGAGTCGCCGAAATCAGCAACTATTCGGGAAGCGTGCCTCCGGTGACCTGCAGATGGGGCAGCGCCGACTCCGGCTGGTCGACCGAGATGGCAAACTCGATCCCGTCGGCGGAGTTGTTGAGGACGTATATGGCGTCGATGTTGATTCCGGCGTCGGCGACGGATCTCGTCAAACGGGCCAACTCTCCCGGGCGATCGGGAAGGAGTGCCGTGAGCACGGTGTGCTCTTCGGCTTGCAGCGCAGCTTCCTCGAGCACTCGTCGCGTGGTGGGTGCATCGTCGACGATGAGCCGGACGGTTCCCTCGCCGTCGTGACCGTATGCGGCGAGTGCTTCGATGTTGACTCCGAACGCAGCAAGAGACTCGGTGAGGGTCGCCAGTCTTCCCGGCCGGTTCTCCATTTGCACCACGAACTCGGTCATGGAAAGGACTCTACGCCGTCGCGGGAGATGTCGTGCTCGGCGGTCGGGTCGGTGGGCTCGACCCTGCCCCGCCGGGCGAGGTAGTCATGCCAGATGAGCCGCGCCGCCGCCGCCCGTATGGGCTTCCATGGTTGCGATATCAGGTCGAGCTGCTCGGGGTCCGGCACCGAGGTCATACCGAGCACTTCCCCCGTGCCTACCTGAAGGGCGCGATCCCCGACCGGGAAGACATCCGGATGGCGGAGTGCCGACAGCAAGTAGGCATCGGCTGTCCAGGGACCGATCCCCCTCATCGCGGTCAGGGCGGTCCGAGCATCTGGCTCCGGGAGCCGACCGAGGCGGTCGAGGTCGAGGTCGCCCTCCAGGATCGCTCTGGATAGTTCGATGAGGTAGCCCGACTTCTGTCTGGTCACTCCGAGAGACCGCAGAGATGCCTCGCCCAGGTCGAGGATGGCTTCTGGTCTGATCGACCGGGCCGCATCGTGCACCCGCCGGTACATCGCGGCACCGGACTCGAGTGAGACCTGTTGTTCGAGAATCAACCAGACCAGAGTCGGGAAACCGGGCTTCCTGGCCCAGAACTCCGGCAGACCGTGCTCGTCGACGATGCCTCTCAGCGACTCGTCCTCGGCGGCCAGCAACATGCACGCCTCATTGAACGAAGGGCTGTCGAGACGGTCGATGACGGTCCACATCGATGACTTGAGGAGCGGACCGAGAGTTCGCGAGTCTGCCATCGTGGCGTCCGGATTGTCTGACAGGACCCAGACTTGGTCCTGGCGGATCGGGCTGGGAGGCTTTGCCACTCTCTTCACCATCCAGAAGCCGGCACGCTCGGGGTGGGTGAACACGACGACATCCCCGTAGGAGGGGTCGCGGGTATCCACCGCCACCACCTCGTCGCCCGGGGTGAGGTTTGGCCGCATCGAGTCTTGGGCAATCTCGAACCGTCTCATCGCCATGTTGGGGCGAGAGTATTGTCAGCGACAGCTATCCACAGACAAGGAGCCCCATGCGACAAGTCACCGTCGCTCATGCACACTGCGACCTCTACTGCGGGGTCTACGACCCGGCCCAGGCCAAGATCGAAGCCATGTCCGTCATGAAGAGCGCCGAGAAAGGCCAGGCTTCCGACGACGAGGCCTTCAAGGATCGAGCCCGCTTCATCAAAGAGGAGCGAGCCGAACTGGCCAAACATCATCTCATGGTCCTGTGGGCAGACTTCTTCACGGCTGAGCACAGGGAGCAGTTCTCCAACCTCGACGACCTGTTTTGGAGAGCGATCCATCAGGCGGGTGAGGCGAAGAAGTCAGACGACCCGGCTGAGGGTCAGAAGCTGATCGACCTCATCGACGAGATCGCCGACATCTTCTGGCAGACCGAGAAGGCCAAGAGCATGGGGGTCTACCCGCCGGCCTGATCGCCCCTCCGCCGCGACCGAATCTCACCCATCAGGCGATTTGCCCACGGCACGTCCTTCGCCAGGACGGCGACGCCAGCCACAATGGTGAGCAGACCGGGTCCGGGCAGGACGAGCATGGCTGTACCTGCAGCGATGAGGGTCGAACCTCCTGCGATGCGCGCCATCCGGGCCATAGGGCAAATCTATCGTCCGCGACGGGCTAAAGGAGAGCCCTTTTCGACGGGGCCCTAGTCGAGGACGTCGCTGTCCAGCTTCTCGAAGACAGGTCGAATCTCGCCCAACTCGGCGCCTCCGGTGATCTCGGGGACGGTCCAGTCAGCGATCTCGGCGTCCAACCCGAGCATCCCTCCGATGGTTCTCGTCGAAAACGGCAGATACGGAGACAACGCCACCCGGATCGCCGATATCGCCTGAACCGCCGTCCAGAGGATGGTGCCGGCGCGGGCGGGGTCTTCCTCGAGGATCCTCCACGGCTCGGTGGCATTGAGGTAGGCGTTGACTTCGCCGGCGGCGTCCAAGGCTGCTCGCAGCCCGGCTCTGAGTTGGACCGCCTCGATTTGAGACGCAACTTCGTTCAGGGTTGACGAACCCAGTTCCAGGACCGCGTTGTCGTCATCCGTGAGCTGGCCAGGCTCAGGCACCCGGCCATCGAAGCTGCGCGCACTCATCGACAGCACTCTGTTCACCAGATTGCCCCAGGTCGCCACGAGCTCCTCGTTGACCCTCCGGATTATGTCGTCGTCGCTCAGGTCGGTGTCGTTCTGTTCGGGCAGGATCGAAGCAATGGCGTAGCGCAATGCATCAGGCTGGAGGCGCTCGGCATACCAGCCGATCGAGCGCCCCACTCCCTTCGACTTGGACGCCTTGGCACCCTTGAACGTGATGTATTGGTTGGCCGGCACATCAGTCGGCAGGTTCAGCTCGCCGTACCCCATCAGCATCGCCGGCCAGATCACGGCATGGAAAGGGATGTTGTCCTTGCCGACGAAGTAGTACGACTCGGCGTCCTGGTTCTCCCACCACCTCTTCCAGGCGTCGGCATCCCCCGTGGCGGAAGCCCATTCGATGGCTGCGGAGAGATAACCGATGACTGCGTCGAACCAGACATAGATCTTCTTGCCGGGGCCGAGATCGTCGACCGGGACGTCGACGCCCCAATCGATGTCGCGAGTGATGGCGCGCTCGGGCATCTCGTCGACCATGCCCAGAGCCCAGTTCTTGACGTGTTTGCGCCACGTCGTCTTGCTCTCCAGCCAATTCCTCAGCGGGTCGGCGAAAGCGGGTAGGTCGAGGAAGTAATGCTCGGTCTCGCGCCGGACGGGAGCGGCTCCACTCAGCTTGGAGCGAGGCTCGATGAGATCGGTTACGTCCAGCGTCCGGCCGCAGTTGTCGCATTGATCGCCCCGGGCCTCGGCGTAGCCGCAGTGAGGGCACGTTCCCTCCACGTATCGGTCCGGGAGGAACCTCTCGGCTTCGGGGTCGAAGTACTGTTCCGTCGTCTTCTTGTGCAGGTATCCGGCCTCGAGCAGGCGGAGGAACATGTCCTGGGTGACCCGGTGGTGGTTCTGGGTCATCGTGGTGGTGAACAGGTCGAACGAGATCCCGAGGCTCTCCCAATAGCCGAGGATCTCCGGGTGGAAGGTGTCCACCACCTCACGGGGCGTGATCCCCATTTCGTCGGCTTTGACCGTGATTGGAGTCCCATTTGCATCCGAGCCCGAGACCATCAGCACGTCGTTGCCGGCGATTCGGTGATACCGGGCGAATACGTCTGCCGGAAGGTAAGCGCCACCTAGATGCCCGAGATGCAGCGACCCCGACGCATACGGCCAGGCGACGGCCACGAGGATGTTCCGGCTCATAGGTGGCCGGAGGGTAATTGAGGTCAGCGTGCTTCGAACACTCCGGGCTCGGGTACGTGGTCTGTCGTGCGCTCCGCAAGGACGACCCCGGTGATGATGAGCACCGCGCCGGCGAGGATCTCCGGCGTGAGCGATTCTCCAAGGAAGATGACGGCCAGGGTTACCGCTACCACCGGGACTGCATAGCCGGTCAGGGCCAGCCGGGACGCCGGGTTGGTCGAAGCGCCGATGAGGAACGAGACGAAGGGCAGTGCGGTCCCGACCGCCCCTACCGCTCCCATCAACAGCCAGGTCGGGCCCGTAATGGAGGTGAGCTCGGTGCCGGCCAGGAACGGTGCGATGGCAAAGACGGCGATCGTGTTGACGGTGAACTGGGGGAGGACGAGCTTGTCGCTTGGCATCTGCAGTGCGAAACGACGGGCGACCGCCCCGCCGACTCCCGCCATCACCACTCCCGCAAGTGTGAAGCCGACCCCCCGCGAGAGATTGCCCACCCCCTCGATGGTGGCGCCACCGATTCCGACCAGCAGGGCAGAGCCAGCGAGGGCGATCAGCAAGCCGGGAAGGCTCTTCGACTGGAACCGCTCACCGGCGACAAGGAAGTGAGCCGCTGCGATCGTGGCAATCGGGATCAGGGCCACGAGTAGCCCGCCGAGGCTGACGGGCAGGTCCTCGAGCCCGAGGGTCATCAATGTCATGGGAAGTGCCATGCTCACGGTGCCCAGGACGAGGCCTCGCTTCCACGCCTCGGGATCGGCCGTCCGGAAACGCCCTGAGATCAGGATCACCAGGCCCAGGGTCACCATGGCGAAGAGCATGCGTGCCGGTACGAGGGTGAAGGCATCGACTCCTGCCACCAGGACTGCTCGTGACAGAACCGCTGAGGACGCCCACCCGATGGTTGCGGCAATCAGGGGGGTCCACGGGTTGGTCACGGGGGCAAGCTAATACCAGACGACTCGCGCAAGCCGCCCCGGCCGTACAAACCCGGGATCTGGATAACGTGGGCTCATGCGACTTCGTCTCCTCTCGATCCTTTCCGTGTTCGCCCTGGTAGTGACCGCTTGCGGTGCCGGCGAGGCAGATCAAAGCAACACCAGTGCCCTGCAGCAGACCACTACGACCCAATCCGGCCCTGAGGCGATCCTTCTCTCCTACTCTCTCGAGCCCGGGACCACCTACACCTACGAGGTCGACCTGGATCAGGGCATCGTCATGACCTCGGAGGGAGACGGCGCCGTGGCGGGCGACGAGGACATGCCCGGCAACATGTCGCTCCAACTCGACGGGTCGACGACTTTCACGCACACCGTCGCCGAAGGGCCCGAGCCCGGAACCTACGAGATCACGATCAGAGGGGAGTTCACCGATCTGAACGTCGCAGGGACGGTCGACGGCGCGGAGGTGGCGCCGGGTGAGATACCCGACATCGCCGACATGCCCCCGATCGACATGACGATCCTCGTCGACGAGCAGGGCAACGCGATCCCTCGAGGGGATGAGACAGGTGACCTATTCGGTGGTGACCTGGGCGCCCTGGGCGCGTTGGGTGGCCTGGAGACGTTTACACAGGGGGGCGATCTGGGGAGACTCGTCGGCCCACCCCTCTCAGACGGACCGGTCACGGTGGGGGACTCGTGGTCCGAGACGATCGAAATGCCGATGATGATGGGACTCGATGGCGATCCCGTAACGACCGTGATCACGAGCGAGGTGACGGACACCGACACTCTCGACGGTCACGACGTCTTCGTCATCGAAACCGAGATGGTCACATCGATGATCGAGTTCGACCTCGCCGAGTTCCTGATCGGCTTCTTCGAGGCGTTCCTTCCAGAGGACGCCAGCGGAGAGGATCAGGCCGAGCTCGACGCCCTCGTGGCGGACCTCAGGTTCCTGATGAACATCGATGAGACGGTGGGCGAGATGACGACCCTGTTCGACGCCGAATCAGGCCTGGCCCGCCAGGCGGACTTCGCCAGCCAGACCCACATGATCATGGATCTGAACATGCCGGATCAAGCCACCGGGGAGATGATGGGTTTCGTGCTCGATATGAACATCAACCAGAAGGTGACCTACCGTCTTGTCGACTCCGCGGGAACCTGAAGCTCAGGCGCGCCGCCGGCGGCTCCAACCGTCGTAGAGCCTCCTAGCCAAGGAGGCAGCGGTACCGCTCAGGGTGTTGGAGGCCCGGGGGCTCTCTGTCATCGCGGAAGGCTCGCGCGGATCTTCCTTCCCGCTTGGAGCACGGGTGCGATCCAACTCGGCTCGCAGCTCGGCCAGCCTCTCTTTGAGAAAACGAGCCTCGGTTTCGGCTTTGCCTGCTCTCTCCCTCGCCTCCGCGAGCTGCTGGCCGGCCTCATGGAGGTTGCCCAGCTGATTGAGCATCTTGTTCCATGCGTCGAGAGGGACGAGCATCGAGCCTTCCGGGATTTGAGGCTTCTCGGCCGGTGCGTGGGGAGGGCGGCCCGGGTCGAGGTCGACCACCACGGCTTCTTGGTCCTCCTCTGTGACACGGACATCGAGGTCACGACCGATCTGTTCCGACCACCCACGGATTCCCTCCAGGGAGACGATCCGGAGGTGCCCTTCCTCGGTCCTCTCGAGAAAGCTCGGGATCCTCTCGTGGCGTGCCCATTTGCGGATCGTGTCGGTAGGGACGCCCGTGAGTTCGCTCGCCTCTCGGAGCGTCACCCAGTCACCTGCCTCGATCAAAGACGCTTCGGAGCCGGTTCGTTGGCGAGGCGGCCCGGATCTGAGTGCCTCGGTTTCCCAAAGAAACGCTGAGTCTCGGTCGGTCACGAGTGCATCCTAAAGGGGTTCGTCGTCGCCCGTCGGGTCTCCCTACCATGCTGGATCGATGCCGACTCCACAACCAAGGGGCTTGCCCAGCGAGGAGGAGGTGCGTCGACTCGTCGAGCGCATCGTCGACGGCGTGGCCGAGTCGGCGGAGCCACCCGAAGCGAGGTCCGAGCCCGACCCTGAAATGACAATCGAGCCGTCCGGTACCGGCATTGCCATAGGTGCCGATCATGGCGGTTTCCCGCTCAAAGAGCGCATCGCCTTTCGGTTGAGAGAAGCCGGCTGGGATGTGGTCGATTGCGGGACACACTCGACCGAATCCGTCGACTATCCAGACTTTGCCCACGACGTCGCGATCAAGGTGTCATCTGGAGAGTGCAAATGGGGAATCGTGATCGACGGAGCTGGGATCGGGTCGGCGATCGTGGCCAACAAGGTGCCCGGAGTTCGGGCAGCCTTGTGTTACGACATCTCCTCGGCGCGTAACAGCCGTGAGCACAACCACGCCAACGTGCTCACTCTCGGGGCAGGTCTCATCGGTGAGGGGCTAGCGTGGCAGATCGTCGAAGCATGGCTGGCGACGGAATGGGCCGGGGGACGCCACGCCCGGAGAGTGGCGAAGATCGATGCCGTCGAGAAGCAATACTCCAGATCTGAATGAAGGCACAGCGCTGATGAATCGAGAGGCCCTGGTCGAGGCGATCACCCGCGAGGTGCTCGAGGCTCTGTCGACCCGGTATGACATGGCCGACACGGGCGAGAAGGTTCGGGAGGTGGTCGCCAACGGCGCCGATCGAGTTGCCTTCCACGGCGAAGCGGCCGACGTCCCGCTGGATCTCGCTCAGTACATCGACCACACGCTCCTGACGGCCGATACCACTGTCGAGGACATCGATCAGCTGTGTGCCGAGGCCGAGCGGTACACCTTCGCATCGGTATGCATCAACCCCACCTGGGTGAAACGGGCGGCGAACAACCTCCGTGGCACGGGTGTGCCCGTTTGCACCGTGATCGGTTTCCCTCTGGGAGCTAGCACCACAGAGGTCAAGGCCATGGAGGCGCGAAAAGCGCTTCGAGATGGGGCACGGGAGGTCGACATGGTGATCAATATCGGCGCGCTCAAGTCCGGCGATCATGAGCTGGTCTACGACGACATCGCCAAAGTCGTCGATGCCGCCCACGAGGTAGGAGCCGTGTGCAAGGTCATACTCGAGACAGCCCTTCTCACCGATGAGGAGAAGGTGATCGCCTCAGCGCTCGCCAAGCGCGCGCGTGCAGATTTCGTCAAGACATCCACGGGTTTTGGCCCCGGAGGTGCCACCGTCTACGACGTTGCCCTCATGAGGGAGACCGTTGGGCCAGAAATGGGTGTCAAGGCATCCGGCGGAGTCCGCACCGCGGACGACGCCGAGGACATGATTGCCGCAGGCGCTACCAGGATCGGCGCCTCAGCGGGTGTTCAGATCGTCAGCGGATCGGACGGAGGAGATAGTGACGAAAGGTATTGAGCTCAGGTCCTATGCGTTCCTTGACAGCCTGCAGCCCCAGTATGCGGCGTTTCTCGGGACCGTGGCCCAAGGATTCCTGCCACTGGCCGGGGATGCCTCGCTTTGGGTCGAGGTGGCGCCCGGAATCGAGATAAACCGCCTCAGCGATGTAGCTCTGAAGGCGACGACGGTCAGACCGGGTCTTCAGATCATCGAGCGCTACTACGGCGTCCTCGAGGTCCACTCCCCGGATCAGGCCGAGACGAGGGCCGCCGGAGAGGCAATCCTCGAAGCCATCGAGCACTCCGAGGACGACAGGATCAAGCCTCGCATCTTGAGCTCTCAGATAATCAGGCGGCTCGATGATCACCATGCCCAACTCATCAACCGTACGAGGCACGGGCAGATGATCATCCCTGGCCAGACACTCTATGTACTCGAGTGCGAACCTGCCGCGTACGCCTCGCTTGCCGCCAATGAGGCCGAGAAAGCCGCCGAGATCAACGTATTGGAGGTTCGAAGCTTCGGATCGATGGGACGTGTCTATCTGGGTGGGGAGGAGCGAGACATAGACGTCGGCTGGCAAGCGGCCGTTTCATCGCTCGAGGGTCTGACTGGACGGGAGGCAAGCAAGTGATCGGTGTTCAAACAAACGACAACCGAAAGGAGGAGCTTCATGGCTGAAGCTCTGGGAATGATCGAAGCTCGCAGCTTCCCGGCGATGGTCGAGGCTGCAGACGCCATGGTCAAGGCGGCCAAGGTCGAGCTCGTGAGTATGGAGAAGACGGGCGGCGGATATGTGACCGCTGTGGTTCGGGGCGACGTCGCCGCCGTCAAGGCAGCTGTCGACGCCGGCGTCCGTGGGGCCGAGAAGGTCGGCGAGGTCACGGCAACTCATGTCATCGCACGTCCGCACGTCAACGTGGACCTCGCGTTGCCGCTGGGCCGTCAGGAACAGGCTCAGGAAGACCTGAGCTGAGGCCCGGCCCATGCAGCTAGGCAGGGTCGCCGGAACGCTGGTCGCCAGCCGCAAGGAAGCTCTCATGGAAGGGATGAAGTTCCTCGTGGTTCGTCAGATCGACGAGACCAGTGAGGAGACCGGCTCCTACGTCGTGGCGGTCGACGCCGTCGGCGCAGGTGTGGGTGAGGTCGTCCTCTACGCCTCGGGCAGTTCGGCGCGTCAGACGGAGATGACCAGGGACAAGCCTTGCGACGCAGTGATCATGGCGATCGTGGACTCCTGGGACGTCGGGGGCGAGGTCAAGTATCACAAGGGAGAGGAGGCTCGCTCTGGATAGGTCGAAACTCAGCGAAGCTGAGATCCGCCAGATCATCGATCGGGTCAAAGGCCGAGTCGCCGCCGCCGAATTTGCCCAGAAGGCCGGTCCCGCACTGCGCGCGAGTGATCAGCTCGCCGTCTCCGAGGTGGAGCTCGGGGACGGAATCCATGCGACGATCGACGAGGCGGTGAGGGCGGCGCGCAACGCCTTTACTAGCTACCGCGAGATGGGTCTCGAGAGCAGGAAGACCATCGTGGAGAGCATGCGCGCCGCGATGCTTCGTGAGGGGGAGCGTCTCGCCTACCTGGCCGCCGAGGAGACCGGGATCGGTCGCGCCGAGGACAAGGTGATCAAGAATCGCCTCGTAACCACCAAGACCCCAGGTCCCGAGGATCTCGAGCCTCACGTCGTGACCGGCGATGCCGGGATGATGATCACCGAGTATGCGCCATACGGCGTCGTCGGGTCGATCACGCCAACGACCAACCCCACCTCCACGATCATCAACAACTCGATCTCGATCATCTCGGCGGGC
Source organism: bacterium (assembly GCA_024638655.1). GTDB lineage: Bacteria > Actinomycetota > Acidimicrobiia > Spongiisociales > ZC4RG35 > Ww567. The sequence goes on along the minus strand of JAHEJW010000005.1, from coordinate 27,209 downwards.
AACGCCCTCGTGTTCAATGTCCACCCCAATGCAGCCCTCGTCTCGGTGGAGAACATCAAGCTCCTCAACCGAGCCATCGTGGCCGCAGGCGGTCCCAGCAACCTGATCACCGCGACTCCGCAACCGACACTCGAATCGGCAAAAGAGGTGATGCATCACCCCGACGTTCGAGTTCTCCTGGTCACCGGGGGCCCCGGTGTCGTGAAGGAGGCCCTGAAGACTTCCAAGAAGGCGATCACCGCCGGGCCTGGGAACCCACCTGCGGTCGTCGATCAAACCGCCGACGTCGAAGCCGCCGGACGTGACATCGTCCTGGGAGCGTCATTCGACAACAACGTCATCTGCACCGATGAGAAGACCACGATCGTGGTCGACACGGTTGCGGATCGGCTGGTTCAGGCGATGACCGCCAACGGCGCATATCGGCTCAAAGAGCACGAGTTGAAGCGGCTCGAGCGGGTGATCTTCCGAGAGATGGGACCGCCCAACAAGCCCGGCATGGTCAATCCCGAGCTGATCGGCAAGAACGCCTCACGCATCCTGGCAGAGATCGGCCTGACCGTTGATGACGACGTCCGTCTCGTCGTTGCCGAGGTGCCACGGGAGCACAATCTGGTGTGGACCGAGCAGATGATGCCGGTGATGCCGGTGGTGCGCGTTCACAACGTTGAAGACGCTATCGATCTCGCCGTCAAGTCTGAGCACGGATTCCGGCATACCGCCTCCATCCACAGCACCAATGTCGACGCGATCACCCGGATGGCGAGGGCCATGAATTGCAGCATCTTCGTCGCCAATGGCCCGAATTTCAGCGGTCTCGGCCAAGGCGGCGAAGGGTTCACGTCTTTCTCGATCGCCAGCCCCACAGGTGAAGGTCTCTCCAGGCCGCGCCACTTCTCCCGTGTGCGGAGGATCAGCGTGGTCGGGGCATTGCGCATTGTCTGACCCGGCGATCGCCCTTCTCGAGTTCGACTCCATCAGTGCCGGCATCGTCGCCGGCGACGCCATGGTCAAGACATCGCCGATCGGGGCGATCTATGCGGGAACGGTTCACCCGGGCAACTATCTCGTGTTCGTGACCGGCGATACTGCCAGTGTTGAGATAGCACTCGCCACCGGCACCGATGTCGGTGGGGCGCGGCTGACCGACTCGGTGTTCCTCGCCGACATCCACCCCGAAGTGACTGCTGCGATCGTCGGCGGCTCAGACGTTGCCGGTCTGCGAGACGAGGCGCTGGGCATCGTCGAGACCAGCACGGTGGCTGCCGTCATCGACGCAGCCGACGCCGGGGTCAAGGCCGCCGACGTGAAGGTCTCTTCTGTCCGGCTCGCCGACGGTCTCGGCGGAAAGGGCTATGTGCTGTTTTCCGGTGTCGTGGCCGAGGTCGAAGCGGCCGTAGAGGCGGCCGAGGCCCGCACGGAGCCACACGGCTCGCTCGTGCGCGTCGACGTCATTTCACAGCTGCACGGCGAGATGGCGGCGAATCTCGCCACGGAGCTGCGATTCATGCGGCGCGTGGAGGCAGGTGACTGAGGTGCAACTCGCACGCGTCATTGGGAGAGTCGTCGCCACCGAGAAAGCGGAGGGCCTCGAAGGTGTTCGTTTTCTCGTCATCCAGCCTCTCGACAAACGCCAGCAGCCAATGGGAGGGACGGTTGTGGCCGCCGACGCAGTTCACATGGCGGGCACCGGTGAGTTGGTTTACTACGTCAGCTCTCGCGAGGCAGCAGAGGCACTGCCTGTGCGGTTCGTTCCCGTGGACCACGCGATCACCGGGATCGTGGACGACATACAGGTTGCGCCGTGAAGGTCGGGACGGTGGTGGGGACGGTCGTCTCGACGATCAACATTCCCCTGCTCGACGACCATCGCTTGCTCCTGTGTGACATCCAGGACGTCGACGGCGAACCGGATGGCTACACGATTTGCGTCGATGTCGTCGATGCCGGGATCGGAGAGACCGTGCTCATCCTCGACGAGGGCAATTCCGCTCGTCAGATCTTCGGGCTCGACACGGGCGCCATCAGAGCCGTGATCGTTGGCGTCGTCGATGAGCTCGCCATCGACGGGGAGCTGCGCTCGGTCGTCTGAGCAACCGGTTCGAGCCGTCTGCGGTCGAGGGCGATAGGCCTGATTCGTGCGCTTTCGAGTGGCTCCCGTAGGTCTGCTCCTTCTGGGCCTGACGGCATCGGCCTTGCGGGATTGGAGCCGCTGGCAACTGAGACGACAGACGAACTGACCATCGAGTCGGTCGATCTGCCGGGGCGTCTATGGGAACCGTTCATGCCGTCTCTGGGCACCGGCAATCCGGTTTCCATCGACGGCATCTTGACTCTCCCGCCGACGGATTCACCCGTCCCCGCCGTGATAATCACTCATGGATGTGGGGGAGTGGGAGGCGCAGAACGCGGCTGGGTGGCCGACATCGCCGAGATGGGTTACGCCACTCTCCTTGTCGACAGCTTCGGAGGTCGGGGCATCTCGACGATTTGCCTTGGTAGGGAGACAGTGAATGTCACAAGCATCCTCGTAGACGCCTTCCGAGCTGCTGATGCATTTCGGGAAAACCCCTACATCGACGGTTCGCGGATTGCGATCATGGGTCTCTCGTTCGGAGGCCGTACCGCCCTGTGGTCTTCATTGACCCGCTTCGAGCAACGCTATGACGGGGAGTCGTTCGCTGCACACATCGCGTTCTACCCATCGACGTGCTTCATCGAGCTGGAGAACGATCATCTCGTCTCGGGCGCGCCGATCAGGATCTTCCATGGGACCGAAGACGATTGGACTCCCATCGAGCAATGCCGGAGCTACGTAGAGCGTCTCGGGAGACAAGCGGTGGACGTCGGAATCTACGAGTATCCCGGAGCGCTGCACGCGTTTGACGATGCCACGTCCGGCGTTGTCTCAGGTCACCTGGATGCGCGCAGTCCGCGGGGCTGCAGCTTCATCGAGAGCGAGGGACGGATCCTCGACCCGGACACTGGCAATGTTGCCGGCGTCGGCTCTTCTTGTGTCGAGATTGGTGTGAGTTACGGCTTCGATGCGGAGGCTCGCGCAACGGCCCGTAGCAATCTGGCCGTCCTTCTGGCCGACGTCTTCGACGAGAGATGACGTAGTTTCTAGGCGTCCTTTTGCTTCAGGATGACGTCGACCGCAAGCGTTGTTGCCAACGCCAGGCTCCGCATCGGCTCAGACACGTGTGGCTGGATATTGACCACGTAAGTGTCGGCATCGGTGAACATCTCGGTGGCCAGGCCCCGCCACTTCTTGGAGGTGCGTGCGATCTCCGAGCCTGCTTGATCGGTTACGACGAAGTCCTTGGCACGCCAGTTCTCGGCCCTCACCTCGCCGATCTCGGTGCCTATCGAGTCGTGGATCGTGAACCTGGCTTTGCCCACCCGGAATTGCTTCGATATCGATCCGACCTGCGTGCCGTCGGATTTCGAGACGGTGAATCTCCAGGTAAACCATGGCTTGTCCATGCGCAGTACCGGTGTGGCAGCGCCGTCTGAGATCTCCAGGGACATGGGAAGTGCCACGTCGAGATTGGTCCCGAATCTGGCAAACACTGCGAAGGACGATTGATCGACCTGCTCGACCGTTCCGGCGACATCGCCGGATTGGTCGAAGATCCGATACTGATTGCGCATCTCGAACAGCTTTCGGTGCTGTTCGACGATCAGAGTCGACAAACCGAGTAGCGGGGATGTCACGATCCGAAGATAGTGGTCGACATGGCGCCGGTCACATCCCCAGAAGCGCCTCGATCACACGCCAGGCATCGGGGTCCGCCGAAGTGAGCCGGACTCGGATGCCCAGATCATCCTGCTCCGTCTCGAGTGAAAGCCAGGCACAACAGGCGGCCTCTCGCGCCACGAGATCCTCGACTTGGGAAGCCAGCTCCAGGGGATAGACGACTGAGACACCGTCTTCGATCTTCTCGACCGTCTTCGCCCGGCCGTGGAGGTCGTGCCACTCTCCCGCTTGCTTCGCCGCCTCGCGGACGGGCAGTGAGCACGCGATCGGCTCGAGTTTCTCACCCATGGTCACTCCTTCGGAGGGGTATCCCAGTCCTGGACGTCCTTGCCCTCCTCGCGGGCGAGGATGTCGAGGGCGGCGACGGCTCCGGCGCCGGCCGAGATGATCGCCTGGCTCCGCCTGGGCCGAACCGACCGACCGACGACATAGACGCGATCGAGCGACGACTGGTGGTTCTGGTCCACGGTGATGGCTCCCTCATCGTCGGTGTCCACTCCCAGTGAAACGGCCAGATCGGGAGTCTTGCCTTCGGTGAGGATCAGATAGTCCGACTCATGCGAGCCCGACGCGACCTTCACGGTGAAGACACCGTTGCGGACCGCTGACGTCACCTCCTCGTCGATGATCTGGGCGCCGTGGGAAGTCACTTGATCTCTGGCGATCCTCTGGAACTCGGTCCCGTCGATTTCGGGGATGCCCAGGTAGTTGTGGAGATAGGCGTAGTTCATCGCCGTCTCGTTCTGGCCGAACACTTTCACGTCGTGACCGTTCTTGGCCAGGAACAGCGCAGAGGAGAGCCCACCGGGCCCATCACCGACGATCGTCACTCTTGCCATCAGTACATACTCCTTGGATCACAACTACCCAACCCAGTCGACGTCGAACGTATGCCCGCTCTTTCGACCAAGATGAGTTGGTGGACACGAGAAGCATCGAGATCGAGGGGCCGCTCGACTTGCGCAGCACCCTGCGGCCTTTGCATGGCTCTTTCGCGGCTGACGGATGGTGGATTGCTGCACGGACGGGATCCGGCCCGGGCTCGATGCGCATCACTCGAAAAGGAGGCCAGGTGGTCGGGGATGCCTGGGGGCCGGGTGCAGGGTGGCTGCTGGGCCGGTTGGGTCAGATCATTGGTCTTGACGACGACCCATTTGGCTTCCGTCCGGGGGACTCTCTCGTAGCCGAATTGCACCGCCGAAGACCTGGCCTCCGCTTCGGGAAGACCCAGCTCGTCTTGGACGCATTGATCGTTGCGATATGCGCTCAAAAGGTGACCGGCCGGGAAGCCGCCAACGCACTACGGGGGCTTCATCGGATGTTCTCCGATCCCGCTCCGGGCCCCAACCTTCGTCTCACGCTGCCTCCGGACCCGTCCCGAATCGCTGCGGCGCCCTACTACGCCTTCCACGAGTTGCACTTGGAGAAACGAAGAGCCGACGTACTGAGAACGGTCGCCTCGCACGCGGAGCAGATCGAGGAACTGGCTCTATCGACGCCGGAAATGGCGGCCGATCGTTTGCGACGCATTGCCGGGATAGGGATGTGGTCGGTGGCAGAGACGCTGGCCGTGTCGCACGGCGACCCTGATCAGGTCCCGGTCGGTGATTTCCACATCAAGCACCTCGTGGTCCATCACCTGACCGGCAAGGATCGGGGAACAGATGAGGAGATGCTCGAGCTGTTGGAGCCCTACCGACCGCACCGGGGCAGGGTCATCCGGCTGCTCCACCCCCTTGGGCACGCACCGAAGTTCGGCCCTAGAACGACCCCGCGGGATATCACCCGTTTGTAGTGGCGATCTCGGCCGCTTCTGCCCTCACCCAGATTGATGGGATTGCCAGCAACGCGAGCACGAAAGTGATCGCCCCTACGGTCGAGGGGACGAACGAAGAGAGCATCATCATGGCAACGGCGGCGGTGCGTCGGCGCCTCGTCCTCCAAGGTCCCGGCCCATCGAATGTGAGGATGAATGTCAGCCCTCCCGCCATCGCCACGGCTCCACTGGCGAGCACCCACGCGATCGCCCACCAGGGCGCGTCGACATTGCCGCCCATGTAGCGGATCAAGTTGCCGAAGAAGAGGAGAGCCCCGTACAGGACGAAGACGAGACCGACGAACCTGGCCAGCATTCTCCCCATCCAGTGGAGCAGGGGTCTCCGTTCGCTCTCCGTCATCCTCCCCGCTCCAACCAGACGAGGATCAGATCCCCAACCACTGCGGGGTCACGGAGGTCCATGTGGCGGGCCCCCTCGACCAGCTCCAGCGTGGAGTCTGCTCCGGCATCCACGAGGGCCTGGTGGAAGTCGAGGGCGAAGCTCGGGTCTATCAGAGAGTCACGGTCGCCGAACATGATGAGGCTGGAGAAGTCGGCGTCGGCGGTGATGAGCTTCATCGGGTTTCCCGCCTCCCATGCCTCGCTCTCGACGTTCGGGCCGCCGCCAAAGAACGGGAGCATCAGCAGCCCGAGCCGGTCTACGTCATAGGGCCCGGCGAGACCGATCAGAGCACCCGGCTTCTTGCCGTCCGGGTGCGGGCAGTCGGCTCCATACAGCTCGCCGGTCAGCGCGACAAGGGCCGAGAGATGGGCACCCGCCGAATGCCCGAGAACCGTCACCGACCCGTTTGAGTCGGGAAGCGCTGCGGCCAATCTCACCGCACAGGCCACATCGTCGACGGCTGCGGGAAAGCTCGCTTCCTCCACCGCCAGCTCGTAGGGGGTGTTCACCGTGATGATGCCGTTGTCGGTGAGGTAGATGGCGAGATCTGTCATGGAGCTCGGATCACCGCCAACCCAGCCGCCGCCATGGACCAGAACTACGACGGGAAAAGGGCCCGCACCCTGGGGTATCCGGATATCGGCCCCCAGTTCGCCGGGACCTGTCGTTGTGATCGTCGACTGCGGGGTCGTCGTGATGGCGCCGGCAGTGGTGCTGGGGAGCGCTGTTGTGGTCGGGGCGACCGACGTCGAGGTGCCGGCCGGCGAAGACGTGCTCGTCGACACGCTCGGCAGGGTGGTCGAGGCCCCATCGATCGAACCGGAGTCGGCCACCGATGCACAAGCCGGAGCAAGGCCGACGCTGACGATCAGGAGAGCAGTGAGGCGGCTTCTTCGTCCAAATGCCATGTGATCTCTCCATCGCCCTCACCGACCCTGCCCGCTGGAGTCAGGCCGGCGAACGAATCGCGCACGGCGGGCGCCTTGTCAAGTCCCGTAACGAGGAACATCGCCTGTTTCGCCTTCCAGAGAAGAGGGAAGGTCGCCGTGAGCCTCGTCTCATCGAGCTGAGGGACGACATTGGCCACGTACCAGCGGCTGGTCTCGGCCAGAGCTTCGGTTCCAGGAAACAGCGATGCAGTGTGGCCGTCGTCACCTATTCCGAGAAGCACCAGGTCGGGTGGAGCGTCGGCATGCATCGATCGCAACATCGCCTCATAGTGAGCGGCCGAGTCCTCTGGTTCGATCATCTCACCCCAGGGTGGCCGATGGAACCGACCCCCGACGTGATCCAGGAGGCTCTCGGATGCCATCAACCCGTTGCAGCGCTCGTGGTCCCAGGGAACCCACCTCTCGTCGGAGAGCCAGAAGTCGACCTTGGACCAATCGATGTCCATTGATCTGAGGAGGCGGTAGGTGGTCATTGGGGAGGTTCCTCCCGCCAACCCAATCGTCAGCCGATCCCTCCCCGAGACCAGCTGTCCGATTTGGCCCGCGACGTGGTCCGCGAGCTCTTTGGGTGTGGCATGGACGACCTGCTCCATGGAGGTGACGGTAACCGGGTGCCCTACATTTGAGATCATGGCCAGGAACGAAACCATCGAATGGGAAGGCGGAGAGGTCACGGCTCGTGTTGCCGGAGGAGGGGATGCCGGGGTCCTCTTGGCCCATGGCGCCGGCACAAACCAGGACCATCCCTTCATGACACTGCTCAGGGAGGGTCTCGCTCAGGCGGGTCACACGGTGATGACTTTCAACTACCCGTACACCGAACGAGGAGCCAAGAGCCCAGACAGGCCTGAGAAGCTCATCGCGTGTCATCGAGCGGCGGCCGACGCACTGCGCGGGCGGGTGGAACAGCTCTTCCTCGCCGGCAGGTCGATGGGGGGCAGGATCGGCACCTACGTTGTGGCGGCCGGCGACGATGCCACCGGGCTCATTCTGTACTCCTACCCGCTGCACCCCGCCGGCAAGCCGGAGAAGCTCCGTATCGACCAATTCCCAGCGATCCAGATCCCGATGCTGTTCTTCCAGGGCACCAGGGACGCGCTGGCGAAGATCGAGCTGTTCGACCAGCACATCCGGCCACTTCCCAACGCGGAGGTCGAGATCCTCGAAGGAGCGACCCACTCGCCGAAGGGTGGGGGTTGGACACCGGAAACCACTGCTGGTCACCTCGCCTCCAGGACGACCTCGTGGATAGCGCGCATCTCGTCTGGCAAAGCCTCGCCAGAATCGCCATAATTGAGACCGACCCCTTCACCTTTCAAGGAGCTTTTCGATGTCTCAAGTCAGCCTGCGCGCCTTGGCGGGCCGGGAAACCGGCTCACGTCAGTCAAGGCGCCTTCGGCGCGATGGTCTGGTGCCGGCGATCGTCTACGGTGGGGACGTCGTCCAGCCGGTGGCCATCGCGGTGGATTCCCATGACCTCGCCGTCGCCCTGCACACCGAAGCGGGCACCAATGCGATCATCAATCTCGAGATCGAAGGCGGTGACACGCTGACGACCATGGCGAGAGTCATCGAGCGGCACCCCTTCCGAAACGAATATCGGCATGTCGACTTCGTCACCATCGATCTGAGCGAGAAGACTATTGCCGAAGTGGCTATCGACTTTCAGGGCACGCCGGCAGGCGTCAAGGAGGGAGGCGTCTTCAGCCCGAGAAGGACCCATGTCCTCGTCGAGGTGCTGCCCACCGAGATCCCACCTTCCATTCCCCTCGATGTCTCGGAGGTCGAGATAGGGGGGTCGCTCAGGATCGAGGATCTCCCCAAGATCGAAGGTGTCGAGTACACCGAAGAGCCAGAGGGCGTCGTCATGTCCGTCACCGTGCCCGCTGCCGAGATCGAGGAAGAGCCGGAAGAGCTGGAGGAGGACCTCCTGCTCGAAGGTGAGGAAGGTGAGGAGCCAGTCGAAGGTGAGGCTGCGGAAGACGCCGAGGGCGAGCAAGAGGCCGAAAGAGACACCGAGTAGGTCAGTGCGCATGGTGGTCGGCCTCCGCAATCCGGGGGGCGACTACGAGGGCACCCGTCACAACGTCGGATTCGAGGCTGTCGATCGTTTCGCTGAGGTGTCCGGGGAGCGGTTCGGGCGCGGTCCGTCGCGAGTGAAGGGCCTGTCCGCCCAGATCGGCACGGGCGACGATCGTGCGCTGCTCTTCGTCCCCAATACGTTCATGAACGAATCGGGTGAGGCGGTGCGCTCCGGCCTGGTCTACAACAAGATCACGATCGAGAACCTTCTCCTCGTCCACGACGACATCGACCTGGACTTCGGTCGCCTCCGTATCCAGGTCGGCGGTGGAAGTGGCGGTCACAACGGCATCAGATCCGTCGAGCGATCTCTGGGCAACAACGAGTTCTCCCGTCTCAAGATCGGCGTTGGCCGGCCTCCGGGGTCGATGGATCCGGCCGACTACGTCCTCCGACGCTTCGCCAAGAACGAGCGAGAAGAGATGGACATGGTGGTCCAAGACGCTGCGGAGGTGATCGGCGCCTGGCTCGAGGATCCGGCCCGGGCCCAGGAGATGGCCGCATTGAGGGGAAGAGATGGGTGAATACGTCGGAGCTCTGGATCAGGGGACGACCTCGACGAGGTTCATGGTGTTCGACGGTTCGGGCTCTGTCGTGACTGTCGACCAAATGGAGCACAACCAGATCTTTCCGCAGCCCGGCTGGGTCGAACATGATGCCGCGGAGATCTGGGACAACACGGTCCGGGTGATTCATGGAGCTCTCCGGAAGGCAGAGCTGGAAGCATCCGACCTGGCCGCCGTCGGTCTGACCAACCAGAGGGAGACGACGGTCATATGGGACCGGTCTACGGGTGAGCCCGTTGCAAACGCCATCGTGTGGCAGGACACGAGGACCGCCGATCTGGTGTCCCGTTTGGGCGGGGATGATGGTCCGGACAAGTTCCGTCCCAAGACCGGGCTTCCACTCGCCACGTACTTCGCAGGGCCCAAGGCGCGGTGGCTTCTCGACGAGCACGATCTGCATGACCGCGCCGCCCGTGGGGAGCTGGCCTTCGGCACCATCGATTCCTGGATCGTGTGGAACCTGACCGGTGGCGTGGATGGCGGGGCGCACGTGACCGATGTGACCAACGCCTCGAGGACAATGCTGATGGACCTGGCCACCACAGCATGGGACTCCGACCTGGCCACGGAGATTGGTCTTCCCACCCACGTCCTGCCCGACATCGTCGACTCGTCCGGTCACATCGGTGTGTGTGAGGTCGCCTTGCCGGGGGTGCCGCTGACTTCGATCCTCGGCGACCAGCAGGCGGCGTTGTTCGGCCAGGCCTGCTTCGAGGTCGGTGAGGCGAAGAACACATATGGCACGGGCAACTTCATGGTCCTCAACACCGGGACCAGCCCGATCGACTCGAAGTCCGGGCTTCTGACGACCGTCGCCTACCGGCTGGAAGGACGTGAAACGGTTTACGCGCTGGAGGGCTCGATCGCGGTGACCGGCTCCCTGGTCCAGTGGCTCAGGGACAATCTCGGCCTCATTGCGGAGTCGGCCGAAGTCGAGACCTTGGCGAGAAGTGTGGAAGACAATGGAGACGTGTATTTCGTCCCCGCTTTCTCGGGGCTGTTCGCCCCACATTGGCGAACCGATGCCAGAGGGGTGATCGTCGGCCTCACCCGGTACGCCAACAAGGGACACATCGCAAGGGCTGCCCTCGAGTCAACGGCGTATCAAACGGTCGACGTGCTCGATGCAATGGCAACCGATTCCGGCGTGAATCTCGCAGAGCTCAGAGTGGACGGGGGGATGACCCACAACGAGCTCCTCATGCAGTTTCAGGCGGACGTTCTCGGCGTTGACGTCGTTCGCCCCGTTGTCCCTGAGACCACCGCTCTCGGTGCCGCATATGCCGCCGGGTTGGCCGTTGGCTTCTGGGGCGATCTCGAAGAGATCAGGGAGCATTGGGCTGAATCGGCCCGATGGTCTCCGAAGATGCCCGAGGAACGGCGTGTGCAGCTGGTTGCTCGGTGGCGTCAGGCAATCGAGCGATCCTACGAATGGGTCTGAGCAGGGCGTGCTCCGCACGGAGATGCCAAAGTAGGGGCAATCGCACGCCGATACATATGATCGAGTGACCTGTTGAGGAGGCCGAATCTCGATACCGAATGCGTTGGCCATGTTTCGGATCGTCGTGGTCATACCGATCATGGCCCTCGCGCGCGCCGACCAGATCGAGGGGCACTTCAGATATGCGGCGATCGTGTTCGCCTTGGCCGCCTTCAGCGACTTTCTCGACGGTTGGCTGGCCAGGAGAACCACCGGGGGGACCGTCCTAGGCTCGTTTCTCGACACGACGGCTGACAAGATCCTGGTGACGGGAACTCTGCTGGCGTTGGTGTCGGTGGACCGGGTCTCGATCTGGCCTGCCGCGATCATCATCTTTCGCGAATTCGCCGTGATGGCCCTCCGCGGTGTCGTAGCCCAAGGCGGCGGTCTGATAAGACCTTCGACGTGGGGCAAGATCAAGGCGTTCAGCCAGTTCTTGGCGATCTTCCTAGCCTTCGTCCGTCTGGCCGACCCGTGGGGCCCCTGGTACCTCGATCAGTGGGCCATGCTCTTTGCGGTCCTGGCCACGATCGGCTCGGCCTGGGGGTACATGACCGCTTTCTGGCACACGGTCCGCTCCGAGCCGACCGAAGTCCACAGGTGAGAGTCGCGGTTACCGGCGGCTCCGGGATCGTCGGCTCGGCGCTGATCCGGCATCTGGTGGAGGATGGACACGAGGTCATGGCCCTCGCCAGGTCTCCAATCGCCTCCGCCAAGATCGCGGCTCTCGGTGCCAGTCCGGTCGCAGGCGATGTCCTGGATGTGGGCGGTCTGAGATCGCTGGCTCGAGGGGTCGAGATCGTTTACCACGTTGCCGGCATCAACGAGATGTGCTCTCCGAGCCCGGAGCTGATGTGGCGCGTCAACGTTGACGGGACACGGGCGGTGATGACCGCCTGCCGCTTCGAGGGCGCGAGGCGTCTCGTCCACACATCCTCTGCGGTGACCATCGGGGAGAGGCGAGGCGAGATGGCCACCGAGATGACCCCGCATCGCGGATTCTTCCTGTCCGAGTACGAACGCTCGAAACACGAGGCGGAGAGGCTCGTTCTGAACGAAGCGGACGGCCTGGACGTGGTCTCGGTAAACCCGTCTTCGGTGCAAGGCCCGGGCCGATCGACGGGCACCGGGCGAATCCTGCTTGCCGCTGCGAACCGACGTCTACCCGTACTCTTCGACACGACGATCTCGATCGTCGACATCGACGACTGTGCACGAGGGCATCTGCTGGCAGCAGAACACGGCAAGAGCGGCGAACGCTATCTGCTCAGCGGGGCTGTCCTCTCGATGAGAGAGGCCATGAGACTCCTTTCGCTCGCGCTGAGCGATCGCCTCAAACCCTGGTACGTGACCCACGGAGTGGTGGAGGCAGCCGCCTTGTTGTTCGAAAGGGTTTCGCGGTTGACCGGGCGTCAGCCACCTTTCTGTCGCGAGGCAGCACGGGTGATGCTCCATGGCCACAGATATGACGGCTCGCGGGCCGAGCAGGAACTCGGGCTCACCTACACAACCATTGCGGACACCATTCATAGAACCCTTGATTGGTTCGCGAACGAGGGTTTACTGGTGGGCCGAAGATGAGCGAAAGACCCCCCGAATCCAGTTCAGACTCCGACCGCGGCGAATTGCTCCGTCTCGGTGTCGTCGGCCTAGTTGCCGTCGTGCTGGCGCTGATCGGGTTCAGCGTGGCTTCGCGGTTCGAGCCCTCGACCGGCCCCGGCCCGGTGTTGGCGGGAGGTCCCGTCGATACGACGACGTCGACCACCGCGACCACGCTGGCATCGCTTGGGCCCGGCACGAGTCAAGCCCCTTCGTCGCCCCAGGAGAGCACCACCACTACGACTGCTGCCCCGGCGACGTTGTCATTGTCAGAGGAGATCCTCGACTTCGGTGACGGAGAGGACTCGATGCAACTTCAGATAAGCAACACCGCCGGTGGGAGCGCCGGGTGGGAGTTGACCGCCGACGATCCCCTGGTCACAGTGGAGCCTTCGAGCGGGACGATCGAGCCCGCCGCCACCTTCACCGTCTCGGTCTCGATAGACAGGTCCCAGCTCCCCGAAGGCGACTTCGAGGCCTCGCTCAACCTCAGCTGGCCTGATGGTGAGGCAAGCGCCGGCGTGGTTGCCGCCTTCGAGGACAACCCGGTCATCCACAACCCGCAGGCGAGCCCAGGGACCGTTCAGGTCGGGGGATGCTCCCCCAGTCAGACGACTGTCTCTGCCCGGGTGAGAGACAGTTCGGAAGTCGAGCGGGTGATAGCTCGTTGGAGCTCCAACGGGTCCATCATCAGGGAGACGGCGATGAACCCGGTGGGCAACGACATCTACCAGGGTGTCATCGGCCCCTACGAGGTGGTGGGGAGCGACACCGTCAAGGTGGTGGCTTTCGACGTGCGCGGCAACGCAGGTGGAGCGTCCGTGACCGTCACCGTCACAGCCTGCGCCTAGAGCTGGTCATCACCAGGCGACCTCCTGGCTGCTCTGGGCTAGCACGGGGCCAAGATTGCCCGGCCCATTAGCATCGCCTGGTCCCGATGACAGCTCCTCTGGCACCCCTTCTGAACGGCTGGCGGTCCGCGCCCCTGCCCGAAATGGGCTCGGTCTGGGCGGTCGCCCCGGGCGGCCGCGCTTTCGCTCTTGCGGGCCTGTTCGAGAGCATCGGCCAAACCATGCTCGTCGTGATCCCGGGGGAGGGAGATGCAGAAGAGCTCGTCGACGACCTCCTTCTCCTCACCGAAGACGTGGTCTTCGCTCCCGCCTGGGAGACGCTCCCCTTCGAGCACGTCTCGCCGAACATCACGACCATGGCGAGGCGCTCAGAGGCTCGCCACCGTCTGCGCGCCGATGAGCCGGTTCTCGTCGTTGCCAGCGTTCGCGGCGCAATACAACGTCTCAGCCCTTCGAGCGTCGAGCCACTCTCTCTTCATTCAGGGGACGAACTCGACCTGGGCGAACTATCGCGCACACTGGCCGAGGCGGGTTACCACCGGACGGACCGGGTAGAGGCCCGTGGCGAATTCGCAGTCCGGGGAGGGATCGTGGACATTTTCCCGGCGCAAGCCGAGCACCCCGTTCGTCTCGACTTCTGGGGCGACCGGCTGGAGGAGATCAGGGAGTTCTCAGTGGCCTCGCAACGCTCCGAGCATGAACTGGACCGACTGGTGGCTTATCCGGCTCGCGAGGTCCGGCCGAACGGCCTGCTTGCGGAGAGGGCCGGGATGCTTCTCTCCGCGGAACCTTGGGCGGCTTCCACCTGGGACCGAATAGGCGCCGGTCAGCTCTTTCCGGGTATCGAGTCGTGGCTTCCGTGGCTCGCCGAAGAGCGGACGCTCATCGGTGAGCTGCCTGCCTCCGGTCATCTGGTCGTCGTCGACTCGGTCCGTGCGCTCGATAGGAGCCGGGACTTGATCAAGGAGGAGTCGGAGCTCGCCGCCGCCCTTGCCCCGACATGGGGCGAGGCGGCACCCGAGGCCGGTGACCACCCGGAGCTCTTCTTGGATCTTGAGGCACAGTTGTCGGATCGGAAGCATCTGCGGGTCCCGTCCACACCTGCCCGACCCTCTGATGAAACTCTTCGGATCACCACGCTGGACGCAACGCCCGGGGACGCCGAATCGGTTGCTCCTGCAGTGAGACGGCTCCTCGAGCAGGGAGTCACGACCGTTGTCGCAATGGACGGCGAGCCGGCCGCGGACCGGGTTGCCACGGTGCTGGCGGAACACGGAGTCGTGCTCGACAGGCTGGACTCGCTGACCAGCCCGAGGTCGGCAGTCGTGCCCGTTGGCATCCATAAGGGTTTTGTGGCTCCCGATCTGGGCGCTGCCGTCTTGGGCGAGCAAGAGGTGGCAGGACGTCGTCGCGCCCATCGAAGAGCCGGGCGCCGTCGCAGTGAGGTTGCTCAGCAATACCGCGACCTGACCGAAGGCGACTATGTCGTGCACTATCAGCACGGGATAGGGCGGTTCGAGGGCCTGGTCTCCCGAACGATGGTGGGCGTCGAGCGGGACTACCTGATCATCGCCTATGCCGGTGAGGACAGGCTGTATGTGCCTGTGGACCAGCTCGCAGCGGTCAAGAGATACACGGGCGGAGAGGCTCCTCGAGTATCGAGGATGGGGGGCAAGGACTGGTCCGAGCAGAGGTCACGGGTCAAGAAGGCCGTCGCTGCCGTTGCGGCGGAAGTCGTGGAGCTTCACAGGAGGCGCGCGCTGGCCAGCGGGCACGCATACGAGGAAGACACGCCCTGGCAGCGCGAAGTGGAGGGGGCATTCCCCTATGAGGAGACACTCGACCAGCTCCGGGCGATCGAAGAGGTCAAGGCCGATATGGAGACGGACAAGCCGATGGATCGGCTGATCTTCGGTGATGTCGGATTTGGCAAGACCGAGGTTGCCATAAGGGCTGCCTTCAAAGCGGTCCAGGAAGGAAGACAGGTGGCCGTGTTATGCCCGACCACCCTCCTTGCCCAGCAGCACCACCAGACGTTCACGGAGCGTTTCGCTCCCTATCCGGTGCGAGTCGAGGTTCTCTCCAGGTTCCTGACACAGAAACAACAGAAAGCCGTGGTGTCCGGGCTCGGCAGTGGCGAGGTCGACGTTGTGATCGGTACTCATCGTCTTCTCTCAGAAGACGTGCGCCTGAAGAACCTGGGACTACTGGTGATCGACGAGGAGCAACGGTTTGGGGTCAACGCCAAAGACGCGATCAAACGCCTGCGTCTCGGCGTCGACGTCCTGACCCTCACCGCGACGCCTATACCTCGAACACTGGAGATGGCGCTCACCGGGATAAGAGACGTCTCCCACATCCGCACTCCGCCCGAAGACAGGCATCCGATCCTCACTTACGTCGGTCCATTCGACGAGCAGTCGGTGTCCGCCGCGATCAGAAGAGAGTTGCTCCGGGAGGGTCAGGTCTTCTACGTCCACAACAGGGTTCAGTCGATCGATCGTGCCGTGGCCCGGCTTCGCGAGCTCGCTCCAGATGCGCGGTACGTGGTTGCACATGGGCAGATGTCGGAGGGCCAGCTGGAGCAGGTGATGATCGATTTCTGGAACCACGAAAACGACGTTTTGGTGGCTACGACGATCATCGAGTCGGGCCTCGACCTGCCGAAGGTGAACACCCTGATAGTCGAAAGGGCCGACCTGCTCGGCCTGGCGCAGCTCTATCAATTGAGGGGGCGGGTCGGCCGGTCGGACCAGAGGGCTTATGCATACCTGTTCCACCCCCCCGATCAGACCCTCACCGAAGAGGCCCATCGAAGACTCGAGGCGATAGGTGAGGCGACCGATCTGGGTTCGGGCTTTCACCTGGCACTGAGGGATCTCGAGATCCGGGGTGCCGGCTCGATCCTGGGAGAGGTGCAGAGCGGGCATATCGCAGCAGTGGGCTTCGACCTCTACGCCGAGCTCGTCGCCGAGGCCGTGGCAGAGATGGAGGGTCGTGAGATCGAGGTGTCGGGGCCGCCGGAAATCAGGATCGACCTCCCGGTCGACGCCCACATCCCGGAGTCGTATGTCTCGGATCAGGAGCTCAGGATCGAGGCATATCGCAGATTGGCGGCGACCACCAGCCCCGAACAGGTCGAAGATGTCGTCTCCGAGTGGGAAGACAGGTATGGAACGCTGCCCGAGGCAGCCGAGTGGCTGATCGACCTGGCTCGGCTCCGTGTCGAGGCGATGCGGATCGGCATCGAGGAGATCGTCAAGCTGCGCGATGAGATCCGGCTGTCTCCGGTCGAGCTGAAGCCCTCTCAGGAGGTCCGTCTCGAGCGGCTCCAGCCCCGGGCAGTGCTCCAGGCATCGGAAGGCATCCTCTTCATCCCAGCCACGGAGCCACTCGTCGAGCGTCTGAGATCCTTTTTGGCGAAGATGTGGCCGGACAGCCGCGACGACGCCGAGTGAGGCCGGAGGCCGGGGCGCACGGTGTTCGGATAGCGAGATCGGCCACCTAGCATTGACCACTCCTCCCGACAAGGACGATTCCCTCTTGAAGAAGCTCTCATATGCACTCGTTGCGACCGCGCTCGTAGTTGCAGCCTGTGGCGGCGCTGGCGGCGCGATCGCCGCAACCGTCGACGGCACCGACATAACCGTGGGCGAGGTCGAGTCCCTCATCAACATCGAAGAATCGACCATTCCGAAAGAGCAATTCGCCCAGTTTCTGGGGTTCGAGATCCAATGGAGCATCGTCGCCAAAGCGGCTGCCGACGAGTGGGGCATTGATATCAGTCAAGGCGAAATCGACGCCGAGGCTGATCGCATCTTCGAGTCGGCGAGCGCCGAAGGCGAAGATCGTGAGGCTTTCCTGACGAGCAGGGGGGTGAGCGAGGAATTCCTCCGGAACATCGCACATCAAGCTCTCCTGGACCAGGCGGTGAGGGCCGAGTTGTCTGGCGAGGTGGACGATCCGACAGCCGAGGAGATCGATGCCGAGTTGGGTATTGCGGCGGCATCTCTGACCGAGGTCTGCGTCTCACACATCCTCGTGCCCACCCTCGAAGGGGCCCAGGATGCGTTGACCCGCTTGCAGGCAGGGGAGGACTTCGGTGAGCTGGCCGCAGAGCTCTCCGAGGACCCGGGGAGCGCCGAGAACAACGGTGTGCTCCCTTGTGGGTCAGCTGGGCAGTATGTGGAGGAGTTTCGCGATGCCAGCGTGACCGCACCGACCGGCGAGGTCTACAGCGAGATCGTCGAGACCCAGTTTGGCTTTCATGTCATGCTCGTCACCGACCGTGTCGATCCCGTGATCGAAGACCTGCCCACCGAGGACGAGATCATCGAGAGGCTGCAGTCGGACGCAGTCGCCCTCGAGCTGAACTCCTGGTTCCTCGAGCAGGTCACAGCAGCAGAAGTGACCGTCGACGAGCAGTACGGGACCTGGCAGGCTGCTCCGCAGCCGACGGTGATACCACCCAGCTCGTGATCACCATCGTCGGTCTCGGCCCCGGAAATCTCGACCGGGTCCCAGAACCGGTTATGAATCTCCTTCTCGATCAGCGACGAGCAATCGTCGTGCGGACCCTCCACCATCCTGCGGCCAGCCAACTGGCCGAGATGCGGGAGGTGCTGAGCTGTGACGATCTCTATGACTCGTCTGACACCTTCGATGCCGTATACGAGGCAATCTCGCGACGAGTCTTGGAGGAATCTCACCACAGGCCGGTGGTCTATGCGGTGCCGGGCAGCCCTCTCGTGGGCGAGTTCGCCGTTCGCAAACTCCTCGCATCAGATGCGGATGTCGAGATCCTCCCGGCGGAGTCCTTCCTCGATGCAATCCTGGCGGAGGTGGGCTATGACCCGCTCGACAGGGGTCTGCAGATCCTCAATGGGCACGATCTTCCCGACCCACTCGTCCTCGACTTGCCCACTGTCATCGCCCACCTCGACAAGCCAGAGGTGCTGGCCGACGTCGCGGCGGCGATCGACCGTGTCACGCCGGAAGGGTCTGAGGTGACGATCCTGGCGGGGTTGGGCGCAGACGACCGGTCGGTACGGCGGGCCCAGCCTTTGGCGCTGGACTTCTCGCTTGCGGGCGCGAGGACTTCTTTGTTCGTCGACGTGGATCCGGGAGGTCTCATCGGGGCCGTGCAGGCTATGCGGTTGCTTCGCACCGAGTGCCCATGGGACAGGGAACAGACCCATCAGAGTCTCGCGAAGTACCTCGTCGAGGAGACCCACGAGCTCATAGACGCCATCGTCGCTCTCGATTCCGATCCAGGGGATCTCGTCGCCTATGCCGCGGTGGAGGACGAGTTGGGTGACGTCCTCCTGTCTGTCCTGTTCCATGCGGTGATAGCCAGGGAGGCCGGCGTCTTTGACATCGACGATGTGGCGGAGGTGTTGCGCCAGAAGCTGGTGAGACGCCACCCCCATGTCTTCGGTGACGTGAATGCAGACACCGCCGCCGAGGTGAAGACCAATTGGGATGAGATCAAGAGGGCCGAGAGCCCCGACCAGGGGGCCGGCTCGGGGACGGAGCCCAGCTCGGCCCTCGACGGAGTTCCATCAGGAATGCCCGCCATGCAGAGAGCATCGAAGGTCCAGAACCGGGCGGCCAAAGTCGGCTTCGACTGGGATCGCGCCGGCGACGTTCTCGACAAGGTGCGGGAGGAGCTAGGGGAGCTCACCGACGCCTTGTTTGGCACCGGAGACGTACCCGGAGAGCTCGGCGACCTCCTCTTCTCAATCGTGAATCTCGCACGCCATGTCGAGATCGATCCCGAGCTCGCCCTGATGGGAGCCACCCGGCGGTTCGAGACCCGATTCAGAACCATGGAGGCCGAGGGCCCTCTCGACGGGCTCACACTCGACGAGCTCGACGAGCGCTGGGAACGAGCCAAGAGTTGAGACGGTGGTAATGCTCGAACGAGCTGCCGGAGGTCTTCGGATCAAGAACGCGCCAGTGGTAGCTTGGCGCGCCAGCCAGCGGTCAAGGTGATGAGCGAAACCAGCATCGTGCGGGTCCACGCCCGACAGGTTCTCGACTCCCGGGGAAACCCGACTGTCGAAGCGGAAGTGTTCACTGAGTCGGGCTTCGGTCGCGCCATCGTCCCGTCCGGGGCCTCTACCGGCTCACTCGAAGCCTCCGAGCTGCGCGACGGTGGGGAGATCTGGATGGGCAAGGGTGTCAGCCGGGCCGTGGCCAATGTGAACGACACGATCGCCAAGGCTCTGGTGGGTCGCGACGCCACCCGTCAGGAGGAGATCGACCTGCTGATGGCCGACCTCGATGCGACCACGAACAAGGCGAACCTCGGAGCCAATGCCATTCTCGCGGTTTCGATGGCAGTGGCTCGTGCGGCGGCGGCCAGTGTCGGGCTTCCTCTATACAGATACCTGGGCGGGCCGGCATCGAGGGTCTTGCCGGTTCCGTGTCTCAATGTGCTCAATGGTGGCGCCCACGCCGCCAACTCTGTGGACATTCAGGAATTCATGCTCGTCCCGGCCGGATTGCCTTCCTATCAGGAGGCACTTCGGTCCGGAGTCGAGGTCTATCACGCTCTGAAGCGAGTTATCGCCGGACGTGGTCTCACCACCAACGTTGGTGATGAGGGTGGTTTCGCTCCCGATCTGGCGACCAACGAAGCCGCCCTCGACCTGTTGGTCGAGGCGATCGAGGAGGCGGGCTATGAGCTCGGATCGGAGATTGCGTTGGCGCTCGACGTCGCCGCGACCGAGATCCATCGGGAGGGCCGCTATTCACTCGAGGGGCGCGAGCTCGACTCCGGTGAGATGGTGGACTACCTCGCGTCACTAGTGGACAGGTACCCGCTCGTGTCCGTAGAGGACGGCATGTCAGAGGACGACTGGGATGGCTGGAAGGCTCTCACCAAGCGCATCGGTAACCGGGTTCAGTTGGTCGGTGACGATTTGTTCGTGACCAACGAAGAGATACTCCAAAGAGGGATCAAGGAGTCGGCGGCCAATGCCATCCTGATCAAGGTGAATCAGATCGGCTCGGTCTCCGAGACACTGCACACCATGCAACTGGCCGAAGGAGCCGGGTTTGCCCAGATGGTCTCCCATCGCAGCGGCGAAACCGAGGACACTTTCATCTCCCATCTCGCGGTCGCCACTAACGCCGGCCAGATCAAGACGGGCGCTCCTGCCAGGGGCGAGCGGACCGCCAAGTACAACCAGCTGCTCCGCATCGAGGAGCGGCTCGGCGGCGAGGCCCGGTTTGGCGGCTGGAACACGTTCAGGAGGGCGCGATGACCCTCATCCGCCGTCCGGGGATGCTAATCGTTACATTGCTCTTCCTTCTGGTCGGTGCCGCCTTTCTCACCCAGCTCGTGCCCTACCAGCAAATCCTCGAGTCACAGCGCCAGGTGGAGACGGCACGAGCTCACCTAGGCGAGTTGGAGGCGGAGAACATACGGCTTCAGGCCGACGTCGACGCCCTCCAGACCGACGCCGAGGTCGAGAAGCTTGCTCGCGAGAAGCTCGGCTATGTGAGGCCCGGCGAGCGCGCCTACGTGGTTCTCGACCCTCCGGAGGCAGACACCGAGCTTGCCCCCCAGCCGGCGGCGACCGAGCTGCCCGAGGAGCGCACCTGGGTTGACCGGCTATGGGACTTCATCACCGGGGCTGATCAAGCCGGATCATGACCTGGGCTGAGGACCGCGACGTCGTCGAGGTTCAGATCGGGCGGCCCACGCGGGCCGAGTGCAAGGTTGTCACCCGTTGCCACCTCAGGCTGCCCGTGGTCATCAGGGTCCCACCGTTGCTCGACGACGGGACGCCCTTCCCGACGCTCTATTGGCTGACTTGTCCTCTGGCCCGGGCTCGGATCGGCCGTCTCGAGGGGGCCGGAGGAGTGAGACGCATGGACCGCAAGTCGAAATCCGACCCGGGGTTCGGATCGGCTCTGGAGCGAGCCCAATCCGAGTATTCCCTGGAGCGAGACGAGCTGGTGCCTGACGGCGCCGATCCCGCGCCATCTGGGGGTGTCGGTGGCTCCTCTCGGAGCGTGAAGTGCCTCCATGCCCATTACGCACATAGTTCGGCAGGCCATGCCAATCCGGTGGGAGAGTTGGTCGGAGCCTGGATCGGGCCCCTCGACTGCGTTGTCCCGTGTGTCGAGGACGGGGAGGTCAACCCGGAGTGGGTTCAGCGACCATGAAGGTAGGTGTGGTGGACATCGGGACCAATTCGATGAGGCTTCTGATCACCGATGGGGTCGAGGAAATGGGCAGGTGGGTAGAGGTGACCGGCCTGGGACGAGGTGTCGAGGAGACCGGCTCGCTCTCGGAAGAGTCCATGGCCACGACGATTCAAGTCCTGGTGGACTTCGGGCAACGAATGAGCGACGCGGGTGTTGAGCGCAGGCTGGCCATCGCTACCTCTGCCTCGCGGGACGCAGCCAACCGAGACCCTTTTTTCAACCGGGCCGAGGCCGCCCTCGGCGTCAGGCCCAGCCTCATCACAGGAAGCAAAGAGGGGAGATACGCCTATCGCGGAGCGCTCAGCGGTCTTGATCCGATCGGCCCGGTGGTGGTCAGCGACATCGGTGGGGGGAGCACCGAGTTCGTGACGGCCGAGCAATCGCTCTCCGTGGACATCGGCACCGTGCGGCTAGGGGATCGAGCCCTGCCTGATCGGCCACCACGGGATGTCGAGATCGAGAGGGCCCGTGAGATGCTCGAGTCGACGTTCTCAGATGTCGAGGTGGATGAGGTGGGAACACATGTGGGCGTGGCGGGGACGTGGACCAGCCTCGCGGCGATCGCCCTTGGACGTTCCGAACCCGACCTCGAGCGCGTTCATGGATCGGTCCTGGGCCTAGGCGACGTTCGAGAGTTGACCGTGCGGCTCTCTGCCCTGACCTTGGAGGAGACCAGGGTCATACCCGGCCTCGACCCCAAGAGGGCTCCGGTAATCCTCCCTGGGGCGCTCATCGCCGAGGCGGTGATGAGTCGACTCGGGTCGACAGAGACTCTCATCTCGGAGAAGGACACTCTCGACGGGGCGGCCATGGAGTTGATCGGGATACGCTGATCCTGCGGCCCGGGTGGCGGAATGGCAGACGCGAGGGGCTTAAACCCCCTTGAGCACTCGCTGCTCGTGTGGGTTCGACTCCCACCCCGGGCACGGTGTTTCTTGCTGGCCGACCTTCGCCGGTGGTCACATCCGACGAGGTCGGCGAGATCTACCTTCCTGCGTACCGACGTTCATGAAAGGGTCGTGGGACCCGGACCGGTGGGTGGGGGAGGGGAGAGGAACCGAGCCCGGGCCCCACGAAGACAACTGTCTTTCCTCTCTAAGCTTCGGTTCGAAATCATCGGACCTCAGTTCCCGCTCGGCGGAGTGTAACCCTTGGGGGTCTGCGCCAGCGGTGTTCTCGACGCCTAGCTGCGCGTTATCTTGCTGTTCTGTCTGAGAAAGGTGGCGATGGCGGGATACCCATCTGAATATGAGCTGGATGTCGTGCTCAAAGACGGTGCGGGGGCCCGCATTCGGCCGATCAAACCCGACGACGGCGATCTCCTCCGATCGTTCTTCGAGAGACTCGGGCCGGAGTCGAGGTACTTCCGATTCTTCAAGATCAAGAGGACCCTGAGCGATGACGAGGTCGAGTTCTTCACCTCTGTGGACTACGACGACCGTATGGCGCTGGTCGCAGTGTTGGACGGGGAGTTCATCGGGGTTGGGCGCTATGACCGAGAAGGGGAGGACTCGACGACAGCGGAGGTCGCGTTCGCCGTGGCCGATGCTCATCAAGGCAGGGGCATCGGCACAGAGCTGCTCGAGCTGCTCACCGCTTATGCGCGTGACCACGGCATCGAGCGTTTCAACGCCTATGTTCTCGCCGAGAACCGTCAGATGATGCGGGTGTTCCGCAATTCCGGCTACGAGCTCACCCGCACGATGGACTCGGGTGTATACACCGTCGACTTCCCCGTCGAGGAGAGCGTGGCTTCTCTGTCTGCAGAGGCAGAGCGCGAAAAGAGGGCCGTTGCCGCCTCGATCCTGCCGTTCTTCTTCCCGAAGGCCATAGCCGTGATCGGTGCGTCCAGCGATCCCGAGTCGATTGGCGGCAAACTGTTCAACAACATCCTCTCTGTTGGTTTCACCGGTCCCCTCTACCCGGTCAATCCGAACACCAAGGTGGTCAGGTCGGTCCGCGCCTACCCGACGATTCTCGACGTACCCGACGAAGTCGACATGGCCTATATAGTCGTGCCCCAGCGTTTCGTGCTCGACGTGGTGAAGCAGTGCGCTATCAAGCAAGTGCGCGGGATAGTGGTCATCTCGGCCGGCTTCTCCGAAGTCGGAGAGGAGGGTGCCGCCCTCGAGGACGAGATCCTGGATGTGGTACGGAACTCCGGTATGAGGATGATCGGGCCCAACTGCATGGGTCTGCTCAACACCGCCGAGTCGGTGAGGCTCAACGGCACCTTCGCCCCGGTCTACCCGCCCGCCGGCAACGTTGCCATGTCGAGCCAGTCGGGCGCGCTCGGGATCGCCATTCTCGACTATGCAACCAGGAACAACATCGGGATATCCCAGTTCGTCTCGGTGGGGAACAAAGCCGACGTCAGCGGTAACGACCTCGTGCTGGCCTGGGAAGACGACCCGCAGACCGATGTGATCACCCTCTATCTGGAGTCGTTCGGGAATCCGCGGAAATTCTCCAGGATCGCCAGACGCATCGGCCGACGGAAGCCGATCATCGCCGTCAAGAGTGGTCGTAGCACGGCGGGAAGCCGCGCCGCCTCATCACACACCGGTGCGCTTGCGTCGTCCGATGTGGCCGTTTCAGCGTTGTTCCGACAGGCAGGTGTGATACGCGTGGACACCATCGAAGAGCTCTTCGACGCCGCCAGCCTTCTCGCCAACCAGCCGGTCCCGATGGGTGATCGTGTTGGCATCGTGACCAATGCAGGAGGCCCCGGCATTCTCGCGGCCGACGCCCTCGAGGCGAACGGCCTCGTCGTTCCGGCGCTCACGGATGGGCTCCAGCGGCGGATCAAGTCCGAGTTGGCTGCAGAAGCTTCGGCCCGGAACCCCGTCGATCTGATCGCCTCAGGAGGGCCCGACGAGTTTGCACACGCAACGAGCCTGATTCTCGAGTCCGGCGAAGTGGACTCGTTGATGGTCATCTATGTCCCGACTTCACCAGAGGGCGCGGGCGAGGTGGCGGCCGCCATGAGAGGATGCCAGGCCTCATACAACGGGCCGGTCACGCTGTTGTCCGTGTTCATGCAGTCAGAGGGTGCCGGCCGCGCCCTGGCAGGTGAGGAGGGCGCCCGTTCGATTCCTGCCTACATCTTCCCCGAAGACGGAGCGGTTGCGTTGGCGCGTGCGGTTCGGCATGGGAATTGGCGCCAGCGTGACCCTGGTGTCGAGTTCGAGCTGGATCGCGAGGCCGCCACGGAGATCAGAAACGTCGTGGATTCGGCTCTCTCTCGTCTCGGGGAAGAGGGCGGATGGCTCGATCCGGAAGAGGTCGATCGTTGTCTGAACGCAGCAGGCCTGAGGACCCCGTTCACTCGAGTGGTGAAGGACGTCGAAGAGGCGAAGTCGGCGGCAGCGAAAGCCGACGGCTCTGTGGTCATGAAGGTGATCTCGGAGGAGGCCCTTCACAAGTCCGATGCCGGAGGTGTTGTACTCGACATTGAGGGAGACGAGGAAGTCGAGAAGGCATTTCGACAGGTGACCGGGGTCGTGGATCAGGTCGACGGTGTGCTCGTGCAGGAGTTCGTCGAAGGTGGTCACGAGGTCCTGATCGGGATGGCTCTCGATCCGAACTTCGGGCCTCTCGTCGCTTTTGGTCTCGGAGGCATCTACGTCGAGCTGTTGAAGGACGTCGCCTTCCGGATATACCCCATCACGGATGTCGATGCGGCCGAGATGGTTCGAGAGACCAAGGGCTACAAGCTGCTCGAGGGCTATCGGAACAATCCCCTCGGGGACATCGATGCATTGGAGGACGCACTGAGGAGGATCTCCGCCCTGATCACCGAGATGCCGGAGCTGACCGAGATGGATCTCAACCCCGTGAAGGTGCTGCCGCCCGGCGAGGGAGTGTGTGTCGTGGATGCGCGGATGCAGGTGAGGCCTGTCCCGGCGAGGCGAACCAGAACACTCAAGGACCTGCCTGCTGTTACCACGCGGCCCGGAGGGCGATGACCGAGAAGCTGGGTCTGGTGGCCTGTCCCGGCGAGGCGAACCAGAACCCTCAAGGACCTGCCTGCTGTTACCACGAGGGGCCGAGAGGGCGATGACCGAGAAGCTGGGTCTGGTGGCCTGTCCCGGCCCGAAAAGCCGGGTCTAGTGTCCCGACAATGGAATTCGTAGAGCTGACAGTGGACGGGGCGGTGGCCCTCGTCCGTCTCGACCGCCCACCCGTTAACGCCCTTTCCAAGGCTCTTGCCGCCGAGCTGACCGAGGCTTTCACCCAATGCCAGGATGACTCGATCCGATCGGTCGTAGTCACCGGTCAGCCGCATTTCGCTGCTGGAGCCGACATAAAGGGCTTCAAAGAGACGCTCGACTCGGGTGGCCAGGAGATGACGGCGAGAGGCTTGGTCAAGGCGATAGACGTCCTGGATCGGCTGGAGAAACCCACCATTGCCGCAGTCCATGGATATGCCCTCGGGGGAGGGTGCGAGCTCTCGCTGGGTTGCGACTTTCGCTATATGGCCGACGACGCACGGATCGGTCAACCCGAGATCTCCCTGGGCCTGATCCCCGGTGCAGGGGGCACCCAGCGTCTTCAGCGGGTGATCGGTTTCCAGAACGCGAAGGATTTGGTCTACTCGGGACGCCAGGTCGGCGCCGAAGAGGCTGCTCGTCTCGGATACGCGGACAAAGTTGTCCCCTCCGGGGAAGTCCTGGGCCTCGCCCTGAATGATGCCGCCGAGTGGGCGACCAAGGCAACCTTGGCGCTCGGGGCCGCCAAGAAGGCTCTCGCTGCCGGCCTCGGCCACGATCTCGATGCGGGAATGAGGGAGGAGATGGAGGGCTTCCAGCGCTGCTTCGCCAGCAAAGACGCGGTCGAAGGTGTCGATGCATTCGTCGAGAAGAGAGAGCCGGATTTCAGCGGTAGTTGAGACTCTCCTCGAGTCGCTCGAGGTTTCCCCGCCAGATCGCGGCGAGCACCGGCTTGGCCAGGATCGCCGTCACGGGACCACCCAGCCACCAAGGGAAACGCAGATTCTCTGCCCAACTGACCCTGGTGGAGCCGTTGCTCCGGGTCGCAGCCAGGGTTCCGGTGCCGGTCACCAGCCCTCGGTGGACGACGTCGATGGATTCGCCTTCTTCCCATCCGGTGACCTCGAGCACGTCCATCGTTCGAAATGGGCCCACCCGAGTGGCAACCCTCATCGCGGTGCCGATGCCTCTTCTCTTCTCCGTGGTGAACTCGAGACTCTCTGCATCCTTCATCCATTCGGCGTGAGATCCCAGGTCGGCCAACGCCTCCCAAACCATGTCGTGACGGATCGGCATGTCCCTGATCACCCGGATGCGAGCCATTGCCGTCCTCTCATCGTGTACATGACCATATTTCGGTCCTGACGGTCGCGACGGATGCCCCCCAGGCTGGATCAATCGGGGGATCCTGCGACAATTGACGATCGATGATCTATCTGGATCACGCCGCAACGACGCCGATGCGCCCCCAGGCTGGATCAATCGGGGGA
>JAHEJW010000038.1 GCA_024638655.1 bacterium | reverse complement strand
TGTTCCAAAGTATCGGTAGACAACACACTCAAATCCATACACTCGAACATACGTTCTAGCTAAGACAGAAACAACCCCCATCGCAAGACAAATACCCGACGATCTCCAGGAGGAGCGTCGACCGGCCCCGGTTCAGCTCATTCCACCGGCCGTCTCAATCAGACCAGTGCATCAGGACCTTGGCTGACTCGGCGCTCTGGATCGCGTCGAAGGCCTTCTCGTAGTCCTCGGCGTCGAATCGGTGCGTGATGACGGGGGAGATGTCGATACCGGATTGGATGAGCACATTCATCTTGTACCAGGTGTCGAACATCTCCCGACCGTAGATGCCTTTGAGGTTGAGCATGTTGAAGATGACGATCGACCAGTCGATCTCGAATGGCTCCGGTGGAATCCCGAGTAGTGCGACGTTGGCGCCGTGGATGGTGTTCTCGAGGATGTCCTGATAGGCGTCTTTGCTCCCCGAGAATTCCAGAGCGACATCGAAACCCTCGAGCATCCCCAACTCATCCTGAACATCTGAAAGTGACTCTTTTCGAACGTCCACGGCTCGGGTTGCACCCATGCGACGAGCGATGTCCAGGCGAAAGGGATTGACATCGGTGACTATGACATTCCGCGCACCCGAATGCTGGACGACGGCGGTGGCCATCAGACCGATCGGCCCTGCTCCCGTTATCAGCACATCTTCACCCAGTACGCCGAACTTGAGGGCAGTGTGCACTGCGTTGCCAAAAGGGTCGAAGAGCGCGGCGATCTCGGGTGACACCTCATCCACATGTCGCCAAACGTTGCCCTTCGGTATCAGGACGTAGTCGGCAAACGCGCCGGGGATGTTGACACCGACCCCTTTCGGGTCGTGACACAGATGTCGTCTACCGGCCAGGCAGTTTCGACAGCTCGCGCAGACGACGTGACCCTCCGCCGAGACGAGCTCGCCCACTTCGAAGCCGGAGACGTTCGAGCCAACACCCTCAATATGCCCAGAGAACTCATGACCGACGACCATCGGCGCGGGCACGGTCTCGGCGGCCCATTCGTCCCACTGGTAGATGTGCAGATCCGTTCCGCAGATCCCCGTGGTGTCTACGCGAATGAGAACGTCATCCGAACCCGGCTCGGGAACGGGAACCTCCTCCATGCGGAGTCCGATTTCATCGGGGTGTTTGACGAGCGCTCGCATCATCAGATCCAGTTCGTCTCGACTGCGGCCCCTGCATCTTCGTAGGCGGGTGCCAGGACCTCCTCCCAAAGAGCTGCTTTGGTGTCCCGATCACAGAAAGCGGCTTCCATGCTCCTCCGGGTGGTCAACGCCAGGTCGCCGATCGCGAAACCGTGATGCGACCGGGCGAAGTCGAATTCCGAGGACATCGACGTGTTGCTCATGAGGCGATTGTCGGTACTCAGTGTGATGTTGAACCCGGCGCGGTACAGAGCGCCGATCGGGTGTTGCTCCGGGGTGAGGCGGTTCGTGGCGAGGTTCGAGGCAGGGCACATCTCGAGCGGGATCTGTCGGTCCCGTACGCGCCGGGCAACCGCTCCCAGATCGACGATTTCCCCGTCACTCACATCGCAATCATCGATGATCTCCAATCCATGCCCGAGCCGTTCCGCCCCACACTTGTCGATCGCGGCGGCTATGTATCTGACCCCGTTCCTGCCGGCCGCCTCTCCCGCGTGGATCGTCAGCCTGAGGCCAGACTCACGGACCAGGCGACAGGCCAGAAGATGCCTCTCGGGTGGATTGGTTGCTTCAGGGCCGGCGATATCGAATCCAACGACGCCCGATCCACGGTGGCCGATTGCGACTCGGGCCATCTCCTCACTCCAGGGATGTTGACGTAGCGCGTCGATTATGAGGCCCCATTTGAGGCCGGTTTCGGCTTCCCCGAGCCTCATACCGGAGGAAATGGCTTCCACGACCTGGGCGTGGCTGAGCCCGCGCTGGGTATGTAGCGCTGGGCAGAATCGGATTTCGGCGTAGGCCACCCCATCGGCGGAGAGGTCGAGAACAGCCTCGTAGGCGATGCGTTCGAGGGCCGCACCGGTTTGCATCACTGCGATCGTGTGTACGAAGGCGTCCAAATAGGTCTCCAGTGAGCCCGACTCCGATTGGTCGAACCACTTGGCGAGGGCTCCGACCTCTGTCTCGGGGAGAGCGTCGTAGCCAAGCTCGTCCGCGAGGTCGAGGATCGTGGCTGGACGTAGCCCCCCATCCAGGTGATCGTGCAGAAGGACAGTGGGAAGCGCCATCGGCGTCACGCTAATAGGGGGTGCCGACGACCACAGCTTCATCAATCTCCGGGCGTGTGGCACGATTGCCGCATGGCGAGCTCGGTCGAAGGAAAGCTGTTGATAGCGACTCCGTTGCTGCTCGACCCAAACTTCTATCGCACCGTGATACTCATGCTCCAGGACGACGAGGACGGCACGGTGGGCGTCGTTCTGAACCGTCCGTCGTTGGAGCGCGTCGAGACGCACCTCCCTGAGTGGGCAGGGCGAACCCAGCCGCCACACAAGATTCACTATGGCGGCCCGGTTGAGCCAGAGGTAGCCATCGGTCTCTCTACCTCCAACGGGCTCCCCGCCGGCGTACCGGGACTGAGCCTGGTCGACCTGTCGGCATCGCCAGATGAGGACACGGGCCCATCAGTGCGCATCTACTCGGGTTATGCCGGCTGGGGCAAGGGCCAATTGGAAGAAGAGCTCGAAACCGGCTCCTGGTACGTGGTCCAGGCGTCTCCCGACGATCCATTCGACGATCCAGATGGCCAGTGGCGGAGGGTGCTGCGGCGACAACCGAGCTATCTCTCACTGGTGTCGACCTTCCCCGACGATGTCCGAGACAACTGATCCACGCTCGTCCGGCGTTTGGTTCCTACCCTGGCCCCGATGACTACCGGCACCACGCCCCGTCTACGTCCGAGTCTCAAACGACGTTCGCCGGGCTTGGCGGTGGAACGAGAGCTGTGGAGCCACGACTCGGTGGTCGTGGTAGGCGTCGACGAGGTGGGCCGGGGAGCATGGGCGGGCCCGATCAGCGTGGGGGCTGCCGTGGTACCTAAGGACAGACGTGTCTACAAGATACGGGACTCGAAGATGCTGACCGAGCCCGAACGTGAAGCACTGTTCGATCGAATCGCCGGTTGGTGCGAGTCGTGGTCCGTCGGTCACGCCTCAGCTCGGGAGTGCGACGAATTGGGGATGTCCGAAGCGCAAAGACTGGCTGCGCGGCGGGCTCTCGAAGGACTGGGGCACGATCCGGACCACATAATCGTCGACGGAAACTGGGACTTCGTCGGCGGAGCACGCAGGATCGTCGGTGGCGACCGTTCGTCATTGTCCATTGCAGCGGCATCGATACTGGCCAAGGTGACCAGAGACAGGATCATGAAGGGGATGGCGCCGGACTTCCCGGGCTACAACTTCGAGGCGAACAAGGGATATCCGTGCCCGATTCACAAGGCCGCCCTCCAAGCTGCGGGGCCCTCTGCCATCCACCGACGCTCATGGGTCTTCATGGACTACCTCATGTGGAACGGCCTGGAGAGGCATGTCCGTCCCGAAGCCCAGCAGGAGCTGCCGTTCGAGTCTTGAGCACCGGAGGCACAACTGTTTCCATTCCGTTGGGGAGCGTTAGAGACAAATGCGTCTGAGTGAGGAAGAGCGGGCAATGCTGGCCGGCGGTCATGGCCCCGGCGTACAGCTCGCCATGAAGCTCCTGACAGCCGTTGCCGAGAGCGAAGACGCCCCCCGTCTCATCGAGATCGAGGGCGCTCATATCGACGGGTGTCTCTTCCACGGTCAATCGGGCATCGATCTGGCCAAGGCCCTGGCCAGGGGAGATTCCAGGGTCCGCGTCCCGACGACGTTGAATGTTGCCTCGATCGACATGCTCCATCCCGAGTTGTTCCGGGGAGACCCAGAGCTGGCCCGCAAGTCGCGGGAGCTGACCGACACATATGTCGGTCTTGGCTGCCAACCCACCTGGACGTGTGCCCCATATCAGTTGGCACAACGCCCTTCGAGGGGTCAGCAGATCGCATGGGGAGAATCCAACGCAATCGTGTTCGCCAATTCGGTCCTCGGAGCGAGGACGAATCGGTATGGCGATTTCATCGACATCTGTTGCGCCCTGACCGGGCGGGCTCCTCTAACCGGGCTCCACACCGATGAGGGCCGCTTCGGGTCGATCGAGTTCGTTGTCGAAGTCGACGACCATCTACTCGACCTCGACGTCTTCTATCCGATTCTCGGATATCTGCTCGGTCATCGGGCCGGGATGGAGATACCGGTCATAACCGGATTGGATGAGAGAGCCACCGAAGACCGTCTCAAAGCACTCGGCGCTGGGGCTGCGTCGTCGGGTGCGGTCGCCATGTTCCATGTATTAGGTGTGACGCCAGAGGCTCCAGACCGGGCCACTGCCTTCGGCGGAGCCAACCCGGTTGAGACCATCACGCTCGGCACCCCCGATTTCAGCCGGGCAAAGGAGGATCTGAGCACCGGAGCGGGCCCTCTCGGAGCCGTCAGCGTCGGCACGCCGCATATGTCCCTCTCGGAACTCAAGACTCTGGCCTCAGTTGCCGAGGGCCAGGTCACACAGGTTCCCTTCTTCGTCAACACAGCGCGGGATGTTCTCTCGGAGGCGGAGCGTGCTGGCATCGTCGGTTCCCTCGACGAGTTCGGAGCCACGGTGGTCACCGACACCTGTAC
This sequence comes from bacterium, assembly GCA_024638655.1. GTDB lineage: Bacteria > Actinomycetota > Acidimicrobiia > Spongiisociales > ZC4RG35 > Ww567. The sequence continues at coordinate 12,675 of JAHEJW010000038.1, read as the reverse complement.
CTACATCACTCCGATCATCGGCGATGTAGCCGGAGTGGTTATGACGGACTCGGCAAAGTGGGCTCACTATGCCCCTGCCAATCTCGGGGTCGAGGTGGTGTTTGCCTCGTTGACCGAGTGCGTCCTCAGCGCAATCGAAGGGCGGGTCGTCGTGACGGATGAATGGCGATGATCAAAGCGAAGGTCCTCATCCGTGGCGACGCCGACGGAGACGGGCTACGCCTGGATGAGCCCCTCTCGTTCTGGGGTGGCGTGGATCCGGTGACCGGCGTGATCGTCGAGGAGCGTCACCCTCAACATGGCGAAGTCATCACCGGCAAGATCCTCTCGATGGCTCATGGGCGAGGCTCGAGCTCCTCTTCCGCGGTCCTCGCCGAAGCCCTTCGTCTGGGAACCGGGCCCGCGGCCATCGTCCTGGATCAGATCGACTCGATACTTGTGATCGGAGCGCTCGTCGCCGGAGAGCTCTACGGTGCCACCTGTCCGATCGCTGTGTCCGGCGCCGAGATTCGGACCGGGGAGAGATGGACTCTGAGCGGGGAGAGCCTCACCAAAGCCGAGTCATGAGCTGGAAGTCCTATGGAGACTTCGACGATGTCTGCCGATAAAGCAGACGGCATGTCAGGTGCATCGGAACTGACAGACTTGTTCAGGCGCGTTCCCGTCGCGCTCTACCGAACCGACGAGGAGGGAAACCTCCTCGTGGCGAATGACGCGCTCGTTGGCCTTCTTGGATATGAGAGCATGGAGGATCTCATATCGGCGATGAGCCTCGTCTCTTCCGTTTACGTCGACCCGGTAGAAAGACACCGTTGGATCAGCGAGATGAACGAAAAGGGCCTGGTCTTCGACTTCGACGTAGAGCTGAAGTGCGCCGATGGATCAACGATCTGGGTCCAGGACACGGCACGGGCGATCCGAGACGACCGAGGCGATCTCTTGTACTACGAGGGTGCGCTCATCGACGTGACCGAGAAGATCGAGGCGACCAAGGCGCGTCAGGAATTCCTGGCGACGGTTTCCCACGAGCTTCGCAATCCGATAGCCGTCGTCGTGGGTCTGAGCCACGAGCTCGCCGATCGATATGAGGCCTTCGACGACAAGGAACGTCACGACATGAGCGAGATGATCGCTCGCCAGGCCGACGACGCAGCATGGCTCATAGAAGATCTTCTGGTCGCCTATCGCGACGATGTGAGCCGTGTTGCGATCTCACCAGAACAGTTCGACGTCGTCGACGCCGTCAGCCCGATCCTCACGGTGGCGCCGGACAAGATCGACTTCGCAATTCAAAACGAGGAAACCAGCGTCTTCGCCGATCCGAGGCGAACTCGCCAAATCGTCCGCAACCTGGTTAACAATGCCATCAACCATGGTGGCAACGAGATCGCGATACGCGTCGACTCGCTAGGGGAGCGGGTTCGCATTCGAGTGTGCGACAACGGTCAACCGATCCCTGATCAAGAGCTGGACGACATATTCCGGGCCTTCAGGCGGGGAAGCCATTCCAACCATCCCTCATCCGTCGGTCTCGGGCTACCGGTGGCGAGGGAGCTGGCAAGACTCATGGGTGGCGAGATCACCTACTCGCACGAAGACGGCTACTCGATCTTCACGCTCAGCCTGCCCGGGGCTTGACCTCACCCCGGTCTAACCTCTCCGACTCATGCGTGTCTTGGTAACCGGGGGCGCCGGTTTCGTCGGCAGCCACACAGTCGTAAGTCTCATCGAAGCAGGCCATGAACCCGTCGTGGTCGACAACTTCATCAATTCGGATCGGTCGGTTCTCGGCCGCATCGGGAAACTGACCGGCAATGTCCCCGAGCTCCATGAAGCCGATATCAGGGACAAGGACGCAATGACTGATATCGCCCGAACAGGATTCGACGCCTGTATGCACTTCGCAGCCCTGAAAGCAGTGGGGGAGTCGGTCGAGAAGCCGATGCTGTACTACGACAACAACGTCAGCGGCACGATCTCCTTGGTCGAGGCGCTCCTCGAAGCCGATGTCAACTCGTTCGTTTTCAGCTCCTCGTGCACCGTCTATGGCGAGCCCGAGACACTTCCACTCGACGAATCCATGCCAATAGGGACGGCCACCAATCCGTACGGATGGACCAAGATCATGATGGAGCAGGTGCTCCGCGACGTCCAGCTGGCGAACCCGGACTGGAGCGTTTCCCTCCTGCGCTATTTCAACCCGGTTGGCGCCCACCCGAGCGGTCTTCTCGGCGAGGACCCTGTGGGAACCCCAAACAACCTCATGCCCTATGTGGCCAGGGTGGCAGCAGGCATCCTGCCCAAGCTGCAGGTGTTCGGAGACGACTACCCGACAGCTGATGGCACGGGAATCCGCGACTACATCCACGTCGTCGACCTCGCTGAGGGTCATCTAGCCGCCCTGGCCCGACACGCGGGAGACGCCGGCGTGCACACATACAACCTGGGCACCGGCCAGGGTCACAGCGTTCTCGAGCTCGTTCGGGCGTATGAAGAAGTGTCGAGCAGGCCCGTGGCTTATGAGATCACCGGTCGGCGCCCCGGAGATGTCGCCGCGAGCTGGGCCGACGTGACCATGGCCACCGAGCATCTGGGTTGGATGACGACACGGGACCTCCACGAGATGTGCGCCGACTCCTGGAACTGGCAACAGAAGGCACGTTGAGACATGCACCCTGAGATCCTGGATCACGCCAAGACCTGGATCGAGGGTGACCCCGACACGGAAACCAGAGCTGAGTTGCAGAGTCTGATCGACTCCTCCAACACCGTGGAATTGCGGGATCGAATGAGCGGGATGCTCGAGTTCGGGACGGCCGGCCTGAGGGGTCGTGTGGCTGCCGGCCCCAACCGAATGAACCGAGCGGTTGTCATCAAGACCACACGTGGCCTCGTCGACTATCTGATCGACCGGCACGGCGGATTGCCCGGGGCTCCGGTCGTGGTCGGGTTCGACGCTCGACCCTCCAGCCGTCGCTTTGCCGAGGACACGGCGGGAGTCATCGCCGCTGCGGGGATTCCGGTCGCTTACTTTCCGGAGGTGACTCCGACACCGTTGGTTGCATTCGCCTGCAAACACTTGGACGCTTCTGCCGCCGTGGTGGTCACGGCTTCCCACAACCCGCCGGCAGACAACGGATACAAGGTGTACGCCTCCAACGGGGCACAAATCATCCCTCCAATGGATCGGGAGGTCTCCGAGGCGATCGATCAGGTCGGGCCGGCCAATCAGGTACCGAGAGTCGAGTCGGCCTTCCGGGTCGAGTCAGAGTTGATACGCACTGTTTCCCCGGACTTGCTCGACGTGTATTGGGAAGAGGTGAACCTATCCAGGCCATCTCCCGAAACCTCGACGATGAAGATCGTGTACACGCCGATCCACGGAGTCGGGGGTGAGGCGATATCCAGACTGTTCGAGAGGGCCGGGCATCATGGCCTCATACCAGTCCCCGAGCAGGCCGCCCCAGATGGGACTTTTCCGACCGTCGCCTTCCCCAACCCCGAAGAAGATGGGGCGCTCGATCTGGCGATAGAGCTGGCCGAGAGTGAACGGGCCGATCTCGTTATCGCCAACGACCCTGACGCCGACAGGTTTGCGGCGGTAATACCAAGCGAAGGCTCTTGGCGCCCCCTCACCGGCAACGAAGTGGGCGTCCTTCTCGGTGACTACGTCCTGCGCCACCATGGTGACGCAGTCAGGCCGATCGTCATCAACTCGATCGTGTCGAGCCCGATGTTGGGTCGGATCGCCGCGCACTACGGAGCGCACTTCGAGCGCACTCTCACCGGTTTCAAGTGGATCGCAAATGCGGCAATGGACCTCGAGGACTCGGGAGTCGGAGAATTCGTCTTCGGCTATGAGGAGGCACTCGGGTACACGATTGGCCAGACAGTCCGAGACAAGGACGGCATTTCGACAGCCTTGGTGTTCGCCGACCTGATGGCCGGGCTCCGATCTGCGGGAGAGGGAGTGCTGCACCGTCTAGCCCAACTGTGGGAGCTCGCCGGGATCTGGGCATCAGCCCAACACTCGATCACTCGCTCCGGCGCGGAAGGTCAGAAAGTGATCCAAGCAGCGATCCGGGCGGTTGCCGACAGCCCACCAACCTCGATCGGTGAATTTCGGGTCGAAGACTTCACCGATTATCGATCTGGTGCCGAAAACCGACCCAGATGGCTCGGTGCCCAAGCGTTGATCGAGCTGTCTCTTGGCGATTCAGGCAGGATCCTGGTACGTCCCAGCGGGACCGAACCCAAGTTGAAGATCTACGTGGACCTGGTCACCGGCTTCACTGCCGACGCCCAAGTCGAACAGTCAAAGCTCCAAGCCCGGGCCGAGGATCTGGCAGCGAGCTTCGAGGAGATGCTGCCCACTTGACGGGACGCCGATCAGTCGGAGGCGTCGGGGTGACGCTGGCTGTACAGATAGAGCCAGCCGGCGCCATGGAGGCCCACGCCGACGAGCAGGATCACTCCTGCAACCGCAAAGCCCGCAAAGATCGCCACGACTCCGGCGACCGCAGCCGAGATGACAAGGGCAAGACGCACACCATTGAGGGGCCCGAACACGAGCTGAGAATAGGCACGACGCGTGCGTATTAGGCATGTGGTGACACTGACTGCCCTTCTTGGATTGGCGGCGTGCACACCCGGATCGCAAACGGAGCAAACGACCACCGACGGGCCGGGTCTGACCGGCAGCACCACCACAGCAGCAGCGACTCCGAGCACGCCGTCCACAGTTGCCAACGCCCCCACCTCCACGGTTTCTTCTGCGATCCTCGGTCTAGTGACTCCAGCCGGGGTCCCGGTCGCCGTGCTAGAGGAGCTCTCCGCGGGATTCCTGGTCATGACCCCATGCGGATTCGAGGTCGAGCTCCAGTCCGGGAAGCCACTCGGAAGGACCAGAGTTGTCATCGATCCTGGCCACGGTGGGCCGACCGACACTGGCGCTGTTGGTGCGAACGGGCTTGCCGAAAAGGAGATCAACCTCGAAGTAGCCAGACTCGTGGTTGATCTCCTCGCTGAAGGGGGAATCGATGCTGTCCTCACCAGGAATGGGGACTACACGAGCCCTCTGTTTGTGAGAGCTCATCTGGCCGACACGCTCCAAGCTGATCTGATGGTGTCCATACATCACAACGCCCCGACCCCGGGACCGTCCGACGAGCCGGGGATCGAGATATTCATCCAGAAGGACTCGAAGCAATCCGCCCGGCTGGGTGGGCTGCTCTGGGGCCAAACGAGAGAGGCGCTCGCGACCTTTGACGTGGCCTGGTCCGCTGCGGAAGACTCCGGCGTCATGACGGTCCTCAACAACCGGGGCGATGACGCCTACGGCATCCTCCGACACCCGGAAACGACGACTGCTCTCGTCGAGTTGGGCTACATCTCGAACCCACCCGAGGCTGACCTATTCAGTACCCCCGAGTATCCACCAGTGGCTGCTGCCGCGGTCGCTGATGCGGTCAAAGCGTTCCTCACGACCGAAGACCCGGGGTCAGGATTCGTGGAGGGACGAGTCTTCAATCCCCGACCCGGTGTCAGCCAGGATGTCTGTTCCGACCCCGAGCTCGGCACGAATGCTGATCGGCTCTTCCCAGACGTCGTCGACGTCGTGGTGCAAAAGGAAGGGGATGGGCGCTATAGCTTCGACGTGACTCTCAGCTCGCCGTACGACTCGCCGGAGCAGTACGCCGATGCATGGCGGATCAGGTCTTCCGATGGCACGGTCTTTGGTGTCCGGGAGCTCCTCCACGACCACGCCGGCGAACAGCCGTTCACACGATCACTACGAGGAGTTGAAATACCTACCGAAGTAGACACGATCGTGGTCGAGGGTCGCGATCTGGCGAACGGATGGGGTGGCGGCACCATGAGTGTGGATCTGCCTTGACCATCGAATGGACTCCTCAAGCGTGAGAGCCATGGCCCTTGTGGCCTCGGCCCTGCTCCTCATAACCATGGTGTTCCAACTCGCGCTCGCCGCCGGCGCTCCCTGGGGCTCTGCTGCCTGGGGCGGGCGAAAGCCTGGGGTTCTCACACCTGGAATGCGTGTTGCCAGCGCTTTTGCAGGTTTGGTGGTGTACCCCTGGATCACCCTCCTGGTCTTGGATGCAGGGCAGTTGGCCGATCTGAACCTGGTCGATCGAAGTGCCGGCGTTGCGATCCTCTGGGTGTTGACCGGCCTCTTCGGGCTGGGTGCGGTGGCGAATCTCGCCTCGCCATCCAAAGTAGAGAAGATCTGGGCCCCTGTCGCAGCAGGAATCGCGTTGTGCTGCGGGCTCCTTGCCGCAAGCCTCTAGTCAGTGGGTCGCACCTCGTTGCCATGAGGCAAAGAGGTTCCCGTACACACCGCCCTCGGCCACCAGCTCCTCATGGGTGCCATCCTGGCGGATAACTCCGCCATCGAACACCAGGACGCGATCGGCCGCTTCGGCCGTTGACAGTCGGTGCGCGATGGTGACGACGGTTCGGCCTCGGGTCAGCTCGTGTAATGCCCGATTGATCCGCACCTCGGTCGCCGGGTCTACAGCCGAGGTTGCTTCGTCCAGGACGAGGAGGTCGGGGTCGGCAATGGCAGCCCGCACGAGGGTCACCAGCTGGCGCTCGCCGACCGAGAGCGACCCGCCACGTTCGCCCACAGGCGTGTTGAGCCCCTGACCGAGCTCATCGAGCCAATCCCGCAGCCCGAGACGCTCGAACGCTGCAAGGATCTCCCTATCCGTGGCGCTCGGCCGGCCCATGCGGACGTTGTCGGCGATGGTGCCCCTGAACAGCATCCCTTCCTGAGGGACCATCACGACACGATCGCGCAGCGACTCGAACCTGATATCCCTCACATCCCGGCCGCCGACGTGGACCGTGCCTTCAGAGGGATCCATGAGCCGGGTGAGCAACTTGGCGAAGGTGGTCTTGCCTGATCCTGTTTCGCCCACGACCGCCACACGCTGACGGGGCTCAATCGCGACCCGCACGTCGCGCAGAGCCGGGGTCGCATCCGCCTCCCGTGCTGTCTCTCCAGGCCGAGGATATCGGAAGACGACGTCATCGAATCGAACGCCAAGAGGCTCATGGGGCAGATCCACTCCAGCCGGGCCCGGATCGGCCACATCGGGCTCGATGTCGAGGATGTCCAGAACGCGACTCCACCCGGCCACGGCAGTTTGGGCCTCGTTGACCGCCTCACCCATCACCTGGACGGGCTGCACGAACAGTTGAACGAGGAACAGAAAAGCAATCACGGTGCCGATCGTCGTCGTGCCCTGAACCGCGAGGATCGTCCCGACAACGATCACTGCGGCTATGACGATGGCTGACGAGATCTCGCCCGCCCCTGAGAAAGTCGCAGACAACCGGCCCGCCTCGACTCCGGCAACCCGATGGCTCTCGATCGCTTCCTCCAAGCGCTCTCGTGTCCGCCTCTCTATGCCGTAGGCCCTGATCACAGGTGCCCCAACGACGGTTTCGGCGAGAAGCGCGAGCATGAACCCAACTCTCTCCCTGACCTTGAGAAATGCCACCTCGAGACGTGACTGGAAGAACCTGATCATCAAGACGATGAACGGGACCGTTGCCAACACCACGAGGCCCAGCCACACCGACATGACCAGCATCACGATCAGGGCGAGGAGCGCCTGACCACCGTTGACTACCAGCATGAGCCCGGCCCACTGCATGAACCTGCTGATCTGGTCGACGTCCGAGGTGACGCGAGCGACCAACACGCCGCGTTGCTCCGAGGCTTGATGAAGCATCGACAGGTCGTGGATGTGACGAAATGCACGAATACGCAGGCCAGAGAGAGCAGTCTCCGAAACTCGGGCAAGTCGCAGATGCATCCAGCCCGTGAAGGCTGCCGTGATGACGACCGCTCCGAAGGCGAGGAGGATCATCTGGAGAACGAATCCCATGTCCACGCCGCCGTCGGCGAAGCCACCGTCGATGATCTGTTGAATCGCTATCGGCACGATCACCCTGCCAGCAGTCGCTACAAGCGAGATAGCAAGGGTTGCACCGAGGCCGAGTCGTAGCTCCGGGGAGAGACTCAAGCCCCTCTTGACCGTCGTCCAAGCACCCTGATGTTGTCGTCTGGCGGTCGGGGGAGCGGGGATCGTCTCAGCTGTCATGCGGGCTCCTGAACCGTTTCGTAGGCGTCGATCAACCTGCGATATTCCGGCAAGCTCTGATACAGCGTCTCGTGTGTTCCCCGGTCGATGACACGCCCATCTTCGATGTAGATCACCTCGTCGGCCAGCACGATCGACGAGCGACGGTAGGCGACGATCAGCACCGTCGTATCCAGCTGCCGCAGCCCGGCCAAGATCTGACCTTCGACGGCCGGATCCACCGCCGATGTGGCGTCGTCCAACACCAGCAGACGTGGCTGGCGTATCAGGGCCCGGGCTATCGCGATCCTCTGCCTCTGGCCACCTGAAAGCGACGTGCCCCTTTCGCCTACCACGGTCCCGTAGCCATGCTCCAGAGAGCTGATGAACTCGTGCGCTTTCGCCAGCTTGGCGGCCTCGTAGACCGCAGAGTCGTCGAAGGGCTCGTCCAGGGTGATATTGCTGTACACAGAGTCGTTGAAGAGGAACGTCTCCTGGAAGACGATGCTCACGGAGCTGGCGAGAGCGTCCCGGTCCAGGTTGAGAAGGGTGTGACCATCGAGGCAGATCTCACCGGTATCCGGGTCGAAAAGCCTCACGAGGAGGTGGGCGATGGTCGATTTACCCGCGCCCGTAGGCCCGACCAGGGCCACAGTCCGGCCTGGGGCGATCTCGAGGCTCACCTTCTCGACTCCACGGCCCTCTTCGTCATCGACCGGTGTCTCAACCCTGGCTACGGATGTGAGGTCTTCGTAGTCGGACTCCGGATACTCATACGCAATGTCGTCGGCCTTCGCCTCGGCTCCTCCATCGCGCGAAGGCGATTGCCGCCCGTACGACACCGATCCCGCTTCGCCGAGAACGGAGTCAACCCTGTCCATGCCGACCACTGAACGGGGCAGCTCGCCGAGCAGCCAGCCAAACACCCGCATCGGCAGTGCCACCAGCCTGAACAGATAGGCGAAGGTCACCAGGGTGCCGGCAGTCAACAGACCCTGATCGACACGCCAGGCGCCCACCAGAAGCACCGCCAGGATCCCGATGTTGGGCAGGGCTTCGATGAGCGGGTCGAATGCGGCTCGGAGGCGCCCCACTTCGACCATGCGGTCCCGCAACTCGTCGGATCTCTCCCCGAAACGCCCGACCTCATCGTCCTCCCGGCCCAGGGTCTTGACGACCAGAGCCGCATCGAACGACTCATGAGCGATGTCGGCGACCTCGGCCCTGAGCCTTTGAGCGGTTGCCGCTACAGCACGCATGCGCTTCTGGAATATGTAGTTGACCACGACCATCAGCGGACCCACGGCAAAGCCGATCAGAGCAAGGAACGGGTCGGTCAACACCAGGAGCAGACCCGTCCCGAGAAGCATCAAGACCACGCCAAAGGCCATCGGCAGGGGAGCGGCAATGAAGGCGGCTGCCTCTACGTCTTCGTTGGCGTTTGCCAGCAACTGGCCGGTCGGATGGCGTCTATGCCATTCGATCGGAAGATCCAGGTAGCGGTCGGTTACTGCGATCCGGTCCCGATACTGAAGTCGGTGTTGTGCGTAGTAGGCGCCGCTGCGACGCAGCGTTATGCCGATGCCACGCAGCGTGGCCACTCCGACAATGGCGAGGGCTGCGGCGACGAGAGTAGAGACCATCACCTGCCCCGCCTCTACTGCGGGGATCAGAACGCGATCCGTCACCCACCCAATCACATATGACGACAGGATCGTCATCCCGGCATACAGCGTGGTGCCGGCCATGCCGACGCCAAACTCCTTGGGTGCTCGTCGTAGTTGACGGGCGATGAGATCGCGCCCGCGCCCGAGTAGGGCGACATCCTGCGGCGCTGGTGTTTCCTGGGTTGTGGCCATCCGACTCACGAGGGTAAGACTCGTCGCGTCTCTAGACGCGATCGCTAGCTACGGGCGGGAAACCACCGTAGAACTTCAACCCCGCTTCAAGTCAAATGCCTCGCCGGACGTCCTCGACTCACCCGTGTTGACGCTCGAACGCCGCCATAACCGCAAGGAGAGATGCAGTGGTGATGTTCGAATCGACTCCCACTCCCCACCGCAGTACCGCCGCATCGCCCGAACTCTCCACGTACGCGACAGCTTTGGCATCGGCACCGCTGCCTATGGCGTGTTCGGTGTAATCGTGGACATCAAAGGGCACGTCCCAGTGCTCACGGAGAGCATTGACGAACGCCTCCACCGGCCCTTCGCCGTCACCCACGACCGTCACCTTCTCTCCGTAGGCGATAAGGCGGGCGGTGACGGTGGTCCGTCCCACCCCCCCGTGCGTAGAAGTGTGCAGCTCGTGGCTGCTCAGCATGATTTGGGGCTCGTCGGGGAGGTAGACCTCCCTGAAGGCATCCCACATCTCGTCCGGGGGGATTTCGGTACCCGTGTCCTCGGTGATGTGCTGGATGGTCTTGGAGAACTCGATCTGTAGCCTTCTCGGCAGGTCGAATCCGTGCTCCTCCTTCATCACGTAGGCGACGCCGCCCTTGCCGGACTGTGAATTGACCCGGATTACGGCCTCGTAGCTTCGGCCGACGTGTTTCGGGTCGATCGGAAGATACGGCACTCCCCAGCGGTCGTAGTCATCGGGAAGGGCCGCAAAGCCCTTCTTGATAGCGTCCTGATGCGAACCCGAGAACGAGGTGTAGACGAGATCGCCCACATAGGCGTGCCGGGGGTGAACAGGAAGTCGGTTGCAGTACTCGGCGACCCGGCGCAGTGAATCGATGTCCGATATGTCGAGCTCGGGATCGACTCCATTGGCGAAGAGGTTCATGGCGAGATTGATCACGTCGACGTTGCCCGTCCGCTCACCGTTGCCGAAGAGGGTTCCCTCGACGCGGTCGGCTCCGGCCATGACGCCGAACTCCGCTGCGGCGACAGCACATCCCCTGTCGTTGTGCGGATGCAGGCTCAGCACGATCGAGTCTCGATCACTGATGCTCCGCCCGAACCACTCGATGACATCGCCATAGACGTTCGGGGAGTAGCACTCCACGGTTGCGGGCAGATTTACGATCATGGGATCGTCGGGGGAGGGGTCCATCACCTCCATGACCGCTTCGCACACCTCGAGGGCGAACTCCGGCTCGGTGAGGGTGAAGCTCTCGGGGGAGTACTCGTACCTAACCACGGTGTCGCCTGACGACTCCTCGAGCTTTCGGCAGAGTTTGGCCGCATTCACCGGGATCTCTTTGATGCCTTCTTTGTCCAGCCCAAAGACCACATCCCTCTGCAACGGGTTGGTCGAGTTGTAGAAGTGCACGATGGCCTGAGCGGCTCCATCGATGCAGTCGAAGGTCCGTTCGATGAGCTCGTCACGACATTGGACAAGTACCTGGATGGTGACGTCATCCGGCACCAGGTCGTCTTCGATGAGTTGTCTGACGAAGTCATAGTCGGGCTGGCTGGCGGCCGGGAAACCGACCTCGATCTCCTTGAAGCCCATTGCCACCAACTCGTTGAACATCCGGAGCTTCCGAGCTGGGTCCATCGGGTCGATCAGGGCCTGGTTCCCGTCACGCAGATCTACCGAGCACCACAGGGGAGCCTTCTCGATGGTCTTGTTTGGCCATGTCCGATCCTCGAGAACGAGAGGCACGTAGGCCTGGTACTTCTCGAACGGCATCTTCTTGGGGGTCACGTTGGGGGGAGGCATGAGGTGGTCTCCTTGCTGTCTCTGAGCGCTTGGAACGACTCGACCGGGAAAAGAAAAAGCCCCCGGTCTTCGGGGGCGGGCGAACACGGATATGTGCGCGTTCACCCTACATGAGGAGAAGAAGGGCGGAGGCGGTCATGTCGATCACAGGTGCACTCTAGGAGTTGAGACAACCAGTTTCAACGCAGAAGCCCCTTGCGACGTGGGATTCCGGGAGCAAGCTCTTCGACCGTACTGATGTCGAACCCGGGACTATCGGCGCTGGCTGCGACGATCTTCATCTCCGGTCCGCCGAGCTCGATGGCCACCTGAAGACAGCTGCCACAAGGGAAAGTTCTCTCCCCAGCCGTCTCAGGAGCAACGAGAGCGATGACCTCCGGTCGGTCAGCTCCTGCCGACACCGCACTGAACAGGGCAACCCGCTCCGCGCACATTGCGGCCCCGAAGACGAGGTTTTCGACAAGGGCACCAACATGGACCGACCCGTCGCTGCTGAGGACAGCCGCTCCGGTGCGGAACTGCGAGTACGGCGCATAGGCATTCTCTCTTGCCTGGGTCGCGGCGACTATGAGCTCCTCGTAGTCCATTGCCATGCAAACTAGCGCCCGATGCCGGGCGAGCGCCAGCGCTCAGGGAAGGCGTAAGCAGTCAAGGCCGCACCCAGAGCAATCAAGATCCCGGTGAAGATGCCAAACTCGAAACCGGTGTCGGTCAAGCGCCCTACCAGAAGGGCGATAATGGCAATCGCAATTGCGGTGACCAAAGGCGCCCACCGTGGTCTCGGGCTGACGAGGCTTGCACCAACGCCGGCCAGAACGCTCCCAAGGCCGATCGTTGCGATCTCCCACGGCGCGTCAGAAGCGCTTTCGAGTCCGAAGATGGAGAACAGGATCGCAAT
>JAHEJW010000064.1 GCA_024638655.1 bacterium | reverse complement strand
CAAGGCGTACCAGGCTGTCGGCGTCAAACGCGGTCAAGTCGTGCTCCGTTGGGGGTCATCTGAAATGGTATTTCACCTATGGTGATAGTGCGAATTACCTAGGACCGCGCAGCGCCTCGATGGTCACCTCGGACTTGGCGTTCCAGAGCATCCACCCAAGACCCAACGACTCTGCCACGTCGATCTGATCCCTGACCTGGCTCGCGTCGTAGCCGAAGTCTTGGAGCCACGGTCGAACCACCACTTTCCTGGGAAGTCGGGCCATTCCGTCCGCAAGTGCCCGGGAGACGACGGGCCCGGGATGGTCGTTTGGATTCTCGTATCCGAACCAATCAGGCCCATAGTGGGATGGATACACCATCGGGGAAATGACATCGACGATCTGGGCGATGTCCTCCCATCGCTGACCGATCCCCCCGTCCCCTACGGCGGTGGTGAGAAAGCCAAACACATCGGCACCAACGGCACAGCCCATCGGATGCAGGGTGGCCACGGCCTCCTGGAGGAACGAAGAGATCGTCGAGACCCTCGTGTCGGCGGAGACCCCGGCGTCGAAGGCGATCTCCTCCGGACGGTCATCGGGAAAGCGGACGTAGTCGAACTGGACCTCGTCGACTCCTCCCTCGCATGCCTCCACCGCGAGCTCCATCCCGTATCTGCGGGCTTCTGGGTCGGTCGGGTCGAGGAAATACTGCCCCCTCGAACTGAAGGGTGCATTGGCCGCCGTGTCCCATACCGCCATGTCGGGGCGACGAATCGCGGCCACGGGATCGTTGAAGAGAACGATCCGTCCAATCACATAGAGACCTTCCTGGTGTGCTCTCTCCACCAAACCCGACAGGTCGTATGCGTCGAAGGCGGCCCCTATTTCCCTGGCCGTCTCGTTGTCCGTGTCGTACCAGACCAGCCCGCTCTCGTCCTTGAGATCGACCATCAATGAGTTGAGCTCGGTCTCGATGGCCATCGTCATGAACTCATCGAGCCGATCACGGGCCGCCTCGCCCGAGATGTGGACCGCACGGGCAGCGAAGGGCTCTACTTCGATGGTCACCTCCCCTTGGCCGCCGGCCCAATCGATCGTGGCCGATATCCAGGCCGGTCGCGCGACGGCTACCTCGCCTTGTTCCGCACCACGAATCTGGAATTGGCCCTCGGAATCGCTCGTGGCAGATGCCGAGCCTGCCGTCACGATTGCACCCTCCACACCGGCACCATCAGGATCGACCACACGCCCACGTAAGACCCTCGCCTTGAGCACGACATCAACGGCCACCTCAGGTCTTTCACTGAGTGTGATGGTTCGAGGAATGTGACCGGGTGCGCTCACCTCGAGGACCTGGCCGGATCGAGTCCACTCGAGCTCGACCCTCCCGCTGTCCGAGGTGGTGCCGACCTGTTCACCACTCACGTCGATCACGGCGGATGCAATCGGAGCGCCAAGGTCATCGAGTGCACGCAGCTCGTATGGGGTGGCCCGCCCGAGCAGGGACCATCCAGCCCACAAAGCCCAGACAATGGTGAGCGCGACCAGCAAACGGAACTGGGTTCGACGCTTCACGCCCGACGAAGGCTACCTGTGGAAAAGGCCTACCGACGTTGCCGGTCCCTGAACTGGGGCGTCCCGCCGGCAAACTGCAAGAACCGGTTGCCAGATTCAGGCAGGAACAGTAGTTTTCCACAAGGGGGCTGATTGGAGGCCGGATTGGGCAAGGCCATTAGGGCCAAAGATGCGAGACCTGAACGAGGAGCCAGCCCCGCAGATACGGTTGGCCTATACCTCGACGAAGTCTCCACTCACGAGCTTCTCACCGCCGAAGACGAGGTGCATCTCGCAAGGGCGATGGAACGCGGGAAGAAGGCCCGAGCCATCCTCGAGTCGGGGAACTTCGAACAAGCCAACCGCGCCAAGCTGATGAGAGCCGTCGCCGAGGGCGACGAAGCGAAGATGACTTTCATCAGGTCCAACCTCCGGTTGGTCATCTCGATAGCGAAGCGATACACAGGGCGCGGGCTCGACCTTCTCGATCTCATCCAGGAGGGCAATCTCGGGCTGATTCGCGCAGTTGAGAAGTTCGACTGGCGCAAGGGCTTCAAGTTCTCGACCTACGCCACGTGGTGGATCCGCCAGGCGATCACCCGTGGCTTGGGGAACAGCGGGCGGACCATCCGCCTCCCGGTCCACATGGTCGACGTGGTGCGAACCGTTCAGGACACCAAGCAGAGCCTGCACGATCAATTTCACAGGATGCCGACTCTCGAGGAGATCTCTGAAGCCTCGGGCCTGGACGCCGAGCGGGTTCTCGCCGCGCTCGAGGCTCCGGCAGAAACCGTCTCGCTCGACCGCCCTGTGGGTGAAGATGGAGACGCATCGCTTCAGGATTTCGTAGAGGACAACGATGCCCCGGACCCCGTGGACAAGGCTGCTTCGGCCTGGCGTCGGGATCGGCTGATCCAGGCTCTGCGTTTCCTGGATCTCGAGGAGCAGCAGGTGCTCTGGCTCAGATTCGGTCTCGACGGGGATGAGCCCTGGACATTGTCCGATGTGGGCAAGGTGATCAGTTCGACGCGAGAACGAGTCCGCCAGATAGAGGCGAGGGGACTGGCCAAGCTGCGACACCCATCCTGTGAGATCGATCTGCAGGGTCTGCTCTGATCACCTGTTGACGGGCTAGGCCCGGACGTATCTCAGGAAGAGCGATCGGCTGCCGCGAAGAACCCTGACGAGCTCCATCTCAGCCGGCGGAACCAGCTCGTCACCGTGAGCAATGCGGCGTGACTCCCCCACTGCGACCATCGGCGACATCGTCAGGTTCATCTCATCGATGAAGCCTGCGGCGATCAGTTGGCCATTCAGTGTCGGACCTCCCTCACAAAGGACGATGTTCGGGTTACCCAGACTCCGAAGAATCGATTGTGGATCGAGCTCGGCGAGTTGAAGAACGTCTGCCCTGTCTTTGAAATCGTCGATTCGGGAAGAGTCGACACTCTCACTGGTGATGATGGTCGGGCGGTGGTCAGGATCCTCGAAGACCCTCATATCCGGTTCCACACTCAATGAGGCGGTTGCAATAGCGAGCTTCGGGGTCGGCGCCAAGCCGTGCTTGACCCGACGCGCCCTCCTCTCTTCATCGAGCAGGACAGGCCCGTAGTCCTCGGCGCGCACGGTGGCTGCCCCGACGAGAACTACGTCGGGGACGGCTCGCAACGCACCGAACAGAGCTTTGTCGTCTTGGTCATTGAGAGCGCTCGAGCCCCCTTTCACAGCGGTTGCCCCGTCGACGGACGAAACCATGTTGTACATGACCCACGACCGTCCCTCCGCCCCTCTTTCCTCGGCGAAGACCATGTCCAGTACGTTCACAGGCCCCGAGGCCTCGTGGAGATGTTTGAGCATCAGGGCAACCTAACGTCGCTCCCAGCTCAGACGACCAAGCGCTCTCTGACCACGGCAAGATCACCTTGCCATGCATTCGTCAACAAGATCGGCTTGTACCCCATCTCGACGTTGATGCTCAACATCGCCTCATTTGATCCGGCGTTGTAGGTGTCGATGCGATCGACGTAGGAGTGTTCGTCGCGGATCTTCTCGATAGTTGCGGCTTTCAGCCATCGACCGAGACCCCGGTTGCGGTGATCGGGATCCACACCGGTGTCACCCTGCCAGGCGATCTCGGGTTGGTGCTTCTGGAGAAAGATGTCGGACAGCCCGACAAAGCGGGCCGTCGGAATGTGAACGGCGACATGACCGATCATCCGAATGCCGGCAGCAGATTGTTTCTCTTCGTGGTCGCGCCACTTCTCCGGCGACCAGGTCTCGAATTCAAAGTCGAGGTCCTCAGTGGGAGCGGTGTGCATCACATGTTGGACCTCACACCACTGATCGAGAATCTCATCGGGGATCGGAGTGTCCAGGTACATGAGGCGATATTCAGTTGCCCGCTCCGATGCTTTCGCGACCCACCGAGACATCAGGTCCCAGTCGACGTCGGCCATCCACAACCGGCTCCGCTTCTCGCCCATGGACTTCCTCATCCCGAGGGCTTCCAGCTTGGTCTCCCACTCGACTCCAACGGGCACGTCGGTAATGACGGACTTGCGACCCTCTTTCTCCAACCGGTCCAAAACCGGGCCGGCGAGCCGGCGTGCGTAGCCGTTGCGACGTCGATCCGGCCTCACATGGATCCTGGCAAAGCCGTTGTTCAGGTCCTCGTATCTATCCATGTAGGCGACGGCCACGGCAACGATCTCATCGTCCTCACGCAACAACCAGCGCGGGATCATCACGTTGTCGGCCAGGTGCCGCCAGTCGGCCAGCCGTTGCTCTGCAACTGTGGGAGGGTCGTCAGGTAGCAACTCGGCTTCCATGCCGATGTAGTAC
>JAHEJW010000037.1 GCA_024638655.1 bacterium | reverse complement strand
CCCGACACGCTGCTGTTTGAAGATGGCGAATCCAGGATCGACGAGTTTGACGTAGACAGCAGTGAGCAAACCAAGCGGGATCCAAAGCGGTGTCATCACGAAAGTGAACACGACATCGAAGATCCTCTTGCCCGGCAGCCAGTGGGCCACATCGAGTAGCGGGGCCGAGATCTCCCATCCCTCCGCCAGATGAACCAATGGGACCCTTCCGGTGTGCTCCTCATACACCCTGGTGAAGGGTCGGATCGTGTATCCGGCGACGTCGGATGACGATAGGAACTGGGCAACACGCTCTGAGAGAACGGCCCTCAGATCGACGGCGATCGTCAGATCTCGATCAGGCAGCTCGATTGGACCATCGAAGTCCGGGGAAAGCACCCAGACGACTTCGGCATGATCGGAAAGGGCGAGGTCGTCAACCAGCTGCTTTTCCTGGGTTATCACGGCGATTCGCTCGGTCCATGGTCGGAGTCTTCGGACGAACCGATGAGCGCTGGCGAGCACCAACCAAGACCCCGATGTGACGCCGAGCAAGGACCTGGAGAAGTAAACGTCACGAAACAGGACGAGCAGCGCCGTCGTGAAGAGAACGGTTCCCAACAGGATTGCGACCATCCGCCCGTAGGTGGGTCGGGGGATGCCCGGACCCGACATCTGTTCGGTGATGATCGAGGAGATGATCATGGATCCGACCATGAAGCTGATCAGTGGCCATATGGATCCCGGCGTTACCGCTAGCCAGGGCAAGGCAGTGTCGAACACATACAGGGAGGCGAGGCCGATCGACAGCGTCAGAGCCCCCAGGTCGGACAGGGCGACCGAAATCAGAAAACGAGTGCGCACTCAGACGGGAATGCTAGGGGACACAGGACGCTCCCAGCCGTCTTCGGTCAGCGCCCTGGCCAACTCGACCAGAGTCCGTACGCCAACGCCGGACGCTCCCTTGACCAACTCGCCCACGGTTTCCCTGGTCCGCGCAGGCCCGGCCACATCGATGTGCGCCCACAGGCCATCGCCCGCATATTCCGAAAGGAACAGCGCTGCGACGATGGCTCCGCCGTAGCGGCTGGCAGAGACGTTCTTGATGTCAGCCACATCAGAGTCGATCGACTTCCGGTAGCCCTTGAACAAAGGCATCTCCCAGAACTCCTCTCCCGCCCGAGAGGCAGCATCGAGCACCAGGCTCGCCGTTTCGGAATCCGAGCCAAAGACGGCCGCGATGCTGTCGCCCAGGGCGACCCTTGCAGCGCCGGTAAGAGTTGCGACATCAACTATGAGATCCGGTTCGTATCCCCTGGCCAACACCAACCCATCTGCCAAGATGAGACGCCCCTCGGCGTCCGTGTTCAGCACTTCGATACTGGGCCCCTCTTTGGGCCTGAGAACGTCCCCCGGTCTGGTCGCATCCCCTCCGATGGCGTTGTCGGTGAGGGGTGTTATGCAGGTCACTTTCACACTCAGCCCGAGACGAGCGATGGCGATGGCGGCTGCTGCTGTGATGGCCGCTCCAGACATGTCATCCTTCATGTCCATCATGGAGGCGTGAGGCTTGATTGAGAGTCCCCCGGTGTCGAAGGTGATTCCTTTTCCGACCAAGGCGAGGTGTGACACGGGCTGATCGGGCTCATAAGTGAGCAGCACCAAACGAGGATCTCGATCCGACCCGGCGGCGACGCCGAGCACCCCACCCAGGTCCTCGTCGGTTATCCGGGCAAGATCCCATATCTCAACCGACATTCCTGCAGCGGTCGCGGCAGTTGCCATCAAGCCGGCCAGGGTCTCGGGTGATTTGTCCCTGGCCGGTGTGTTGACCCAGTCCCTCGCCAGATTGGTCGCCTCCGACACGACGATCGATGCTCCCAGTTCATCCTGGTCCACGCCCACCAGCTCGACACTCTCAACTACTGGGCTCTCGTCGTCGGTCTTGTAGGTACGGAAGGAGTAAGCACCGAGCATGCTTCCCTCGACAACGGCCCGGCCGGCTTCGTCGATATCGACCTGGGACAAGAGGGTCACGGCCCTCTCGGTCTTCACGGACCGAATCGCTGTGCCGGAAGCTGCCCGCAATGACTCGAAGTTGAGCTCGTCGCCGACTCCCACAATCACGACAGCCTTTGCGGTTGGATGCGGCAGTATGGCCGACTGCCCTGCTTTCCCCGTGAATTCGACAGCCGCGAGCATCGCACTGTCGAGACTCGAGACCTCGGCCTCAGATCCGGGGAGGGGCTCCAAACCGTCCATCATCCCGACGATGAGTGTTGCGTCGGCGAGGTCTACGTCCTGGCTAGCTGCTTCGATTTGCACGGGTACTCCATTCAAGTGAAGGGGCCAAGGCCGGACAAAAGGGCACGGCCCAGGAATATGGCCCCAAGAGTGGTCAGCACCGCCAGGTACGACAAACCCGTTGCTGCCATTACGCCCGAGTAGGCCGGATATCTGAGTGCGCCTATGACCGCAACCATCAGCCCGATGGAAGTAGCCAGGAGGGCCCAGAATGCAACAGTGGGCCCACCGCCGGGAAACCCACCCAACCCCCCGAGGACCAAACCTTCTAGAGCCAGACCGACGATGCCGGAGAGGGCGAGAGAGCGGAGCGCCCATCGAGGTAGTCGAGGGTCGATCAGATACCAGTGCCCGAGCAACATCTCGCCGGTCACACCGCCGAGGGCTGCCGAGGCGGTTGCTGCGGGCAACCAGCCACCGATCGATGCTGCGTCGACGAGCAGAGCAACGCCGCCGAAACCCAGGAGAGCCCCGGCTGGCCCCTTTCTCCGTGCAAAGGCTGCGCCGGCAAGAAGGCCGACCAGCCCGACCCGTGCCCAGATCGCGCCCGCGGAGATCGCCCCCGCAAAGCTCACCAGGGCGGCTGTGCCTGCGGCAAGCCAGGTGAACCCTGTGCCTACGACCCTGACCAGCGAAACGTATGCGGCGACCAGGGCCAAGCCCGCGCCCCAAGCGAGGAGGATGAACCTCGGATCGGAGAGCGCGGTCAGGTCAGAAGGCACCGCCCGGCATGTTATGGCCCGATCCCATCGACCCACGAAATCACATATGATTAAAGGCCGTTACGAGCATGCCGAAGTAAGTCCTGAATGGGTTGGCCACGGGTGCGTTCAATGCAGTCCAAAACCTGGTTGCTGGCGGTCACGGTTGTGATCGCCGTGGGTTTCTCATCCCCGCTCGCTGCGTTCGCCGCCGAGGATGTGGTGGTGACGGGAGGAGGATGGGGCCATGGGATAGGCATGCCTCAGTGGGGTGCAAAGGCGATGGCCGACTCTGGGTCCAACCATGAGGAGATTCTCCGATATTTCTACACCGGGAGCCAGTTCGGAGAGGTAGGTGATGAGTTCACGGTTCAGGCTGAGCCTCTCCGCATCGGCGTGGCCCAATACCGGACCAGTGCCATCTTCAAGCCGATCAACGGCGATCTGACAGTCTGTCTGGGAGGCACATGCCATACCGCCTCCCCCGGGGAGACCTGGGCGATCGCCGTTTCCGCCGGGCTTTGTCAGCTGACACGGAATGGGTCCGAGGTTGGCGGTCCGGGCACCTGCAATGGTGAAATCACCTGGGCATCACAACCGGGAACACGCGTCGAGTTCCCCGACCTGAACCGAACATATGCCCGCGGCCGAGTGATTTTCGACGCGTACCCCCTCGAAGCGTTTCACGTCATCGTTGAGCTCCCACTCGAGGAGTATCTCCTCGGACTGGGCGAGGTTCCCAACAGTTGGCCCGTCGAGGCGTTGCGAGCCCAGGCAGTAGCCGCACGGACGTACGCCCTCTATAAGGCATGGCTGTACCGCAACGGGCTCAGGGAGTCCTGCCAGTGCCATCTCTACGGATCCACCGCCGACCAGGCCTATAGGGGCTGGTACACCAGCTCGATTGGGGACATGACCGAAGCCGGGCCCAACGGGTCTCGTTGGACCGCAGCTGTCCAGGCCACAACCGGGAAGGCCATGTGGCATGCGAAGCACGGTTCGACCCGGGCGCTCGAGGCTTACTACTTCTCCTCCACCGGTGGCGGGACCGAGAACAACGAGGACGTCTGGGCCGGCGGCCCGTACGAATACCTGAGATCGAAGGCCGACCCTGGAGCCACTGATTGGGAGAAGGGATTCTCCTACCCGGCGTTTGCCACGGCCCTCGGGCTCGATGTGGTGACCTGGGTCGAGGTGACCGAACGCTATGTGTCCGGCAGCCCGGCCGAGATCACCGTTCAGGGGAAGAAGGAAGGTGCTGCGCTCATCAAGACATATTCGGGCAGCCAGTTCAAGTCTGCACTCGGTCTTCGTTCCCACTATGTCACGTCGATCACTGGGTTCATTCCACCCGGGTCTGATCAGGTCGTGCTCCACGAACCGAGCACTGGGATGTGGCTGTACCGCAATGAACACGGAAGCATCTCCAACATCTATTTTGGGAATCCGGGTGATTTTGGGTTTATGGGTGATTGGGATTGTGATGGGGTGGATACTCCTGGCTTGTACCGGCAGTCGGACGGTTACGTGTATCTGAGGAACTCCAACACTCAAGGGGTGGCCGATGTGGCGTTCTTCTTCGGGAATCCTGGTGATGTGCCGTTGGCGGGCGACTTCGACGGTGATGACTGTGACACGGTGTCGATCTACCGTCCCTCCGAGGCCCGCTTCTATGTGATCAACCAGTTGGGTTCGGCTGACAAGGGGTTGGGGGCTGCGGACTTTTCGTTCTTGTATGGGAATGTTGGCGACAAGCCGTTTGTGGGAGACTGGACCGGTGATGGGATCGACACTCCTGGGTTGAGACGTGATTCGGATGGGTTTGTCTACCTGCGTAACACCAACACTCAGGGTGTGGCCGATGTCGCCTACTTCTATGGGGATGCCGGTGATGTCGTCTTTGCCGGGGATTGGGACGCCGACGGGGATGACACTCTCGGCCTCTATCGGCCCTCCAACGGATACGTCTACCTCCGCAACACCAACACCACCGGAATCGCCGACATCTCCTTCCAGATGGGCGGAGCCGTCCACCGACCGGTCGCCGGGGCCCGCTGATTACAGCTCCGCCACATCCATCATCCTCCCGGCCCTGAACGAGGCCGAGGCGATCCCCACGGTGGTAGAGGACTTGCGGGCTCATCTCCCGCGTGATGTCGAGATAATCGTGGTCGACGATGGGTCCAGCGACGACACTGCCGCGGTTGCCGAGAGCATCGGTGTGGTCGTCCGGCGCCATCAGACGAACAGGGGTAAAGGGGCAGCGATGGCAACCGGTGTGGCTGCAGCTTCGGGAGAGCGTCTGGTATTCATGGACGCTGACGCCAGCTATCCCGCCGAGGCCGTGCCTCAGCTTGTTCGCATGCTGGACGACTACGACATCGTGCGTGGTGAACGGCCGCTCGACTCCCCCAACATTCCCAGGCTCAACCGAGTCGGCAACAGGGTGTTCAACAACCTCCTCGCCTCCTTCCACCAACTCGAAGGCAACGACCTGATGAGTGGCTTGTATGCGATGACGAGACACGCCTACCGGCAACTCGGCCTGGAGTCGGCCGGGTTCGACATCGAGGTCGAAATCGGTATCAAGGCACGCAGACGAGGTCTTCGCCTGGGAACCGTCGACATCGACTACCTGCCCCGCGTGGGTACGAAGAAACTGAGACCGGTAGCGGATGGACTGAACATCCTGGCGCGGGCAGCAGGCATCGCGCTGCTCTACTCCCCTGCGGTCACGTTCGTTGTGCCCGGGCTTGTGATGGTGCTCCTGGGCGTATTCGGAGCGGTTGTTCTGTCGGGCGGCCCGCTCATCATCGGTTCGATCGGGTTGTCGATCAACAGTCTGGTATTGGCGTCGATCGCCACGCTGGGGGGTTTTCAGCTGGTCGTCTTCGGCTTGGCGGCGATGCTCTATCGCATAGAGACCGGGTCGAAGCCAAAGAGGTGGCTGCTCCTGTTGGTGAGACGACCGGTCAGACTCGGGGCTGCTGCGCTTGGCGCCGGGATGGCACTTGTCGGAGCTGTGTGGCTCCTATCCCTGATTCTCACGTGGTTTGGTGAAGGTGCCGGCGACTTTCTTGATACAGGACCGCTGGTCCTGAGTGCTTCGCTATTCGTGTTCGGACTTCAGCTGATGTCTGCCGGGTTGTTCCTGTCGATCTTCTCCGGCCGGCTGGCCGCACGCCGTGGGTGACGAGCGAGTAACTGCGATCGTCGTCAGCTACAACAGCGGTGCCCATTTGAGGGGGTGCCTCGCCGGCCTTCTCGACGATCCTTCAGGGCCTGATCGAGTTGTCGTGGTCGACAATGCCTCCGCTGACGACAGCCCCGACATAGCCGAGGAATTCTCCGAACGGGACGCGAGAGTGGAAGTCGTTCGGTCTGAGACCAACCTCGGTCTCGCAGGTGGAGTGAATCTGGCTCTCGAATCGTCCGAAGGAGACTACCTAGTGGTCTTGAATCCGGATGTCACGCCTCGTGCCGGGTGGATGAAACCTCTGGTCTCGCTGATGGAGAGCGACCGATCGGTCGCCGTTGCATGTCCTCTGATCTTGACCGCCGGCGAGGGACGGGTGAATTCAGCGGGCCAGCACGTGCATGTCACGGGTCTTGGTTTCAACCGCCACCTGGGCGAGCGTCCGGAGGAAGTCGAGAGCGACCCGGTCGATGTGGGTGGGCTCCACGGAGCTGCCTTCATGATCCGCTCCGATGCTCTGCGGGTACTGGAAGGCTGGGACACGACCGGGTTTCTCTACCAGGAGGACGTGGCCCTCTCATGGGACATCCTCCTCTCCGGTTGGAGAATCGTCTTCGTGCCGGAGTCGGTGGTGGCCCACGACTACCACCTGACCATGTATCCGGAGAAGCTCTATCTCTTGGAGAGAAACAGGTGGGCACTCTTGTTGAGTCACCTCGAGCCCTCTCGTCTGGTCATGATCATCCTGCCGATCATCATCAGCGAGCTGATGGTTTGGATCCTGGCTCTGATCAGGGGGCCCAGATTCCTTCGGGCGAAATGGCGGTCGATGACCTGGGTGGTCACCAATCGTGTGGCCATCCAGGAGTGGCGTCGGCGGGTCTTCTCGAGACAAACGTACGACGCCAGGACACTGAGACGCAGCGTGCGCTGGAGCTATCCCGCCTCCCAACTCTTTGGCCTCGGAGCCGAACGGGGAGTCTCCTCACGCGTCCCCCCGGGCGGCCTGCCGGTCTGAACATCTATCAGTTGGAGCGTCTTCGCAGGAGACCAACAGTCTCATTGTGTCGAAACAGGCGGCCGACCCAACGGGGAAACGGGAACGAGTACAGGTTCTCGATGTCCAGATCGTTTCTTCGCGCCACAAACGCAATCTCATCCGGCCCAACAAAAGCCACGTGGGTTGGATCGGAGGAGAAACCTGCCTCCTGGGGCACGATCGCCAACACCAGGCCATCAGGAGCTAGATACGGCAGATAGTCGCCGACCAGGTCGGATGCGGCCTCCAAGTCCATGTGCTCGAGCACATGAGCGAACAGAAGTGTCCGATAGATCCCGAGTTCGGCCTCGTCGGTTGAGGGGAAGACCTCGGCTGTATGAGCCACCAAACCTCGCTGTCTCGCCACCTGGATCGAGTGCTCGTTGGTGTCCACCCCAACGCCCTGGCCGTCGAGATGAAGGAGGTTCCTCCCTATGCCGCATCCCACATCGAGGACAGGAGGCTCGACGATCCGGCGAATGTGGCGGCGGTAGGGCGCCTGTACATCGAGGGTCCGCTTCCACCACGAAGAGCCGGTCTGCTCCAGACGCTGGGTGTACTCCTCGGGACTGACCACTGCCGTGTCAGGGACCGGTGACGATCTTCTTGACCACCCCACCCTGCAGCCCGGTCACATAGATCTCCCCGAACCCGTCGTAGCCGAAGGACGAGAGAAGCGGCACAGCGCCGAGATCGGAATCATGGTTGCGATGACTTCCGACGACCGAGTTCTCATATCGGAAGGACTTGATCCAGCCCCCGCAGAAGTCTCCGTAGAAGTAGGTGCCGGCAAGCCCCGGAAGGTCATTACCCCGATAGACCATGCCCCCTGTGACGGAGCACCCCGATGGATGGCTGTACTCCACCTGAGGGAATACGAACCCGTTAGTGACGCATGGGCCTTCGAAGCACAGGGAACCTTCCCATGTGTTCCACCCGAAGTTGGCGCCCGGCGTGCTCCCTGGCAGCACCGTCACTTCCTCACGCCGATCCTGGCCGACATCGCCGACATAGAGGTGGCCGGCGTCGACTGCGAATCGCCAAGGGTTTCTGAGCCCGAGTTGATAGACCTCAGGGGCTCCCCCTCCCGCTGCGAAAGGGTTGGAAGGAGGAACCGCGTATTGCTTGCCGCCGGCCTGGCTGTCGATGTCGATACGGAGGATCTTCCCCAGCAGGTTGAAGGGGTTCTCCGCCCTGTCTCCGGGGTCGCCCGCTCCGCCACCGTCACCCAGACCGATGAGCAGGTAACCGTTTGCGTCGAAAGCCAGCATCCCACCGTTGTGGTTGCTGAAAGGCTGGGTAATTTCCAGCAGGATTCGCTCGGAGCTCAAATCGGCCAGATTCGGGTTTCCCGACACGTTGAACTCAGAGATACGCGTCTTGGATCCGATGGTGTAATTGATGTAGAACTTGCCATTCGAGCCATAGTCGGGATGGAATGCCAGCCCGAGGAGCCCTCGCTCGGAAGAGAAGGTCACTCCTAGATCGAGGAATGGAGTCGTCTGCCTGACCCCGGCGACGATCAACTCGATGTCACCCGTCTGTTCGACGACGAACAGTCGTGGGTCACCCTGCGGGGCAGCGACGAATACCGGACGATCCAGACCGGACACGATCGTCTGCAGTGCAAGTGGCGGTGGAAGCGCCGGGAGCTTCAAACCGAATGATCCGCTCACCGGTCTGGTTCCCGCCAGCGGCATCGAAAAAGACTGGTCGGCGATCCCGGTGGAGAGAGAATTGCGCAGATAGAAGGTCGAGTTCTGCGGTCGGTAGAGACCCACAGTGTCGGTACCGTCCCAATTCCAATCTCCTGCCACGGGAAGGTCGCCTGCGTCACCGTAGAAGTAGGAGATGTCTGCGATGCCGGTCGTGTTCGAGTTGCGCAGATACACGAACCCGTTCGAATCGCGGCGCAGGCCAGGAGTGTCGACATCGTCGTTGTCCCAGTCACCCACGATCACGACGTCCCCCGGATTCCCGTACTCGAACGAGTACTCAGCGGCCCCGAGACCCCCACCGTCTTTGCCCAACTCGTTGATGATGTAGAAACGCGCCTCCGAAGGGCGGTAGATCGAAACGGTGTCGCATCCGTCGCCATCGAAGTCCCCGACAAGCGGCAGATCGTTGGGATTGCCAAAGAGGAAGGTGATGTCGGCTACGCCTGTCGTGATCGAGTTGCGCATATAGACAAAACCGTCTGACCGGCGGTAGAGCCC
This sequence comes from bacterium, assembly GCA_024638655.1. Lineage (GTDB taxonomy): Bacteria > Actinomycetota > Acidimicrobiia > Spongiisociales > ZC4RG35 > Ww567. The sequence continues at coordinate 9,002 of JAHEJW010000037.1, read as the reverse complement.
TGGGGTGTCGGTTCCATTGCAGTCCCAATCACCCATGAACGGGACGTCGCCCGGATTCCCGTATCCGATCGTCGTCGAGTTGCCGTTCTCCGCCCGAAGAGACCAGTGCGCTTTCGAGTCGTCGACCAATCCGACGGTGTCGGCGGCCATGGCCGGGACAGCGAGGACCATCGCCATCAGAACTAGGAAGGCAGCCCGCATGGATTTCATCTCACTTCTCCCCCGATACCGGGTGCTTTCCGGCCCCTACCGGGAACTGATAGTCGGCGATTCCGGTGGTGTTGGTGTTGCGGAGGTAGACGTATCCGTTGGAGGGCCGATAGAGGCCGAGAGTGTCATCCCCGTCGGCGTCCCAATCCCCGGCAAAGACGACATCACCGGCATCCCCATAGAAGTAGGCGACATCGGCCACACCCTGAGTGTTGGTGTTACGCAGGTAGACAAACCCATCCGAATCACGTCTCAACCCAGGAGTGTCGATCCCATCACCGGTCCAGTCTCCCACAAACGGCTTGTCGCCAACATTCCCATACAAGAACGAAAAGTCCGCAGCCCCCAACCCCTTGTCAGCCGAACCCAACTGGTTGATCACATAGAAGCGGGCCTCGGAGGGACGGTAGATCGACACCGTGTCACAGTCATCACCGTCGAAGTCGCCCGCCAACGGCACATCACCAGGATTCCCGAAGAAGAACGCCACATCGGCCACCCCTTGAGTGTTGGAGTTCCTCAGATACACGTAACCGTCCGACTGCCGGTACAAGCCAGGAGTATCCACCCCATCACAATCCCAATCACCCATAAACCCAAAATCACCCGGATTCCCAAAATAGAACTGGTGCGTCGTGAACCCACCTTCATGGAGCCGCCAGATGCCCGTGGCCGGCTCGACCGACCCGACGCGGTCACCCGCTCCTGGGGGCGGATCTACACAGCCAGTGGTGCCAAATGCGACCATCAGACCCAACTGCTCGACAGCCGACCCGGCGTCGAGCAGACCGTTACCAGTGCTCCAATCCCAGCCGCCCTGCCCCAAATCCTTGGCGCTGCAGTTGATGGCGCTGCGTACCTGGTCCCAGGTTGCCGTCGGGTGCATGGCTCGCATCAAGGCGGCGGCACCACTGACGTGACCGGCAGCCATCGACGTTCCTGAGAAGCCCTTGTAGGTGCCGCCCGTCTCCTGCCAAATAGGGCCTGACTGGTCACCACCTGGTGCGACCACGTCGAGGCCCGTACCCCTGGCCGAATAGCCGGCAACACCGTTGTTGATGTGGGTTGCCCCGACTGCCAACACATCTGGGTGACTGGCCGGGTAGAAGACACCGACCGGCTCATTGCCTGAGGCAGCAACGACAAGCACATTCGCAGCGATCGCACGGGCTATGGCCCCATCCATCGCCGTGCTGTGCAGGCCGTTGTCTCCGCCAAGCGAGAGGTTGATCACGTCGGCACCATGTGCGATCGCCCAATCGATTCCTTGAACGACATCGCCCGTCGAGGCGAGATTCCCGGCAAACACATCTACCGGAAGGACCCGCGCTTCCGGCGCCATACCCGCCCCACCCGTGGCATTCCCGCTGCACTGAGCGATTGAACCCGCCACGTGCGATCCATGCCCATCCTCATCGGCGGCAGAGCCGGGACCGGTACTCTCGGTCACAGCGTCGTATTCCCAGACAAGTGGGTGACAGAAACCGTCGGGGCCGGCAGATACTCCAGTATCGAGAACCGCCACGACGGTGTCTGCTCCAACCGTGCCTTGCCACGCTCCGTCGACATTGACCGCATGGAGATGCCACTGGGCGGCCGGGTTTCCTCCGCCAGAGACGTATAGAGGGTCGTTGGCGGCAAATGGTGGAGTCGCCAGTCTCTCGAAGACTGGGTCCAACTCCGCTGTCAAGACACCCGACCGCTTCGAGAGGGTTGTTGCCCAGGTGAGCGGGGTCTCACCGGGAGGAACCTCGACTCGGAACCAACCCTTGGCGAAGAGTCGGCTCTCCGACCCGAGCACCGATCGGGCGTCGGTTCCCGGACCCAGTTGAACGAGGACGTGCGACCGGCTGTGAGGAGCCGACTCGTCGATGGCGTAGCCCAGATTGCCGAACTCTCCCGCTTGCGCCCCGTCCGGACTCAGCACCGAAACCAGCGCGAGCGTCAGGAGACACAGGAAGATCCTCTTGGTCAGTCGAGAGATCAAGAGCGGCATCGTATGACGCACCGATCGCTAGTTGGCGATTCCTGCGTGATTCGGGACGACAAGCGACCTCGACGTCAGGGACGTAACGCGACAACTCCTGTCCGCTGACCCGCATAGAGAACGACATCCGCCACCCCTGCGGCATTCTCGTTCTTCAGGTAGAACCGGTCGTCGGTCGGCCGGTAGACCGCCACAGTGTCGTCGCCATCGCCGTCCCAGTCTCCAGCCGTGATCATGTCTCCGGGGTCGCCGAAGATGAACTGAGAATCGGCGGTGCCGGTGTCATTGGAGTTGCGGAAGTAGACGAGACCGGTCGACTCACGATGGAGGCCGACCGTATCGGTACCATCCCCGTCGAAGTCACCGACGAACGGCTTGTCACCGGTGTCGCCGAACAGGAATGAATACTCGGCCGATCCCAACCCACCATCGTTGGAGCCGAGCTCGTTGATGATGTAGAACCTGGCTTCGGAGGGCCGATAGATGGAGACGGTGTCGCATCCATCGCCGTTGAAATCTCCGGCCACCGGGAAGTCTCCTGGATCTCCGAAGAAGAACGTGATATCCGCAACTCCCTGACTGTTGGAGTTCCTCAGATACGCATAACCGTCGGATTGTCGGTACAAACCGAGGGTTTCGACGCCGTCGCAGTCCCAGTCGCCAGAGAAGGCGACGTCACCAGGGTTTCCGAAGAAGAAGACGTCTGTGGTGCTGTCCCAAGCGAGCTCTTCCCAGACGTGAAACTGTCCGGAGAGGTCCTGCAACGCAGCGACGTCGCAGACCTCACCCTCGGGGCATGTCGGGTCTTGGTCCGGCACCGGCTGGGCGGCGAGCAGAGACTCGTAGGCGTTGTAGGGCGTCCCCGACGGATCACGCAACTCGAAATGGAGGTGTGGGCCGGTCCACTCGGCGTTGCCCGAATCGCCGACCCAACCGATCACCTGGCCGGCGTAGACCTCCGCCCCGGTTTCGATACCCTCGGCAATCCCCCACCCTTGCCCGTCGTCGGTGTAGTTGCCATCGGGGTCTTGGGTGTCGTTGTTCAAGTGGATATACCACGTCTCCCAACCGTCCGGATGCTCGATCGCCAAATAGCAGCAGTTCGATCCCACCCATCGGACGGTGCCGTCGGCAACAGCCACAACCGGCACTCCCTTCTGACCGTAGGTCATGATGTCCTGACCCGCGTGCGTGCGGTCCCCTCCCCGAGGAGCACCGAACGTGTCGGAGTAGTAGTGAGGGCCCTGTACCGGGAAGATCATGGGATAGATCCCGTTCTCGTCCGGCTCGGCACGGGCTGTGGAAGGCAGTAGGGCAACGAGCACAGCGATTAGAGCCAGGGTGAGAATCGATCGGGTCATGGATTGAGGGCACTCATGCGTATCTGCTGTCCGGCGAAGGCCTGTGCGTCGGCCAGACCTGCCGTGTTGGTGTAGCGAAGGTAGACCATTCCCGTCGCAGGGCGAAACACGCCGACCGTGTCGACGCCGTCGCCATTCCAGTCGCCGGCGACCAGTACGTCGCCAGGTTCACCGTATATGAAAGAGCGATCGGCAACACCGGTCGTATTCGAGTTTCGGTAATAGACGAGCCCGGTGGACTCCCGGTGAAGACCGACGGTGTCGATCCCATCGCCGTCGAAGTCACCAACGAAGGCTTTGTCTCCGTGGACTCCGAAAAGGAATGAGTAGTCGGCTGCGCCGAGGCCCCCATCGTTGGCACCGAGATGATTGATGATGTAGAACCTCGCCTGGGACGGGCGATACACGGAAACGGTGTCGCAACCGTCACCGTCGAAATCTCCGGCCACCGGGTAGTCGCCTCCCGCCCCGAAGAAGAACCGGATGTCGGCAACACCTTCAGAATTCGAGTTCCTCAGATACACGTATCCGTCTGCCCGTCGATACAGGCCGGGTGTGTCGACGCCGTCGCAATCCCAGTCACCGGCGAAGGAGACGTCACCGGGATTCCCGAAGTAAAAGGATGGCCCCCCACCGTCGGTGAGTTCGTTCCAGAGCGTGAACTGACTACCGGCATCCTGGAAGATCACGGAGTCACACTCCCGCCCCGGTTCGCATGACACCGGATCCGGGGCCGACGGGTATCCGAACGCATCGAAGAACACCTCGGTGACCCACCATCCCGACGAGTCCCGATGGGCCCCGAGGGCCGCGAAGCGGAAACTGGAGCGGAGGATGTTCGCCCTGTGCCCGCTCGAGTTCATCAGCATCGTGTGCACATAGGAGCAATCGCCCGCCGTGTAGTAATGCATGGCGATGTTCTCGCCCCATGTGAGCGTGCCGTCTGGCAAAGCCGGCGCCCTCTCTGAGGATGTCATATGTCGGAAGGTGTTCTGGCTCATCCACTCCGACCACCACCGCACGGTGTCGATGCGGTCCCATGCCATTCTCATGGGAGCGACACCAGCAGCGACCCTGTCGTTGTTGATGCGATCGAGCAGGCAACTCTCGAACTGGGCGGGAGTCAACGCGGCGTGCGCGGAGAGTGGCAGGACAGCGACTAGGAGACTCACGAGCACGGCGACTGTGGTCAGTCGCCGACTCCAACCGTTGATGATTCGCGACCCGTTCAATTCGATCCGATGAGTCCACTAGCCAGGGGCTATTCATCGGCGAAGCCACCTCGATCCTTGAGTGGCGAGTCCGTCTGTGACTAGTCAGGTAGGCGCTTTCGCGTCGAGTAGGAAGACCCCGCGTTGCGCGCTCTACGTGGTCAAGTTTGAAGCGAGTCAGCGGTTCAACGCCACGACGCCGGCCTGGTTTCCTGCGTACGCCCAGGCGTCTGCGCTTCCCTGACCGTTCGAGTTGCGCAGGTAGAGCAGACCATTCGAGGGTCGGTAGACACCGACGGTGTCGTCACCGTCTCCATCCCAGTCCCCGGCAACCAGCTTGTCGCCCGGATCACCGAAGATGAATTGGAGGTCCGCGTTCCCAGCGGTGTTCGAGTTGCGGAAATAGACGAGTCCGGTGGATTCGCGATGCAGACCGATGGTGTCGATGCCATTGCCGTTGAAATCCCCTACGAAGGGCTTATCCCCGGGGTTCCCGAATACGAAGGAGTAGTCGGCTGCACCGAGCCCACCATCGTTCTGGCCCAGCTGATTGATTATGTAGAACGTCTGGTTCGACGGTCGATAGATCGAAACCGTGTCACACCCGTTCCCGTTGAAGTCCCCGGCCACGGGGAAGTCACCTGGGTTGCCGAAGTAGAAGGTGATGTCGGCCACACCCTGGCTATTGGAGTTCCGCAGGTAGACGTAGCCATCCGACTGGCGGTAGAGGCCAGGTGTGTCGATGCCATCGCAGTTCCAGTCCCCCGAAAACGCGACGTCGCCCGGGTTCCCGAAGTAGAAGGAGGAGTTGACGACTGCGTTCGTGGCCTTCTCCCAGAGATGGAATTGACCACCGTGGTCCTGGAACGCAACCGAGTCACAGTCCGCATTGCCGTGACAGAGGGTCACTCCTGATGTGAGGCTCAGTGTCAACGGGCCAGACTTGAACCAGTCGGTCAGCGGCCATTGATATGTCGTGCCCGAGGACAACATGCCGTCTTTCCAACCTTGATTCACAGGCGGGATCCAGATCCGCCAGTCGGTCTCACCAGATACCCCGGCGTTGTTGTAGTTGAAGTAGATGACCGCCACCACATTCGGGTTCGAAGATGCCCAATTGAACATGTCCCGGATCCACTGCGACTTGCTGCCCGAAGGCCAGGCCGCAGTTTGGGCGATGACGATCGGCTTGGTCGGGTACAGCGATGTGAGCGAATCAACGGTCCCTCCCATGACCGAGTAGACGCTGGCCGATCCATCCCATCGGTATGCGGAGATTCCAATGACGTCGACGTACGAGTCACCGGGGTAGTAGCTAGAGATCGATCCACATCCGGGACTCGTCCATCCGTTGGGGGAAAAGGCGAACCGGACTTTGGTTTCGTTGTTACCGCGGCCTCTGATGATGTCGACAATTCGCCTGTAGGCATTCTTGAAGCTCGCTGCATCACAGCCATAGGGAGTCCAAGTGCCGTTCATCTCCTGGAGGGGGGCGAGTACAAGAGAGCGTCCACCTCCCTTCGCCAGGTACTGCTCCATGTGCAATGCCCACTCGTGGATCTTCGAGTCCCATGCTCCCGATGCGATGGAAGCGGCCGACGCCGGGATGGTGAGGTTGGCGAAGGGTGTTGCCTTGCCTGTCCAGACCTCGTCGAGCAACTCTCTCGTGTTCGACCAACCACCGGATACTCCGTCGTTCTCGTTCACCGAGTGAAAGGTCCCCCCAAATGTGACTCTCTTTCCCGTTGCAGAAGCAAGTGCATCCAGATCATCACCGGCGTTGAACTGGTTCGAGTAGATGCCCCCATGAACGGCACCGGAGCCCGTGATCGTCTCGGCCCAGGCAGGCGTGGGTACAGGCCCGAAGTAGACGAGCCCGACCAACAACGACAGAACGGCGAGGAAGGCAAACCGGCCTTGCATCACCGTGAATCTGGGTCCTGGCATTTCTTCCTTCTACGCACGTGGTGCTCCCTACCGCCCCACAAGAGCCTTCCAGGAAGACTGTTGTCAAAACCTCAAAGGAGACTCATTCTGGGTTCAAGGTCGAGACCAGCTTCTCATCGGCCCTCCACAGCGAGATCTTGAACCGAAGGCTCCTGGCGCACCCGTTCCCGGAGCGGTTGTGACGCCGAGAGCCAGATCCCTAGGGCGAACCAGAGAACGGCCTCGAACAAGACCGTCTGGGCCACTCCCGCTGCGAAGACGACGAGAACGACCGCAGCCGGCAGCGGATCGATCACCTTCCCCAGACTCAACAGCAGAAACACAAACCCGAGGAGACCGAGGGTCCCAGTTTCGGCGAGCAGTTGAACTCCGATGTTGTGCGGCTCCTGGAGACCAACCTGGTCCCACCCGGTGCCCAATCCGATGCCTCGCACAGGCTCCTCTGCGAAGCGTTCGACGTACTCCGACCACACATCGATCCGGTTGTCATCGACGATGAGTGTCGGGTCCGTCAGCCCTTCTTCACCCACGTCAATCTGTCCCAAAGCGAACAAATAGCCCAGCCGAAACTCCATCGATTTCGCCACATCGCCGCCAACCCCTTGCGGATCGGCAACTATCTGGATACCGAGCATGCCGAGACCCGCAACCACTCCCCATATCGCGGCCACGAAGCCGCGTCGTAGGCCTTCCCGCCCACCTCTCCACAACACATAGATCGCAGCCCCAAGAGCGACGACCAGGCCTCCCCATCCGGTCCTGGAGAATGTCAGGAAGCTGGCCAGTCCAAGCCCTCCGAACACCAAGGGTGGTATCCAACCGGGGGCCTTCACGACTCCCTTGCCCCAGGCAACGATCGCAAGTGCCAGCCAGACATTGGTCCACAGTGCCGAGTATCCGGGGTCCTGATGCCAGTTGGTCAGTGCAACAAAGCCGGATCCAAGGTATGCAGTCTTGTTCACCCGGTCGACCAGAGGCAGGTCATTGACCCCTTCGACCAAGGATTGACCAAGTGCTCCATTTGTGATCAGGGCAAAGACAAAGGCAGTCGTGGCCATCGCTGTAGCCGACCAGAAGACAACTCTGAGTATTTCGTCGAGATCCCTCGCATGTCGTCCAACGACCAGCATCAAGAGCACTCCGGCAATCAGCGCTAGGAGCAGACGCCAGAAGGCAGCGCCCGCTTGCGACCCAGGCCAGGACACCACCACGGTCGCCAGGAATGCCAACGCTCCCACCAATGCGCGCTTCGACCAGGGAAACCCTCGTGACTCCCAGATGTCGGCAATCGCAGTCAGGACGAGTAGAACCAGCCATGGCTTCCAGGCCACTTCGAGCCGTAGGAAAACGGTCTGCAGTGGGAGGAGAGCAACCAGCGCCAGGAACAGGATTCGGGAGGGTGAGCGCGTGCGGGCGAAGGAGGTCACGATGGGACCGAGTCAGGGTAGCCAGCGCCCTGAAATGTCAGCCGATCAGACGCTCGTCGTCTTCATAGTGCACAACTCCCCTGATCTCGCGTTTGACCGGCACAGCCGACGACTCCTCCAGCTCTATGTCCATGGCGTCGAGAAGGAGGGTGACTCTCGCGTGCCAGCCGTGCTTCTCGAGCGCGGTGGCTCGATCTGGTCTCGGTGCGCTCAAAGCATCGCCCACTGCCACTACCAGAGATTCCGCCGCACAGACGCCGTCGATGCCTTCCAGGGACCTCAGCGGCGGCGACGCAACGGGGACTCCGGACGCCAGGTACTCGAACACCTTGAGAGGGCTGACTGCGTGCGTCGTCAGTGAGACCTCGAACGGGAGTATCCCAACGTCGAATCGACTCAAGTAGTCCGGAAGGGCATGCTGTGGCTTCAGACCCAGGAAGTGGACGTTCTCCGGCATCGGCGGGTGTCCTTCCCTTTCATCACCGATGACCACCAGGCTTCCATCCGGATACGTTCGGGCCACCTCGGCGAGGGCAACCCAATCCAACCAGCTGCCGTAGAGCGAGCCGTGGTAGCCGATGACCGGTGAGCCCCCAGGGAAGTCCAAGGGCAAGGGCCCGGCCTCGTGCCCGAAGACCTCTCTATCGACTCCGTTCGGAATCAGGACGGGTTCCTGTCCGAGACGTCTCGGGCGCTCTGAGAGGTCGGGAGCCGACACGACGACGAGGTCAGCGCGCTCGATCAGGCGATCCTCAACCGACTGCTCGTACCAATCCCCCCCGAGCGTCGGATCCGACCACCTGTCGATGATGTCATAGCAGACCGACCAGCCGCTTCCCTGCGCGGAGGTGAGCCCCAC
>JAHEJW010000004.1 GCA_024638655.1 bacterium | reverse complement strand
TCGCCAAGGGGGCCTCACTAGATGACCCCTCCGGCTTGTTCAACTCCAGCCTCGGAGGCGGTACCCGACGCGCCATCGACCTAGGGGAAGGCGACGAGGTTGACACGAAGGCATTCCAGACCCTGGTCCGAGCAGCCGCAGCCTGGAACGAATCACAGTCTCATAGGTAGCTCCCGGCGGCCGGCCACCACCTTCGAGACGAAGTTTCGGTCATGGTCTCCGTGGATCGTTGGGCCACGCCACGGTGGGATCCCCGAGCGAGAATCCGGCTGTCGACCCGTCTCACGGAATACCAAAGCCAGGTCAGAACCACCAGATATGCAAGATAGATCCTTGCGAACTCGGGGCCTGTCTCCGCAGTGGCGTCACCTGTGAACACCACCACTAGTGCCAGGATAAGCATCTAGAGGAAGACGAACGCCCTCGTCCTGCCGTCCTCCCTCCCATGCAACTCGCAGTAGAGGGTGCCGCTCAGCCAGGCGATCCAGATCAAACCGAAGACGACGGCGAACTCGGCGGCGCCTCGCCAGGAGACGTGTTCCGCCAGATGATGAGCAGCTCGAGCGATGACCACCACATAGGTGAGGTCGTAGAACAGTTCGAGGAAGCTGACACTTCGATCTTCGGGGATTCCTCCATGAGCGCGAGGCGGTTGCCAGAACAGTGCGCGACCGCGCAATCCGCTACCGGGACCTGTGGACATCCGGGGGCAGGCTACGCAGGGCCTGCCCGTTCACCGGCCGCCACGGTGTCGCGCAACCCCGAAGCCACCCCCGTTTAGCGGCTGAGCCTCTCGGGTAGTTGACCCCAGCAACCTGAGAGAAAGGCTATCCATGGTGGAGTACGGACTGACCCTGTCGAGCGAAGAGCATTCGCCAGAGAAACTGGTCGAGATAGCGGTGGGGGCCGAGAAGTCGGGATTCGACTTCGTCTCGATCTCGGATCATTTTCATCCGTGGATATCCGAACAGGGTCACAGCCCGTTTGTCTGGTCGGTGCTGGGTGCGATCTCCACGGCCACCGACACCATCGGAGTCGCAGTCGGCGTCACCTGCCCCACGGTGAGGATTCACCCGGCAATCAATGCCCATGCGGTGGCCACAACTGCTCGCCTGCTCGAGGGACGTTTCACCTGGGGTGTCGGCAGTGGAGAGAACCTGAACGAGCACATCCTCGGAGATGGCTGGCCGCCGGCCGACATCCGCATCGAGATGCTGGGTGAGGCAATCGAAGTGATTCGACAGCTTTGGGCTGGAGAAAGCGTGACCTTCCGGGGTCAGTACTACTGGGTTGAGGACGCCAGGATCTTCGATCTCCCAGAGCAGCTCCCTCCGGTGATCGTCTCGGCTTTCGGTGACGAGGCTGCCCGACTTGCCGCCGAGATGGGAGACGGCCTATGGATCACGGGTGTTCGAAACGATGTCATCGACGTCTTCAAAGAGAACGGAGGCAACGGTCCTATCTACTCCCAGCTCTCGCTCTGCTGGGATCCGGACCGTGACAAGGCGCTGGAGCGCGCAACCCGGCTATGGCCCAACACTGCCCTACCGGGACAGCTGGCACAGGATCTGCGCACGGTCCAGCACTTCGAGCAGGCTGTGGAGATGGTCGATTCCCGGGCGATCGAAGAGGCCAAGATGCCACTGGGGCCCGACCCCGAACTGATAGTCGACTCGATCAGAAAAGCAGCCAAAGCCGGCATCGATCACATCTATCTCCATCAGATAGGAGACCCTCTCGACGGTTTTCTCGATTTCTGGGAGAAGGAGATCAGACCGGAGCTCGACTGAAGCTGGTCGTCCCACTTGTTTGGTGGCACAGCCAGAACGGGTACCTAGACCTCGAAGGGGAACCCTGTACCGAGGAGCGAGTGTTGAGCGCAGCGAAATTGGCTTCGATCGCGAGGCTGCTGATCAAATATGGCACCTCGGATCTCATGAGAGGCGATCTCGACATCGAGCAACGGGGGTACGACGGCCCTCCACCCGAGGAGCTGGTTTCCGATCTCGAGGAAATGGGCCCGACTTTCGTCAAATTCGGCCAACTCTTGTCCACCAGAGCGGACCTCCTTCCGACGCCCTATCTGGAAGCGTTGCGAAAACTGCAAGACGACATCGACCCGATTCGGTTCGAGGAGATCAGGTCCGTCGTGGAATCCGAATTGGAAGTGAGCTTGAGCACCGCCTTCCTCGAATTCGACGAGAGGCCCTTGGCAACGGGCTCGCTGGCACAGGTTCATCGAGCAGTGCTGCGAGATGGGACGCTGGTAGCAGTGAAAGTGCAACGTCCCGACGTTCGTGAGAAGGTCGCCGAGGACTTGGACGCCTTGGAGACAGCCGCCAAATTGGCGGACCCACTTCCCAAGGTCTCGGCCATGCATCCAAAAGAGCTCGTTGAGGAGTTCCATCGTTCTCTCGTCGCCGAGCTCGATTTCACTCGCGAGGCACACAACCTCGAACAGATGAGGTCGATGCTCGAGGACTTCGACCGCATTCTGGTGCCTCAGCCCTTCATGGATTACACCACCGACCGCGTGCTCACCATGACCTACATACCCGGTCGAAGTGTCGTCTCGGTCGGACCCCTCGCCCAGCTAGAGATACCCGGGAGAGAGCTGGCCGATCAGCTGGTCCACGCCTACTTGCACCAGGTGTTCGTTGAAGGTTTCGTACACGCCGATCCCCACCCTGGGAATGTTCTGGTAACTGAGGACAACGAGAAGCTGGCTCTCATCGATCTGGGCATGACCGTTCATGTCGAACCGGCACTGCGGCGCCAACTGCTCTCACTCATGCTTGCTGCGGTGGCGGGCAAGCCGGACCGGGTTGCCGACCTCCTCGAGGAGATCGGGAGGGCCGAGGATCACTTCGATGACGACAACTTCGACCAGGCCATCTCGAAGCTGATCAACGAATATGCCCATGCGCCGCACTCAGAGAAGCGAGCGGGGGCACTCCTCCTAGACGTCGTGCGCGAATCGGCGAACAACGACCTCCACCTCCCTTCTCAGCTGACTCTGCTCGGCAGAACGTTGCTCAGTCTCGACTGGGTGGGCGAGAGCTTGGACCCAGACCTCGACGTCGATCGGGTCGTCGAGCGACATGCGATGAGCTTGATGCAAGAGCACACAGCGTCGGCGATGTCCCCGAGCAACCTATTCCAGGCCATGCTCGATGCAGGACAACTCGCTCAAGAGCTGCCCAACCGTCTCGACCGAATCACCTCGTCGTTGGCCGAAGGCAAGTTCCGGGTCGAGGTCGATGCCGTGGAGAAGGAGGAGTGGCAGCAAACGCTCAGGGGCGCCGCCAATCGACTGACGCTTGGCTTGGTCGTCGCGGCCCTGATCGTGGGATCGGCACTACTGGTGCGCGTCGAGACCGGCTTCACCATCCTCGGCTACCCGGGACTCGCCGCGATCTTTTTCCTGATCGGGGCCCTTTCCGGTGTCTGGTTGATGTGGAGTATCTCCCGCGACCGAATCGACTGAGGAATTCTGGATACTGTGCTCGACTAGGGAAGCCGTCGGTGGCAGGGGGCACACCCGTCAGGGAAGGTAGACAAACTCGAACTTGGCCTTGCGACCGAACGCGTCGCTCACATGCACCAAGAAGGGCTTTCCTGCCGGTGCCTCCTCGAAGATCACCTTCTTCTCCCAATTGCCGTTCTCGCCCACGACGACAGATCCCGACCCGTATTCGGAGCTGATCTCGACGGTGGAGCCCGGCTCGCCCGTTCCGTAGTAGACGTCGTAGGGCGGGGTTTCCGAGCATGACCCGAACTGTGAGTAGGCGGTGAACTCGGCCGGCTCTTTCTCGACCACGGTGGTCGTCGTCGTGGTCGGGGCCTCGACGACGTAGTACACGGTCACTGCCGCCGTGGACTCGTTGCCTGCCGCGTCACGAGCAGTGAATCTCGCCACGTTCGAGCCCTCGTTGAGTATCAAGACTATGTGCCAGTTCCCCAACGCGTCGACGTCGGCTTCGTACTTCCCGGCGAAGACCTTTGCCCCGGGCTCGGTGACCCCCTCGAAAGTCAAGGTCTTCTCCTCGAGCTCGGCACCGTCCTCAGGTGAGGTGATCAACAGATGCGGCGGCTCGGTGTCCGGAGGAACCAACGTCGTAGTCGTGCTTGGATCAGGCACCACGTAGACGCTGGTAGTGGGTGCGGGCGCCGTGGTGGAGGTCGGTGCGAGGGTGGTGGTGACCGAAGTTGTGGTGGTCGATGGAGGAATCACGGGTGATGGTGGTGACGAGTCCCTCACGAGGGCGACGCCCACAGCAGAACTGACCACGAGCAGACCAACGATGAGAGCCGGCCGCAGCACGGCGAAGAAGGGGCGGCGTGGCCTCGCTATCCCTGGCGACACCGAGGTGAGCTCGGCTTTGTCCATTGCCTTCTTCAGATTGTCAACGGCCCGGCGAGCCCTGGCGTCGAGGTCGCGACTCATGCGTCCACCTCCAACCCCAGCTGCTCGCCAAGGGCCTGGCGACCACGAAACAGGTGGACCTTTGCCGTCGAAGGGCTGCAACCGAGAATCCCGGCGATCTCGACTACGGGCCGGTCCTCGATGTAGAAGAGGGCAACCGCCTGAGCCTGCCGTTTCGGGAGATCCCGGACCATCTGCCAGAACTCCTCGTCCTCGGGCTCCAGCTCGGGCAGCGGTTGTCGCAAGCCCGCGAGACGGGTGAGCGCCTTTCGCTCCGCAGCCTTCTTCCTGAAGCCCGAGATCGCCTTGTTGGCAACGACGCGTCTCACCCAAGCTCCGGGTTTGTCGTAGCCGCTGATGCGATCCCACCTCTCGTGGGCCGCCACGAAAGCCTCCTGAGCGAGATCCTCGGCTCCGAGCTGGCTCCCCGAGAGGGCGTAGGCCAGTCCGACGACATCCCTGAACTCCCTTCGGTAGAAGCTCTCGAATGACTCATGACGGACAACCAACTCCTCGTCCTCGGGATAGAGCTCGGGCTTTCTTTCGGCGGTCACGACATCACACGAATCGGCAGCCTTCGGGGTTTACCTGAGCGGTCGTAAACCTCTGAGCGAGCTGATGCGTGTGACATCGGGGTCGGGCGTGGGAGACCGGATGTATCAGGCAAGGAGTGTCAGATGCGGAAATGGCTCGCATTGCTCATAGGAATCTCGGCTATCGCGGTCGCTGGAACGGCGCTCGCAGTGGCCGGCTCGCTCGAAACCGACGAACCCGACTTCGCCACCGAGGAACCGGTGAAAGTCGATACCACCATCAAGGAGATCGAAAGGCCGATCGAATTCGAACCAATCCCCAAGGGGATGCTGGCGGAAGATGATCTCCCTGAGCCGGTGGAACGCCCCGTGAAGACGGTCGACGACACCCCGCCCATGGTGGAGATTCTCCACCCGGAGGACGGTCAGGTGTTCACCACCCACGAGATCGTGTTCGAGGGCATCACCGAGCCAGAAGCCCGGGTCTTCTTCGGCGACAATGAGGCCGAGGTGGGTGAGGATGGATCGTGGCGCATCGTCCTTCATCTCGATTGGGGTGAGAATCTGGTCACTGCCGAGGCGTTCGATGAGCACGAAAACTCCGCAACCGACTCGGTCACGGTCATTGCCAAGGAGCCCGAGAAGCCCAAGCCGCAGCCCAAGGAACAGCCGAAAGAACAACCGAAAGAACAACCGAAAGAACAACCGAAAGAACAACCGAAGGAAGAACCCAAAGAGGAGCCCAAGGAAGAACCCACAGAGTGGAAATTCAGCGCTCACCAGCTCTATGGCGAGTGCAGCGAGAACCCCCCATACGACGTCTTCTGGGGTACGGGAAAGCCAGGGTCACGGATCGTCGTCGAGGCTGAGTACGGCCGCAAAGTGATCGAAGTCAACGATCACGGCGAGTGGGAAGCCAAGGTGATCTTCGAAGAAGCGCCGGTCGGAGAGGTCTTCGTCATCCACGTGGCCGACGAGTTCGGCAATCTCGCCGAGTTCAAGTTCGTTCGCACCGGCTAACACATCCGAGGTCCGCAGAGGAGGGGTCCCGCACGGTGGGGACCCCTTCACCTGGCCGCCATGCCAGGGAACCGCATCAGAGCCTGCCAGCCTCTCACAGGTTTGAAGGGGACGCGGGGCACGGAGCCGCCAAGTGCGTGAGGATCGACACGGAAGATGCGGCCAGGCCCTCGCCTCTGACGATGAAGTTACACGACGGAGACGAGCGTCCGCTTACGACACCGGGGGATTTGACCCGGCGACGGCAAGATCGCTGGTCCGCGCGGATGACATCGTCTTCGTCGTCAGACTGGAGTGCCTGGTCCATCCTGGGCCTTCCAGTCTTCCCGGAGAAGGCCGAACATGCGGAGGTCGTGATATCGGCCTTTCCAGAAGCCGCGCTGGCGCAGAAGACCTTCTTCGGTGAATCCGAGCTTCTGTAGTACGCGGGCGGAAGCGTCATTCCCCGCCGTGACGTCGGCCTCGATGCGGTTTAGATCCATGCGCTCGAAACCGAACCGGATGATCGACTGCAAAGCCTCGGTCATCAGACCGTGACCCCAGTACCTGTGAGCGAGGTCATAGCCCATTTCCCCGGAGTTGTTCGATCGGATCCAATGGTTGTATCCGCAGGTACCGATCATCACCTGCTCGTCGTCGCGCAACGCGAGAGCCCATCGCAGTCCCCGTCGTTGCTCGAATATCCGTGAGATCCAGTCGATGACCTCCTTCGCCTCGCTGACACCCGTGAATGGCCCGGTGTCCGTATATCGAGCAACCTCAGGGTCCCCAAAGAGAGCAAACATGGCGTCGAGATCTCCGGAAGGGTGGACTCCCCGCAGAATCAATCGCTCGGTTTGCAGCCGGGGCACCGCTGTGAAGTCAAAGAGAGTTGTCATGATCCGTTGACTGCCGCACCAAAGCTGTGTCCGATGATAGAGATCGACTTGCGTGAATTGGGGACGCTGTGTACCGGGCGCTCACGAAATGGACACTGGCCGGCACCACGCCTGCCAGTGCTTTCAGTAGCGAGGGTGGGATTTGAACCGACGACTCATTGAGCCCGAGTCCGTGGTATTCGTCAGTGGATTCCTGTGTGTCGTCAGAGGCAGGTCGATGGCCGATGCCTGTTCGGTCGCTTCCAATGAAGCTCTGACGCCTCGTGCAGCTCGTCGATGGTCTGCCCTTCTGGACAGAACATCATCACTCCCCCTTTGCGATTATGTAGCTCTAGGCAATTCCACCGGTGACGAGAACGTTTTCGCCCGTCACATATGACGCTTCGTCCGACAGGAGCCAGGCGACCACCGAAGCCACCTCGTTCACGGAGCCAAGGCGTCTCAGCGGAACCTGACCCAGCATCTCTTCGGCTACCTCGTCCGGGTCGGTTGAGTAGTAGGAACTACCTGCTCGAGCCTGGAGATCGACCTGTCGGGACCACATTGCTCCGGGCCCGATGAACGCCGGGGAGATCGAATTCACGCGTATGCCGAGTGGGGCGAGATCCTTCGCCGCAACCTTGGTGAGGCTGATCACCGCCCCCTTCGAAGCGGAGTAGGCGAGCATGTTTGCCGCGCCGGCGACTCCCGCCATCGATGCGCTGTTCACGATTGCCCCGCCTTTTCCCTCTGCTTGCATGGCTCGCGCGGTGGCTTGTATCACGTTGATGGTTCCCAAGACATTGATGTCCAGCACCTTCCGGACATCCTGGTCCGGGTAGTGGGGAGTCGCGACGAACGCACCCTGATAGCCGGCGCCGTTGAAGACGAGATTCGGGACACCAAGTCGATCGACGACGTGTTCGACTGCAGATTCAACCGCCCCCGCAGTAGACACATCGAAGGTGACCATCTCGACGTTTTGTGACCCGTTCTGCCCGACACATTGGCCGGCCGACTCTTCGAGTCGCCCTCGGGCGGTCTCGAGGTCGGCCAGTGCAACTCGGGCTCCAGAACTGGCGAGCTTCAAGGCGACTGAGCGCCCGATGTCGCCTGCTGCCCCGGTCACGAAGCCAACCCTCGAGGTGAAGTCGTAAGTGACGGGGCCCGACGAGCCAGACATCACCTAGCCCCGCTATGCCGGGTATGGCGGTTTTGACATTGCTACTTGATGGCTCCCATCGCCAGCCCACGGATCATCCGCTTCTGCGCCACCCATCCGGCAAGGACAACCGGCAAAGTCGCGAGAGTGGAGGCCGCTGATAGCTTGGCAAGGAAGTTCCCCCTCGTGCTGACATTGGTGGTCACCCAAATGGGAACCGTGGATCCGTCGACGGGGTTCAACTGGACGGCCAGGAAGAACTCGTTCCAGGCAAAGATCACACAAAGCAACGCCGTGGCAGCTATGCCCGGAGCGACGATCGGCAGAATCACGTTTCGTATCTGCTGTCCCAGCGTGGCTCCGTCGATCTGTGAGGCCTCGACCAGCTCTCGCGGCACCTCGCCAAAAAACGACCGAAGCATCCACACCGCGAGCGGCAGGTTCATCGCCGTGTAAAGGATGACGAGCACCAGACGCGTATTGAGAAGGCCAAGCGACTCCGCGATGACCCACAGCGGAAGGATGGCTGCCACCACGGGGAGGAACTTGGTCGAGATGAAGAAGAAGAGGACATCACGCCACTTCTTCACCGGGTAGATCGACAGTGCGTACGCGGCAGGGATAGCGAGAAACAAGACGAGCAACGTCGAGATGAGAACGATGAGAAAAGAGTTGGCGAAAGCCTCGGAGAAGCTGAGCAGTCCCTGAGTTTGAGTCGTCACCTCTGAGTAGCGGTCGAGTGTGGGGTCGAAGAAGAGTTTTGGGCTCGTATTCGCATCGATCTCTTCTTTGAATCCGTTCAGGACCATCCAGAAGACGGGGAAGAAGAACAGGGCAGCAACAACCCAGGCGAGCGCGGCCATGCTGATGCTGAACCATCTGCTCACTCCCAAGCTCTTGTTCGCGAGGTGCTCCTTCTGTTGCTGCTGGCGGCGTTCTTGGAGCCGGGTGGTCATGAGGTGGCCTCGCTTTCGATGAGCCCGGACAACAGACGTAAGGCGAAGGTGGCGATGATGATCGATGCAATCACAACGATTACGGCATAGGCCGAAGCTTGCCCAAAGTCCCAACCACCGCCAATCGAACGTTGGAACACGAAGAACGGAACATTCGTCGAGCCGGGCCCGCCGCCGGTGATCACCTCAATGTGGTCAAAGACCTGAATCAGGTAGATAGAGCCGAGAAGAATCCCCAACTCCATATATGGCCGCAGCAGTGGAAGAGTCAGATTCCTGAATATCTGCGTGGGCGTTGCTCCGTCGACGCGCGCCGCCTCGAGTATGTCGAGCGGCTGGCCTTGAAGCCCAGCAAGCATGATCAGCATCATGAATGGAGCCCATTGCCAGACCAAGACCACCACGATGCTGGCCAAGGGGAACCGCTCCACAAACGGGATCGCATCGAATCCCAATGAAGTGATTATCCAGTTCAACACTCCGAAGGTGGAGTTGAACATCTGAGTGCTCCAAACCAAGCCCGCCACCACAGGCATGATCAGGAAAGGTGTGATCATGAGAGTCCTCAGAATCCCCCGCCCTCGAAACTCACGATCGAGCAGCATTGCCACTGCGAGACCGAGTAGGAGCGACAGGAGGACTGCCGACACGGTCATGATGACGCTGACGATGACCGCATCGAGGAAGAACTCGTTCGTGTAGCCCTCGATGTAGTTGTTCAGCCCTGTGAACGTCCGTGGCTCCGGGGGAACGATCTTCCAGTCGGTGAGGCTGTACCACAGGCTGAACAGGAATGGCAGCTGGGTGACGACGATCGTGAAGATGAGCGCCGGCAACAGAGGGAGCCGTCGTAGCCACTTCTTCCGGCGCGCGTCCCTGCTCTCGTCAGCCGACCGCTGCTCGGCGTCTGAGTTGCTTGGTTTGCGACTGGTGGTGGTCACGACGACTCCCCTGCTAGGTGATGAGCAGCTCTAGTGGGGGACCCTAGCTACTTACCTCTGAGGCGATTGTCTGACAAGAATCGAGTGCATCTTCGACACTGATCTGTCCGGCGATCGCTGCCGAGAATTGCTCGGTGCACCGGGTACCGATGTCCTGGAACTCCGGGACTCCGACGTACTGCACACCTGGCAGTCCGGGCCTTGGTGTCGTCCCCGGGTTGTCGATCGGGGCGGCCAGCATCGCCTCCAGGGTCTTGTCAGCGAACGCTGACGCGGCAGCCTCGTAGCTCGGGTTCTCATACAGCGACTCTCGTGTCCCTGGCGGCACCGCGGCCCATCCACTGTCGAGATTCTCACCTGCGGTCACTAGGTAGTCGGGGCCGGTTGCCCAGCTGACATACTCCCACGCCAGGTCCGCGTCGGGTGCATTCTGGGGAATGGCCAGAGCCCAGGACCACAGCCAACCGGATGCATCGGTGACGTTGGTCGGCGCAAGCGCGTATCCGTTGAGTCCCTTCACCGGGCTGTCGTCGGACTCGAGAATGCCGGCTGCAACCGTGGCGTCGTACCACATGGCCACCTGGCCGTCCTGGTATTGAGTCAAGCACTCGTTGAAGCTGGAGTTTGCCGCGTCGTCCTGACCGGCGTCGCTGATCAGATCTACATAGAAGTTCAACGCCTCTGCAAACTCTGGCTGATCCACCTGTGCAGCGCCGATCGAACCATCGTCGTTGGCCAGCCACCACGTGCCGCCAAAAGTGTTCAGCACCGTTGTGAAGGAAGCGCCCAAGTCGCCCCAGCCCGGCTTGCCACGCAGACAGATACCTGCCATCTCGTCCGAGTCAATCGTCCGGGCAATCTCCGCAACCTCATCCCAAGTGGGGGCTCCGGGCATTGTGATTCCGGCGTCATCCAGGACGTCCTGTCGATACATCAAGAAGGACGACTCAGCGTAGAACGGTGACGCCCAGAGGCCTTCGTCCGTCGACAGCCCACCAACGACTGCGGGGATCAGGTCGTCCTTCGCATAGTCAGCATCACCATCTGCGTATTGGTTCAGATCGACGAGCCACCCGTTGGCGCCGAACTGAGGCGCTTCGAACATGCCGATCATGACTACATCGAACTGCACACCACCGCCGGCGCCGACGTCGCGGGTCACGATCTCGCGCAGCGTCTGCTCCTCGAGAATCGTGTAATTCACGGCGACTCCGGTCTCAGCAGTGAAGTGGTCGGGTGTCAGCGCAGCGATATCTTCCATCTGCGGGTTGCCCACGATGGCCACATTGATCTCGCCGCCTTCTCCACCATTTCCGCTCGTCGCGTCAGTACCGTCCGCGTCAGTCGTATCCGACCCACCGTCACCGGTACATGCTGCGACTATCAAAGCGAATATCGCCAAGACAGCCATCAGCCGCCATTGGCCGGGCTTTCTTCCCTGTCCTTCGAACATCAATTCCTCCTCAGTGAACGAAATGCGACCCGAACTGGATCGGTTGGCCGCTAAACATAGTTGCAATTGTGTGGGTTCGTCAACTGATTTCCAACATAAACCCAATACTTCTCGTCCCTTGTGGTTGGCTTCATGTTGCTATAGGCTCTTTTCCGACCACGGAACACACATGGGAACGCAGACGATGACCACACACAGGAGCGAGCCAATCGAGTTGTCCCCCGAGCACCTCGACCAACTCGACCCGCGGGTTCGGGTACCGTCGTTCGATCGCGACTCCCTGGCACCTGGGATAGTCCACATCGGCGTCGGTGGCTTTCATCGATCCCACCAAGCCGAGTACCTCGACGACCTATGCGACGACGGTTATGAAGACTGGTCGATCAGTGGTGTTGGAGTTCTGCCCGGCGATTCGGCCATGTCAGACGCGCTGACTCCCCAGCACGGGCTCTACAGCCTCATCTCGAGATCCTTGCGGGAGGAGCATGTGCGGGTCATCGGCAGCCTCGTGCGCTACGTCCACGCATGCCCCGACATCGGGCCCCTGACCCAGCTGATGACATCGGAGTCGACGCGAATCGTTTCGTTGACGATAACGGAAGGTGGATATCCGCTCAGCGGAGACGATCCGCCTGCACCGGTGTTCGACTCCATCGTCACGGCGTTAGGCCAGCGTCGGACCATCGGATTGCCCCCTTTCACTGTGATGAGCTGCGACAACATCCTCAACAATGGGAGAGTCGCTCGAAGCGCCGTTCAATTGGTAGCCGAGCAGCGATCCAACGAGCTGGCCGAGTGGATCGGAAGCGAAGTTGCGTTCCCCAACTCGATGGTCGATCGGATCACCCCGGCCACGGACAACAGCGACCGCACTCACCTGGAAACCGAGTACGGCCTGATCGATCGTTGGCCGGTCGTAGCGGAGCCATTTCGCCAGTGGGTGATCGAAGACTCCTTTTCACAAGGCAGGCCTCGATGGGAGGACGCCGGTGCCCTCATCACTGCCGACGTGACGCCGTACGAATTGCTCAAGCTACGCCTGCTCAATGCCGGCCATTCGACGATCGCATACCTCGGTGCGCTGGCGGGATACGAGCATGTCGACTCCGTGATGGGGAACCCGGAGTTCGCTCTGTTCCTCGAGCGGTTCTTGGACGAGGAAGCCAGTCCGGTACTGCCCAGGGTCTCCGGCGTCGACGTGGCTGACTACAAGCGGACTCTCATCGGGAGATTCTCGAATCCGGCGATTAGAGACCAAGTAGCAAGGCTATGTCTCGACGGATCATCGAAGTTCCCGATATTCGTCCTCCCCACGATCGCTGCGCAGATCTCTTCAGGTGGCTCAACGAGGTTCGCCGCTTTGGCTCTCGCCGGCTGGTGCCAGTACCTGCTCGGTGTCGACGACAGTGGGAACGAGATGCGCCTGGCGGCAGATCCTCGGATGAAGGAGGCTCAATCATACGCCCGCTCCAGCCTCCAGGAGGCTGCTGCGTTCCTCGAGTTCGCCGAGGTCTTTCCCAAGGATCTAGCTTCCCACGCCGGATTCCGGAGCGACTTCGCCGACGCCCTTCAGTCCATTCGAATCAGAGGATCCCTGGCTACGGTTGCCGCCTGGGCCCGATCGGACCCATCGTTGTGAGGCGGTGTCTATGAGTGAAAGCCCGGATGGTCAAGTCACTCAAATGGCGTATGGCGGACTCTCCGCGCCCGAGCGACAGGAAGTGATTGTCGACCTAGCCATGGCCAACGGCAGGGTCGATGTCGGCCGCCTCGCCGAGCGGTTTGGGGTCACTACCGAGACCATCCGCCGGGACCTCGGCCAGCTACAAGACGAACAGTTGTTACGTCGTGTCCATGGCGGGGCGGTGCCATGGCAACGTTGGAGGTACGAGCCCAGACTCACTGTTCGGGACAGCCACAATGCCGAGGAAAAGCAGCGAATTGCGAAGAGGGCTCTCGAAGAACTGCCGCTTGGGGGCTCGATAATCATCGACTCGGGAAGCACATCTGCCCACTTCGCCAGTCTCCTGCCTGACGACAGAGAGCTCACGGTGGTAACCAACTCCATCCCCGTCGTCCAGGTCCTAGCAACCAACGAAGCCATCGATGTGATCATGATCGGGGGAGCACTCAAGAAGAACACGATGGCGCTGGTCGATTCCAGCGGTGTTGAAACGGTCAAGACGATGGTCGTTGATCTCGCCATCATGAGCACCGACGGCGCATCTCCGGAGCACGGATTCACGACTCCATATCGAGATGAGGTTGCGATAAAGCAAGCCATACTCTCGGCGGCTCGACGCACGGTCCTGCTCATGGATCACTCCAAGATCGGCAACGACCAGCTGCACCGATTCGCTTGGATCGATGACGTCGACACGATCATCACGGGGAGCGAGACCGACGACGCCGACTTCGATGCCCTTCGCGCTATATGCCCTCTAGTGATCCGTGCCTGACGACGGCACCACTAGCGCGCCGAGCCGAGACAGTCTCGAAGACAGTGCACTGGGTCAGATCGCAGCCGAGGTCGCCAGGCGAGCAGCCGCTTCTGTTCGCGGCAAGCTGGGAACCGCCCATCAGGTGCGGACCAAGGCCACACCCACCGATGCGGTGACCTCTGCCGACCTGGAAACTGAAGATCTCATCAGGGCCGAGCTGCGCCTAGCTACTCCGACCGCATCACTTCGGGGCGAAGAAGGTCTCACTGTCGAGGGAACCTCCGACATCGAGTGGGTGATAGACCCGATCGACGGAACTATCAATTTCCTCTACAACCTGCCGGTGGTCGCTGTCTCGATCGCCGCGGTCCGAAGAGATCGAGTCGTCGCCGCGGCAGTAGCCGACGTCATTCGCTCAGAGATCTTCACCGCGTATCGCGGCAACGGCGCATATCTCGATGGGCGTCCAGTTCACGTCAGTACTGCGAGCGACCTCAGCAACAGCCTGATCGCGACTGGCTTCTCGTATTCGGCGGAGCGCCGAAGGCAGGAGGCTGAAGTAGTCAAACGTCTTCTTCCCGCTGCTCGGGACATCCGATGCTTCGGGTCCGCCGCGCTCCACCTCGCCTGGGTGGCCTGTGGTCGGGTCGACGCCTACTGGCAGAGCGAAACGAAGCCGTGGGATGTCGCAGCAGGTGCACTCCTCGCCGAGGAAGGCGGTGCTGTCGTGGAACTGGAATCGGCAGGCGACGGGTGGGTGCTCGCCGCTCCACCTCCTCTATTCGGACCCCTGAGGGAACTCGTCTCCGCCTAACCCGGGTGGGGGATTAGGGCCCACCTCAGAGTCGATGACGGTAGACGGGCGTCCACCCGAACGGAGATCGCGCCACTTCTGGAGTGTGCCGGCCAACACGCTGTCGGGCATCGGCTCGGCGAGGCGACTTGCCAGAACAGTTGACCCCCACATTGCGACATGGTCCCAGTCGACACCTCGAGTCCGCCCGACACAATCGATGTACTCGTCGTGTACCCGAGCAATTATTGACTGGTCGGTACATCTCAGATGGGTCTTCACCGCATTCGGGCGCATGAGGATCAACGATCTCGCGATGTCCGCATTGGGATCGCCGATCGCTGAGTCGAACCAGTCGATGATCACCGGCTTGTCAGATCCCAGGAGCACGTTGTTCGGGTGCACATCGAAATGGCAGATCGAATCGCCGTCGGGGAGCCCGTCGAGCTCCTCGAGTGCGTCGCTCCGCTGAGAAGACGTCAGCCCAACAGCTTGTTGGATGTTTTCGCAAAGACGATCCTCGAGGGCGGGCAACCCCTTGGGAGCACGCGCCTCATTGACCTCAGCTTGCACTTCGGCAAGGACCAGGCTGAGGCTTGGAATCTGATTCGGGTCCGCCACCATCTCTTCCCAGATCGAAGCGCCCTCTATGCGCTCGAAAACGATCCCGGGCCGACCGTCAACAGTCACCAAGTCGAGAACAGTAGGAGCAGGCAAGCCCGCTGAGTGCACAAGATCCGTAGATTCAGCTTCTCGAACCGCCCAGTTGTCAGGGATTCCGGGTAGGAGGACCTTCACCACGGCATCGTCACCCCAACCGAACACATTCGACGTGTTGCCGAGAGCGACGAGCGGACCTAGTTCCCGAGTCACTGCCTGTCTCATTCTGCTGCGTATCTGAAACTACCGGACGCGATGAGGTTCGCGTTGTGCCCAAGACGACTCGTGGAGGCCAGGCAAAACTGCTGGTTGCCAGACTGAAGGGCAGAAAGCCCAGGTCAATGAACTGGGCTTTCGTTGGTGGCGGCGGTGGGAATTGAACGCGCGACTTAAGGGGCCCGATGGTCGCTCGACCCAAGCCAACAACGAAATAGGTCCGACCCAAGGCCGGACCTATTCGTTCGTAGCGGGGGCGGGATTTGAACCCGCGACCTTCGGGTTATGAGCCCGACGAGCTACCAGACTGCTCCACCCCGCGTCGGGGTTGAGACATCATTTTAGAGGCCACATCGGCTAATGCCCAATAGGTGTGACTCACGCCAGGGCCGTTGACATGCCCCTTCTGTATGCTTCAGCAGCCCTTGACACGATCGGGCACCCTTCTGCGGAACAATGTCAGGGCCGTCGGGAATCCCGACGGCCCTCCGATGATGTTCGCTCACGGCTTCGGCTGTGACCAGAACATGTGGCGCTACGTCACCTCGGCCTTCGAGGACGAGTACCAGATCGTGCTCTTCGACCACGTGGGGGCCGGCAAGTCGGACCTCGGTGCATACGACTTCGAGAAGTACGGGGCCCTCGACGGCTATGCCACCGACATCCTCGAGATCTGCGATGAGTTGTCTCTCGAGGACGTGATCTTCGTCGGACATTCAGTCGCAGCGATGATGGGGGTCATCGCGGCTCATCGCGAACCGTCGAGATTCAGCAAGCTCGTCCTCGTGGGCCCATCACCTCGGTATATCGACGACCACGACTACCGAGGGGGTTTCAGCCGGGAAGAAATCGATGAACTACTCGTCTCGCTGGAAAGCAACTTCCTCGGCTGGTCAGGCCAAATGGCTCCACTGATCATGGGCAACGCTGATCGTCCGGAGTTGGGAGAGGAGCTCACCAATAGCTTCTGTGCCACCGATCCCGAGATCGCCGCCCATTTTGCCACCGTCACTTTCACGTCGGACAACCGAGCCGATCTGGAGAATCTCGAAGTTCCCACCTTGGTTCTTCAATGCTCCGATGACGTCATTGCGCCCGAAGAAGTCGGCGAGTACGTCGCAGCGAGGATCCAAGACAGCACGTTTGTGAAGTTGGCCGCCGTCGGTCACTGCCCCAATCTCAGCGCACCTGAGGAAACGATAGAAGCCATCAAGCATTTCCTGTGACCGGGCACGAAGCGCCGGGCGGCCCGAGCGATCTATACGACCAAGCACCCTGTGGCCTGCTCACGATCACCCGTGGCGGCGAGATCCTTGCGGCAAACGAGACCATCGTCGACTGGATTGGAGGCGGCTCGGATCTTGACGTGCGTTTCCACAACCTACTGAGAGCCGGCGATCGCATCTATTGGGAAACCCACATCGCTCCCCTCCTCGATATGCAGGGAACAGTCGAGGAGATCGCAATGGAGTTCCGCAACGGAGAGATAGAGCTCCCTGTGCTCCTCAATGCCGCAAAACGCTCACGAGATTCCGAGTACCTGATCGATGTGGCCGTGTTCAAGGCCGTCGATCGCCGGTCGTATGAGCGGGAGCTGTTGAATGCCAGAAAACTCGCCGAGCAGTCCGAGAAGAAGGCCAAGGGTCTTGCGGAGACTCTCCAACGCAGTCTCATCCCTCCCGTCCTTCCTCAGATCCAACGGATAACCGTGGGCGCCACCTACAAACCGGCTGGCGCAGGTGACGAGGTTGGTGGCGACTTCTACGACTTGTTCCAACTGAGTCAGGACGAATGGATGGTGGTAGTCGGAGATGTTTGTGGGAAAGGAGCGGAGGCCGCGGCGCTGACAGCTCTAGTCCGTTACACCATCCGCGGCGCAGCCATGGAAACACCCCGTCTGAATGATTTGGCTACAGACGTGAACACGGCTCTCATGCTGGATCGCACCGATCGGACTGCCACGGTCCTCATGATGAAGCTCGATCTGACGCAGCCAAGGGAGCTTCCGGTGACAGTCTGCTCGGCGGGCCATCCCCTACCTCGCCTACTGCATCCCGATGGAACGGTTACCCCGGTCGGGGGCTTCGGAGTGCTGCTCGGCGCCTTCGACGAGATCCGGGTTCAGGAGGTGGACCTAGTCCTGCCACCCGGTGCCTCGCTCGTCGTGTTCACAGACGGCGTGACAGACTCACGTCGGGACGACGAGTTCTTTGGGGACGCTCGCCTCGACGCCGTGATCGCCGAATCGAACAGAATGAGCCCACACGAAATCGCCACCGCCTTGGCTGACGCTGCCATGGAGTTCCAGGACGGCACGTTGCGTGATGACATCGCGATCGTCGTTTTGAAAAACGAACAAAGCCCGGAGTGAGCAGACTCATTCGCCCGATGTCAACGAACTAGCCGTATCAGGACTCCGGCGACGTCTTCGGTCGAGTCGCGATGATTGCCACGAAGAACACCAAGGTGACTACCAGGTTCACCCACCAGAAGGACTCGGTGCCCGGATAGGTACCAGCGGTCCGCTCCCAGAGGAAGACCACCATGAAGAGGGCTGGTATCAAGGCGAACGGCCATACGAGATCCAGTCGCTCTTCCAGCCGGTCCGCAGCATTCCACTCCAGCCAGGTCAGCCCGAGAAACGGGACTCCTACCGCCCGCGGCCAGAACGATTCGACGTCGTAGCCGAAGAGAGTTCCCAGAGCGAAGTCAGGCACGAGCACGAACGACGCTCCGTAGGCGAAGAATACGATCGCCTGCACCTTCATCACCGTACGCAGTGTTTCCAACGATCCCATCGAATCCTCCTCCCTGGATCGTTCTACGAAGCTACCAGTCTCCCTGGCCCCCCACGGGTCATCAAAGGGCGATAACCCTCCGTCTGATCAGCCGGCAGACTCGACGAGGCCTTCTTCCTCCAGTCGCAGGAGGACATCCGGCCCACACTGGGCCGCAGCCGAGTCGGCGCGGTCAGCCTTCGGGTGGAGGGCGCCGATGTAGACGCCTGCTACGACGACCACGGCTCCAAGAAGCATCGGCACACTGAGGCGTTCGTCGAGCAGCCAGGCCGCCGCCGGCAGAGTGATGAAAGGGGTCAGGACGAACTGATACGACGCTGCCGACGCCGACCACCTGGTGAGGATGTAGATGAACAGCCCGAAGACAACGATGGAACCGGCCAGGACCAGGTAGCCGAGAGCGGCGATGGTCTCGGTCTGGGAAGGAGCCTTCCACTCCTCCCCGGCCAGCAATGAGAGGACGATCAGAACCGCTGTACCCACGGCCATGGCGAGACCGTTCTCGACAGCCGGATTCACTTTGGGGAACCTCTTGACGATTACGCCGGCCTCAGAGATCGCAACGGCGGCGGCCAGCACTGCCAAAACACCTGCTGTCGAGACGGGGCCGCCGGGTCGATCATCGACCAGGAATATGACCAGGAAGCCCGCCACGGCTGCGAGGGCCCCGGCCACACCCCTCCAAGATAGACTCTCAAGACCGTGGGCCGCCGCGAGGAATAGCGTGACCAGGGGCACGACCGAGAGAATGACCATCGCTAGACCTGCCTCCACACGCACGAGGCCCCAGAAACCAAGGGCAAAGGCTCCTCCGAACGCCAGGATCCCGTACAGGACCACACCCATCAGAGCCCGCCCCCTGGGAATCGCCAGCCGGCGAATGGCAACGTAGGCGAGAAACAGGGCGGCTGCTGCGCCAAACCTGAGGGCGGCGCTCCAGAAGGGATCCAACTCGCGCACCAGGAAGCGGATGCCGATCGCGTTCCCACCCCCGAGCACGATCACCACGGCTGCTGCGAGCAACGTCAGTCGGTCAGGAGTCGATGAGGTCGGCGATTGGTCTGTCACTTTGGCTCCGGGGGCCGTCGCCGGAAGCTAGCTCAAACGAGAACCGAGACGGCGGCCAGACCGTCGACCTCGAACTCGAATTCGATTCCGGGCTGCAGGCGAACCGGTGGAATGACCGACCCGGCAATCACGAAGTCGCCTGCCCTCAGCCTTTCACCCGCGGCGCCCAGCAGATCAGCGCAGTGGGCGATGATTCTGTGCAGCCCACCGGTCAACCCTTCGAGGTCGCCGACGTCTGTAACAGGCTCCCCACCGGAGATGATCCGCCCTGTCAGCCCCTCCATATCAACGTCTTTGGCGTCACGGATGTCTGTGATCACGGCACGGTGATAGATGTTCGCGCCCAGCACATCTTCGATGTCTTGGGGTGGTGGGTGGACATCGGCGAGCTCAATGGCCGTGGTGATTCCAGCAATCGCGCGACCAATGTCCACAGATCCGGGTGGCACGTCTTCGCCCAGGTGAACCGCCAACTCCGGCTCGGCTACTGGATGAGACCATCCCTCGACCGAAACGACGGCGCCCGGCCTATGGAGACCTGCGTCGGTGAGGAAGCCGACCAGGGGGCCAGAAAGCCCAAACTTCTGCAAGGAGATGGGGGCCCCGAATCCAAGCTTCCAGCCGATTGGTCTCTCGCCTGCATCCAACCTCGCGGCACGGAGCTGGAGCATGCGTCGCATGCCGTCGCGCAACTCGGGTTTCCTCCAATCCGGGGGCGTCATGCGTCTTGCTCGATCTCGTAGCCCGCAGCTTCCAGAGACCCGGCTCCCGACCAGCCCCAGATGAGGACGACATCACGGTTGCCAGTGTTGTCGAAACCATGCCAGTGCCCCCGCGGTGTGAAAACCACGTCACCCATTCCGCATTGCTCCCGACCGAGATCCGTGTAGATCTCACCCTCGCCTTCAAGCACGATGAAGAACTCGTCGGCGTTCGAGTGACGATGCCGCTCGTGCCGTGCCCCTGGTGGGAGCACTGTGCGTCCGAGCAGGAAGCGGTCCGAACCGGCACTCTCCCGATCTACGAGAAACTGGACCTGCATCTCGACCCAGCCCTCCTCTGGGCGTAGGCCCGCTACGAGTGGCACGGATTCGAGGTTGGTGCGGAATGGCCGCATCACGACATCCCGCTCAGAAGGTGGTAGACGTCGAACACGGTCACGAAGTCGCGGTGATCGATGCCTCTCCCGCGGCATGCGTTGAGTAGCTCATTGGCCACGGCCGCCAAGGGGGCCGGGGAGCCCTGACGCCGTGCGACCTCGAGTGCCAGGATCATGTCCTTTTGCTGGAGGGTGACATCGGCCAACGGCTTGTCGGGCATGTTGTGCTCGAGGATGAATGGACCTCGATAACCCATCACAGGCGAGGCGACGACACTCTTCAACATCGAATCGACCGCGACCTCACGGTCGACTCCCCCTTTCTCGGCGAGGGCGACCGATTCGCAGAAGGCGACCATCTGGACGATGAGACTCAGATTGATCGCTACCTTCATCTGGACCGCCAAACCGCTCTCGCCTATGTAACTGACCTTGGAGCCGATGTCACGGAGGAGCGGCTCGACACGGTCAAAAGCGGCCCGATCGCCTCCGACCATCGTCGACGCAGTCCCCTGCCTTACCGTTATCGGGCTGCCCGACAGGGGGGCGTCGAGCATTGTCAGACCCCTCGCGGCGAACTCTCGGGCAACCTGGCGGCTGACCTCTGGATCGATGGTGCTCATGTCCAGATAGACACCGTCGGGCGACAATCCTGCGATGACCCCCTGCTCACCCAGCGCCACCGCTTGGACGGCATCAGCATCGGTGACGATTGAGAACACCGCTTCGGACCTCGCCGCCAACTCACGTGGCGACTCCGCCCACGCCATCCCTTGTTCGACCAACGGCCGTGCCTTGGGCTCAGTGCGATTCCATCCCGTGACTGCATGACCAGCTTCCAACAGACGCGGGACGATCACCTGTCCCATATCTCCCAGACCGACGAAACCCACGTTCAAAGCGTCACCATCCCTCCATCCCGCGCTGACTCTATCCAAGGTTGATCTGAGTGCTATCGCCCGGCCCGAGACCTGTTGACGGGTCGACGTATCCACCCATACAATCGATTGCGGTTCGTATAGGCTCACAGCCTTGTCGAGCCCCTGTCCTCTCGAATGAGGCCCAATAGGAGGAGCCCTATGAGTTCGCGCAAAGCGAGCATCGCCATCCTGGCCGTATTGGCCCTGGTACTGGCGGCATGCGGAGAAACAGCCACTACGACCACTGCCGACGGGGGTGCCACGACCACCAGCGGCGAGTCTCCAACGACAGACGCCGGTGACACCACAACGACAGGCGGTGACGGCGGAGACGGGGAGCCCATCGTCGTCGGAGCATCCTTGCCACTGACGGGCGAGTTCTCCATCGCCGGCTCGAAGCACGCCGCAGGCTACGAATTCTGTGTCGACGAGATCAACGCTCGAGGTGGGCTGCTGGGCCGACCGGTGGAGTTGATCGTCGAAGACAATCGGAGTGATCCGGAGGTCGTCGTCAGCCAGACCGAGCGGTTCATCAACGTCGAGAACGTCGACATTCTCTTCGGTACCTTCTCGAGCCTCCTCACCTTCCCGGCATCGGCGGTCGCCCAGCAGAACGGGATGGTCTATCCGGTACCGTCGGGTGGAGCGTTGCGCCTCTGGGAGCGCGGCTTCGACAACATGTTCTACTTCCAGCAGAAGCCGGCCGAATTCACAGGCGAGTCCGTCGTCAACCTCCTGGATTACTACGGAGGCGAGGGCATCGTCGACGACCCGCCAACCACTGCCGCGGTTGTGAACGCCGACGACTTCTTCGCTCAGGCGATTGCCAACGGCTTCGTTGGAGGTGAGGTCACAATTCCTGACTCCGACAAGGTCGTCGACCTCGCACCCGGCTTCCTAGCCGACGCCGGTATCGACTTGGTCTTCGACGAGGTTTGGCCAATCGGATATACCGACTGGCTCACCCTGGCCAACTCGATCCGCTCGAGCGGTGCGGAGTTGCTGGCGATTGCCTCAGCCTCTCCCGACGAGGTGATCTCCCTGGTTCGGGCCCTCCAAACCGTGGACTACAACCCGAAGGCGATCTACGCCTCACAGGGGGCCCAGACCGAGTTTGCAGAGGCGCTAGAAGGAGGCGAGAACGGCATCTTCATCCACTCCGTGTGGGCGCCGACGGCCAACTTCGAAGGACAGCTGGCCGGTGACACCTACACCAACCAGGATTTCATCGACGGGTATACCGAGGCCAACGGCGCTGCACCCGATGAGGACGAGGCGATCCCCTTCGCCGTCTGCCAGGGAATGGAGCAGGCCGTGATCGGCGCCGAGACCACTGACAACGCCGCCATGATCGAGTGGCTCCGAGGCCGGACCGAAGCCGATCCGGTCAAGACGATCATGGGTGACTTCAGCTGGGACGACCGTGGTCTCCCAATCGGTCGTGACTACCTGGTGGTCCAGTGGCAGGAAGGGACCCTCGAGTTCGTGTTCCCCGTCGGCGAGTTCCCGGGCACCGTCGACTTCGTCTTTCCCAAGCCCGAGTGGCAGTAGACGGCCAGAAAGGGGTGGGAGTGTTTGGCTCCCACCCCTTTTGCGCGCCAAAGCGTGAGGTTGCCTAGCTTTGGTTGAAACGCGAACGGCTGGTCGATCGAATGTCGCTTCTTAAGGTCGAGGATCTCACCAAGAGTTACGGCGGATTGCGAGCCGTCGATGGTGCCTCATTTGGGGTGCAGCAAGGGAGTGTCACGGCGCTTATCGGCCCCAACGGAGCCGGAAAGACAACCGCGTTCGACATCATCTCCGGTGTCGTGGAGCCGGACGCAGGAGTTGTGATCTTCGACGGTGAAGAGATCACCGGAGCGATGCCACACGTCGCAACGAGACAGGGTCTTGGGCGCACTTTTCAGATCACCCGCGAGCTAGGTGACCTGACAGTCCTCGAGAACATGCTCGTACCGACCATCAAAGCGG
The DNA here is from genome assembly GCA_024638655.1 of bacterium. GTDB lineage: Bacteria > Actinomycetota > Acidimicrobiia > Spongiisociales > ZC4RG35 > Ww567. The sequence goes on along the minus strand of JAHEJW010000004.1, from coordinate 111,337 downwards.
ACACGCGCTCACTGCTCGGGCCCAAAGTCCGGCGGGATGAACGTGATCGTGCAATGGATCTGCTGGCATTCGCCGGCATCGACAAGCTGGCATTGGAGCCCGCCAAGCGCCTGTCCTACGGCCAGAGGAAGCTTCTCGAACTGATGTCGGTCATGATGGCCGACCCAAGGCTGGTGCTACTCGACGAGCCGGCGGGCGGGGTCAATCCCGTTCTGATAGAGAAGATCATGGATCGAATCGAAACGCTGAACGGCAGCGGCGTTTCCTTCTTGATCGTCGAGCACAACATGGAAGTGGTCATGCGTCTCTCCTCGTGGGTGATCGTCATGGCGCACGGGAAGGTTCTTCTCGAGGGCACCCCAGCTGAGGTTCAACAAGACGAACGCGTCCTGGCTGCGTATCTAGGGGAAGCCTGATGGCCCTTCTCGAGGTACGAGATCTTCGCTCCGGCTACGGAACGGGCCCTGACATCCTCAACGGTGTGAGCATGAACATCGAAGAGGGTGGGTCCTACTGCATCATCGGCCCCAATGGAGCAGGAAAGTCGACACTGCTCAAGACGATCGCCGGGCTGGTCCCTACCAGGGAGGGTGAGATCGTATTCGAGCAGAACCCGATCGACCGGATGCGGCCGGACCGCATCCTCTCCCTCGGCGTGTGCTTCGTGCCTCAGGACCGAACACTGTTTCCTGAGATGACCGTGAAAGAGAACCTTCGCATGGGCGCCTTCCTGGAGAGGGATCGTCAGACGGTCAACAAGCGCCTCAAAGAGGTCCTGGAGCTGTTCCCGCAGCTGGGTGAGCGATCCGGTCAACTCGCCCAGACGATGTCGGGTGGAGAGCAACAGATGCTGGCTATGGCTAGGGCGTTGATGATCCGACCCAGGCTGATGATGATCGATGAGCCAAGTCTCGGCCTGGCTCCACAGATCACCGACATGATCTTCGGGATAATCCGGACGTTGCGAGACGAGATGGGCATAACCACGGTGCTCGTCGAGCAGAACGTGAGACGAGGCCTGGAGGTGACCGAGGAAGCTCTCGTGATGGATCTGGGCACCACTCGATTCACCGGTCGATCGAACCAGATCGCCAACGATCCACGAATCAGGGATCTCTACATGGGCAAGCTGGCGACAGGAGGGGCCGATGGCTGAGCTGCAAGTGGCCATCCTCGGCCTGCTCCTCGGAGGTGTGTTCGCGCTGATGGCGTCGGGCCTGACCCTGATGTTCGGCGTGATGCGAGTGGTCAACCTGGCGCACGGAGCCTTCATCCTCCTCGCCGCCTATGCGGCCTTCTTTGCCCACGACCTTTTCGACATCGACCCTTTCATCTCCTTGTTGGTGATCATCCCGGCGATGTTCCTGCTCGGTGTGTTGGTATACGCGACGCTGTTCCCACGAATCGAATCTTCACCCCGGTACGTGGAGATGACAGTCCTTCTGACCTTCGGGCTCGCCTTCGTTCTAGAAGGCCTGATGGGCTTCGCCTTCACCGGCATCTTCCGCACCGCCAATCCCTCCTATGCCACTGAGGCATTCCTCATCGGAGACCTCTTCATCCCCAAAGCACAGTTGTTTGCCTCTCTGCTCAGTGTCGTGTTGCTGGTCGGGCTGTGGGCATTCCTCCGCTTCTCGAGGAATGGGTCCGGCGTGAGGGCCACGATGCAGAATCGCAGCGCGGCTCAGATCGTCGGCGTCAATGTACGCCGAGTCTCCACCATCTCATTTGGCATTGGTATGGCTCTAGCCGGCGCATCCGGGACGTTGCTCAGCTTTCTGTTCCCCTTCTTCCCCTCCCGGCATTGGCAATGGATCGCGATTCTGCTGGCGTTGATCGTCCTTGGCGGGCTGGGAAGCCTCAAGGGTGCGATTGTCGGGGCCCTGTTATTGGCGGTACTCAGCTCTTTCGTGAGCGACATCTTCGGCCCGGTCTGGGCTCCAATGACCTTCTTCCTCGTCTTGTTCCTCATGCTTCTGATTCGACCGCAGGGCCTGTTCGGCAAGGAGCTGAGGGTCTGATGGCGGATTCCACGGTCATTCCGAAGGACAAGACCGAGCTTCTGAGCACCAAGCCGTCCCGGGAGGGCTGGTGGCTCCCGATGCTCGTCCTCGTGATGATCGCGCTCGTCCCCTTCGCCCGGTTCGTAGACGCTTACAACTATGTGCTCCAGGTCGGCATCGCCCTTCTCATGTGGGTCACCTTGACCACCAGTTGGAACATCCTGGGCGGGTACACCGGCTACATATCACTGGGCCACAACGTCTTCTTCGGGATCGGTGGCTACACCGCGGCGCTCCTATTCACTCACTTCGGGATATCACCCTTCATTGGATCGGTGCTCGCAGGGTTCGTCGCACTGTTGCTGGGAGTGCTCGCGGGGTTCATAACACTGCGCACGAGGGGGCCCGCATTCATCATCTCTACAATCGCTCTGCTTCTGGTCACAACACTCTGGTTCGACAATTGGGAGTTCGTTGGCGGGGTCAATGGGATGAGCCTTCCGCTGATTCCCCTGCCCCTCAGCTTCGTAAAGGTGCCCTTCTACTACGCGATGCTGGTCGCCGCCGTCGGGTCGATCTGGCTCGGCTACCGGATTGCCCACTCCAAGCTCGGCTTGGCCCTGCGTGCCATTGCCCAAGACGAAGTCAAGGCCGAAGTTGCCGGTATCGACACCCGCCGTCTCAAGATCACCGCCTTCGCACTCAGCGCATTCTTCCCCGGCGTGGTTGGCGCCATCTGGGGCTACAACCTCAGCTACCTACGACCCCTGATCTTCTTCACGATTGCAGTGGCAGCTCAGATGGTGCTGATGGCAATCATCGGAGGGAGGGGGTCGGTGGCCGGCCCCGTCATCGGGGCCTTCCTCATCGTCGGGCTCAACGAGGTCTCTATCAGCCAATTTGGCGGGAGCGAGCTCAATCTCGTCATCACTGGGCTGATCCTGGTCGTCGTGCTCCTCTTCTTCCCCATGGGGATCGTTGGTTCTCTTCGAGAAGCCGGGAGGCTCCCAGCTTCTCTCGACTGGGACTGAGTCCAGCCGACTGGAGGTGGGGCTACTGGGGCAGCACTTCCCGCCAAGAACAAGGCGCGGCCGTAGAGTTGCGCCGTGGAATCGCAGATAATCCAGAGACGAGTCGTCGGCGTCCTGATGGCGACCAACGCCTTCGGCTATGCGGCATTCGTCGCAGTAGTGGCCATCGCCGGGCTGCTCGCCTCCGAAATGACCGGCGGGGACACGTTGGCGGGAATCCCAGCGGCTGCCGCGACCATGGGGACTGCGATCGCCGCCACCCCACTTGCGCTTCGCTCGAAGCGACGAGGGAGACGAAGCGGTCTTCGCCTTGGCTACCTCATCGGGCTCGGTGGGGCAGCACTCGGGTTGCTCGGAGGCCAGACCGAGTTGTTTTGGCTCTTCGTTCTGGCCATGGCCATCTTTGGTGTGGGCAATGCCTCGAACCTGCAGAATCGCTTCACCGCAGCCGATCTGGCAAGCGAGGAGAAGCGAGCCTCCTCCATCGCAATGGTGGTCTGGGTCGGGACCCTCGGAGCCGTGATCGGTGCACCAATGTCGGTCTGGGTGAACCGGCGCGGACTCGATCTCGGCATGGCCGACTGGGTGAGCCCGATGGCCCTCGGTTTCATCGGGTTCGCCTTTGCCGCCTCCGTCGTTGGCTTCTTCCTCCGTCCCGATCCCCTCGAGGTCGCCGGAGGCCTGGACCCCGAGGCGGAGCGAGCCCGGCCCCTGCGCGAGGCGCGCCGATCCTCGATAGCGGTCTGGGCCAGCCCAAGAGCCCGTCTCGCCATCGGCGCCATGGCGCTGAGCCAGATGGCGATGGTTGCGGTGATGACCATGACTCCGCTTCACATGAGGGACCACGGACATGCCGAGCTGTCGACTCTGGTCATCTCCGTTCACGTGCTTGGCATGTTTGGCTTTGCTCCGCTGATCGGGCGCTGGGCCGATCGCGTCGGTCGGATGAAGGCCTTGTGGATCGGGGCGGCCACACTTGGTCTGGGGACGTTTGCCTCGGTCACGGCCGGATATGTGCCGGGGCTGATCTTCCTCGGTCTGTTTCTCCTCGGGCTCGGGTGGAGCTTCGCCCTGATCGCCGGATCAGCCCTGTTGACCGAGAGTCTCCCTATATCGGAGAGAGTGGGCGCCCAAGGCCTGGCCGACGTGACGATGAGCTTGCTCGGAGCGGTAGCGGCGTTCTCGTCAGGGATGGTCAAAGAGGCGGCCGGATATCACTGGCTGGCCAATTTCGGCACTCTGACAGCGATCTTGATCTTCTTCGCCGCCGTCAGAGTTGCCAAAGCGCAGTTGGAGCCCGCAACCTGAGGCGTCGACCCTCTTCCCTTTCATCGGCATTCTCTAGCGTGTCTGATCGATACCCGCAGGGAGAAGGTTGGGAGGCGCTTTGACGATCGTAACCCGGATCAAAGGTGTCATATCCGGAGCCCTCGTGGGAAACGGCAACCGCAAGCTCGGTCCCTTCATTGGGGTGTTCACGCCCTCGATTCTGACGATTCTCGGAGTAATCATGTACCTCCGCATCGGCTGGGTGGTCGGGAGTGTGGGCTTGTTGCCGGCACTGGGAATCGTTGTGATCGCCAATCTGGTGACACTCATATCCGCCCTCTCGGTATCGGCCGTGGTCACCAACATGCGAGTCGGCAAGGGAGGCGCCTACTACATCATCTCACGCAGTCTCGGTGTCGAAGTCGGGGCCGCCGTCGGATTGCCGTTGTTCCTGGCGATGGTCTTCTCGGTCACTCTCTATGCCTTCGGTCTTGCTGAAAGCATCACGGTGGTCTGGCCCGAAGCCCCCGAACGACCTCTGGCCGCGGTAACTGTGCTTGTTGTAGCGCTTCTTGCAGCCAGGGGCGCTGGCGTCGCTCTACGACTCCAGCTGCCCATCATGGCGGGCATCCTGGCCTCCATCGTCGCTCTGACAGTTGGGGCCGTCACCAACACCTCGGCTCCCTTGCAGGACCTTTCATCGGGCGGGGCTGGGGCCGACTTCTGGACGGTGTTCGCAGTGTTCTTCCCTGCTGTGACAGGGATCATGGCCGGCATAAGCCTGTCAGGGGATTTGGAGAAGCCCGACAGGGCCATCCCGGTGGGAACCATTGCGGCCGTTCTGGTTGGCTTCGTGGTGTACCTGACGGTTCCCATCGTCCTTGCCGCTGGCGCCACGACAGAGGAGTTACTGGGAAACAATCTGATTTGGTTCGATCTGGCCGGGCCGCTCTCCTTCCTTGTGCTGTGGGGTCTATGGGGTGCGATATTCGCCTCGGCTGCAGGCAGCATGCTTGCGGCTCCACGCACGCTCGAGGCGATGGTCGACGACCGAATCCTCCCCTCGGGCCTGAACACCGAGACCAAATGGATCAAGGGCCCCGGAATGCCTCTGCTGGTGAGCACCGCGCTAGCCCTCGTCGCGGTGGCCCTCGGCGACCTAGACGCCATAGCCCCCTTGCTGACCATGTTCTTCCTCACCACCTACGGGACAGTGAACCTCGTCGCCGGCTTGGAGGTGTTGGGCGGTGACCCGTCGTACCGGCCCACATTCGAGGTTCCGTGGTGGGTCTCGATCGCCGGAGCGCTGGCCTGTTTCTACGTCATGTTTCTGATCAACGCCGCGGCTTTGGTGATCGCCCTGGTGCTGGAGGCGGGGCTCTATGTCTTCATGCGCCGCCGAGCGATGAACGCACCGTGGGGCGATCTCAGGCGTGGCGCACTGATGGCGCTCGTGCGATCAACGGTTATCCAGCTGCGCCGCCTTCCCAGCGATCCCCGCAACTGGCGTCCAAACATCCTCCTGTTCGCCGGGGACGTCAATCGAAGGCCCGAGCTGGTCCGTTTCGCCTCTTGGCTGGTGCAGGACAGGGGAATTCTGACAGTGACCAAACTGGTGGCAGGCGACATCAGCGATCTGGCTGAATTCAGGACCCACGAGGTGGATGAGCTGGCCCGCGAGCTGGAGGGCATGGGCATTGCCGGATTCCCTGAGGTCGACATTGTCGATGCCTTCGAAACCGGAGCAGTGTCTGTCGCTCAGTCGAATGGCATAGCCGGAATCGAGTCAAACACGGTGATGTTCGGTTGGAGTGAGAAACCCGACAGGCAGGCATCGGTGCTGCGCGTGATCGAGCGACTGGCCCTGTTGGGGAAGTCCGCGATCATCGGCAGAGTCGAGCCACCCACGTGGACCAGGAGGAAGGGGCAGATCCACGTCTGGTGGGGTGGACTGGAACAAAACGGCGACCTCCTCGTCCTCCTCGCACACCTGCTCGCTCAAAACGCGCAGTGGCGAGATTCGGAGATCATCATCAACTCGGTCGCCACTACTGAGATGATCTTTGAAAAGAACGAGACCCTATTGGAGCAGCTGACCACGGCTGCCCGAATCGACGCACAAACAAACGTCATCCTCAAGCCAGACGGCGTCAGTGTCAAAGAGACCATCTGGGAGCATTCGCGAGAAGCCGATGTCGTCTTTTTGGGTCTCCGAAGCAATGCATCTGGTGAAGAGGAGGCCTACGCGCATCGGATCAACGCGATGCTCGAGGGTCTGCCAACCGTGCTCCTCGTACGCAACGCGGGTGCGTTCAGGGGGCAGCTTCTCGGTGATCCGCTCGAGGAGCATGGCAGGCGGGAAGGAAACGAGACAACACCCCGAGGCTCGTTCAGGCCTGCTCCACCCAACCGGTGATACTTGCGACGTGGCCGTCCGGGTCGTAGAAGTGCGCTGCCAGCAGCTCCCGTTCACCGTCGGACGTCACCGGGCGTAACTCGACCTCGAAGTCCACACCGCGATCCACGAGAGCGCTGTAGGCCGTGGCCACGTCGTCCACCTCGAAAACGATCTCGGTCATGGTCTCGTCTCGGGGAAGCTGTCCAACCCGGTTCAAAGCGAGTTGGACTCCTCCACCGTCGAGAAAGGCGAACTCACCACCGGCGAACTCCACTTCGAGGCCAACCTCCTGTGACCAGAAGGCGAGAGACCGCTCCATGTCGGTCACCCGGAGAATGATGCGTGCGATTCTCAAGAAGTCGACCTATTGACGCGTCCCAACACCGAGGTGACCCTGTGGATCCACGAAACGTCTAGCGGTAGCGCCAGACGATGCGGCCACGGGTGGGGTCGTAGGTCGATACCTCGACGTCGACCGTGTCTCCGGGCAGCACACGTATGCCCCGGCCGCGCCGCATGCGGCCCGAGGGCTTGGCGAGGAGCTGAAACCCACTCTCCAACTCCACCTCGAAGGTCGAGTCCGGGAGCATCTTGAGCACCGTGCCTCGCATCCGTACGTATTCGTCAGTGTCCTTTGCCAATATCCTGCTTCTCTCGAACGACTTTTCCAGACTAGGCCAACCCAGCGTGCTGGGTGAAGGTCAGCTCAACCTGATGGGGGCTCTGGCATCTGTCCCCGCATCCGCCGGGTCCAGCAACGATGAGATCTCGGCGAGAATCCTCTCCGCCTCCTCCACCCAGCGCTGGTACTCGGCGAGATCGCCTCTGCGCAGGGCCGAGTTGGCATTGGCGAAGGCGGTGTTGGCCTCGGCAACGAGTTCCTCGACGGTTTGGTCACCGGAGGGCGGGGTTTCGCCGCCGTCTTGACCTTCTCCGCCGTCTTCGGAGCTCTCGCCGAACACGAGCTCCAGGGCGCCATCGATCGAATCCGCCCACTCCACCCGGTCCGAGTAGACCACGGCTATACGTCGGAACTCAGGGAAGGCCCCACCTTCCTCCTCGAGGAAGATCGGCTGGAAGTAGAGGACCGATTCCTCCACCGGCACCACGAGCATGTCGCCTTTGATCACGTTGGAGCCTTCGCCACGCCACAGCGAGAGCTGCTGGCTGATTTCAGCATCCTGCTCGATCCGCTGGCCCGCCTGCTCGCTCCCATCGACCAGCCGGCCCTGGGGCATTCGCAGCTCGATGAGACGCCCATATCGGCCGGGGGTGGAGTCGGCGACCAGGAAACCGACCATGTTGCGTCGGTCACGGGGTGTGAACGGCTGAAGTAGCAGATATGAAAGATCCTCTTCGCCGGGAAGCTCGGTGAGCAGGTAGTAGGGGAGCATCTGGGCGAGCGGTGTCGGGTCGAGACCAGGTCTCAGATCACCCTTGAGACGTTCGTCGTCACTGCGGTCGATGGTCGAAGGGTCTCCGGGAAGCGACCAGGCATCGTTGCCCGAGAACAGCTGTGCTTCATCAGTCACGTGATACTCGAGATAGATGGAGCTCTGCACCCTGAAGAGGTCCTGTGGGTAGCGGAGGTGTTGTTCGATGCCCTCGGGCATGGCTTCGGCAGCCTCGAACAGATTCGGGTACGTCTCAGACCACGCCCTGGCCAGCGGATCCGACGGATCGAACAGGTAGAGGCTGACGTCCCCGTTCTGGGCGTCGATTACGGCCTTGACCGAGTTGCGCAAGTAGTTGATTCCGGGAGTGAGCTCGGAGCTGACTTTCAAACGGTCGAGGGCATCGAAGTCGAGCGGCTGTGAGTAGGGGTATTTCCTCGACGTCGTGTACATGTCGAGAACCCACAGAATCCTTCCATCCACTATGACCGGATAGGGGTCGGCATCCGCTTCGAGGAAAGGCGCTACCTCGTCAACGATCGCCCGGACGTTTCTCTCCACGAGCACCCTGCTATCGGACCTGATCTGACTGGAGATGAGGAGGTTGAGGTCGCGGTAGCGGAAAGCGAATGCAGCTCTCTTGAAGAAGTTGTCGATCTCGACACCCGCTTCGCCCTGGTATTCGTTGAACTGGGTCCCCTGCTCCAAGGGAATGTCGATCTCCTGAGGCTCTGAGCCGGTTTTGACGATCACCGGCCTACCTCTCTGGTAGGTCTCCCCGAAGTAGACACGGGGCTCCAGCAGCTCCAGACCCGGGACCGACGCCACCGGCGGCACGTCTTTGAGGAGGAAGTTCGGCTGGCCGTCGGGTTGAACGACATCGGCCTCGTTGACCACTGCCCCGTACCCGTGTGTGTAGAACAGGTGGGTGTTCTGCCAATCGTCGCGTGGCAGATTGAGCTCTTCTAGCTCACGGACTGCGATCATGACCTGGCGGGGCACCCCATCGGTCAGATAACGATCGGTATCCACTTTGTCGAGGGCGTAGTAGGGCTCCAACTCCTGGAAATTCTGGTATGTCCTGGGTAGTACGGACGTGTTCCAAATCCTCAGATTGTCGATCGTCAGCCGGTTGGCCTCGACATCGTTGGCGGTCAGATCGGTCGCTGCCGGGAATGGAACCACTTCGACACCGTCTAGTTGGTATGCGTCCCGGGTCATTTCCAGGTTGCTGATGAGATAGGGCCGTTCCTTGCCAAGACGATTGGGATCGACCTGCACCCTCTCGATTATCGCCGGATAGATCGCTCCGGCAGCGATGGCGACCACCACCCAGGACCCGACCGATACCAATGCGAGAGTCCATCCCTGTCTGAAGATGTTGAGGACGAACAGGACCGCGGCGATCAAAGCGATGATCAAGAGCAGACGCAGCGCAGGTAGACGTGCGTTGATGTCGGTGAACCCCGGCCCGAAGAAGCCTTCGGCGTTGTTGGACAGCAACAGCTCGTACATGTCGAGCCGATACGAGACCGCCCGGATGAGGGCGATCAGCGCGAACATCACCGAGAGGTGGATCTTCGCTCCTCTTGTCGTCGACAATCGACGGCCGTCGAAGCGAATCCCGCCGTTCAAGTACTGAGCGATGGCGACGACAACCGTCGCCAGCACCATCAGGTTGAAGATCCAGTCCACCGCAGTCTCGAAGAGAGGCAGCTCGAACATGTAGAAACCCAGGTCGGCTCCGAAGATCGGCTCGGTGTCCCCGAAGTCCTGAGAGTTGAGGAATAGAAAGACTTCATCGCGCCAGGTGGCCACGGTGAGCCCGAGAATCACGGCAAGACCGGCGGTCACAAGGAGCCTGATCTGGCGAACTCGCGGCTCGATCCACTCGCGGAATCGCTCGATCAGCTCCTCCTCTTCTGTCAGGTCGAAGGGCGCCCACCGCGGAGAGAAGTAGTCGACCAGACGCAGGCTCAGCCAAAGAACGGCGAAAGAGACCGCGATACCGATCCCCCCGAGCAACAGAGACATCCCCCAGTTACGCAGCCACACGTCTCTGTAAGAGATGGAGTCGAACCACAGGAAGTCGGTCCATATCGTCCCGGCCGCAGTCAGCAGGAGATACCCGGCTACACCTATGAGTAGGACAACTCTCAGTGTCCTCCGGCGATCGGAGCCGCCATAGTCAGAAGGAACCCTGGTGAACATCCCGCCGGAGTCTAAGGGTGGCGGGTTCTTGTGGAGACGGGCAAACGACGAGAGCGCGGGTGGTCGGGGCCGATGCCCGGGTCAGATCGTGGTTATCAGTGTCTTCTCACAGAGTTGGGCGACCTTGTGGGAGACGCTGCCCAACACAATCCCTCCGATCTCACCGAGACCGCGCCGACCCATGACGATGCATTCCGACTTCAGCAATATCGCCATCTCGACGATCTCGCTCGCGGGATCTCCAACGGCGACTTCCTCGTGGTCCACCGCTCCGCCGGCGTTCTCGACGATACGGGCGGTCTCCGTCACGATCCGCGAGCCCGCCGACTCCATTGCTGCGCGGCGTATCCCGTAGTACTCCTCCAGGTCCGTGTAGTCGGTTATGTAGTCGTAGAGACCCGGAGACGAGAGGTCGTGCTCTCTCACGACGTGGATGATGTCGACGGGCGCACGGAAACCTCGCGACAGTTGCCCGCTCAGCTCAGCGGCGCTGAACGCCGATGCAGAGCCGTCGGTTGCCAGGAGTATCCGGTCCATGACTCGACCTCCTCGGCTCTATGCGCTCCCTGATTCTCAACTGTCTACGAAATTCCTTCTAGTGCCGAAATGCCCAAATGCAGATCGGCGCCCGAGTTGAGGTCAAGCCACAGGTGTGTGCACCTCTACAGATCGCTCCACACCGAGCTGGTAAGAACGGATCGCCAACTCTCGGATTCTGCGCTCGGCCTCGTCCGTCCTCCAGACCCGGAACACGCGTGACACGGCCGACTGCCTTGCCCTGGGGCCTTCGTCGGATTCATCGAGGGCCGAGGAGACGGCTGAAGCCAGGGCCTGGGCAAGCAGTGGCACCGAATCGGCTGCCGGATTTGGCGGGCGCTTGATCTTCGAACCGGTCATCTCCTCGGCGACCGCATGACCTGCCGCGAAACTCTCCGCCCACACGGCAATCAATTCCGCCTGAAGCGTCTCGCGGATGACGGCTTCGTCCGGCCGCCAGTCGTCATCGGTCCGCAAACCGTCAAGGGCGATGTTCTGAAGCTCGGTCAGCGACTTCTTCGCCCCCCGTAAGGCGCGATTCGTTATCGGAAGAAGACGGGCTCCGCGGACCTCGATCCAATCGCGGGACAGGTCTTCGGCCGGCTCGTCAGACTTCTCGGCCGCCAGGGGCTCAGGCTGGGTGTCCTCGACTGCAGCAGTCGCCAAGTCGTTCGGTCTGACCTCGGCGACATCTCCAGCAACGCGGAGCGACTCGAACAGAGCATGTACGTCGTCGTCATCTCCTGCTGTCGAGTCGGCCGGTTGGCTTGGCTCTTCTTCGAGGGTCGGCGAATGCTCTTGGATCGGCCCAGGCTCCTCAGCTCCTTCGGGCTCCACTACAGGCTCGGCCTGGTCGGCGGTCCCGGCTCGTTGGGGCCGGTGACTCTCTTGTGGCCGCACCACCTCGACGCTTGGTCGGGTCACGGGAATGGGTTCGATGCTCATCCCGGGCTCGATGTCCTGGTCGGGAAGATCTATGTCCAAGACGTGCTCGGGAGGCTCGTCCTCGGACCGGACAACGCGCACAGTTTCGCCCGGTTCCCATTGGTCCGGGTCGATTGGCTGCTTTGCAGACGGGACGACTCGAACGGTGGTGCTGTCCGCTTTGGAGAGCTCCAGGCTCTCCCGTTTCTCGTCGAGACTGCCTTCGAGGCGGCTCAGGGTTGTGCGGACATTCTCCAGCTCGTCCATCAACTCGTCTCGCCTCTGCTCCAAAGCGCGAGTGCGCTCCTGAGCCGCCGCCGCCTGCCTGTTGGCTGAATCGATGATCTCGTCACGCCGCTTGGCAGCGTCGGTGGTCATCTTCTCGGCTTCCATCCGGGCGTTTCTGAGAGTGTCCTCGGCCTCTCGCCTCGCACCTGACGTGAGACGATGAGACTCGCGCTCCGCTTCGCCCTGAATCGTGAGGACGTCGCGCTCTGCCTCTTCGCGCATGCTCTTGGCTTCCGCTGCGGACTGCCTGAGCAGTTCCGAGCCGGCGGCCCATGCATCGCGACGAAGAGCCTCGGCGTCTGAGGCAGCCTCCTTACGGTTGGCCTCGGCTTCCTCCATGGCCTCACTCCGCCAACGGGCGGCATCGAGAGCCGCCCGCTCTCTCATCGAATCGGCGGCTTCCCTGGCCGTTTGAAGGATCGAACTGACCTCGTGTCCAATCTTGTCGAACTCTTCCTCCAGGTCGCGACTCGCGGTCTCCGTCGCTTGCGCCGCCAGCGTCTCCACCTTCGCCTGGAGCCGCTCCACCTGCTCGGCGATCGAGCCGAGAAAGCTCACGACCTGTTCACGATCGAAGCCCCTCAGGGTGGTTCGGAATTCGGCGCGGCGGATGTCGCCAGGAGTTATCTCGGAAGCCATTCGCCTTAGAAGATACTGGCCGAACCACTCCAGCCGGACCTTTGCCGGTCAGAACGGGTCTGAAAAGCCCCGCTCAGGCTTCGTCCAGGCCCTCCAGAAACCCAATGGCATCGGCGAGAGTCGCCACGGGGACGATCTGGATCGCGTCGTATTTGGCGGTCAGAGCCGTCTGATAGTTGCCTTCCGGCACCAGCATGTAGTCCGCACCGGCAGCCTCGGCTGCCACGACTTTCTGTCTGACTCCCCCAATGTTGCCGACGGTGCCGTCCATTCTGATCGTCCCAGTGCCGGCAACCACGTTCCCTTTGGTCAGCTCACCTTCGGTGAGTATGTCGATGATCGCCAGAGTGTGCATCAATCCCGCCGAAGGGCCGCCGACGTCACCGGCACTGACCTCGAGTGGAAACGGAGGGCCTGTCAGCTCGCCAAGTGTCACCCCGATCATCACGGCTCCAACTTCGTCCTCTCTCTCCGCCAACTCGACGACGACAGTCGAGTCGGTCCCATTCCGAACGACCGTCACCTCGATGGTGTCTCCCGGCTCGAGACCTTCGATCAGCGGCCGGATCTCTGTCGCCGACGTCACCGGGAGCCCGTTGACCGCCTTGATGGTGTCCCCCAATTCGAGGACCGACTGTGCCGGCACACCCTCGACGAACTCGTTGATCACCACTTCGGTCGGCATCAGCTCGATTCCGAGGTAGCCGAGGGCCACCGCCACAGATCTGAAGTTCGAATCGTCCATCTGCTGTAGGACGCGGTTCCGGTACTCCTCGTCGGTCTCACCGACCCTTCGCACGGCCTCTCTTCGAACCAGGTCGATCGTAGGGTCGAAGCCGGCTATCAGGGCCTCGAAGACATTCACCTCGGGAGCTATGACCGTGAGCATCAACAGCTCACCCTCGGGCGGGAAAACCTCTACGTCCCGAACCACAATCGCATCTGCAGCGTCTGAGACTTGACCCGGCGAGTATGCGAGATATGGGAGCTCGACATTCCACAGAGCAGTCCCCAGGACCCCGAGCGCAAAGAGAGCCCCGATCAGATAGACGGGCCATTTCGAGCTTCCTGTGGCTTCTGTGGACGGCATCTCAGATGGCTCCCGGCTTTGAGACGGTAACGATGACCTGGCTCTATGAGTCTCAGACCTATTGTTGGCAAAGCGCTGTTTCGAGGAGATAAACCATGACGTCAGCGGTTATCACACAAAGACTTCTTCCACGCTCGGCGGTCATGTCGTCGTTGCTGGTCGTGGCGGCCGCCGCCATCACTGCCCTGGCCGCCCAGGTGCGGATCCCGCTCCCCTTCACACCGGTGCCGATCACCGGCCAGACGTTCGCAGTGCTCCTCACAGGTGCCGCCCTGGGATGGAAGCTGGGTGCGGCCGGTCAGTTCGCCTACCTGGCTGTCGGTGCCCTGGGCGCACCGGTCTTCACCGACGCATCCGGCGGCGTGGAGGTACTCACCGGAGCCACCGGGGGTTACCTGTTTGGCTTCATCCTTGCCGCCGCCCTCGTCGGCCGTCTCGCCGAGAAGCGCCAGGATCGGAGTTTCGCCACGATGTTCACCGCCTTCATCGTTGGATCAATCGTCATCTACGTCCTTGGTGTCGTCGGACTGATGGCTGCCACGGGTTGGCCTCTTCTCGAGGCGGTCGAAAAGGGTGTGGTGCCCTTCCTCCTTGGTGACCTCATCAAGGCGGCTGCGGCGGGTCTGTTGCTGCCCGGAGCCTGGAAGCTGCTGGGCGACCGCTAGTCAACCCTTGCGGCTGGATCTGGTCACCGACCTGATTGCCGCGGCGATCTCTGCCGGAACTTCCTCTTGGAGGAAGTGACCTGCCTCGGTGACCGTGACTTCGGCATTGGGGAGCTGCCGCGTCACGCGGCGACGCAGCTTGCCCAGAACCGGGTCCTTGTCGCCCCATACGATCGATGTGGGGCCGTCGAAGCCCGAAGCAGCGGCTCCCGCCTCCGTGAGAAATGGAATCGAGGGGTGGTTCATGTCGTGGGGCACCATCCGCACCGCCTCGATGACTGCATGATGACCACCTCGGCCTTTGAGCGGGAAGGTATAGGACCTGCGAACGAGGCGCCCTATCGACCGACGGTCGCCTTGGAAATAGTGCATCGCGCCGTGGGGAAGGCTCAACCACCTGGCGGCCCACTCCCCCACACGACTCGAGAAAACTCGGTGGAAGAGAGTTGGTTTGAAGCCGGGCCGGGGTGGGCCGATCGTGGTGTTCATCACCACCAGGCCGGTCATGAGCCGGGGGTGCTGGTGGGCGACGTGCAGACCAATCGGGCCACCCCAGTCCTGGATCACGAAAGTCGCACGGTCTAGGCCGAGCGATCCAACCAGCTTGCCCATCCATCGGACGTGGTTCGCCAGGGTGTAGTCGGCGCGATCCGATGCCCGGTCGGAGAAACCGAAGCCGATCAGGTCTGGCATGATCAGCCTGAGGGGCTCGCCCTCCAATTCAGCAGCGACCTTTCTGTATAGATACCCCCAGGTCGGATTGCCGTGAAAGAGCAGCACAGGATGTCCCTCGCCCTGCTCCATGACATGACTGCGCAGCCCGTCACCGACATCGATCATGTAGCGATCGAAAGGGAGCTGATCCGCCAGCCAGTCGGGTAATACAGGAGCCGGCAGACGGTCCGGCACTAGGCAGTCTCGAGCTCTTCGCCCAGATAGGCCTTGATGACGTTCGGGTTTTGCTGGACCTCGGCCGGCTTGCCGGTTGCTATTGGTTTCCCGAAGTCGACCACCAGGACCCGATCGGCGATGTCCATGACCAGGCCCATGTCGTGCTCGACCAGGACGATGGCGATGTCCAGCTCATCTCTGACGTCGAGGATGAAGCGGGCCATGTCCTCGGTCTCTTCGAGGTTCATCCCTGCGACCGGCTCGTCGAGGAGAAGCAGTTCGGGATCCATCGCCAGCGCTCTTCCCAGCTCGACCCTCTTCTGAATGCCGTAAGGGAGTAACCCCACCGGGTATTTGCGCCATTGCTCGATCTCGAGGAAATCGATTATCTCCTCGACGATCTCCCGGTTGGCGATCTCCTCTTTCTTGGCTTTGCCCCACCACATGGCACCTGCCAACCAACCTTGGGTCATCCTCACATGCCGGCCAGTCAAAATGTTCTCTAGAACCGTCATATGTGGGTACAAGGCGATGTTCTGGAAGGTACGAGCTATGCCGAGCTCGGCAGTGCGATTCGGCTTCAGGCCCATGATCGACTCACCCTTCCACAAGATGTCGCCTTCCTCGGGTCTGTATACCTGATTGATCGAGTTGAAGAGAGAGGTCTTGCCCGCGCCGTTGGGGCCGATGATGGCGAACAGCTCGCCATCATCAACGTGGAAAGAAACACCATCAATCGCTCGGACACCGCGGAAAGAGAGGTGAATGTCTTTCACTGCAAGCAGATGCTCGTAGTCGGACGGACCCGATCGTTCAGCGCGCCTCTTGAGGAGCTGTCCGCTCACGACAGCCACCTCTTCCTACGTTTGTAGTGCTTGACGTCACGGAATGACTTCTTCTCCCCCCCGGCGTGCAGGCCCAGGTAGAACTCCTTGACGTCCTCGTCCTTCAACAGCCTCTTTGGGTCGCCGTCCATCACCATCTTCCCGGTCTCCATGATGTAGCCATGGTGAGCGATGGACAAAGCCATGTTGGCATTCTGCTCGATGAGGAGAACGGCCGTTCCCTGCGCATTGATCTCGACAATGATGTCGCGAACCTCTTGCACGAGGAGCGGAGCCAGGCCGAGGGACGGCTCATCGAGGATGAGGATACGCGGCTCCTGCATCAGGGCTCGGCCGATAGCCAGCATCTGCTGTTCACCGCCAGACAGATATCCAGCGGTGGCGTTGCGTCTTTCCTTGAGCCGCGGGAACAGTGTCATGACCCGATCATGGGCCTTCTTCACCTTGCCCCCGTTGCGGTTGGTATAAGCGCCGGCACGAAGGTTCTCTTCGACCGTGAGCTCCGCGAAGACTCTTCTGCCTTCCATCACCTGGCTGATCCCCATCCTCACTCTCTCGGATGGGTCGTCATGAGTGATCCTCTTCCCGTCGAGATAGATCTCGCCCTTGGTCACGTCGCCCTCGTGCACGTCCAGGAGACCAGTAATCGCGCGCAATGTCGTGGTCTTTCCTGCCCCATTCCCGCCGAGAAGCGCGACGATCTTCCCATCGGGAACCTCGAGCGAGATGCCGCGCAGGACCAGGACGACGTCGTTGTACACGACTTCGAGATTCTCTACGGAAAGCATCTGACGATCACAGTGGTAGCTCCTGGGTCAGAACCTGGGGATGACAGCCACGCTGTCATCCCCAAGCCTTTTCGTATCAGCTATCAGCCAAGGCTGTAGCAAGCTCCGGTGAAGTCGTAGTCGGCCACAACCGGATGGGTGTATTCAGCCTCGAGCAATGCGAAGCCGGTCCCACCAGAAGCGAGATCCTCCGGATCCGGGGCCACGATGTTGGAGACCCGCTGCAACTGCTCGTTCATCGAGCCGGTGTAGGTCTCGTTAGGGCCAAGACCTCCGAGGTCGACGTTCGACAGGGACTTGCCGGCAGCCAGAACGCCAGCCTGAGTGAGGTCACCGCTGGCGATCGCAGCTTCGAGCACCCGATGGACGATGGTGGCCTCCAGCGCTCCCTCTGTGTAGAACTCAGAGGCAGGAAGCCCCGCATCCTGGATCTGCTGGCTGAAAGCGGTGATGCCTTCATTACCGACCGCCCAGGGCGTGGCGTAGAAGCTGAGGACGAAGTCCCGAGCAGCCTGCTCGGCGATGGGCGAGCCAGGGGCGATGAAACGTGGGCTGTAGGTCGGGAAGGCTCCCGTCCAAATAGCCTCGACTCCCGCTCCCACCACTGCGCTGTAGATGGCTTCGGTGTCCTGTGAACGACCGGTGATATGCACCACGTCTGGCGCCGCGGCAATGATCGCGTTGGCGATCTCGTCCGGGTTCTCCGGGCCTTCGGCGCCGGGCACGATTGCTCCGGTGCCGTCATAGACAACGTCGTATCCGAGCGCTTCGGCTGCCTGCGCCGCTCCGGCGGCAGCATCGAGGCCATAGTCACCCGGGATCGACGCGATGGCCAACGTGGACACATCGTTGTTCTCCATGATGTAGCCGAGGATGTTGTGTGCCTCGACGCAGTAGGGCATCCCATGGTGCAGCAGATTGGCGTTGAGTGTCTCGTCGGTCCAACCTGAGTACCAGGTCAACGGAACTGCGAGCACGCCGTCCTCAGCGAGATTCGACAGGATGCCCACGGTGTGTGGCGATCCGGTGCTCTGACCGATCATCACTGTCTCTTGGGCCAGCTCTTCGTAGAACTGGGTGTGGGCCTCGGTGTCATACCCGGTGTCGCGCACGACCATTTCGACGGTCCACCCATCGATGCCGCCCGCCTGGTTCACACCAGCCCAATAGAACTCGGCACCTGCGTTGATTGCGCCCACAAGGGCAGCAAACACGCCGCTCAAGTCGGAGAGATATCCGACCTTGATCACCTTGTTCTCGACATCGACGCCGATATCGGTGGCAAGCTCACCGTCGCCCGTCGTGGTATCGGTGTCACCCTCCGTGGTCGTTGTCATTTCAACTTCGGTGGTGGTCGCTCCATCTCCTGCAGTGGTTGTCGTGCTCTCAGCCTCGCCACCGCCGCAAGCCGCGATGACCATGCCCAGCACCAGGAGAATCGCAAGCCACCTCGACTTGGTCCTCATCTTCCTGTTCCTCCTATTCGTTCATCGGGCAGCCGAAGGCTGCCCGCGCCGACCGCTCAATATGTGAACGGCCAACCCTTCCAATAGTTGCGAATCCGAACCCATATCCCGTATAGACCGAGGGGCTCGAAGATTATGAAACCTACGATCAGCAAACCATATAGGACCTGGTTGAACTGAAACACGTTCAAACCCGGACTCGACCCCGGTAGGGAACTGATCAGTCCGAAGTCGAAAGTGCCGGTAGCCACGAAGAAGTCGGCGATCGACTGCACAATTCCCTCGCCTGAGCGAGCCAGATCGGATAGCCACTCCGTCAGATTCTGGACGATCAATGGCAAAACGATCACGAACAAAGACCCAAGGACCATCCCGCTGACGATTCCGGCCCCGCCGATCAACACAATCGCTATCACCTCCACCGACAATGGCAAGCCGAAGGCCTCGGGGATCGTTCTCGACACGAACGCGGCGAACAGTGCCCCGGCTACCCCTGCGTAACCCGAGGAGATGGCGAAAGCGAGGGTCTTGTATCGGAATTCATCCACTCCGGTGATCTCGGCGGCGATGTCTCGGTCGCGGATCGACTGAAAGGCTCGGCCTGCCCTGCTTCGCTGGATGTTCTTGGCGAGAAGCGACGCCACGATGGCGAATGCGACCAACAGATAGAACATCTTCGCCTGACTGGAGAGCTCTATACCAAACCAAGAACCGTCGGTTTGAAAACTCACGATCGGCGCCTCCTCTTTCCACAACTTGAGCTCGAGAGGCGGGAATGTGCGACCTGACTGTGACCCACCGGTGATGAAATCGAAATTGCGGAAGAGGTGCTCACCGATGAACACGAGCCCGAGGGTGACAATGGCTAGGTAGAGCCCACGCACCCGCAAAGACGTGGGTGCGATGACCACACCGACCAGTGCAGCAACGGCCCCGGCGGCTGGAAGCCAGACCCAGATGGGAAGACCAAGCCCCCAGAGCGGCCCTTCCGGACCACCCAAGATCGCGGCGGTATAGGCCCCAATGCCCATGAAGAACGCATGGCCGAGTGAGACCTGGCCGGCCAGACCGGTGAGGATATTCAGTCCGAGAGCCGCAATCAGGAGGACGGCCACCTCACCAAACACCCGCATCCACGAGTTCGTTGCCGCCCACTTCAGCCCCGGAATCACCCCGAGCGGCATAAGAGCCAGGATCAACAAGAAGAGGCCCACCAGGACCTTCTTTGTTCCTGAGTTGAAGATTGCCTGATCGGATACGTAGGACGTGTGGAGGAGAGGCCGGCCGCGCATCAGGCGCCCGCCGAGTCGCGTTGCTGGAGAACTCGCTTCATACCCGCCGGATCTCCTCAGTGCCGAACAGGCCATACGGACGGATCAGAAGGACAAGCAACATGATGACGTAGCCGATGATCGCCGAGAAGCCGGAGCCCAAGACACTGCTGAATTGGACGAGATAGATGCTCGCGGCCGATTCGGCCAGACCAATGATCAAACCTCCCACGACTGCTCCGACCACGGAGTCGAGACCACCGAGGATGATGGCCGGGAAGGCTCCGAATGCGACAAACGCCGTGGCACTACTCACTCCGGCCGCCCTGGGAAAGATCGAAGCAAACACCCCCGCAACTCCGGCCAGGAGAGCTCCGAGAAACCACGAAATCCCGAATATCCGTCCGACCTTTATGCCTTGAGCACGAGCGGCTTCCTGGTCCCAGGCGGTGGCACGCATGGCTATGCCGGTTCTGCTCCTGAAGAAGAGCGCCACGACGATCATCAGAAACAGCACCACACCGAACTGCACCAGTTGAGTGTGCGGGATGGTGACGTTGCCAAATCTCGCGGTTGCTATTCCCCATGGATCGGCGAGGGGCCGACCGTCGAGCCCGGCGATGTCGTCAACGATCGTTCTCAGGACGATGTCCAGGCCAACGGTCAGGATGGCGATTTGGAAGAGGGGTTCCCCGACCATTGGCCGTATGAACAGACGCTCCAGCAGTAGCCCTATCAATCCGCCGGCCACCACGCCAAGGGCTGCGGCGAGGCTCCATGTCAACCATTCGGGCGCACCGGGCATCCATCTGCCTGGGATTTCGAAATCCAAGACGACGATTGCGACGAAGAAGGCTCCAATGGCGACCAGGGCTCCATGAGCGAAGTTGATCACTTGAGTGGCTTTGAATATCAGAACGAAGCCCATCGCCAGCAGCGCGTAGATGGTCCCGAGGGCGAGACCGCCGACGAGCATTTGAAGAAAGGTGTCGAGACTCGACAGGTCGGTTTGCGCCAGGACAGGCAGAGTGTCGATCACGACCCGTACATGCCGTCGATCAGGTCGCCGAACATCTCCGCCATCGACGCCCGCTTCAGCTTCTGAGTCGCCGTCAGCTCCCCGTCCTCGTGGTCGAGCTCTTTGGGAATCATCCGAAACGTCTTGATGCTCTCGACCCTTGCGAACTTCGAATTGGTCTCGTCGACGATGGATTGCATCAGCTCGATGACCTCGGGCTTCTCGGAGAGGTCTCGATATGTGGTGTAGGGGATTCCCCGGCGTGTCGCCCAATCCCCAACGGTGTCGAACTCGATCGCCAGCAATGCGGACACGAATTTCCTCCCGTCACCGATGACCATCGCTTCTTTGATGTAGGGAGAGGTCTTCAAGGAGTTCTCGATCTCCGACGGCGAGATGTTCTTTCCTCCGGATGTGATGATTATGTCCTTGATCCTGTCGACGATCTTGACGTGTGTGCCGTCGACCCACTGACCGACATCGCCGGTCTTCAGCCACCCGTCCTCGGTGAAGGTCTCCGCAGTCTTCTCCGGCTTGTTCCAATAACCCTTGAAGACGCCGGGATGCTGTGTCTGGATCTCTCCTGTCTCCTCGTCGATCCGCAATGTGGAGCGGTCATAGGGCTCACCGACGGTCCCCACCTTGGCCCGACCTGGGAAGTTGGTGGTAGCCACAGCCGTGTTTTCGGTCATGCCATAGAGCTCGTAGACAGGCACCCCAAGGCCCATGAAGAACTCGAGTACCTCCGGTGCGATAGGGGCGGCTCCGGAGGCGGCGTAGCGGCAGCGACGGAGCCCGATCCGCTCCTTCAGACCCCTGAAGAACAACGCGTTGAAGACCCAGTACACGATCTTCGCGATGGGAGTGAAGTCACCGCCTCGCTCCACACGTTTACGACCTATGTAGCGAGCCGCGGCCATGGATGGCTTGGCAACCAGCTTCTTCAGCAAGGTCGCATCGTTCAGCTTTATGAGGACGGTGGCGTGGATCTTCTCCCAGATCCGGGGCACCGAGAAGAAGATCGTTGGCTGAATCTCTCTCAGGTTCTGTTGGACAGTCTCGATCGACTCGGCAAAATTCAGCGAAGGACCGTTCGAAGCCATCGTCCACGCCGAGAAGATGCGCTCGGCCACATGACAAAGTGGCAAATACGTGAGAAGGATGTCGTCGTCGGATATGGGGTCCGTGCCGGTTCTATCGGGGTGGTTGACCACCGTCTCCAAGCAGTAGGTCACATTTGCGTTGGTGCACATAGCGCCCTTCGGCGGACCGGTGGTGCCCGATGTGTAGATCAAGGTGAGGACGTCGTCACCCTCGGCTTCGGCCATGATCTGCTCGACCTCACCGGGGTTCTCCTGCCGATGACTCCTCCCCAGCTCGATGAAGTCGTCCCAGTAGAAGAAGCTGTCGTCTTCCCGGTACTCGCGAAAACCCCTCGGCTCAACATGAATGATCCTCTTCAGGGAAGGGAGGCGGTCGAGGACCTCGATTACTTTGTCGGCTTGTTCCTGATCCTCGGCGAGGTGAACGATCGATCCCGCGTCACCGAGGATGTACTCGACCTCCGGTGCCGGGTTCGTCGGGTAGAGACCCACAGTTATCCCTCTGATGGCGACGGTGGCGAAGTCGAGAATCACCCATTCCGGGCGGTCCTCGGAGTGGATCGAGACACGATCCCCCCTGGAAACACCAAGCGCGAGCAAACCGTGTGCCGCGTTGAGGATCTGGTCCCACAACTGGGCCCAGCTGATCTCCTGCCATATGCCGAACTCTTTCTCGCGCATGGCGACCCCGTCCGGCTTCTGCTCCGCCCACTCGCGGACCATGGCCGCAACCGTCCGATACCCAACGCCGGCCTCGGGCGCTTCGCGTCGATCAACGAGCGTCGTCATCTTGGGACCTCCTCACAGGACTGAGGAGCCTAGATAATCAGACCTCGCCGTGTAGTTGTCGATCGGAAAAGCTGGCGATTCAGCTCAGCTTCCCCGGCTCCACTCGGCACCACCGGGCCAGTGCTCCTTCTTCCAGATCGGCGCTCGCTGTTTCAGCTCGTCGATTACGAAACGGGCCGCCTCGAACGCGTCCGAGCGATGGGCACATGAGATGGCGACAGCGACCGAGACTTCACCCAGCGGGACAGTCCCCTCCCGATGCTCCACGACAGCGCTCAACACGGGCCACTTCGCGACCGCCTCTTCGACTATCGCCTCGATCTTCGGTACCACCATCTCGGCGTAGACCTCGTACTCGAGATGGGAGACCTCGGCCTTGCCCGACGAATGATCCCGGACAGTTCCAGTGAAAACCACAGTCGCTCCAGAGTCGGGTCGGCCCACCTCGCTGAATAGGAGACCCGGATCGATCGGCTCGGAGCCCACCCTGACTCTGATCGTTTGGCTGGTCCTGTCCATAGAATCCTCAGGATATGACAGATTTCGGGCCACGTCCCCCCTTCAGGGAGGATCCACAGCCGGCCCGCCGCCCCAGTCCCGGCCCGGTCGTCCAGACCACAGTCGAGCGGAGGACCGACCCATGGACCCTTGTGATGGGAATCCTGGGCGGTGTCCTCCTCGGGACCGGAGTCACTTTCGCCGTCCTTGGCTTCACCGGTGTCTTCGAAGAGCCGACACCGCCAACCCTGCCGCCCCCGCCGGTCTTGACGGTGCCGCCTCCCACGGGACCGCCACCAACATTCGGCGACACGATCACCGCGACGGGTGTTGCGGAGAGGGTGATCCCGTCGACCGTGTTCATCGAGGCCAGCACGTTTCTGAGCGCAGGAAGCGGCAGCGGGGTGATCTACGGAGAAGACGGCTACATCATCACCAACGACCATGTAGCAGGTGGCGCCGGTGACCTGTTCGTCATCTTCTCCGACGGTTCTCGATTTCCCGCCGAGCTGATCGGGGCCGATCCCGTGACCGACGTCGCAGTCCTCCGGGTCGATCGAGCCGATCTGACACCTATCGAAGTCGGGTCGTCGCAGTTCTTGTCGATCGGCGAGCCTGCGGTTGCGGTGGGAAACCCGTTGGGTTTGGAGGGGGGACCAACAGTGACATCCGGGATCATCAGCGCCCTGGATCGTTCCTTGACCGTCACCCCGGGTCAAACTCTCTACGGGCTGGTACAGACTGACGCCCCGATCGCACCAGGCTCTAGTGGCGGCGCATTGGTCGACGCCAGGGGCCGACTCATCGGCATCACCACAGCCATTGCAGTCTCGGACGTCGGAGCGGAGGGCCTCGGGTTCGCCATCCCGGTGGACCTCGCCATTGGCGTAGCAAATGACCTGATCCGAGATGGGCGTGTGCGTCATGCTCGCCTTGGAATCAGCGGTGACACGGTATGGGCCGAACAGAATGGAGCCGAGTTCCCGGTAGGTGTCGGCATAGGCAACGTCGAGCCAGGCTCTTCATATGACCTCGCAGGTGGCCAGGTCAACGATGTCATCACAGAGCTGGCGGGCAATCCCGTCAACACCATCGATGAGTTGCTCTCCACGCTCCGCGGGCTGCGCGCCGGAGACGTAGTCCAGGCTCGTATCCTCCGATCCAATGACCAGTTGGTTGTCGACATCGAGCTCGAGGAGTTGAACCCATGAGTGACGACGACCTGTTCTCACAGCTTTTCGAGCTTTTCAACCAGCCGGGACCGATCAATTGGAAACTCGGCCTGGAGGTAGCCAGGCACCTGTCAGGGGACCGTGAGCCGATCGAGCCTTGGGCGGCCGACGAGTTCCGGGAGCTGGCCCGACTCGCCGAATACCGACTCGAGGGAGTCGCCCCCTTCCGCATCCAGGCTGCACCCGACGTGTTGCCCCTCGATAGACGCGGCTGGGCCGAAAAGAACCTCGAGTCGTACGGCACGCTGGTCGAACCCTTTGGAGCGTCGGTCGGTGGCGATGGGCCGGCGGCTCCCCTATTCGCCCAGATGGCGCCGGCGATAGTCGGGCTCCAGGCCGGCTCCCTCGTCGGGTCGCTCGCCACCTGGGTGGTCGCCGGGTTCGACTCGGGCTTGCCACCGGATCATCCGGGCGAGATCTCGTTGATCGTCCCCAACATCGAGGCACTCCAGGTGAGCGGGGTCGATCGTCGCGAAGTGCATCTCTGGGTGGTTGCCAACGAGGTGGCGTTTCGAGCCCTATCCCAGCTGCCGTGGCTCCACGATCACCTGGGAGATCTGGTGGGAGCATATGCAGAGGCTGCCCAGATCGATCCGACCAAGTTGAGCGGGCTGATGACGGCGGGAACCGATCCTTCCAGCATTGAAAGGGCCATCGAAGAGGCGGGCGGCATCGACAGCCTCATCGGCGGTGAGGAGGCAGAGGCGCCAAAAGCCGAGCTCGAGGCATTCCTCGGAGCGGTCACCGGATGCGCCCGGCTGCTCGCCCGGCGCGCCATCGCCGAGATCGCCCCCAACTTCGACCGCATAACGTCCGAAAGAGATGCGTCCCGTCGTGACAGCGGTGTTCAACCGCCGATCGGCGTCGGGCCCGTGCCGGTCGAGATGACCATCCTCGGTGTTGAGTTCAACGAAGAGGTCGAGCGCCGCTACGGAGACGACGCCCTGCAGAGCCTCTGGGCCGACCCCTCCCGTATGCCCACCGCATCCGAGCTCCGCGACCCCACCGCCTGGGCGGCGAGGGTTCTCCTCGACGGGTGGTCGCCGTGAGACAGCGCGCCTCTTCATCTCGGAGGCAGCCGGGGAGATGACCCTTCAGGTCGGCGAGAAGGCACCGGATTTCGAACTTCGGAACCAGCGTCGCGAGACGGTGACACTCGACGATCTCCTCGGCGGGAAAGCTGCCGTGGTCTTCATCCCGTTTGCTTTCACCAGCACATGCGAAGGTGAGCTCTGCGAGATCAGGGACAATTCCCACGTCTTCGACAATGCAGGCTCCCGGGTGGTCGTCATCACGTGTGACACAACGGCCTCCAACGCCCGGTGGGCGGCCGACAACGGATTCGAGTTCGACATCCTCTCCGATTTCTGGCCGCACGGTGGCGTAGCCCGGCGCTATGACACGTTCAACGAGGATTTCGGATACGCAGAGCGGACTACCTACTTCCTCGACGAGTCAGGGGTCATTTCCGACGTTGTCGCCTCAAACCAGCTGAAGGTGGCCCGCCCGTTCCCTGCGTACGAGAAAGCACTCGCGGGGAACTGAGTGCCACCGGCCTTTGGAGTGGGGGGCTTATCCGAAGAGGGTGCGCCAGATACGTCGGAAGAAGTTTGGTGCCTCAGGTTTGGGTAGAGCGGCCAGCACCTCATCGTGGAGGTCGGGGGGCAAGTCGCCGACGAGGGCCATGCCGCCGGCCCTGGCTTCCCACGCATAGGTGGCTTGGCCGGGGGAAAAGGAGCGCCCGTATTGGAACCCACCCATTTCCACCAAGCCTCCTTCATCGAGGCTCACGGTGGTGGGAGTCTCGAAGACCGCGAAAGAGAAGAACCCGTCGGAGTAGTAGGCGAAGCGGAAACCGAGAGGATCCTCATAGAGGTCGAGACGCTGGAAACCGACGATCTCATCCGGAAGGCTGCCGTTGCCGACAGATGCCAATTGGAGCTCATCGACATCAATCGTCTCTGTCGCGGTCAAGCCAGGATCCGTCGGGTCGAATGAGATGAAACGCCGTTGGCAATAGGTCTCGCCATCCTCGGTGAAGGTAGTAGTGGCGAGCATTGCACCGGTGTCGTCATCGAGAACGAGCTCCGCCCGAATCACTCCACCACGGACCAGCCGAAATGCGGTCGCATCCCGACCGAGGGCGCTGAGCTCGCCAAGGTCTTCAACGATGTAGAGCGGGTCGACTTCGGCCTCCTTCCCCACCACAGACGTCGATGAGACGACCCCACCGTGACGGGACAGAACCCAACCGCCGTCGCCGCTTTTGACTTCCACGTCATCACCCACGGCAGAGCCGACGGTGATCTCACCCCCGCTCTGTGCGATCCGAACGACGGCATCCTGGACGCCATCCGGAGTGGAACAGCTGATCGCCTGCTCGGCGCTGTAGGCGGACTCCCGGCTTTGCTCGAGCAGATCGTCAAGCTCTGTCGCTCCCGCCGACGTGGCGGGCAACACGATCACTGCCAGCACCAGAGTCGAGAGTCGTCTCACTCGTGCAGCTCCGCAAAGTCGGGGACGATCACCTTCGCCGGGCCGAAAGCGGGATCGAGGGACACGCGGGCGCCAAACCGGCTGCTCAGCTGGTCGATCGTCACCGATGATGCCGGTGGAGTCACCAGGGCGGCGACCGCGATCACGAGTGCTACCACGGCCGCGGCTGCGCCCACCCAGACGCCACGATTGCGGTGGAGCGGCACAACTCGATCGTCCTCACGCAGCTGGCCGTAAACGTCATCGGGCATCTCGAGTACCGGCAATGCCCTCACCGCGGCCCGTACTCGCTGCAAATCCTCCAGATCTGCCGCGCATCGGCCGCAGGTGGAAATGTGCTGTCCCAGCTCGCCACGCTCGCCCGCAGTCAGCTCCCCGTCCAGATATGCGCTGATCGATTCGGACGGGTGGGTCACTCGAGCAACTCCCTCAATTGCTTCCTCCCCCTGTGGATGCGCGATCTGACAGTCCCCACCGGCACGGCGACCGCACTGGCGATCTCCTCATATGACAGGCCGACGACATCACACAGAACAACGGCCTCGCGGAATTCGATGGGTAGCTCGAGGAGTGCCTTCTGGATGTCGTCGCCGAGCGAGATCCGGTCGAACTCGAGATCGGCCGACTCCGTTGTGGCTGCGTCCCATCGATCGATCTCGTCGGGAATCGGTGCCGTCGGCCGCCTCTTTTGCTTCCTGACCTCGTCGAGGAAGGCGTTGCGGGTGATCCGCCACAACCAACCTTCGAAGCTCCCGGGCTGATAGTTGGCCAGACCCTTCCGAACCCGGAGGAGGACTTCTTGGACGAGATCGTGGGCGTCGGCGGAGTTACCGGTGAGGCGGTAGGCGAAGTTGTAGATCTTCCGTCCGTAGACACGGGCAACCTCTTCCCAGGTGAGCGGGACGGACTCCATCTGGAGACCTAGCCAGACAACGACGCGCCGAAGCGAGTGGTTCCCGTGATCATGGGAAGATCAGGAATTGGAGGATTCGGACGAATCCGTCCTGGTGTCGTCCTCATCCTCGACCGCCCCGGCCTCGATTCCCTTGCGGAATTCCTTGGCGGAAGCACCCAGAGATCTGGCCAGTTCCGGCAGCTTCCTGGCCCCGAAAATGAGCAGGACGATCAGCAGGATTATGAGTAGCTCTTGTCCTCTTAGACCGAACAAACAGTCCCTCCTTGTCCTGGCATGTTAAGCCCTACCGAGGGGCAGATGCGATATCTCGACCTGACAGGCGGATGGGGGTCAGCCAAGAGCCATCGAGTCGACGAAGGATTGGACCCTTTCCCGGGTGATGAATCTCACCTTGGGCTGATGGCCTTCGATCTCGTGGATCATGTAGGGGCTGTACTTGTCACTGATCAATATCCCCCGGTCGGCACCGGAGGACTGGAAATCGACCACGAAACGTCGGATGATCGACTCGTCCAACTCGGGATACCCGCCTTTCTCATATGCGTCGGTGAGCACGTAGAACGACTGTCCGCCCTTGACGGCAATGTAAGAGTTCGCTTGAGCTTGCTCGGTGACCCCGTAGCCGAACATCTTCAACAGGGACAGTACGAAGTCCGGGCCGGTCATCTGGTCCGGATCGACGCCGGTGGCCCGCAGACCTCGCTCCAAGCCCTTGGGTATGCGGATCTCTTCTCTCAGCGGTGGGAGCTCATCGGGTGGAACGTCGGCTTTGGTGCCGTATACGACCGAGTGGTCGGACCTCTCCTCGAAGGGAGCGGCGAACGGGTCGTGGGCGACATGAGAGAGGCTCAGACCGGATCTGACTTCGGGCGGCGGGAGCTGGCCCTTCGCCGGCAGTTTGGTTCTCCCCACGAGCTGGGGCTCGCCTTCGCCTGCATAGACAACGATCTCGTTGACATCATCGATGGGCAATGTCTGGCGACGCTCGCGTACCACTTCGACGGCCTCGGCGAGAAGCAGATCGTTGAGCACCTCGTCGTCCTCCTCGGGAAGAGGCACGTCGAACGTGACCTTTGCCTGTTCACCCTCGACGTGAAACGAGGCCAACGGGGCGCGGTGGGCTGTTGTGTCGTCGAACAGTTCCTTGCTCGTGGCCAGACCGGATCCTGGAGCGGTGCGCGCGGCGCTTTCCAGCCGTTCGGCCTGCTTCTTCCGGCTGCGTGCGAGATACCACGCGACAAAGCCAAGGATGACTACTGCGACGATGATGCCTGGGAGCATTCGGGCCGACCTCTCTTGATCGCTTTGTAGGGAGTCTAGATATCAGCAGAGGTACCCAAACCGGCTGTGATGAGACCTGTTCAAGTCAGCCGGGAGAGTCCTCGTCGAGAACGCGCAGATCCTCGAGGGCGATCTCCGCCGTTGGCTCGTCTGCACCGGCGTTGAGCCGTTCGATCATGCGACGTTTCGAGCTCTCGGTCCCAAACGCAGTGACGACGTCGTCGGCGAGGAGACGCGTATCCCCATTGGGGACAAGGACTCTCCGGTTTCGTCGGATGGAAACCAGAGTCGAGCCTTCTGGCCAGGTGACCTCTCGCACCTGCCTGCCGTCTGCCATCGAACCCGGGGGGATCCTGAAGTCGTAGTAGCCGGCTCCGGGATCGGTCCGCTGGGCGAGCCGAGACCTATGGAGTTGCCGGTCGGTTCTGGCCGTCAGACCTTCGTGGTAGGCCTTCACGGCCTCTTCTCGGCCGAACATCCCAACGAGGGTCGCCGGCGAGACGTCGTCGACCACCGGAAGACGTCCCACACCGAGCGCTGACATTCTCTCCAAGGCGGTGGACACCGGTGTGCTCGGAGTCACCGTGACCGGTCTGGGTGTCATCACTTCGGACACGGTCGTGGCTTCAAGCGGCGTGCCTGACCGGGTCATGTCGGAAACGGTGACTATCCCGACGAGGTTTCCTTCCTGAACCACGGGTACTCCATGGGAGCGGCGCGCCTGGAGGTCCCTGTCCACGCCGACCAGCAAGTCTGCGGGGCCGACGGTTGCCGGATCTCTGGTCATCACGGTGCCCACGTCTACGGCTTCGAGGAGATCCAGTTCGCCGGCACGCCGTACGGTGATGCCCTTGCGCTTGAGGGCTTGTGTGTACACCGACTCGGGATGGAATCGCTCGGCCAGGAACGTGCCCAGCGTCGCAGCAAGCATCAGGGGCAGGATCAGCTCGTAGTCACGTGCCCCCGTCACCTCGAACACGATCAGGATCGCTGTCAGCGGCGCCCTCCCGACGACGGCGAACATCGCCGCCATACCGACCACGGCAAACGCCCCAGGGGCAAGCGGGCTGTCACCCCACCAGATCGGTTCGAAGAGTCGGGCAAAGCCGGTACCAATCGCCGCCCCCATGAACAGAGAGGGCATGAAAGCTCCTCCCGAGGCTCCGGAAGAGATGGTGAAGCTGGTGGCAACGGCCTTGCCCAGTGCCAGAATCACCAGAACCCACCAGACCTGACCACCACCGCCGGTCAACTCGGTGATCTGCTCCTGGAGGAGCAGGCCGTTGGTGACGTCCTGGCCCGTCCCGAAGAGCCGCGGCTCGACAAAGATCAACCCCGCCACGATCAGACCCGCGGTGACCGGGCGGAGCCAGGAGAGCCTCTGCTCACGCTCGTGGGCGAACCGCTCCAAAGCGTCGAGGAGCTGTAGGAAGAGGAAACCGACGGCCACGATCACGATGGCCATCGCGGCGTAGGGGATCAATTCGGCAAATGACTCCATGCTGTAGCTGCCCGCGGAAAGGGCGAGTTCCTCGCCGACAATCGTCTGAGTAGTGATGGCCGCTGCCACCGAAGCCACCACGACAGAGGACATGTGACGGGCCGAGAACGACGAGAGGATCACCTCGAGGGCGAAGAGCATTCCGGCGATTGGAGCGTTGAATGACGCACCGATACCTGCTCCCGCGCCGGCAGCCACGAGCGACCTGACCTCGTCTTCACCGAGATTGAATCTTCGCGAGATCCAGGAGCCGACCGAGGCCCCGATCTGCACGATGGGGCCTTCCCGCCCTGCGGATCCACCGGACCCCGCGGTCAACGCAGTTGCGAGGACTTTGAGGGGGCCCACCCGCCCTCTGATGCGGCCTCCGTGTACCACGAGTGCGGCGGTTGCCTCGGGGACGCCGTCTCCAGATACTTCAGGAGCAAATCTCCTGGCAACCCACCATGCTGCCAGCAGACCAAGTGGCACCGTCACAAATATCCACAGCCGGCTCGGCTTGAAGAGCCCATCCTCGATCTGATCCAGCCCACCGAGCAGCGGGTCGAGCAGTGTCTCGATGGCTTCGAGCCCGAATACCAGGGCTGCGGCACCCAAGCCGACCCCGACGCCGACCACTGCGGAGAGGGCCAGAAAACCACCCATACGTCTCTCGGCGAGAACGCCGACACCCGGAACGGACCGGATCCTGTGCAGAGGATTCACCACGGCACGGAGAGTAGGAATCGCCGGAGGGAATTTCGTACTAATGAGACCGATGCGACAACAATCGCGGGCGATGTTCAGGACTCACCTCGGCCGACCGCTCGACCTGTCGCTGACGTCCAACCGTCTGATCATCGGCGTGACAGCCATCGCCGCAGTAGTCGGTGGTGCTCTCTGGCTGGCGGGGGATGCCCCCGACGCCTGGCTGGCCCCGGCCCACACCTTCATCGCTTGGGCGCTCGTCCGAGAGCTCGATCCGGACCGGCATATGACTGCCCTGGTGGCTGGGATCGCTGCTGGAATCTGGGTTCTGCTCGGGTTCGAGTCGATGAATGTGCTTGCCCTCGGCGGTCTCCTGCTGGCGGGGCGAATCGTTCTCAATCCTGTCGGCCTCGACCTTCTCAACACCGACCTCGCAGTGATGGCGCTGGCGGCAACCATTGTCTCGTTCACCGCTGCCGGATGGGTGGCGGGAGCGGGTATCGCAGTTGCGATCTACGTGGATGCCCGGATGTCGGAGAAGCCCAGACTGGCCCCGGTATTGGCCTCTGCAGGGGCCGCAGTAGGGGCCACCGCCGTGGCAACGATCACGAACGCCCTACCCGACAATCTCGCCGGTGTCGAGCCTCTGATCGTGCTATTCATCGGGCTCTTGGTCTTGGTGATAGTGGTCCGTGATCCTCTGCCGGTGCTTTCAACGGTGGACCACACCGACCGGAAACGTATGAGCACCGAGCGGCTTCACGCCACCCGAGTCCTCACCGTGGTGCTGGTTTTCGTGGCTGCTCTCCTCACCGGTGGTGAGGCCACCGGTTTGATTCCAGTCGTAATGGCGTTTGCTCTGGTCCTCGTTTCCGAGGAGTTGAAGCGGACACGCATGCCCACGCTGTAACTTCGCACCATGTGTCGTTCCATCAAGAGACTCAGAGAAGGAGCCGAGCCGGCTCCACCGGACGAGATCGAGGCTGCGGCGAGACAATTCGTGCGCAAGATCTCCGGCTTCAGCAAACCAGCAGCACACAACATGGACGTTTTCGAGTCGGCGGTCGCCGACATCGCCGCCAGCTCCCAGCGCCTCCTGGAGGGATTGGAGGTGCGAGGGGCTCGTCGCTGAGTTCCCTCAATATGGGCGGCTAGCCGCAGCAGTCGGCTTGGGCCTCGGCGTTAGAGAACGATTCCGATGCTGCGCTCTTCGGCGTTGAGGAGCGCCCGGTGGGCTGCAGCTACGTCCTGGCTGGCGATGCCGACGCTCTTGAAGACGGTCACATCTTCCCCGACCTGGGGAGCAGATCCGGCCAGCAGTTCGGAGAGCGTCGCATTGGGTTCCCGATCGGCCTGGATTAGGTCACCCGCCTCGGCAGCAGCGGCCTCGTAGTCATCGACCACAACGTAGGCCCGCTCCATGACGGCGGCGGGAACTTCGACCATCTCAGGTTTGAACGCTCCTACCGCGTTGATGTGAACACCTTCGCCCACCGAGTCGGGGTCGAATAGCGGTTCGGTGGAGGGGGTGGCACAGCAGATGATGTCGGCGGCCGACACTGCCTCTTCGGCGCTGTCCGCCGCCTCCCCTCCCGTCCGCTCGGCCAGCCGCCTGGCGTTGTCGAGGGACCTCGACCACACCACGACTCGCTCGATCGGCCTGACAGTCAGCACCGCCTGGACCTGATCGAAAGCCATGGCCCCTGATCCGAGCATTGCCAGGGTGCTGGCGCCGGAGTCGGCCAGAATCCTGGTCGCCAGACCGCACCCGGCGCCGGTGCGTATCGCGGTCAGAGTGGGACCGTCGACCAAACCCAGTGGACTGCCGTCACCGCCAAACACCACCACCATCCCAGCCGGGTTGCCGGGGACGGTGGAGACGACCTTGACGGCCATGACATCACCAACGCGGCCCGGCATGACAAGGGAGCCTCCCAGAAGGGAGCGAAGGGGCGCCTCCCAATCCTCGGTGAAAGCGACCTCCTGAGACTCGATGGCGTCGGCCATCGGTAGGGCCTTCCGGGTCGCTTCGGGGCCGAGAAACCGCATCAATCGGGAGTGGTCACTTCGCCGAGACCTTGTAATCGCCCGCCGAGTCATCCCAGGTGAGCTCGATCAGGCCCCGGGTGGCGGCCGCCTTGCAGAACTGGAGGAAACCTCCGAACCCGAACTTCTTCTCGCTGAAACCAGGCTGGCGTTTCCGAAGCTGGTTCTTGAGACCGGAGAGGAGCACGCCGCCGTTCTTCGACGACAGGTCGGCGACGACATCGTGGAGTAGTTGAAACGCCTGCTTCTCGCTGCTGCCACCGGCAGCGAACTGAACAACGGGATCACCCCGGCTCGGACCCTCGTTGAGCTCGATCACACCATCGGACTCGAGGTTTCTCAGAAGTTCACCGAAGGCCCGGAATCCATAGTCGGCCTCGGAAAAGGTCGAGTCCTTGCGCAGAACCGCTCGTTTGAGAGATGACGCGAGCACTTCGGACTGCCCGGAACGAAGCAGCCCCCCGAGCGTCGTAGTGATCAGAGATGCCATTTCGGGCTCATCCCCGTTCGCCGACTTCGACGTCTCATCAGGGCTGGAGCCAACACCTTCGAGGTTGTCGTAGAACAGAAACTCATCGCACGCCGGCGGCAGCATGTTGGATGTCGACGCTTTGATGCCGACCCCAATCACCTTCTTGTTGAGCTCGCGGAGCTTGTGGACCAGTGGGGTGAAGTCTGAGTCCCCAGTGCAGATGACGAAGGTCGTCACATAATCCCGCTCGAAGGCCAGCTCTATGGCGTCGACTGCCATTTTGATGTCGGCCGCGTTCTTTCGGGTAGCGCCCATTCGCTGTGGTATCTCTATGAGCTCGACGTGACTCCTGGTCATCGCTTGGCGCGCGTCGCTGAACATCGACCAGTCCGCATACGCCTTCCTCGACACAACCCTGCCCCGCTCGGCCAGCGCGTTGCCAATCGGCTCGAAGTCGAATTCCATGCCCCCGAGCGCCTCCCGCGCACCGATCGCCAGATTCTCGTAGTCGACGAACAATGCGATGCGTTCTTCTTCCATGTAGGTGAATGTAATGCGGGTCACACCTCCGACTGCTGGTGGTCCTCACCTGGATTGCTAGCTTGACCAGCGGAGGATCTTCTTCTGGTCGTTCAAGAGCTGAGAGTCCATGGAGTCTCGGGAACTCCCCCACGCGACATCTTGTACACGGATCCGGTGACCTATGGGAGAAGTGGCCCGGCCACCAACGTCTACCGCGCCCCGGCCACCGACCCTTGTTTCGAGACTTCGGCCTTCCACTGGGCGAATCTGACCTCGGGAAGCCGTATCACTGCGCTGTGGATTCTGCTGACTCCTTACGCCCTGGCCAACGTGGCAGGCTGGATGGCCGGCTGGCAGCCCAACCCCACCACGCAAACTGGCGCGGGAGACCACCAGAGCTGGCATCGACGCCTCGGACGGATGTCGATCAGGTCGGCGAGTCTCGCTCTCACCGCTCTGTTCATGTCGCAATCATTGACAGCGGGAGTGCTGCTGCCGATGCGCTGGATTGGTCAGAACGACACCTTGAGCATCGGCCCCGTGAACATCCAGTTGTCAATTGGTCCGGCGGCGGCCATGACCGGTTTGGTCTTGGCGGTCACGATTCTCTTCGTCTGGCTGGTTGCGGTGGTTTCCACCAGAACTCACTTCCCCAGGATGAGGCATGTTTCCCCGGTCAAGCTCCTGTTCGACCTCAACGGGGCCACCATGGTCGAAGCCAAGGAGCGCCAGGACCGCTCCCCGACCGGCGGTGACCCCCGAGAGGACCCAGGTGGCGCACTTGTCACCGACCGTCGCCTCTGGAGTGTTCACCCGATGTTGCACCGTCTTCGTCGCCTCCACCTCGCCGGGGGGCTGACCGTTTTGGCGCTGGGGGTGCTCTCCTGGACCGATCAGGTCCCGATCGCCGTGGTACTCGTCGTCTTGTTGGCTGCTTCTGCCCTATTCGGCGCGCTGATCACCTTGGCCCCAACTACGAGCGTGGCATGGTGGATCGGGGCTCTGGCGCCCCATTTCTCGGTTGGCCTGCTCGTCATCTCTCTCATCTCCATCTGGACCACCGATCCGTCAAGCTGGCATCCAGAGATCTCGCACACTCTCACCTTC
Organism: bacterium; assembly: GCA_024638655.1. Taxonomy (GTDB): domain Bacteria; phylum Actinomycetota; class Acidimicrobiia; order Spongiisociales; family ZC4RG35; genus Ww567. The sequence continues at coordinate 75,959 of JAHEJW010000004.1, read as the reverse complement.
GGGATCTCCGTGGTTCTTGCAGTCTTCGCCTTCGGTGCGTTGACAGCAGGACCTCTGAGCCTTGGGGCGCTCGTCCTGGCGACATTCTCCGGCGTGGTCCTCGGCACATCGATCGGTCTCCTCATCGACGACGCACTCGGAACCGGGGAGCTGATCGGAGAGGGAGTCGGGTGGGTGGCAGTCGCGATGCTCGCACTAATCGCATGGCTCGTCGCTGTCGCCGCAGGTATCGCCCTATTCGGAGGGACTCGAGAAGGGACCCCTTCGCGGTCGCCTCTTCCGTGGAAGGTGCGGCGATTGGTGCTCCTTCGCCGGGTGGTGCTGGAGGCCAGGGTCTTGTTCTATGCGGCCGGGCTATTCGGCATTGGTGCTGCCATCTACGTTGTTGCGGCGATTTGGCGTCACAGCGGGAAGGCCGGTGCCACTGAACTCCTCGACCGGCTCAGTGCAGGGTTGGACCCCGCAGCCTTAGGGACGTTCCCCGACCTCTTGGTGCAAGTAGCAGTCACAATCGCCATCGTCGTCCCCGGATACTTCGCGATCAGGAGTATCCGAAAAGGCTGGATCAGCGATGAAGGCGGCCGCGGGCGACGTCGCCAGGTCGGAATCCTCTGGGACTTGGGGTCGTTCTGGCCACGCTGGTACCACCCATTGGCGCCTCCAGGATATGGACCTCGAGCCGTCCGAGACCTTGGCGAGATACTCGATCACCTGCCAGAAGGTTCGCTGCTCGGCGCACACTCACAGGGATCCCTGATCGCGGCCGTGGCTCTTCATGAGACGCCGCGCGACCTCGGTCTCATCAGCTACGGATCCCAGTTGGGCCTTCTCTACCCGCGCATGTTTCCCGCAACGGGAATCCCTGAATTGGTCGACGCGGTGACGGGTCGTATCACGAATTGGGTGAACCTGTGGCGCGGCAGCGACCCGATCGGTGGTCAAGTCGTGAATCACCCGAAAGTGGAGGATCGACACGTGAACGAGGGGAACGGGCACTCCCGGTACGAGCCAACACCCACGTATTCGCTCACTCGACGAGAGCTGGCCGGAATCAGGGAGGGGCCGTGTTGAGTGCCTCAGCCAATGGGAAGTGCGGCAGTGGAAGACATCAAGGGCAAGTCGGCGAACGAACAGCCACCGCCTAGCATTTTCCCTACCCGGCCCTCGTAGCTCAGGGGATAGAGCACCGGTTTCCTAAACCGGGTGTCCCAGGTTCGAATCCTGGCGAGGGCGCAACCGGAGAAGAGCGAATGAGGCGGGGGAACGGCAGGCAGAGGGGTGCGCTGGGCGACGCTTATCACCCCCTACGGAGTTCTGGAGCGCAGCCGCAGCGTCACGATGAGGCCCTGTTAGGGATACGTTGCCGTCTCGACGACTTCGATGCGGGTACGACGGCCCCAACCAGCAGCAAGGCGGCTACGCCGATGGTCAAACTCGGGACGACGTAGTTGCGCCCCTCCCTCGAACGCTGCTCGATGTAGGCATTGGCTCCGGCTTCGGTCCCTTCGAAGACGATCGTCGTCACCGGGTGTCCCTCCGAGTCGACAGACTGTTCGTCGATATCGAACACCCGAGTGACCCCGTTGGATGTCTCAGAACCGCCGACCCCTTTTCCCCCGTACTCAGATTCCAGACTCCACAGGGCCAAGCCGACAAGCCCCACGAGCAAACCGACGGTGCCCAACACAATCCGTATGCGTGTAGATGGATGCCACATCGCCATCTCCTATCTAAAGCCCCACAGCTCGAATCATGAACGGATCGTGTTGAATAGTCGATAGGGAGATACCCTGATCTTCTGGCTTTCGATTCCGCCCAGACTCTGTGGTCAGGAGGTCGAGACCCCGGTCCACGTCACACTTGCACTACGGCCTGAATCCGTAGGGCCAGTACTCCGTAGATCGACCACCAAAGGACCTTGCGACCCCGGTGCCGAGGTTCAGACTTGGAACCCCCTCTGTGAACAATCTGTTTCGGCCCCTCGGTCCGAAACCTAGCTATGCGACCACGGAGCGTGACTGCGGTGTTTCTGAGTGACTGGTCCACCTTCATTCCGAACAGCCATCGAGCCTCCTCTCGCGCCGTGGGTTTTCCGAGGAGTCCCTAGGGGTACAAGTCGAACTCCCGAGAAACGAGGAGAAGAGATGGCACAGCCCGCCAAGGTCCGACCTGAACCAATCAAACCGCCTTCCAAGGAGACCGATGAGGCCAAGCCGCACCATCACCGGATGGCTCAAGAGCAAGGCGAGAAATACAGCACTGCGCTCACTCACATGGCCGAAAAGGTGGCGAAGACCGGACTCGAGGCTCACGCTGGAGACATGATCGTGGCACTGGCTATCGAAGGTGCCGAGGGCATGTACGAGTGGGGTGAGTCAGGGCTCGAATGGATGGAGCCAAAGCAACAAAACGCCCACATCGAGGTCTCGGCGCGCGATGCCGCCGACAACCGCTTCATCCCAGGGCTCGACGTGCGCGTGAAGGTCTTTGATGACAGCGGCACGCTGAGGGCAGATAGTCGCCTACCCATGCTGTGGCACCCCTGGCTATACCACTATGGAGCCAATTTCGAGCTGCCGCTCGACAGTTCGCTGGCCGTCGAAGTGGAGATCGACGCCCCCAGATTCCCGCGGCATGACAAGGAGAACGGGAAGCGGTACGAGAACGACATCTTCGTGAAGTTCGAGGACGTCAAGATCCCTAGCGGTGGGTGACCCAGAGCGGTCAACGCGAGGACACCGCCCTCGCCGTCGTTGTCGGCTCGCATGACATCAACAGGTAGTTCAGCCTCACAACGAGGATGAGCGGACCAGAGCACAAGAAAGAGAAATCCCAAGCACGGAGTCGCGATTCACCGCGCGTCCTGCGGCCGAGAGGAACGAATCTCTGAGGGCATAGAGGGGCTGGTGTCTATGTCGCCGTAGACAACGCCCAAAGCCCCGACCGACATCACCACGAGATACCCGCCTCTGTCCCTTCGACCCGATCCTCGATGAACCGACCGTTGCACATCTCGAGACATTCGGCCGATGATTGTCGCTCCTCCTCTAACACATCGGCAATCGTGCAGGCCATGAACTGAGCCCCAGTTTTGCCCTGACACGCTCAACGCTTCGTCGGGCTCGAACCCCCGTCAATCGCGCGCTTGAATCCACGACTGATTTGAGCGTCGTCGACCAACTCACACAGCTGTTAGTCGTTCTGGTTGCGGCAAAGGTCGGCGCCGAGTTGATGACCCGGGTGAGGCAGCCGGCTGTGATTGGTGAGCTCATCGCCGGCATGATCATCGGAGTGGGCGGCCTCGGCTGGGTGACGACTCAGGGTGGGGATCTCCTCGAGGTGCTGGCCGAGATCGGGGTGATCATCCTGCTGTACGAAGTGGGCCTGGAGATTCAGCTCGCCGATATGGCACGTCTCGGACGCTCGGCGACTCTCGTTGCTTTCATAGGCGTCGCGACCCCGTTCGCCCTCGGTGTGGCTGCGGTGCAAATCCTTCAGATCGGCGGCGGCACCACTGAGACGGCGATCTTCATCGGAGCCGCGATGACGGCCACGAGTGTCGGCATCACGGCTCGTGTCTTCAGCGACCTGGGGCGCATGGGCTCGGATGAGGCCAAGACCGTGATCGGTGCAGCGGTAATCGACGACATCCTCGGTCTCGTGATCCTCGCCGTGGTCGCCGCAGGACTAGCTGGGGATTCGGCATCGCTATCCGACTTCTTCTGGCTGGTGGCCCGGGTGATCGTGTTCCTGGTGGCAACCGTGTCCATCGGGCGGGTCGTCATGCCCGCCATCCTTCGACTGCTGGACCGGCTGCGTATGGCCGGCAGCTTCGTGATAGGCGTGCTGGTGTTGGCGCTGACGCTGGGAATCGCCGCCGAGCGCGTCGCAGGACTCGACCCGATCGTCGGAGCTTTCGTTGCGGGTTTGATAATCGGACGAGGACACGACATCGGGCGTATCCAGTCCGAGCTCCGTCCGATCTCGCACTTCTTCGTCCCCATCTTCTTTCTCGCCGTGGGCGCGCGAGTCGACGTTTCGGTTCTTCTCCGACCAACGGTCATCGGCGCGGGTTTGCTGATCACTGTTGTCGCCGTTCTGGGCAAGCTGGTTGCAGGGCTAGGTGCCGAGAGGGGGATGCAACGAATTGTCGTAGGCGTGGGCATGGTGCCTCGTGGCGAAGTAGGCCTCATATTCGCCGCTCTCGGGGCATCTCAGCTGAGTGATGTCGTCACCTCGGAAGACATCGCCATCATCGTCCTCATGGTGATCCTCACGACCCTGACGCCACCGTTTGTCCTGACACGGCTCGTGCGGCGGAGCGACGACGTTTCGCCGGTCGCGGACGACACGATCAGCTGACGCACCCATCCGGCACCGGTCCCGACCAGCTTGGTAGCTTCGACTCCTTTCCACTCGAAAGGAGCAGTCGTGAGTTTCGAAGTCCTGGGAGACCTCAACTGGCTCGCCGTGATCATCGCGGCGGTTGTCTACTACGCCCTGGGAGCACTCTGGTACAGCCGGTCCGTCCTTGGGAATACCTGGATGGCCTCGATCGGATGGGACCCTGATCCCGATGACGGCCCACAGATGTCCACGGCAGACATGGTTCTGCCGTTCTTCGCCTTCCTGGTGACGGCCATCGTCTTGGGCATGCTCGCCGCGGCCACTGGCACCGACACCCTCGGGGAGGGACTCGTCCTGGGACTCGTGGTGGGCGTCGGCGTCGGGGCGGCTATCACTCTGGTGACCGCTGTCTACGACCCTATGAGCCCCAAACCGATGACTTGGTTCTGGGTCACTGCGGGTTATCACCTGGTGGGAATCGTGCTGGCCTCGACAATCATCGGCGCCTGGCAGTAAGAGCCAGAACGGTCCTTATCAAGGACGCGCAAAGGCCTCTCGGGCACGTTCGATCGTGGCCTCCGCCTCACCGGCATCCCGCCATCCCTTGACAGCGGTCTTCTTGTCCTCGAGGTCCTTGTAGATGGCGAAGAAGTGCTCCAACTCACTCAGCAGATGAGCCGGGATGTCTTCGAGTCCGCCTGCATCCCGCCAAACAGGATCGCCGACCGGCACACCAAGGACCTTGTGGTCGTCCTTCCCCTGATCTTCCATCACAAACAGGCCAATCGGCTTGATCGAGATGCGACATCCCGGGAAAGTCGGCTCCGTGACGAGGGCGAGAGCGTCTAAAGGATCGTCGTCGTCTGCGTGGGTTTCGGGTATGAAGCCGTAGTCGGCCGGGTACCGCGTTGCCGTGAACAGCATCCGGTCCAGGTGGATGTGGCCTGTCTCGTGGTCCATCTCGTACTTGTTTCGGCTTCCCTTGGGGATCTCGACGACCATGTCGATCAGCATCTGCCAAAGAGTAGGGGCAGTCGGGAAATTGCGATCTCGCAATCGGTGGGCGGACCTCTAGCCTTGGGAGAGGAGATGACCGACTTCCACTACGAACCTCTCAGCTACCTCGACGCCTCCTTCTTGGCTCTCGAGTCTCGGGCGAGCCACATGCATGTCGCAGGGGTCGCCCTCTTCGATGCCTCCCCCCTGAAGTCCGACGATGGCGGGATCGATATCCAGCGGATCAGGGATCACATAAGGGGCAAGCTCCAGTACATCCCCCGATATCGCCAACGTCTCGAATGGGTCCCATATGACCGGAGGCCGGTTTGGGTCGACGATGCCGAGTTCACCTTCGACTATCACGTGCGTCATACGTCTCTGCCAAGACCGGGAAGTGACCAGCAGCTGAAGGATCTCGCCGGGCGCATCGTTTCGAACAAGCTGGACCGCCACAAGCCGCTGTGGGAGCTTTGGGTCGTCGAAGGTGTATCAGGGGATCGCTTCGCCATCATCGCCAAGATCCACCACTGCATGATCGATGGGGTGTCCGGCGTGGACCTGACGACGATCCTCATGAACGTCGTCCCCGACTCTACGATCGAGAAGGCCTCCGAGTGGCATCCACGCCCGGCGCCAACGCCGACCCAGCTCGCCGTTGCCGAGACCGCCCGGCTCACCCGGAGGATGATCGACGGGCTGACCAATCTCGGCGACCGGGTCAGAGATGCGCAGACGATCACCGAGCGTGCCTTCGACAAATCGATAGCTGCGATCTCGTCGCTTCGGTCGGGCTGGCTGGTCCCGTCCGACCGAACACCGCTCAACCCCGATATCGGGCCCAATCGCCGGTTCGATTGGACCGACATGCCACTGGACGAGGTGAAGGGGATAAAGAACTCTCTCGGCGGTTCTGTCAACGACGTCGTCCTGGCAATCACCGCCGGCGCGGTACGCAAGTTTCTCCTCGAGGACAGGCACTACGACCCGAGTGGAGCCGAGTTCCGCGTCATGAATCCGGTTTCGACCAGAGGGGCCGGTCAGAGAGGGCAACTCGGGAATCAAGTGGCCATGTGGCTGGCGGAACTACCCATCGGTGAAGCCGACCCACTCGACCGCTACGAGAGGATCAAGGCAGAGACGACCCACCTCAAAGAGACGAACCAGGCTCTCGGCGCCGCAACGATCGTCGAGCTCAGCTCCGGCACACCCATCACTCTTCTATCCCTGGCCAACCGGGTGGTCGGGCCGCGTATCCGGCCGTTCAACATGACGGTCACCAACATCCCGGGCCCTCAGTTCCCCATGTATCTGCTCGAGTCTCAGATGCTGGCCAACTACCCGATGGTGCCGCTATGGGCCCAACACGGAGTCGGCGTCGCCCTGTTCTCCTACAACGGGATGCTCCAGTGGGGTGTCCAGGCCGACTACGACACACTGCCCGACTCCGATGCCCTGCTCGACCGTCTGCAGGAGTCGTTCCAGGAGCTCACCGAACTGGCAGCGGCCACCGGCTAGTCGCCGTGACCCTCATCGCAGCCCTTCTCGGGGCCGTGATCATCTCCTTCTCGGCCATCTTCTTCTCGCTGTCCCAAGCCGATCCGGTCACCGCAACGTTTTTCAGGGGGGCCTACGCCCTTCCGTTGCTCGTCGTCATCTGGTGGGCCTTCCGACGGCGAGACATGAGACCACGCAATCGCCACCTCATGGCAATCGCTGCGGGCATAGCACTGGCTCTCGACGTCGTGGCCTGGCACAGCGCGATTGATCAGATCGGAGCTGGGCTGGCAACCCTCCTCGCCAACTCGCAAGTCATCTTCGTATCCCTGGCCGCCTGGATCTTCCTCAAGGAGCGGCCAGACAACAAAGTGCTGGGCGCGATCCCGGTCATTCTGTTCGGGGTCGCTTTGGTCTCCGGGATCGGCCAGAGCGACGCTTTTGGCTCCAACCCCGTTCTCGGCACCGGCCTGGCTCTGCTGGCGGCCATCTTCTACTCGGCGTTCATCCTCGGGTACAGACAGGCAAACGAAGCGCACACTCCGCCCTCGGGGCCGCTGACCGAAGCCACTCTCGGCCTGGTGCTGGTGGCGCCGATCATCGGAGGACTCGGCTCCGGGATCGACTACACACCCTCATGGCCATCTCACGGATGGCTGCTGATGCTTGCGATCAGTTCCCAGGTGCTTGGTTGGCTGCTGATCGGATATGTGCTTCCCCGTCTTCCCGCGGCCGAGACGGCGACGATCATCCTGCTCCAGCCCGCACTCACCCTGATCTGGGGGGCTCTGATCTTGAACGAGAGGCCATCGATGCTTCAATTCTTGGGCGCTTTGATCGTCCTCGCCGGAGTCGGCTTCGTCGCTCTGACCAGGTCGAGTGCTCGCCAAGCCCTCAGGAGTGCGACCAGCTAGGACTCACCGTGCGATGAAGATCACGACGAGCCGCCCGGTCGGGCCGTCGACCACCGCCACACCCACCCTGTCGTAGGCACTGTCGCTGAGCGCCGACCCTCCCGTCTCCGACTCGAGGATGCCGTCGAGGCCACCCAGTGCTGAGCCGGCCAGGGCCAAGCCTTCGCCGCATTGGACCACCCTCGCTGCAAACCCAGCCAGGTGGGAGACACAGTCCGGCGTGCGCGCCAGGCCACCTTCCAGATACATCGCCTCGGCCCGAGCCTCGGCCGCGGCAGTGATGGCGGCGCTGCTCTGAACGGCTCGAAGCTCCAAGCCTGAGCGGTACTCGTTCACTTCCACCACCACAGTCTCCGCCTCGCTTCGAACCTGGCGGATCTCATCGGCGGGGGACGGCGGGAATTGGAGCTGCTCGTCCCCCTCGGGGACTGCCCGGCTCTCTCCAAAGACATCCTGAATGGCTGCCAGCGCCCCCATCACGTTGTCTCCCGCCAATGAGTCGAACAGCTCCTGCGGAACTGCCTGAGGTCCGGCGAGCGCGGCGACGACCGCCGACTCCTCGAGCTGGGCCTCCCAGGATTCGGGCAGAGGCATGACACGAGCCACGTTGACGGCCACGACCACGATCGCCACTCCCCATGCACCAGCGACAGCGGCACCGCCGGCCCTGTTGATCATGGTGAGCCCGGGGAGGTTCATCACCTTGGTCAAGTAGTGGGCGGCCACGCTCATCGCCACTCCAAACAGGAGGAAGAGCCCTATCCCGGCACCGATCCGGGCCACTTCGGGCGTCACACCGAAGCTCTTGGTGAGAAAGTCGCCGAAGGGTGCGCTCAGCCGGATGGCCACCCAGAGGCCTGCGATGAGCCCGAGCAGGTCGAGAAACTCACGAACGAAGCCCCGAAGCCATCCCCGCACGAGCAGGCCGGCGATGAACAACCCGAGGAGAAAGTCGAGCATTGCTCAACCAGTATCTGTCAGATGTCGGGCTGAGCCCGGTAACTGGCGGAGGCGTTTAGGTGAGTGAGCGGGTGACCGGTCGTAACGGGCCAGTACCGGATTCAGGTGTTACGCGTTGTCTCCGACCAACCGAATCCTCATGCGCTTGTTGGACTTGCCCTTCGACTCGGTCTTGACGACCTCGATTCGACCGACTTCGAGCGTGGAAGCGACGTGGGTGCCACCGTCGGCCTGACGATCGAGACCGACGATATCCACGACCCTGATCTCCCTGACGAAGTCGGGTATGAGGTTGACCTTGGTTCGTATCAGGTCGGGATCCTCGAGTGCCTCTTCACGTGCCATCAGGACGATCTCGGTGGGATAGCCCTTGATCAACTCTTCGTTGAGCTTCCGCTCGACCTCTTGGCCGAACTCGACCGAGATCGAGTCGAGTTCGAAGTCCATCCTCGCCTCTCCCGGAGTCATGTTGCCGCCGGTCACCTTGGCACCGAAGTCCCGAAACACGACACCTGACAGGGCATGGAGGGCTGTATGGGTTCGCATGGTGGTGTAACGACGCTCCCAGTCGATCGTCCCCTCGACCGGTGTGCCGGGCTCGGGCAGGATGGCGTCATCGGCGACAACGTGGAAGGGGGCTCCGTTCCTGCGGATGGTGTCGATCACTTCGACCGAACCGCCATCCCAAACGATCGTCCCTACGTCACCAGGCTGACCTCCACCACGGGCATAGAAGACTGTCCTGTCCAACACGACTCCACCGTCGGTCACCTCGACCACGGAGCCCTCGGCCCGGGACAGGTAGGAGTCCTTGGGTGCGATCTCCTCCACGGGTCCATTGCCAGCCATTGGCGCGAGAGTAGACGTCAGCCCTGACCCAGCGGGACGGTCGTCACAGCTACAACCGTATGGCGGGTCAGCTCGGCAATCGGCTGAAAGCTCCGCTCGGTATCGATGAACAGCACACCCCTGATCCAGGGTGAGACGAGATATCTCGAATCCGACGACCAGACCATCTGAGGGAAACCTGAGGTAACCGGGGCATGGGTCACCTCGCCATCCCCTTCCAGGGGGATGATCATGTGGCCTGCCCCGCCGACGACGGCGAGCTTCGCCCCGTCGGGGGAGATGAGGGCCACCTCCAGTTCGCCCACGAGATCAATGTCTCCTTCGAGTTCGCGCGGCGAGCCTCCGGCGTCCGAGATGCTGAGGCCCTGGTGGTAGATGACGACCCTGCCGTCGGCATCGGCGTCTAGGAGGCGACCATCGAGCAAACTCCCGATCTCACCGGTCTCGTCGAGCAATGTCACTTCCTGGTCTCCCTGAATGGCGAAGCCCCACGAGCCGTAGGCGACGACAACCCCGTCGATCCCGACGCCACGAGTCACCAGCTGGGCGTCCCGGAATCGGTCGACCACCATCAAACGCCACTCGCCGTCGACCACTTGGGTGTAAGCCATCGCTCCCGCATCGGACTCATGCCAAACAAAACCCGTGACACCTGTGGCCAGGGGCTGCATGCGAGGCGGTGTACCGAAAGAGAGGAGGAAGCCTTCCGAATCGGCCACAGGGGTGCCTGTCGCCACCATTCGCCCTGACTGGTCGAACTCCACTTCGGCGGTGGTGAAGCCCGGAAGCGGTGTCGTCATCGGCGGCCCCGAGACCGGCCAGGTCAACAAACCGAGATTCCCTCCGGGGAGCTGGGTGACAGCCAGCAGTGTGTCGGGAAACCCATCGACCACCTCCCCCACGCCTTCTGGCGTGTCTGGCTCGGAGGCCGATGTCTCCGGATCACCATCCTCGGGCTGTTCCAACTCGAGAAACGAGACCGGGGTCTCTACTTCTTCCGGCTGTCCGGAGCTGGCCAAAGAGAAGACAACCGCCAAACCGAGGCCGACCGCCAACCCGACGACGAGCCACACCCAGGATGGGCCGCCGGGCGGGCGCTCCGGAGACCGCAGGACGGCGCCATCTTCAACAACTCTGACATCTCCGGTCATCGCCACAAACGGTACGCGAACTCCGGAATTGTGAGGCCGTCTCTGATACAGAAGGTCAAACCTGCGTATAAAGTGCTGCGTTACGCGTGGGGCTTCCCCCGCGCTGCAATCAAATGGAGGAAGGAAACATGAAATCCAAGAGAGGCTTGCGGCTTCTCGCGATTTTCGGTGTGTTGGCGCTGATTCTGGCGGCATGTAGCCCGGCGGAGGAAGGCGGGGACACCACGGAGGCTCCGGGAACCACCGAAGCCCCCACCGACACCACCGAAGCACCCGAGATGACCACCACCACCGAGGGCATGGAAGACCCCGAGCCAGGACCCCTGGGCGCGGTTGTCGTTGCTCCCGGCGACTCGATCCAGATCCGTTCGCTTCAGGCCATCAGCGGTCCGGTGGCGTTCCTGGGAGTTCCCATCCAGCGAGCGACGATGCTCGCCATCCAGGACTACGGGCCAATCGAAGGCTTCGAGGTCGACATGGGAACCGGCCTGGACGATCTGTGTAGCGCCGAAGGTGGCCAGGCGGCAGCCCAGACCATCGTCTCCGACGAGCAGGTCGTGGGTGTCATCGGCACCTCGTGCTCCGGAGCTGCCCAAGCGGCCTCGCCGCTCGTCAGCGACGCCGGCATGGTCATGATCTCCCCGGCGAACACCTCGCCGAGCTTGACATCAGACCTGCAGGGCACCGCCGGTGACAACTACCGCGAGGGTTACTACCGCACGGCGCACAACGACCTCTTCCAGGGGCAGGCTGTGGCGGAGTTCGCCTTCAACGATCTCGGCCTGACATCGATGGCCGCTATCCATGACGGCGACCCTTACACACAGGGTCTGGCCAAGGCGTTCTCGGATGCCTTCGAAGAGCTTGGTGGGACCATCACCACCTTCGTGGGAGTGAACAAAGGCGACACCGACATGACGCCGGTACTGTCCGAGGTGTCTCAGGGCTCGCCTGAAGGCATCTACTTCCCGATCTTCCAGCCTGAAGGCGACTTCATCGTGCAGCAGATCGGTGGTGTTTCGGGACTCGGGGACGTGACTTTGATTGGTGCGGACGGTCTGTTCGTCACCGACTTCCTGGGTCTGCCCGAGACGGAGGGGATGTACTTCTCCGGCCCGAGCCTCGACTTCGGCGAGAACGCGAACGAGCTGACCGGCGTAGCCGCGTCGGCGTTCCTGGAGACCTATGAGTCCGAGTTCGGTGAGGCGCCGTCGTCCGCCTTCTGGGCGCACGGGTACGACGCCACGACGATGCTTCTCCAAGCCATCGCCGACGTCGCCATGGTGCAGTCAGACGGGAGCTTGTTCATCGACCGTCAGGCCCTGAGGGACCGTATCAACGCGACAGCATTCGCAGGGATGATCGGTGATCTGACCTGTGACGAGTTCGGAGACTGTGGTTCTCAGGAGATCCAAATCAACCTCCACGAGGACTCCTCGGTCACTGACCTGAGCCAAATCCCCGTCGTCTTCACCTACAAGGGAGAAGTCGGCTAGAGGCATAGCTCACAAGCAGAAACGAGCAACTAGCGAGGGCCCGGCAGACCACTGCCGGGCCCTCGCTGCTATAAAGATCACCCACACACCGGGTCACAGGGAGCAATGACAGCCATAGACGAGAGACCGGCGCCGCCGGAGGCTCCAGAGGAGCGGGAGCGCAAAGCCCTCAGAATCAGCTGGATCGACCTCTTCCTGTGGGGGATTCGGATCGCCGCGATCATCGTCATCGTCTTCGGCCTCTTCGGGTCGATCTCGAAGTTCGTGGCCGGTGAAGGGCTCACTGCACAGGGCTGGCGAGACCTGATCGTCTCCAGCCTCGCCCAGGGCGCGATGTATGGCCTGCTTGCCCTGGGATACTCCATGGTCTACGGAGTCCTCGGATTCATCAATTTCGCCCACGGCGAGGTCTTCATGTCCGGGACGATGGTTGGCTTCATCGCAGCCAACTGGCTGTTCGAGAACGGAGTGTGGACTTCCAACCCCTTCCTGGCGATGTTCCTGGTCCTCATCGTGGCGATGATCACCTCCACTCTCGTGGCGGTGCTCGTCGAGAGAATCGCCTACAAACCTCTTCGAGGCGCTCCACGTCTAATACCTCTGATCACCTCGATCGGAATGTCTTTCTTCCTCCAGTACACATTCGGCGGCCTGTTCGGGGTGGGGTTCAACACTTATCCGCCGCCGCCGGAGGTGATCGCAGGCAGCGTCAACATCTTCGGCATCGATGTCCGCTCGACGCAGTTGACCGTCATCATCATCGCGATCCTCTCGATGATCGGGCTCTGGTATTTCGTAACCCGAACCAGGTCGGGTAGGGCGATGCGCGCCGTGGCCGAGGACAAGGAAATCGCCGGCCTCATGGGTATCAATGTCGACCGTACGATCGTGCTGGTCTTCGCAGTCGGCGGTGCCATGGCCGGTGTGGCGGCAATGATGTGGTCCCTGCTGTTCAGGTCCGTCAACTTCTTCGCCGGGTTCCTTCCTGGGGTCAAGGCTTTCACAGCGGCCGTGCTCGGTGGCATCGGGAACATCGCCGGGGCCATGGGCGGAGGGGTTTTGCTGGGTCTGTTCGAAGGAGTGGGCCCCCTTCTCATTCTCGGCGGTCTCGGGATCCCTGGAGTGTCCCAACTGAAAGATGCAGTTGCATTCATAGCCTTGGTCTTGGTTCTGATCTTCAGGCCCAGCGGCCTCTTCGGTGAGCGCCTCGGCTCGGAAGACCGGGTATGACCACCGTCACCACCTCCCCTCCCCGGACGGCCAGCGAGCGCTCCCCCGTCGACCGGGCAGTGATGCGTCGAGTGTTACGAGTGGGAGTTCTGGCTGGTGGAGTCATGGTCTACACGGCCGCCATCGGGATGTTCCAGACGTTCAACGACAAAGAGATCATCGATCCAATCCTGAGCCTGAGCTATCTGGTCCTGTTCGCCATTCCCGCCGTTGCCGGAGCTTCCTTCTCCAAGAGAGTGGCGATCGAAGGGATAGAAACCGAGCCTCTCTCGACACTGGACATCGCCAAGGCTGCCATCGCTGGTGCCATCGCCGGCGTCGTCGTTGCCCTGTTCGCACTCCTCGTGGACCTGTTTCCCGATCTGAGAGGCACCTTCCCCAAGCTCGGCCCTCAGATGGTTCGCCTCCTCACCCTCGAATACAGCGTTGCTTCCGGCTTCATCGTCCTACCAGCGATTTCGGCGGTGGCGGCGGGGGCCGGAGCGGCTTTCGCTTGGATCCCGGAGCGGATTCGGAGGCCGTTGCTGCTCGCGGGTGCGTCGATTCCGGTGCTGTCGATGTTCGAGCCCTTGGTCGACGATCTCTTCGACGAGATCCCCGCGATAACCGACTTCCTCTACTCGCCCGCAGGTGCACTCACGATCACCTCGTCCATCGTGGTGGCGCTCGTAGTCGCAGGCGTCTCCTACTACTTGAGGCAACGGGACCCGATCATCAAGAAGCGCCTCTCGCAATCTGCAGACGTCAGCGTGCGCCGTCGGACAACGATCGTCCTGGCGATCATCGCAATCCTCGCGTTCGTAGTCCTTCCCCAGTTCCTGGGCGGGATCATGAACGAGCTGCTCACCAACGTCGGCCTTTTTGCGCTCATGGCACTTGGGCTCAACGTTGTCCTCGGCTTTGCCGGGCTTCTCGACCTCGGGTACGTCGCCTTCTTCGCGGTCGGCGCCTATACGACCGGCGTCCTGACCTCGCCCCTGTCCCCGACATGGGACCCCGTGCTGAGCTGGTGGTTCGCCTTTCCTGCCGTTGTCGTCGCAGCGGTACTCGCCGGGCTCATGGTTGGAACCCCTGTTCTTCGCATGCGCGGCGACTACCTGGCGATCGTCACGCTCGGCTTCGGGGAGATAGTTCGTATCCTCCTCCTCTCCGACTGGCTTTCCCCGTACTTCGGCGGAGCCCAGGGAATCCGCAGCATCCCGGGCATCCCGGTCGCTGGAACGCAGGTCAACGCCACCAGTCCCGAGCTGATGATCTACGCAGTGCTCGTATTCGTCTTCATCGCGGTCTACGTGTCATGGCGACTCGAGGACAGCCGGATAGGCAGGGCTTGGGCAGCATTGAGAGAAGACGAAGATGTTGCTGAGGCCGTCGGAGTCGATACCGTCAAAGCCAAGCTTCTCGCCTTCGTCACGGGAGCGGTCATAGCCTCTTTCGCAGGCGCGCTGTTCGCCGCCAAGGTGGGGACCGTCTTCACCAACTCCTTCCAGATCCTCGTTTCGATCATCATCCTCGTCATCGTGATCGTCGGAGGCATGGGGAGCCTGCCCGGCGTCGTCGTCGGAGCACTGGTCTTGATCGGGATCTTGGGAGGACCAAACCAGCCGGGTCTCCTGCAAGAGTTCGGGGAGTTCAAACTGCTCATCTATGGCGCTCTACTCGTCTACATGATGTTGAAGAGACCGGAAGGTCTGCTCCCGTCGGTCAGACGACAACGAGAGCTCCACCAGGACGAGTTCCTCCAGGATGCCTGGTTGGACAAAGGCGAGGGGGATGAGCCCCAAAGCCCCGGTCCCTCGGTGGCGGAGCCAGGAGGTCAGGCCTGATGCCGCTCCTCGAGACCCGCGGGCTGAACAAGACCTTCGGCGGCGTCCATGCGATTCAGGACCTCGACTTCGAAATAGAAGAAGGCGAGATCGTCTCCGTCATAGGACCCAATGGTGCGGGGAAGACCTCATTCTTCAACGTCATATCGGGGATATTCGAGCCCGACGCCGGGCAGATCCTCTTCGACGGTCTCGACATCTCCGGGCATACACCGTCCCAAATCACCAAGGCGGGAATTGCCCGCACTTTCCAAAACGTCAGGCTCTTTCCAAATCTGACTGTGCTGGAAAACGCCATGGTCGGCCAACACTGCCGAACCAGCAGCGGCATCTTCGCTGCAGTGCTGAGGACACCGAAGTTTCGTCGTGAAGAGATGATGATCGAGAAGAAAGCCAAAGACGTGCTCGGATTCTTCGGGACACGTCTGGTCGGGTATCGCTTCGATCAGCCAGCATTCGTGCTCTCCTATGCCAACCGGCGACGCCTCGAGATCGCCCGGGCGATGGCGACGGAGCCGCGGGTGCTGCTCCTCGACGAGCCGACTGCGGGCATGAACCCTCGGGAGACGATCGAGTTGACCGAGTTGATAGGCAAGCTCCGCGACGAGCGTGGTTTCACCATCGTGGTCATCGAGCACGACATGAAGGTGGTTCAAGGCGTGTCCGACCGGGTGGTGGTGCTGGATCACGGCGTCAAGATCGCGGAGGGCAGCTACCAAGAGGTATCCACCAACGAAGACGTGATCGAGGCATATCTGGGTCGTCCCGCCGACCTCGAGGGAGCGAAGTGAGCGAGCAGGACGGACGCACACCGGCGCTGGCATTCAAGGGAGTGGACACCCACTACGGAGCGGCCCACATCCTCAAGGACGTCGACCTCGAGATCTACGAAGGTGAGATGGTCTGCCTGCTCGGTGGCAACGCCTCTGGCAAGACGACCACGCTGAAGGCGATCCTCGGCATGGTCGAACCCACCCGAGGCATGGTCTACATAGACGGACAGCCGGTCAACGGGTGGACCACCGCCGAGCGGGTCAAGGCCGGCATTTCGATGGTTCCGGAGAACCGGCGTCTATTCAAGCGAATGACGGTCAAGGAGAACCTCGAGATCGGGACCTACCTGCGCGACGACGAGGAGAACTTCGAGGCCGACCTGGAGCACATCTTCGAGTTGTTCCCGCGGGTGAAGGAACGTTTGAGCCAGAAGGCAGGGACTCTGTCCGGGGGAGAACAACAAATGGTGGCCGTGGGCCGCGCCCTGATGGCGAAGCCCAAGGTGTTGCTGATGGATGAGCCGTCGATGGGGCTCGCCCCGGTGCTCGTGGCCCAGAACTTCGACATCATCGATCAGATCAATCGGGCGGGCACCACCGTCTTCATGGTGGAACAGAACGCCAACATGGCACTCTCGATCGCCGACCGCGGCTACGTTCTCCAAACCGGCCAAATCGTCCTGTCGGACACGGCCCAGGGGCTCCTGAACAACCCCCAGATGCGCTCCGCGTATCTCGGCGAGGCCTGATTGATTCTGCGGTGATTCACCCGTCCGCTCAGGGTTGACCCGGAGCGCTTCCCTCCTCGTTCCTGCCGACCGCCGTGAGCTCCTGGGTGTCGAATAGACGAGATTGCTGAGGGGTTCGTCGGCTGATCCGAGCCAGCCGCTCGGGAGGCTCGGTCACCTCGATCATTGCATCGCTGGCCTCACGCCACGACTGTCCCAGCATCCGGGTCCGCCAGAGATGGCCGACGAGTATTCGAATCGCCGCCGTCAAGGGGACGGCGACGACAACGCCGAGCAGCCCGGCCACGGCGCCGCCGATCACCAGAGCCAACACGATCACGAGAGGCGAGAGATTCACTCTGGTCCTCTGGATCATCGGTGTGATGATGTGATTGTCGATTTGCTGGATGATCGTGAAGATCACCACTGCCGAGACCGCTTGCAGTGGGTCGCTATTGAGCAGAGCGACGAGCGCAGCGAGAGCTCCGCCCACGACCGGGCCCAGGAAGGGAATCAGGTTGAGGAGACCGGCGAGAATCCCGATGATCAACCAGAACGGGAGGTCTATCGCCCACATGCCGAAGCTGGAGGCGATCCCGACGATGACGGCCACGAGCAGCTGGCCACGCACGAAGGAGCCGAGTGCTCCCCCCACCTCTCCCCCGACGTAGCTGACCTCGTCTCGATACTTCGGCGGTGTCAACTCGATCGAGGTCGCTTTGAACCGCTTGAGGTCGATCAGCAAATAGAGCGCCAGCACTGGCGCGAGACCGAGCACGGCGACAGCCTCGGTGACACCTCGTATGACCTGGCCCGCCCCCGCGCCAAAACCGACCAGGAGTTGCTGGATCGTCTCCTGATTCGCCGGATCGTTCACCCACTCCTCGATCGCCTGCTGGCTCAGAACCTCGTCGACGTCGATGCCGACGCGCCGACCGTTCTCCCGAAGCCACTCGAGAACACTCGTGTACAGGTCAGGGAGCTGTTCGGCGAACTCGAGGGCCTGTTCCTGGATCGTTGGGAAAATGAGGGCGACGGTCGCCACGATGAGTGCGATCAGCCCGAGCAGCGCAAGGATGGCACCGACCGGCCGGGGCAGGCGGAGTCGCTCAAACGCTTTGACCGCCGGCTCCAGCAGAAAGACGAGACCTGCAGCGAAAACAACCGGGAGCCATATGACCCTGATCGACTCTGCAACACGGAGGAGCACATACCCAAGAGCGATCACCCCGACCGTGATCCAGACGATCATCGCAGTCGTTCTCAGCCGGTCGGTTGACACTATCGCGGGAGTGTAACTACCCCTGATTTCAGCTTTGGGCGATGGACACGGCGCTCCCAGGAGGCACGGTGATCACCCAGCCGAAGCCATCATCAGGCGACCTCCAGCCATCGGATGTCTCTGTCCACGATGCCGGCACCTGAGCGTCACCGACGACCCTGACGGCGACACCGACTGGAACGTCGATGCTGAACGCGCCAGCCACATCGACCAGAACCATGTCGTCTGCGGCGCCCAGACGGATCGACCCGGAGCCGTCGACACCGAGGCTCTCCACCGACATGCCGGTCAGGTCGAGATCGACGTCCCCGCCCAGGGTCAGCGCCCATCTAGGGGATTCGGACAGCGAGACCGCCCAACCGGCAGAGGTATCGAAACCCGGATCGGAGGGTGCCTCTAGCACAACTGAGATCATGTCACCAATCGACCGCTCCACAGCCGAGGGGAGGCCGACACTCCCACCTCGACCCAGGGGATCGACCTCGTAGAGAAAGGCGGAACCGCTTGCGACGCGAAGCTCTCCCGCCACGACCGCGGTCAAGTCGGCCGCCTCGACGCCTGCCGCCTCGGGCCCGACGAGATAGCGGGTCGCCGAGGGGTTGAGGGGCCATCCCACGACGTGACCCGCGGTGAAGGTCACCAGCACAGCGGCGACCAGGATCGATGCCAGGCCCCCGAGTTTGAGGCGCCCCAGCCGAAGACGTCCAAACAGGGCTACAAGAACTATTAGGCCGAGCCAAACCGGCCACCATGCGACGAGATCCAACACCAATGATCGGCTGAAGACGTCCGCCGCAGTGAGTCCCAAGATGGCCGTGAAGATCAGCGCCGGCAGGATCCATATGCGCGGCACCCACCGTGAGGGCCCGGAGGCCCGCCGGGTCATTCCTGGTAGCCGGTCCCGAGAACCATGAGGATGTCCGCGCCTTCTCCAAGGCTCTCGTCGGGCAATGCCTCGACCAACGCACCCGGGATGAGGTCGAGAAGCACGTTCGCTTCCGCAGAGAATCCCTCGCGATACCAGATACGGGAGGGATCCTGCTCCGGCTCATAGTCATCGGGGGAGAGAGTCTGGTATCCGGACTCGTCGAGCCGGTCTGTCATGCGCCCTGCAGCGCCGTTGATGCCAACGGAGTTCAAGACGACGACCCTCACTTCGCCGGGCGCACGGACCGGCACGGTGGTCGACGTAGAAGTGGTCGCCTGAGTGGTACTCGTGGTTGTCGACAATTGGGACGTCGACGTCGTGTCGAGGGCGGTAGTGGAGGTCGAGTTGGAGACCCCGGCGCTGGTGGTTGGGTCGGCCTCCGGCCCATCCGCCACCAGATAGAGGATGAGGAACACCGCGGATCCAACCAGCAGGATGCCCAGGACCATTATCACCAGATCCCGATAGAAGGCCCCGGACGTGCCCGAAGCGTGCTTTCCCTTGCTGGACATCAGACTGCCAGTTCTCCTTCGTCGAATACCTCGATGAGCGAGCGCACGCGTTTGACGGTGAGCGGGTCATATGAAGATGCTGCGCCGTCGAAGACGATACGACGAAGACTCTCGTAGTAGACGACTGACGGGAGACCGAGCGACCACTCGATCGCCTGATCCTTTGGTCCGGGTTCGAGCCACCATCCCCGCTCGAAGTCGAGGATTGCCCTGTCATCGCTGTTCAGCATCGGGCAAGAGAGTATTTGAGGGGCGTCGAATGTCAGGGCATTTGCCAACACCCACCGGTTGATCGTGCCGAAAGAGGCAGGTCAGCGCCGCTCGGCGCCGACCAGGAATGGCTCCTCGGAGAATGCAACACGGGTAACGCTGTCAGGCCATGTCGTGCACACACTGTGGTCGTACTGAATGCTCACTGCGCTGCATCCCAAGCAGACCGTCCGCTGGATGCCGGCTGTGACAGACACCACGGCTTCGCTGTGATCACAGTTCTTGGCCGATTTCCTTCGATTTCTCATTCCTAACACCCTCCTTCGACAAACATCGACAGGAGCGCGGGCGAACCTTGGGTGCCAATACGAGAGGACGCAGGGTGACTAGTCATCAATGCTGAGCGACCTGTCTAGGACAAGCTGGAGTGGCCGGAGCGTTGGACGCGGCGAGCAGTTCCTCGATCGATCACAAGGCAAAAGAACGCGTCGCGATGGGTGCCCGCGACGCTGCTGGCTCTAGTTGGGCGGGGTATAGGCCCTGAGGGCGGTCTTGGCCTTCTCTACGATCTCGGCCTGCTGACCGTGGTCGAAGATCTCGTGTGACTCGATACTGGAGATGGCTCCCGTACTTGCCACTGCCGCCGCGATGGCCACCCCGCTCACACTGTCGGGGAACTCACCGATCACGAATCCGTCATGCTGCCCCTGCATCCAGTAGAAGCTCTCGATGCTTCCCCCGAGAGATTCAGCAAGTTCCTTTACGGCAGCACTCCGGTCACTGGGATGGTCGATCATCCCTCTCACCGCGGCGCTCGAATACGAGAAGAAAACGACGTACTTGGGCATGGCGCGCTCCTTTGCATTGGCGATGGCGCGACCGCCGAAGCGTACAGATGTCTGTCCCGCCGCGACGTGGAGCCCGAAAACAAACTGTTCGAGCCGCGTGCCGGAGTCGAACCGACGACCTGCTGATTACAAATCAGCTGCTCTACCAACTGAGCTAACGCGGCGTGATGAAAGCATCACGTTGGAGATTTGTCTCCCGCTACAGCGCACTGAGAATCGCGCCTCACAAACCGCCGCCATGCTGCGCCGCCGCACTCTGGCGATTCCTGTCAGTCCCGATCCTTGCCACGCACCCTCATTATCTCAAATGCCGCCAGCGCAGCGGAAACCGATGCATTGAGACTCTCCACACCCGACGTCATGGGAATCGAGACCGTCATGTCGCATCTCTTCGCGGTCAAAGGCGCAAGCCCCGAGCCCTCGGAGCCGATGACGATTGCGACCGGCTCGGTGAGGAGGTCGAGGCCAAACAGGCTCTGCTCACTCGACGCATCCAGGCCGACGATCCAGACTCCACGGTCCTTCAACCGGCTGAGCGCCTCGGGGATCGACCCCACAACCGCTACGGCGACCCTCTCCAGCGCTCCCGCCGATGCCTTGAAGGCAGAAGCCGACAGTGGCGCGGCGCGGCGCGAGGACATGACCAGCCCTGTGATCCCGGCGGCAGCCGCCGATCTCGCCAGGGCACCCACATTCTGTGGGTCCTCGATGTGATCGAGTGCCAGCAGCGCTGCGTCGTCGGTTGCGAGAGAATCGAGCTGAACCGGCATGATCGGCCTACACCTGGCCACCAACCCCTGCGGTGCCTGAGTCTCGGCCATATCGCGAGCATCGTCCACGACGAGCAGGTCGACGTCGGTCGACTTGTCGATCATCGGTTGGATACTGGGGAGCCGGCTCGCTTCTGCAAAGAGCCGCACGACGCGGCCCGCCTCCAGCGCTGCTGTCACAGCATGAAGGCCTTCGACCCTATCTCCGTAGCCAGCGGGTGCCATCGGGCCCATCCTCGAGGGTTATCCCAGCTTCTTCGAGCCGGTCACGGATCCGATCGGCGTCGTGAAAGCGGCGTTCCGACCTCGCCCTGCTTCGCTCCTCGACAAACTCGTCGATCGCTTCATCGGAAAGAAGGCTCCCCGATTGTTGGGGTCCGGAGGCGTCGTCGATTCCCAGAACTCCAATGATGGAGTCGACAGCGCCGGCAATCGGCGAGGCGTCGCCACCCTCATCCAACTGCCGGTTTCCTTCGCGCACGAGGTCGAAGAGCAGCGACATGGCCTGTGGCGTGCCGAAGTCATCATCCATCACTTCCTGGAAACGCAGAAGTGCGCCGGAATCCGGCTCCCCCGCCGTCACCCTCTGCCTGAATCGCTCCAATCGGTCCAATGCTTCGGCCGCCTCGTCCAACAACTCGTCCGAGAACTCGATCGGTGACCGGTAGTGCGCCCGCACGAACAGCATCCGGAGTGCCTTGCCACCGCGTGACTCGACGATCGATTCGAGATCGACCACACGCCCATCGGACTTCGACATCTTCTCACCGCCGAGGTTGACCAAGCCGTTGTGCAGCCAATACCGGGCAAAGGGCTCGCCGCTGGCTCCCTCGCTCTGTGCAATCTCGTTCTCATGGTGAGGGAAGATGAGGTCCATTCCGCCCCCGTGGATATCGAAACCCCGGCCGAGGTACTTCTCCGCCATGGCCGAGCATTCGATGTGCCAACCGGGTCTCCCCGCCCCCCACGGAGAGTCCCACCAAGGCTCGCCAGGCTTGGTCGCCTTCCACAACGCGAAGTCCAGAGGGTCCTCCTTGGCGTCGACGACCTCGATACGGTGCCCCGAGCGCAGCTCGTCGGGTCGGCGTCCAGACAATTTCCCGTACCCCTCCAACGTCTTGACCGAGAAGTAGACATCACCGCCTCGTTCGTAAGCGAGACCCCGATCTATCAACCTCTCGATCAACTCGATCATCTCGGGTATGTGCTCTGTCGCTTTGGGTTCCACATCCGGGGGGAGCACCCCGAGAGCTCGAAACGCCTTTGAGAACCGTTCAGACATCTTCTCTGCGAGAACCTCGACCGACTCACCTGCCTCCTGGGCGGCTGCGATGATCTTGTCCTCGATGTCCGTCACATTGCTCACATAGGTGACACCGAACCCGCGCCAGAGCAGGTAACGCCTGATGACGTCGAAGGCAACTGCATATCTACCGTGGCCGACGTGTGGCTCGGACTGCACAGTGGGACCACAGACGTAGATCCCAACCTTGCCTCGATCCCGCGGCTGGAACTCGACCAGGGCACGATGAAGAGTGCTGTGGACCTGGATCATGGGTGGATGTTACGGGGTCGCCCGCACGGTGACCACGGCGAAGACCGCGATGCCCTCCCCACCACCGATCAATCCGAGACCATCTGTGGTCGTCGCCTTCACCGAAACCGCATCGACCGGCATATCGAGCGCACCGGCGAGCTGCTCGCGAATTTCCGGCCGATGGGGGGAAACCCGGACCGACTCGGCAACCACCGTCACATCGACGTGGTCGGTGCGCCAGCCGGACGCGAGTGCCATTGTCGCCGCCTGCCGCAGGAGAAACATCGAATCGGCATCTTCGGACGCCGGATCATCGGAGGGGAAGTGCTCGCCGAGATCGCCGAGCACGCATGCCCCCATCAGGGCATCAGTGACTGCATGGGCGAGCAGATCGCCATCTGAGGTGGCCACAACTCCCTCGGTCTCCGAGACAACCACGCCGCCTAGAAGAGTCGGAGGGTTCCCGCCTAGCCGATGGGCGTCGAACCCCCAGCCGACTCGCACGCCGGCCGACGGGCTCTCATCACTCATTCCTCTTCCGGCTCGACCTTGGGAAGGGCTCTGTCCAGCTTCTTCTCGGCCTCTTCGTCGTCGACCTCGAGGCTGAAGGCGAGCTCGGAGGTGAGGGTCAGACGCGCTTTGGAGAGCATCCTCTTCAGGGCAGGACTGATGCCTTTGGTCTGCTGGGCATAATTGAGGTCGCGGACCACCTCGGCCACTTGAAAGATGTCTCCGGAGACCATCTTCTCGTTGAGGACCTTGTACCACCGGCTCCAGTTGGAACCCGCCTCTTCGTGCTCGCTCTTCAGCGACCTTAGAACCTCGCGAGCTCTGGTTTTCGAAATCACTGGCCGGATCATGTCCTCGACCTTGTCGACCGGGACGAGAACGGTCAGCTGCTCGGTGGCGACGTCGAGTTGGAAGTAGTCCTTCTTGTCACCGTTGAACTCCTGCTTGACCTTCTTGATGATGGTCGCAGCCCCGTGCTGGGGGTGCACGACTTTGTCGCCTACGGTGTACTTGGAAGCTCTCTTGGCCATCGAAGTCTGAGAGTGTACCGGCACCATCCCGCCTATCCGACGGCGGACAGTGATGCTTCGCCGGTTCAGTCGAGGACGGGCTCCCACTCGTGAGCCGTGGCCTGCAGTCGGTCGAAGAAGGAGCGAAGTTGCGCGGCCCGTGTGTCGCCGACACCCTCCACGCTGCGAAGTCGCTCCTCACTGGCGTTGAGGATCTTGGTTACCGACCCGAAGTGCTTCACGATCTCCTCTCTGACCGAGTCGGGGAGCCTTCCCACCTGAGCCAGCAACCTCTGCCCTCGGGCCGTCGCCCTCTCGTCGAGGTCGGGAAAGCCCAGCTCTTTGGCCACCCTCACCGAATCCTCGAGGTCCGAACCTGACAGCTCCGCCAATTCCTCGATGGCCCGTTCGACTGTGCCTCTGCGCAGAGGCTTCATGTAATCCTGGAGGACGAGTCGCAGCGTCCGGTCCACACCGGACAGCAGGTCGTTCAGCTGCAGCGTCACGATTCTGCCCTCGTCTCCGAGTGTCAGGGCGCGCGATGCCACCTGTCGGCCAAGACGCTCGACCAGCTCGGCGCGCTGCACCAGCGTCACCACTCCTCGGTAGTTGGCCAGGCCCGCAACTTCCAACCTGGTCAGACGAGCTTCGGCCTCGTCGAGACGACTCCTCAGTCGATCGAGGCTCTGCAACTCTTGGTTGATGTGAGCGGCCACTTCGGTCGGTTGGGCCAACTCGATCTTCTCACCGGCGTAGAAGAGCGTGGCAACCTTGCGTCCCTCGCTGACGGCCACGACCGGCTTCTCCGTCTCGACGGCCAGCCGTTCCGCAGTGCGATGCCTGGCGCCGGTCTCGTCGGTCGGGATGGAACCGTCCGGTACGAAGTGGACGTTGGCCGCGACGATCGTCCCCCAGTTGTTGTCGAGGATGATGCCACCGTCCATCTTGGCGAGTTCGGCGAGACGGGCCGGGGTGAATGCCGCCCCATTGAGCTTGAAGCCACCAGAGCTGGCCGAGGCGACACGCGGTCCGTCTCCGAGGACGAGCAGGCCCCCTTTTCCCTGTTGAATGATGCGTTCCAGGGCGCGCCGCATATCGGTTCCTGGCGCAAGTCTCTCCAGAGTTTCGGATATCGAGGGGCCACCCACCGCCCATACGCTATCACCCGCACCCGAAGAAATCGGCGGCTCCGCATTTGAATCCGAGCCCCGAACAGACAGCGACGAGTTGGCAATAGGACGGTGCGCAAGGGACACTGGGGTCAGGCGTGCACGTCGATCCCCGCCCTGGCCAGAGCGTCGACCAAGCGCATCGGCTCGCCTCCACCAGGTGCGATGCGGTTGCCGAGCCCCATCCTGTCCAGCTCCTCCACTCGTCTCGCTTCGAATGGAATCGTTCGAACCTCGCCGGCGAGACCAACCTCTCCCCATGCGGCTATCCGTCCCAGTGGCTGATTCAGCGCCGAGGAGGCGATGGCCAGAGCCACAGGAAGATCGCAACCCGGTTCGTCGAGCCTCCACCCGCCGACCACATTCACGTAGACCTCTTGATCGGCCAGACGCAAACCACCGTGGCGTTGAAGGACTGCAAGGACCTGATTGACCCGCGCCTGATCGAGACCCCGGATGGATCGTCGCGGTTGGGTTTGGTTGGTCGGTGCGACAAGAGCCTGAATCTCCACGAGAATCGACCGTCTTCCCTCAACCGCGGGATAGACCACGGTGCCGGCGACTTCCGACTCCCAGCCCTGGAGGAACACCTTCGACGGATCTTCGACCTCGACGAGTCCGTCTCCTTGCATGTCGAACATCCCGGACACGTGGGTGGCTCCAAATCGGTTCTTGTTGCTGCGCAGCACTCGGAGGCCACGATCGGGGTCGCCCTCCAGGTAGAGAACCACGTCGACCATGTGCTCAAGAATCTTGGGGCCGGCCAGACCGCCTTCTTTGGTCACATGACCCACCAGTACCACTGCGACTCCCGTCGTCTTGGCAAGCCGGATGAGGCGCGCCGCGCTCTCTCTGACCTGGGAGACACCACCCGGGGCAGCTGGAATCTCTGGAACCCCTACGGTCTGGATCGAATCGATGATTACGAGGCTCGGCTTTGCCTCTCCGACGAGGGAGACGATCGCATCGACGTTGTCATCTGCGACCAACTCGACCCTTTCATCCTGGATGCCGAGGCGCTCCGCCCTCATCGCAACCTGGTGCACCGACTCCTCGGCGCTTGCGATCATCACTCGGTCACCGGAAGCTGCGATCGAGCCGGCGAGTTGGAGAAGCAGCGTCGATTTCCCCACGCCCGGTTCCCCGCCCAGAAGCACGACCGAGCCTTGGACCACACCGCCGCCCAGCACTCTGTCGACCTCGGTCCAACCCGTTGGCCGCCGTCTGGGACCCCCAGCCGACGCCTCGGAGACCTTTGTCGCCTGAGCAGGAGCCGCTGACCGACTAGGCCCGGTTCCTACTTCACGTAGAGGGTCGGAGACTCCGCATTGAGGACAGAATCCCATCCACTTCGGGGACCGATGCCCACAGGAGTCGCAAACGAAGGCTGTCGTCGAGGCGGCCACTACTCTTCGCGATTACCCCGCACGACTGCCAGAATCAAGACCGCCACGAAGATGGCAAGCACGACAACTCCACCAATCACCGACGTCAGAGTCCAGGGCTCGTAGGTTCTGACGGCCATCACATACATGTCGTGGCACAATAACCCTGGAAGGAGGGCTGTGGTCTCACAGACTTGTGATCAGTGCGGCGCGACAGTCGCGTCGGACGAGCAGTTCTGCCCGAACTGTGGCGCATTCATCGACCCGTTGAAGCCCCACAGTCATCCGCCCTTGCCCGCGCCCCCTTCCGGAAACGTCATCAGTGTCAGCTCCGACGGGAACTACGAGGAATTCTCTCTCGAGTCGACTCCGCCCGAGGTCGAGCAGGCCACAGGCCGACCGGCCAGGAACGCCAAGACCACCACATGTCCCTCGTGCGGTGCAGTGAACCCGGCGAGCAATCGGCACTGCCAGGAGTGCGGAGCGCGCCTGGACCAGGCCCCATTACCGACGGCTCCGCGCCCCGCCGTCCAAGCGACCGCCGGTGTACGCGCCGCGCTGGCAATCAGCGGGCTGCTCTTTCTCGTGATCCTCGTTGCTCTGTTCTTCAATATCTTCAACGGTGACGGCACCGCCGGCGAGACCACATTGGCTGAAACGACAACCACGGCACCGGTGGTGATCGAGCCATCGGAGATCGAGATCATCGACCAGACCTGTACGCCCGAGGGGATCGGCTCCCTGACGTGCTCGAATCTGACGTCGAGCACCGATGCCGAGTACCAGATCAATTGGGAGGAGCTCAGTCAGGCGGAAGGCGACGTCACCATCAGACTCACGTTCAGACAGCCGATGGTGGTGACCCGGATCGACTGGCAGAACATCGAGGATCCCACCCGTTTCCGTCAGAACTACAAGGCGAGAGGACTCGTCATCGACGCCGACGGCTCCATCTCGGAGGTGACCCACGAGTTGGACAACACCCCCGGGCTGCAGACGGTCACGTATGCCACCCTCGACGCCAACTGGATCGAGATCACCATCCAGAGCGCATGGCCTGCAGAGCTCGTCGACGACAACATCTGGCAGGAAATCGCCATCAACGAGATCACCGTCTGGGGCCGCCCGGCCAACGCCACAACGCCCACGACTTCGGGCGGCTGATCTGCTGCGATCCTGGGGCCGGCGCCCAGAGGGCGCCTATTGTTTGATGTAAGGCTGGCCATCCGCCGCAGGAGGCCTGGTCTTTCCGACCACCCCGGCGACGACAACGATGACCACGATGTAGGGCAGCATCAGCAGGAACTCGGAGGGGATGCCTATGCCCAGTATCGAGACCTTCTGCTGAACAGCTCGTGAAAAGCCGAAGACGAGACCTGCTCCGAGAGCACCGAAGGGCAACCAGCGACCGAAGATCATCGCGGCCAGGCCGATGAATCCGATACCACCGGTCATATTCTCCTCGAACCGAGCCACCTGGGAGAGACCCAAGAACGCCCCACCGAAACCGGCGATCATCCCGCCCAGCACGACATTCCTGTACCGGACCCAATAAACGTTGATTCCGGCAGTGTCGGCAGCCTTCGGATGCTCTCCAACGGAGCGCGAGCGAAGACCCCATCTTGTGTAGAACAGACCGAAGTGCAGGCCAACCAGCAAGATGAACATCCCATAGACGAAGAAACTGTGGTCAAACAGCATCGGGCCGAGAACTGGAATGTCGGCCAGGAAGGGGATGCGAATGGCCGAGATCCGCTCAGGGGCGTTCAGGGTTTGCACGTCGGTGAGAATCCGGGCTGTCATGAGGGAGGTGAGGCCGAGCGCCAGGAAGTTGATCACGACACCGGCGATGATTTGATCGACGTGAAACCTGATGGTGAGCCACGCAAGTAGCAGACCGAGAACGCCCCCGGTGAGCAATGCGCCGACCAAACCGGCGATGGTCCCAAAGGCGCTGCTGAGGACAACCGCGGCGAAGGCCGAAGCCAGCAGCTGACCCTCGATACCGATGTTGATGATGCCGACCCTCTCGCACATCAGGCCGGTGAGAGCACCCAGAACGACCACCACCGACAAGAGGACCGTAGAGCGCAGCATCCCCACCAGGCTGAATTGCCCACCGGCTGCGGCCCACGCAAGGAAGGCGAGGGAAAAGAGACCGAAGCCGATAGCGAGTGAGATGTTGGTCCAAGAGAGTGCAGACCGGGTCACCCGCCAGATACCCAAGCCGACGATTATCACGGCAACGAGTATCGATAGGGTTCTCGCATCAACAACCCAAGAGAGATCTTGGAAACGATCCGTTTGCAGGGAGAGATTGAACCTGGCATCGAGGCCGGCGCCCGAGCCCAGGCCGAACGCCCAGAAGACATAGACGCCCAGAGCTATGAGGACGATGCCGACGATCGTCGAGCGCCTCTCCTCCGGAGTTGCCCGGACTCTGGCCTCGGTCTCGAATAGCTCGGCCGTTGCGGTCATGCTCCCCACCCCGTTGTGACCTGGGTCGGCTCGGCCTCGGCCGCTTTGACCTTGAAAATGGCCCGCACCAGCTCGGGTGCCGCGATGAAGATCACGATCAACGACTGCATGACGATCACGAGGTCGACGGTCACACCGGCCGCTGCCTGCATTACACGACCTCCGGCGATCAGGGCACCGAACAACAATCCCGACCAGAGCACACCAAAGGGATGGGATCTGCCGAGAAGTGCGAGTGCTATTGCATCAAAGCCGATGTTGCCGGCGAAGTTGTCGGTGACGGTATATGGAGGAAGTCCGAGAGTCTGAGTAGCCCCTGCCAGCCCGGAGAGCGCACCCGACAAGAACATCACCGCCGTATAGAGGAACGCGACGTTCATGCCCGCGTACAAGCTGGCACTCGGAGAGAAGCCTGCGGCCCGAAACTCGAAACCGATGGTCGATCTGAACAGGATCCAGTAGACGAAGAAGACAGCAGCAATGGCGATGAAGATGCCGATATTGATCCGATACTGCGACCCAAAGATGGTGGGAAGCCTGGCTGACTCCAGGATCGGGGCTGACTTGGGAATGGTGGAGCCCTCTTCTTGAAATACCGACGTCTTCAGCACCCAAAGGGTGAAGAAGGCAGCGACGAAGTTCAGCATGATCGTGGTGATCACCTCGTGGGCTCCGGTACGGGCCTTGAGCAGGCCGGCGAGCCCTCCCCAGATGCCGCCTCCGATCATCGCGGCGATGACAGCTACCGGAATATGGAGAATCGCCGGCAGGTCTACATGGAGGCCGACCCAGAGGGCAAACAGCCCGCCGACGAAGATCTGACCACGGGCACCGATGTTGAAGAGGCCGGCGCGGAATCCGACGGCAACGGCGAGACCCGCCAGGATGAGCGGAGTGGAGGTGAACAGGGTCTCCGACAGCGCTCGGACCGAGCCGAAAGCTCCGATGAAGAGCTCCCTGTATGCCACCCACACCCCGTCGAGCATGTCGCCGAGGGCCGCAAGCGGCTCGTCTCCCATCCTGCGCCAGGCATCCACGTCAGTGACCATGATGATGAAGGCTCCTACCACGAGGGCTAGGACCAGAGCCAGAGTCGGCAGGAGCAAGGCTCTGCGAATGGGCTCGCCAATGCCCGCTATCCGATCCATCACACCGTCGAAGCTGCGTCCGTTCGGGGGGCGCTCGTCAGGCGGGGATTGTGTGCCTTGGTCAGTCATGCGATCCTCCCGACCCGAGCATCGCCAGGCCAACCTCCGTCGTAGTGGCGGTCGCCCCTTCGAACTCCCCGGCGATACGGCCCTTGAACATGACGAGAATTCGGTCGGAGAGAGCCATCACCTCGTCGAGCTCCGAAGACACGATCAGGACTGCGGCGCCTTCGTCTCGCTGTTCGATGATCCTCTTGTGGATGTACTCGATCGATCCGACGTCGACTCCACGTGTGGGCTGGGATGCCACCACCAGCTTCACGTCCCTGTCGAACTCGCGGGCCACGATGACTTTCTGTTGGTTTCCGCCAGAAAGGTCCGAAACCGGCACATCGACCCGGCTGGTCTTGACGTCGTACTCGTCCACCAGCCGCTCCGAAGAATGCGCGGCAACGTCCCAGTCCATCTGGATCCCCCTCGAGTATGGGCGGTCGTAGTAGGAGTCCAGGACCATGTTCTCGGCGACAGTGAATTGCAGGACGAGGCCGCTCTCTTGACGATCTTCGGGGATGTGGGCGATACCTAATTTGTGGATCGCTCTCGGGCTCCACTCGGTCACATCCACCCCGTCGACGAACACGTGTCCCGCAAGAGATGGTCTCATGCCGGTGAGACTCTCGACGAGCTCGGTCTGGCCATTGCCCTGAACGCCGGCAATCCCAACCACCTCGTTGGCTCTCACCTGGAAGGTGACACCATCGACTGTTCGGTGATCCCTGTCGTCCAGGACCACCAGATTCTCCACCGAAAGCACCACCTTGCCCGGCTCCGCCAAGCCTTTCTGTACTTCCAGCTCGACCGGTCGGCCAACCATCATCTCGGCGAGTTGGTTTTCGGTGGCCGTCTTCGGGTTCGCCTCTCCCACCGACTTCCCGTCACGCAACACCACGATCCGGTCGGCGATCTCCAGGGCCTCGTTGAGCTTGTGGCTGATGAATATGACGCCTTTTCCGTCTTCCTTGAGCCCTCTGACTATCGCGAAGAACTCCTCGACCTCTTGAGGAGTCAGAACCGCTGTGGGCTCGTCGAAGATGATGTACCGGGCATTCCGGACCAGTACCTTGATGATCTCGACTCGCTGCTGAACGCCGACCGGAATGTCCTCCACCATTGAGTCGGGGTCGACGGCCAGGTTGTATCGATCGGAGATCTCGCGGACCATTGCATCTGCAGCGTCCTTGTCGATCCAGCCGAGCGCTTCGGTCGGCTCGAGGCCCAGCACGACGTTCTCTGCGACTGTGAATACCGGCACCAGCATGAAGTGCTGGTGAACCATCCCGACTCCGGCCGCTATGGAAGCTGAGGGGTTGCTCAACTCGAGTTGTTTGCCGTCAATCAGCACTTCCCCTTCATCCGGGGAGTACAACCCGAAGAGGATGTTCATCAGGGTGGTTTTGCCGGCCCCGTTCTCACCGAGAAGTGCGATGATCTCCCCGGGCGCCACCGACAGGCTCACATCGTCGTTGGCCACCACGCCTGGGAATCGCTTCGTGATTCCCCGCAACTCGAGCGTCATCCGTAAGGGCCCTTTCGTGAGACCGCCATCGGGCTCGAACACTATAGAAAAACCGAAGCCCCCGCACTCGGTGCGGGGGCTTCTTCTTTCATCGTCTTGTTGGCGTCAGATCATCCAGCGCCCACGACGAACTTGTCCCAGGTGATTGCACCGCTCTTGATGTCTTCGAGGATCTGCTCGACCTCGGCGGCCAGCTCGTCGGAGACACGGTCTTCCCAAGCGTGGTACTCGGATAGTCCGACAGCTCCATTCTCGAGGTTGCCCACGAGACTGGTTCCACCGGAAGGCTCCCCGGCCGCATGCGCCTCGATCGACCTCTGCGTCTGGATCTGGATTCCCTTCTCGATCGTGACTAGCCACAGATCCATGTACTCGGCGGGCATCGCCTCGACGGCATCTGCATCGACGCCTACCAAGGCGCCGTCGATCCCGCGAGACTGGATGGCCGTGCCACACGGCAGGTTGATCGCACCACCGACGGGCAGCATGATGTCTGCGCCCTCGTCGAGCATGCTCTCACAGGTCGCAGTCACGATCGGGTCGGCCGGATCGAACACACCGGTCATCACCCCGGCGTCAGGGTCGGCTGGGTCCCATCCGAGAACCTGAACGCTCGCCCCGTTGACCTCGTTGTAGTGCGCAACACCTCGGGCGAATCCGTCCATGAATATGGAGACGGTCGGGATGTTCACACCACCGTAGGTGCCCACGATTCCAGTCTGAGTGACACCCGCTGCCAGATACCCTGCCGCGAAGGCGGCTTCGTCCGTCTGGTACTCGAGACCGGTCACATTCGGCCCAAGCGAGCCGAAGTCGATGATGGTCCATTGCACATCGGGATTGGTCTCTGCAAAGGCTGCGGTCGTGTCGGCCAGCTTGAAGCCAGACGTGACGATGTGCTCCGCGCCCTGCGCCAGACAGGTCTCTACGTGTGGCTGGTAGTCCTCGGCGCTTGCGGACTCGAGCAGAATCGGGTCCGGCTGTGCCGCACCGCTGGCAACTGCGTCCTGAACTCCGGCCCAGCCCGATGCGTTGAAGCTTCGGTCGTCGACGCCGGCGTCATCGGTGACGAAGCAGACCTTGACGGCTTCAAAATCCATCGCCTCGGTGGTAGTTGTGTCGTCCATCGCCTCAGAGGTGGTGGTGTCATCCATCGCCTCAGATGTGGTGGTCGCCTCGGCGCCCTCAGTTGTCGTGGTTGCTTCGCCTTCGCCGTCACCACACGCCGCAAGGACGAGAGCGAATACAGCAAAGATCGCGAAGAACCGCATTTGGCGTTTCACGCTTGTTGTTCCTCCGTTTTCTACGAATGGACAGGTCTGGCCCGTCCGCTGCAAAACATTAGCGCTCTTGACGATGCAAGACATCGTCGGGACCCGCTTCGTGTGGCCGCACCAAGTAGATCCAGGGGATCGAGATCAGTGTGACGAGACCCTTGATGACCACATTGACCCAGAATATGGACCAAGCAACCGCATTGGGGAAGACGCCAAAGAGGGTGGCCAGCCCCACAAAAACTGCAGAGTCGACCGGGATGGCCACGGTGTTAGAGGCCAAGACCCTTCCCCATTGGTGTCGGCTACCGAACCGGCGCACCCAGCGTGAATATGCCTCTGTGTCGATCAACTCGGATAGCACCTCGGCGACTATTGAGGCGATGACGATCCCCCATACCGGAGCCAACACCTCGCCAAAGCCAGACTGGGAACCCGTCGCCTGATCCGGCGGCCACCAGGAAACCAGGCCAAAGAACCCTGCCATGAAGAGGTTGATCGCTGCCGCCAAAACGATGAGTGTGCGTGCCGCGCCTTTTCCCCCGACCTTGTGGATCAGGTCCCTCAGTGTGAACGTGAACGGGTAGATCAGAGTCCCTGCGTCCACCGCATAACCCCCGATGCTGATGACCCGAAGACTGGCGATGTCGGACAGCATCTGCGCCGCAACGTAACCAGCCCCGATCACCAACAAGACCCGGGTCGCTCTCACCATCGGCGGGAGGGTAGGTGTCTCGAACCCCAGATCCGGAGCCGAAAAGGAGGTCGGACTTGCTCATCTCACAACCCGAGGAGCCGGGGTGTTGGGGGCCGCTACTCGACCGTGCGAAGAAGTGTCGCGTCGAGGTTGACGTAGCCGACTAGGACGGGAGTGGTGACGCCGGCGAATTCCCAGTGCCAGGCTTCTTCGGTGTCCAGGCCACATCGGGCCCATGGCGGGTGAACCCAGCCGAAACGATGGGCATTGAGCTGGAGCCACTGGAACTCCTGGTCGTAGCAGGTGAGGATTCCCCGGCCGTCGGTGAAGTCGATGGCCCGGCCCCATCCGTGGTTCGACTTCCCTGCCTGGGCTGTTGGAGGCCCCGTGCAGACCCTGACGCTCTTGGTGCCCGTTTGCACCATCCCACCCGAGAACTGGTTCTCGGCGAAGACCGCGACGTCGGTGATCGGGCAACGACGGTTGTAGGCGTTGTCCTGCTGGCCGTAGGTGCGATAGCACGATCCGGGTCTGAGCCTGATCCCGTCCTTCTCGGCGGCCTCATACATCAGCGAGAATGTGTAGGCCGCATCTCTCTCGAGAGAGCAACCGTTGATGGCCATGAGGCGGTCGGAATCCATGTAGCCGTTGCGGAAGCCGTCCAACTCGAGATCCAATGTGTAGGCCTCGTCACCGGCAGGGGCATAGTCGGGTGACTCAGCGCCCGGGGCGACACTGGCAAACATCAACGCTACGGCTATTAGTAAAGGCATCTGACTCGCACAGAGATTCTGCCCGTAGAAATCGACCACTGCAAGTGGTGGCTTTAGAGGTATTGAATCAGAATTCGCGTTTTTCTACCGCTGAGATAGTTGGCGATTATCGGGACATCCCGAAGCTAACTCACCACTGGCTGTGGTCGCGAACGCTCGGTTTCGGGCTATTCCTGGCCGGCGAGCTCAACCGGAGGCTTGTCCGGTGAGGTGATCCCTTCGAACGTGAGCTCTTCGTCGTCCGAGTCATAGCCCACCAGGATCGTCGTCCCGGCCTTGAATTCGCCCAGCAGGACACGCTCGGAGAGTGAATCCTCGAGTAGCCGCTGGATCGCCCGCCGAAGAGGTCTGGCGCCCAGTTCCGGGTCGTAGCCCTTGGTTCCGAGATACTCCTTGGCATCGTCGGTGAGGGCGAGATCGAGGTGCTGACCCTTGAGCTGCTCCCTGACACGCTCCAGCATGAGATCGACGATCAGCTTCAGCTCGTCCATCGTCAGCTCATGGAAGACGATGATCTCATCGAGGCGGTTGATGAACTCGGGCCGGAAATGCTTCTTCAGCTCCTCGGTCACCCTCTCCTTCATGTGCTCGTAGGTGTGCTCCTCGTCTTCGACGTGGAAGCCAACTTGCCGCTTATGGAGATCGCGGGTGCCCAGGTTGGAGGTCATGATGATGACTGTGTTCTTGAAGTCGACCGTGCGACCCTGAGCGTCGGTCAGCCGCCCTTCCTCCAGAATCTGCAGGAGGGTGTTGAAGACATCCGGGTGAGCCTTCTCGATTTCGTCGAACAGGACAACAGAGAACGGCTTGCGTCGGACGGCCTCGGTCAGCTGACCACCCTCGTCATAGCCGACGTAGCCGGGTGGCGACCCGACCAGGCGGCTGACGGTGTGCTTCTCCATGTACTCGGACATGTCGAGCTGGATGAGGGAGTCTTCCTGGCCGAACAAGAACTCGGTGAGAGCCTTGGCGGTCTCCGTCTTCCCAACACCGGACGGGCCGAGAAAGATGAACGATCCCGCCGGACGGCGAGGATCTTTCAGACCTGCCCTCGTCCGCCGAATCGCTTTTGATACGGCGGTGATGGCATCGTGCTGACCGATGATGCGCTTATGTAGCTCGGACTCCATTTGGACGAGACGAGCCGTCTCTTCTTCGGTGAGCCGATGCACGGGAATGCCAGTCCATTGGGCGAGGACTTCGGCTATCTCCTCCTCACCGATGACCCAGCCGGTACCTTCTTGCTCGTCCTCACGCTCCTTGCGCTCGCCGAGAAGGGTCCTCTCTTCGTCGCGCAGCGTGGCGGCCCGCTCGTAATTCTCCCCCGACACGGCCTCGGCCTTGTTCCGGCGAACACCGGCGAGCTTCTCGTCGATCTCGACGATCTCAGGTATGTCGGTGGTGCGATGAATGCGCGTCCGGCTCCCTGCCTCGTCGATCAGATCGATGGCCTTGTCCGGAAGAAAGCGATCCGCCAGATATCGGTCGGCCAGATTGGCCGCCGAAACGATGGCCTGATCGGTGAATCGCACCGAGTGGTGCTCCTCGTAGCGGTCCTTGAGACCCATGAGAATGTCGATCGTGTCGGTGAGCGATGGCTCATCGACCTGAACCGGCTGGAAGCGACGCTCGAGGGCGGAGTCCTTCTCCAGATACTTGCGGTACTCCTCGAGAGTCGTGGCTCCGACGGTCTGAAGCTCGCCACGGGCGAGCATGGGCTTGAGGATCGAGGCGGCGTCGATGGCTCCTTCTGCGGCGCCGGCACCTACCAGGGTGTGGATCTCGTCGATGAAGAGGATGATGTCTCCGCGGCTCTTGATCTCCTTGAGGACCTTCTTGAGACGTTCCTCGAAGTCGCCGCGATACCTCGAGCCGGCCACGAGGGCTCCGAGATCGAGGGTATATAGGTTCTTCGCGTCGAGGTTCTCCGGCACCTCACCTGCCACGATTCTCTGAGCGAGACCCTCGACAATGGCGGTCTTGCCCACACCGGGCTCTCCGATCAGCACCGGGTTGTTCTTGGTCCTGCGGGAAAGGATCTGCATCACACGCTCGATCTCCCGGGTACGACCGATGACCGGGTCGAGCGCGCCTTCACGCGCCGACTGAGTGAGATTGCGCCCGAACTGATCGAGCACGGTGGAGCCGCTGGTGCCGCTCTCCCGACCGCCAGTTCCTGCGGCCTTGGGCTGCTGCTCCTCAGAGCCCCCGGGACCCGACAGGAGCTGGATCACGGTCTGACGGACTTTCTGCAGCTCGGCGCCCAGCTGTTGCAGTACCTGGGCCGCCACACCCTCACCCTCCCGGATGAGCCCGAGGAGGATGTGCTCGGTGCCGATGTAGTTGTGCCCGAGTTGAAGGGCCTCACGTAGAGAGAGTTCGAGGACTTTCTTGGCGCGCGGGGTGAAAGGGATGTGACCGGAAGGAGACTGTTGGCCCTGCCCGATGATCTTGACCACCTCGTCGCGCACTGAAGCGAGATCGATGTCGAGGCTCTCGAGAGCCTGGGCAGCAATTCCCTCTCCCTCGTTGAGCAGACCCAAGAGGATGTGCTCGGTCCCTATGTAGTTGTGATTCAGGTACCGCGCCTCTTCTTGTGCCAAAACGACAACCCGGCGAGCCCTGTCTGTAAACCGCTCAAACATTCGTTACCTCTGGGCCTGGCTAGTCAATTCTATCACTGTGCCGAGATTCGACTTCTCCATGAAAACCAACCCCGCGATCCGTAATACCATCGGCATCAATGGAAGACCTCCAAAGCCTCGTTCATATTCCCCGAATCTGGGAACAACTCGATTCGGTCGAGGAACGGCTGATCGAGACTTCGACCGCGGACGACGCATATCTCACCAAGATCGCTCAGCATCTCCTCCTCGCCGGAGGGAAGCGCTTCAGACCGTTGCTCGCATTGCTCGCTGCCGAATTCGGTCCTTCGAGTGATCACCGACCGGTCGAAGCCGGAGTCGCCGTCGAGTTGATCCACGTCGGCTCCCTCTACCACGATGACGTCATCGATGAGTCTGACACCAGGAGGGGCGCCAGTTCCGTCAATGCCAACTGGAACAACACTGTGGCCATCCTGGCCGGGGACTTCCTCATGGCAAAGGCATCAGAGGTGGCCGCCACCCACCTGACACAGGAATCGGTCAGACTCCTCGCCTCGACATATGCCGAGCTGGTCGAAGGCCAGACTCGTGAGCTACAGCTCGAAGGCGACCTCACTCACTCCCTGGAGGAGTACCACCAGGTCATCGGTGGAAAGACTGCCTCGTTGGTCAGGACTTCGGCACGGTTGGGGGCCATGGCCGCTGACGCAAGCAGAGAAGTCGTCGATGCTCTCTCCACCTGGGCGTGGGAGGTCGGCATGGTCTTTCAGATCGCCGATGACGCGCTCGATCTCCTGGCTGACGAAGAGACCATCGGAAAGCCGGCTGGATCGGACATCCGGGAAGGCACATTCACCGCACCGGTCTTGATGGCCGCCACCGGGCCCCAGGGACAGCGGATCGCCTCGCTCCTCGGCGACGGAATGCCATACACCGACGCAACGGTCAATGAGGTGATCGACCTGGTGAGGGCTGGAGGCTTTGTCGACCTCACGCTCGAAGACGCGTTGCAACGCCTGGACAGGGCAGAGAGCGCTCTCGACGCGGTACCCGATATCGAAGCTCGAGGCATCCTGAAGAGCCTCGGCGGCTTTCTCCTGGAAAGGGTTGAAACGGCTCGGACCTAGGAACCCGTCGCTCTGGTCAATCGTCGTCGAGAACTGCGTCTGCCACCCAGCGGACGATGCTGATCACCAGGGCACCCAAGAAGGTGGCCCAGAAGAACCCGGTCGAGGTGAGCCCGAGATCGAGGACGTCGCCCGAGAGCCACACCGTGAACTGAAGCACAAGAGCGTTTGTTATCAACAGGAACAGGCCAAGTGTGAGCAGGATCAGCGGGAAGCTGAGGACGTTGAGAATCGGCTTCACGATCCCATTCGCCACGAGGAGAATCGCAGAGACACCCACGAATCCCCAGAAGCTGCCATCGAATTCGAGGCCATCGACGATCCAGACCGCGATCCAGACGGCAGCCGCGGTGGCGGCCAACTTCAGAACGAACCTCACTCGCTTCCTCCTTGCTCGGGGCGAAGGGTAGGGAAGAGTATGACTTCTCGTATGTGCGGCTGGTCGGTGAGGAGCATCACCAGTCGGTCCACCCCGATTCCGAGCCCGCCGGTAGGAGGCAATCCGTACTCCAGTGCCCGTATGTAGTCCTCATCGATCACATGCGCCTCATCGTCGCCGGCTCGACGAGCGGCAGCTTGGGCCTCGAAGCGGCTGCGTTGATCGTCCGCATCGTTCAACTCCGAGAACGCGTTGCAGTACTCGGACCCGGCGATGACGAGCTCGAAGCGCTCGGTGAGGCGTGGTTCGCTGCGATGGCTGCGTGAAAGGGGTGACACCTCCCTGGGGAAGTCCGTGACGAAGGTCGGCTCCCAGACCTGGCGGTGGGCCAGCTCGTAGAGGTCGAAGAGCAGACGGCCGACCGTCGCTCCTCCCTCCGCTTCGCCGCCGCGCTCTCTCAGTAACTCGGCCAGCCGATTGGCGGAAGTGTCCAGCGATACCTCCTCATCGACGAAACGGGACACCAGGTCGATGAGTGTGATCCGCTCGTACGGGGGCTCGAAGGTGAGCTCTCTCCCCTGGTAGGACAACGTCGCATCTCCGGTAGCCGCCACGGCCACCGCTGAGAAGACCTCCTCGATCAGCTCGATGATGTCCCCATAATCGGCAAACGCCTGGTAGGCCTCGAGCATGGTGAACTCCGGGTTGTGGGTGGAGTCGATGCCCTCGTTTCGGAAGATCCGCCCCATCTCGAAAACCCTCTCGATCCCACCGACGACCAGTCTCTTCAGGTGCAGCTCGGTGGCGATTCGCATCTGAAGATCGATGTCCAGCGCATTGTGATGGGTGAGGAAGGGCTTGGCCAGGGCTCCAGTGGCTTCGGAGATCAGAATTGGCGTCTCCACCTCGATGAAGCCACGGTCCTCGAATTGGCGGCGTAGCTCGGAGACGACCCGAGCCCGAGTGAGCGCCACCTCGCGCGCCTCGTCGTTGACCATCAAATCCAGGTACCGCCGCCGAGACCGCTGTTCGACATCTGAGAGCCCGTGCCACTTGTCGGGGAGGGGCCGCAATGATTTCTGTAGAAGCGCGAGTTCGCTCACCCTCACGCTCAATTCGCCGCGCTTGGTGGTCATGATCGTTCCAGTTGCCCCGACCCAATCACCGAGGTCGAGCTTCGAGAACTCCTCGGCCAGGTCATCG
This sequence comes from bacterium, assembly GCA_024638655.1. GTDB lineage: Bacteria > Actinomycetota > Acidimicrobiia > Spongiisociales > ZC4RG35 > Ww567. The sequence goes on along the minus strand of JAHEJW010000004.1, from coordinate 36,271 downwards.
CCGGCGGTGGCAACGTCGACGAAGAGCTGGATTGTCCCGCTTTGATCACGAAGCGTCCCGAACTGCAGCTTTCCGAAAGAACGGTGCAACATCAGACGCCCGGCAACCGTGACTTTCTCATCCGTCTCCGATTGCGGGTCCAGGCCCCGGAACCGGTCCCGGAGATCGCCGGCGAGATGGGTGCGCTCGAATCGGTACGGATAGCCACCTGCGTCCATCACCTCGGTGTGTTTCGCGCGCCTCGCCGCGATCAGTTGCTCTTCGGTCTTCTCAGCGGATTCACTCATCTTCGGAGAGAGATCTTGGCAGGAGGCAAGGTCTGACCCGAAGTCGTCCGGCTCTCAGGTGGCGCCATCATCTGCGAGGTGTGTGGTGAGTCGGCTCGGCTCATCGAGAAGGATCCCGCGATCGGGTACCGGCCTCTCCGATTCGAAATCGAATGCGACATTGTCGATGAGACGCACGTTTCCAACTGTGGCCGCCACGGCGAGCACCGCAGGCTGATCCAAGGACGTGATGGGCTTCATGGTGGCTTGCGAGGCGAGTTTCACGTAGTCGATGTCGAGCCGCTTGACAGAGCGTTCGACCGTCGACTCGAGACGATCGGCCCTTCGCTCCCCGGCATCCACCTGTTCGGCTGCTTGAAACAGGCCCCTACTTATGGCCAGGGCATCTTCTCGCTCCCGCCGGTCCATCCTCACGTTCCTGCTCGAGAGGGCCAAACCGTCTGGCTCCCTGACGACAGGAGCCTCGAGGATCTCGATCGGAAACCTCAAATCGTTGACCATGGCCCGCAGGACCGCGAGTTGCTGAGCGTCCTTTCGTCCAAACATGGCGATATCTGGTTGCAGCCCGGCGAACAGCTTGGCCACCACAGTGGCAACTCCGACGAAGTGGCCTGGTCGGTGTCGTCCTTCCATCTCGTCGGTCACACCGGTCACCTCGACCGTCGTTTGGGAGACCTCTCTGTAGACCTCTTCGACCGGAGGGGCGAAGAGGATGTCGACGGAGTGCTCGACGGCGAGGGCCGCATCTCTGTCCTCATCCCTCGGATATGCCGCGAAGTCCTTCTCGTCGTTGAACTGTGTCGGGTTCACGAACAGAGAGACGACAAGGGTTTCGCACTCCTCACGGAGGAGGTCCATGAGAGCGAGATGACCCTCGTGGAAGAAACCGAGCGTGGGTAGGAGGCCTACTGTTCCTTCATATCTGTTCCGGGCCCGGGCGAAGGATCTTGCTACTTCCACTTCTTGAGATCCTGCTCGCGCCCGGCGCGAATAGCCGTCGCCTCCGACATGAGGCTGAACTGACGTCCAACTGCCTCGGAGACGTCCCGCGCGACGGTCAGATGCCCGATCACCGTATCGACGTCGCCGCGTGCGATAGGACCGGTGAGCGATGCGGCAGCTCCCTTCTCGAAGACATTGTCGACGACCCTTCGCACCAGGGGCTCAGCCACCGCCGGATCCACGTCTGCAGCGGAGAACAGATCGGCAGAGACGGCGAGCGAAGCCACCACGAAGTTCGCCGCCGCAGCGGCCGCTGCGTGATAGGCGGGTCGAGCGTGGTCGGTCAGCGAGAAGGCCTTAAGACCCAAGGAATCAGCCAGATGTGTGAGCGCATCGACCGCCAGGGGATCACCGCCGATTCCCACATGTGCACCGGCCAACGCCATCGCACCACTCTCGGGATCGGGCATGGACTGCAGAGGGTGAAAGCCTCCGACAGCGGCGCCGGCCGCCTGGATCGGCCTGAGTGCGGTGACGGGAACAAAGCCGGACATGTGGGCGACAACGCCCACTGCGGCGAGCTTTCCGGCGAGACGATCTGCCACTTCGGCGATGGCATCGTCTTTCACGGCGATCAGGACGATGTCGGCTTCTGGGAGGTCCTCTGACCAGGACAGTTCGGGGCCGTAACCATGTCCGGGAGTCCTCGCGAGGACACCGACGATCTCATGACCTGCTCTGGTGGCCGCAATTGCCATCGAGCCTCCGGCGCGGCCAGGACCCACGATGACCAGTCTGATTGAAGCTGGGCTCGACACGGCGCCGAGGCTACTCAGCGATCCCCGCGGGCCTGGTCCGCGAGCCTTCCGAATCAGCCCGTCGAGTCGGGCGCTACTCCTCCTCCAACTGCTCGTTGACTATCACAGGCCATTGGGAATCCAGTTCGGCCTTACGAGAGCGGTACTCATCCCGGCGTTTCCAGAACTTCGTCTTCCATACCTTGAACCGCTTCTTCGTGGGCTCTCTCTGCCCATTGGTGGGCTCGTCGCTTCGGGTGCGTCTCTCCTCGGGGAGAACCACCTCTTCGGGGTCCTCAACCGTGTTCAAGATCTGGTTTGTGGCGTGGCGGGTGGCACGGTGCTGCTTCTTGCGCTCGTGTCGTGATGGGCGACTCTCGTCGTATCCCGGGATTGCCTGGCGATGCTCTCGAGACCGTCTTGCCATCTAGTGATACCTCCTGAGACTGTTCAGTCGATTCGTCTGAGGAGGGCTCACGGTGGACCGCGGGCTGCCGCCATGTATCGAACCTAGCACGGTGCCCCACGGGTTCGTCAAGGGTCTTTCGCCTCAGATCAAAAAAGGAATCAGTCTTTGTTTCACCCGTTGCCTGTACGCCAGATACTCGGCATATCTGGCCCGGAGCCGACGCTCCTCGTAGCTGGACTTGAAAAGGAAGAAGACTGCGAGCCCCACGACCAGAACCAAACCAAGCACGCTGTCGAGGAACAGAGCCGTCCCTGCCAGGAAGATGACGATGCCCCCGTAGATCGGGTGTCTAGCGAGCGCATAAGGCCCCGTCTCGACGAGTCGTGACCCGGTGACCGGCTCGGGGACTGCAGTCAAAGCCGGCCCCAGTCTTCGTGATGCCCAGAAAGCAAGGAACAGGCCGGCGAAAGCCGCGGCACCACCAAGTATGTGCGTGAATCGCACTGGCTGAGCCGGAAGGCTTCCATCTCGGGCGAAAGCCAGCGCGATGGCGACGAACCAGACCATCTGGATCGAGACGAGAACCCAGCCGACCCAACGGTCGGAGTCGTCACGCCATTGTCTTCGCAAGAGGTCCACGCCCTGATCACCAACCGATCGGAGTGCTTCCGCGGCGGTTCGCCGGCTCAGGTCGACAGCGGGCCAGACCTCGGTCAACGGCCTCAACACGAACTCCCGCTCGGTGGCTCGTGGGTGGGGTATGACGAGATCCTGGCTCGTCACTTCGGGACCATCGCTGGCGATTATGTCCAGGTCGAGGGTTCTCGGACCCCAGCGTTTCACCCTCTTTCTGCCCGCATCAGACTCGATGCGGTGGAGAAGAGCCAGCAGCTCGTGAGGGCTCAGATCGGTATCCGCGACAACGACTGCGTTGAGAAACGGGCCTTGCTCTGGCCCTCCCACCGGCTCGCTCTCGTAGAGCGAGGAAACCTCGACAAGATCCAGGTTCGCATCGAGCTCCTGGAGAGCAGCCCGGAGATGGCCCAGGCGATCGCCCTCGTTGGAACCGATGCCCAGGGCGAACCTGGTCAACGGCCCCTGGAGATCGTCACCGAGATGTCGTCCAGAGCGACGTCGACGGGCGCGTTGGGCTTGTGCACCGTGACGGTGACATGCTCCACCTTCTCGTGAGAGAGGACGGTCTCGGCAACCCTCGTCGCAACGCGCTCGATGAGCGCATGTGACTCGGACCCGACAACCTCCCGGACCTCTGTGGCCAGGGCGCCATAGTCGATGGTTTCCTCCAGGTCATCGGTCGACCCGGCCGGAGAGAGGTCCAGGACTGCCTGCACGTCCACTCTGAAGATCTGTGCGGTCTTCTGCTCGGAGTCGAGAACGCCATGCTTCGCCAGAACCTCGATGCCCGAGAGATGAATGTGATCTGGCACCTTTGCCTCAGGGCTGCGAGGGGGGAAAGAGGGACCTGCCCTCCGGCCCGAGCGGACGGCCCAAGATCTGCTGGATCACTGCAAGAGCCAGGATCGGGTCGTCGACCATGCCCGAGGCGACGAGGTATCCCCCGACCAGACCTCCAACGGCGTCATCAACGACCTCGCGATGTACCAGGACTTTGGCGTGATTGCGGGCTAGAGCTTTGTCCAGTGTCTTGTGAAGTCTGATGACGTCTTCATGTTCGACGTCGGTGGCGACGGGCACCGAATAAGTGGCGATGCCCGCCTGACGATATGCGGCGAGGTTCTGATTCCCGGCCAACATGGAAACGATGGTGTTGATCCCTGCTTCTTCGACCAGCCAGGTGATCTCTTCCTCGCGACGAACTCGCCGATGCTGGAACCCAGAGCCCCCAACCCGGTCGGAGACGGCGAGGCGGTCGCTGATGACCCACGTATATCCGCGCGGCTTCAAGCCCGCGACCATCTTTCCCATCTGAGGCTCGTCCTAGTCCGGTTCTTTCGCCGTCACCATAGCGTTCGCCACACTCAGAGCCTGCCGGGAAGACGACACGTCGTGAACGCGAAAAACCCTTGCGCCATTGACAAAACCGAGGGCTGTCGTGACGGCGGTCGCCAGGTCGCGGTCCGCAGCATGCTCGATCCCCGTGATACGACCCAGAAACCCCTTTCGCGACGTCCCGAGCACGAGAGGAGCGTGCCTTGCCAGCCTCCCCAAGTTGCGCAGGAGCTCGAGGTTGTGATCGAGGGTCTTGCCGAACCCCATTCCAGGATCCAGCGCCACTCGCTCTCGGTCGACACCGATTGCGGTGACGGTGTCGAGTCGACGCAGGAGATACTCCTCTACTTCGGTGACCACGTCTTCGTAGTGCGGGTTGTCTTGCATCGTCACCGGGCTACCCCGCATATGCATGAGAACAAGCCCCGCTCCCGCAGCGGCCACCAGTTCGGCCATCCCCGGAGCGGCGGCTCCAGTCACGTCGTTGACGATCTCAGCGCCTCGGACCAGGGCCGCTTCGGCAACCACGGGCTTGTAGGTGTCGATGCTCACCACCACGCCTTCTCCCGAAAGCGCCTCAACGATCGGGACGATGCGCCGCAGCTCCACGTCGGGGGGAATCGGCTCCGCGCCCGGGCGAGTCGACTCTCCACCGATGTCGACGATTGCCGCACCATCCGATGCCAATTCCAGACCCCTGGTTATTGCTGCGGTCTCGTCGACGAAAAGCCCACCGTCGGAGAACGAGTCGGGTGTCACGTTCAGCACTCCCATCAGCAACCCCGCCGAGAGATCGAGCTCCTTGGTCCTCAGCTTCCAGGTGTTTGTGAGGGAGCCGGCCAAGACCGGGTTTAGCGGGTGGTGCCGAAGAGGAGGGACATCGCCTCGGAACGTGTTGCCGAGTTCGATTCCATGATCCCCCGCACGGCCGACGTCACAGTCCGCGCTCCGGGTTTCTTGACTCCACGCATCGACATGCAGAGATGTTCTGCCTCGACGACAACCAGGACCCCCAGAGGCCGAAGAGACTTGTCCAGGCAATCAGCGACCTGGGCAGTCAGCCGCTCCTGCATCTGGGGTCGGCGGGCAAAGCCTTCGACCAAGCGGGCCAGTTTGGAAAGGCCGGTGACACGGCCGTCAGGCATGTAGGCGACATGGGCCTCACCGTGGAAGGGCACGAAATGGTGCTCACACATCGAGTAGAAGGGAATCTCCTTCACCATGACGATCTCCTGGTAGTGCTCTTCGCCGAAGAAGGCGTCGACCACCCGTTCGGGGTCCTCGTGGATTCCCTGGAAGACTTCGGCGTAGAAACGGGCCACCCGCTCCGGTGTCTCGATGAGACCCTCACGCATCGGGTCCTCCCCGATCGCCTCGATGATCTCGCGAACAGCCTTCTCGATCCGTCCCGTGTCTATGGAGTTCATTACTGAAGAAAACTAGAGCATGTCCGTGCGAATTCCCGTGTGACGAAGAGGATCTTGACAGCGCTGCCACAATGACTGTATTGTGACATCATTATGACATCACACTGATGTCGGAATCGGTGACCGGCTGGCACTGCCGGGACCAGGGAGAAGGAGACGGAAGATGCTATTCCACACCACGACCAGCACGGTCGAGGCCCTGATCGAACAGCGAATCAGGACTCGTACTCGGAGGACCTGACGTGCAGCTCGAGCACACCATCCTCGGTTTCGAGACTGCGGTAGAGAATCAACTGCGTGTGGCCGGCCCTGAGGCAGCCGAGTTTGGCGGGCACCTCCTGGAGGCGCTCAAACCGGCCATTCGCCAGTCGCTGATGGATGTCGCGAACATGGCTGCCACCGAGGTGTCGAGCCAACTAGTCGGTCAGAAGATAGAGATCAGACTGGTCGACGGGGATCCGGAGTTGACCGTGGTCGAGGACCAAACCGGCCCTCCCGCACCCCCTCCCCCGCCAGGAGCCGAAGACGATGAGGCACGGATAACGGTGCGACTGCCCGGCTACCTCAAGGACTTGATCGCCGATGCCGCATCTGATGCCGGCGACTCGGTCAACAGCTTCGTGGTGGAAGCTCTGCGTGGACAGGCACAGCCCCGCAAGGGTGGCATGACCCGTCACCGGACCAATATCGAATTGTGAACATCCAAGAGGAGTTCGCCGTCGATGACCGTCCCGAGCTCGATGTGCGGATCCAGTCAGGGCGGATAGAGCTGGTCAAAGGCCGACCCGGGGTGGTCAAAGTCAGTGTGGAGACCCAAGACCCTGAATTGACCGTGGAGCAGCGGGGCGATCTCATCGTGGTTTCCTCCGACAAGAGCGCGTCGTGGTTGTCCCGCGGCTCCTCCTTCGTGGTGGTGGAAGCTCCGGACGGAACCGATGCCGTCATCTCTGCCATATCGGCCCGCGTCGAGAGTCAGATTCCTCTCGAACACGTTGAGATCAACAGCGCCTCCGGTGAAGTGGAGCTGACCTCTGCGACCTCGGCCGTCATCAAGACGGCTTCCGGTGACACGAGAATCGGCACCATCGAGAAAGCCCTCCGGCTCAAGACTGCTTCGGGGGACTTGTACGTCACCGGCAGTTGCGAAGGCACTGTGGGTCTCGCTTCGGCTTCCGGACAGGTGGACATAGCGACTGCTCGTGCAGCGCTCAACATCAACACCGTCTCGGGCGATATCAACCTTCACCGCTTCTACGGAGACAAGGCGGTCATGAAGTCGATGTCAGGAGACATCAGAATCGGAATCCCCGCCGGCACGAACGTCGATCTCGACGCGAGCCTCCTCTCGGGAAACCTCCACCTTCCGGATGCGCCGCAGGAAAAGGTGCCGACGACCCGTCACACCACGATCAGAGCGAAGCTGGTTTCGGGAGATCTTCGGATCGACCGAATCGATGCGTCCAGCTGAACTGGGGCGCGTCAGGCTTCGGCCGGCCGGCCTTTGGAAGTCCTGGGGAGCTTTCGCTGGAGGCGAAGCGACTCGGTCGTCTCCTCGGACTCTTCGTCTTCGAGCTCCTCGGCCGCAGCGATGTCGTCGCGTTGTTGTGGAATGACCGGCTCGTCCGGATACTTGATGCGCAAGGAGCCGTCGGCCGCGTGCTCCCACTTGGGGACATCGGCGAAGAGATTGGCGACCTCCTCGCGATCGACTGTCTCGTTCTCCAGGAGTGCAGAGACCATTCGCTCCATCGCATCCGAATGCGTCTCGATGATGATCCTCGCCTCTTCGTGGGCTGCGTTGATCATCTTCCTCACCTCGGCGTCGATGAAGGCGGCGACTTCGTCGGAGTAGTCCTGCTGACGTGAGTAATCGCGACCCAGGAAGACCTCCCCGCCCGGCTTCCCGTATTGCATCGGGCCCAGCTCGTCGCTCATGCCGTACTCCATGACCATCTTTCTGGCGAGCTGAGTCGCCTTCTCGATGTCGTTGGCGGCGCCGGTGGTCGGGTCGGCAAATATCAACTCCTCGGCTGTCCTCCCCCCGAGGAGCATCGCGAGCTGATCCACCAGCTCGCTACGCCGGGCCAGGTACTTGTCGTGTGTAGGCAGTGCCAGTGTGTGCCCGAGTGAACGGCCTCGGGCGACGATGGTCACCTTGTGCACCGGATCGGAGTTGGGCAGTGCATAGCCGACCAGGGCGTGACCCGTCTCGTGATATGCGATCACCTTGCGCTCGTCGTCGGTCATCACTCTGGACTTGCGCTCGGGACCCGCGATCACCCGATCAATCGCCTCCTCGAGCTCGACCATGGTGATCTGATTGTTACGTCGCCGAGCAGCGAGCAGGGCCGCCTCGTTGATCAGGTTGGCCAGATCGGCTCCCGTGAAGCCCGGTGTGCGTCTCGCCAGGACCTGGAGGTCGATCTCCTCGGCGAGCGGCTTGCCCTTGGAATGGACCTCGAGGATTGCTTCACGACCCTCGATGTCAGGTGCGTCGATGGTTATCTGGCGGTCGAAACGCCCGGGCCGGAGCAATGCCGGATCGAGGATGTCGGGACGGTTGGTGGCCGCCATCACTATCACCCCGGTATTTCCCTCGAATCCGTCGAGCTCGACGAGCAGCTGGTTCAGTGTTTGCTCTCTTTCGTCGTGTCCACCACCGAGACCGGCTCCACGATGACGGCCAACGGCGTCGATCTCGTCGATGAACACGATCGCGGGCGCACTCTGCTTGGCCTGCTCGAAGAGGTCCCTGACCCTGGAGGCGCCGACTCCGACGAACATCTCCACGAAGTCAGATCCCGAAATCGACATGAAAGGAACGCCTGCCTCCCCGGCGACGGCTCTCGCCAAGAGGGTCTTACCGGTCCCGGGTGGGCCGAACAGCAAGACACCCTTGGGGATCTTGGCTCCCATCTGCCGGTACCGGTCAGGGTTGGCGAGGAAGTCCTTGATTTCCTCCAGCTCCTCTTTGGCCTCGATCAGACCGGCCACGTCGTCGAAGGTCACCTTCGGCTGTTCCTTGCCTACGAGCTTGGCCTTCGACTTGCCGAACTGCATGACGCGGTTCCCTCCGCCTTGCATCTGCATGAAGATGAAGACCATGAACCCGAGGAGGAACAACCACGGCAGGAAGCTGATCAACAGGGACCAGAAGCCTGGAGGCTCCTGATCGACCGACCAAGGGATGTTGTTCTCGTTGAGCTTGGTGGTCAGTGGCTCCTCGAACCCGGCCACGTAGTTGGCAACCTGATCGTATGTGCCCGGATCGGCGCTGCTGTCGTTGAAACGTGCTCGGGCCTGGAGGGTGTTCTTGCCGAGCACTACTTCTTCGTACTCACCAGCCTCGACGTTCTCGACGAATTGGGAGATATTGATCTCCTCGGGGCCGGAGACCTGCTCGAACCACCAGGAGAACATGATCGCCACGAGGATGATCGACATCCCGTAGATGATGAGTGTTCGAACAGTCCGGTTCACAAAGACCTCGATAAGGGGGATCTAGGGTGATCATGCTACGCCCAAACGGGGAATATTCGAACCCCGAGCGCTCCACGATTCTGACAACGGGTTCGGCAGGCTGCGGCCAGAGCTTTAGTCCTGACCCATGACCCCCACATACGGGAGGTTGCGGTATTTCCCCGCGTAGTCGAGGCCATAGCCGACCACGAACTCCGGCCCGATCGTGAAGGCCACGTACTTGACATCGATCGGCACCCGCTGGATTCCCTCTTTCAGGAGGAGGGTGGCGATCTCGAGCGACTGCGGCTTGCGCACTCTGAGACTCTTCATCAGGTAATTCAGGGTCAAACCGGAGTCGATTATGTCTTCGACGATGAGGACGTCACGTCCTTCGATCTCCTCGTCGAGGTCCTTCAGAATGCGCACGACCCCCGAGGTTTGAGTCGAGGCGCCATAGGAGGAGACCGCCATGAAGTCGAACTCGCAGGCCAGATCCACGTGCCGTGCCAGATCGGCCATGACCATGAATGCCCCCCTGAGCACCCCGACCATCAAGACTTCCTTGCCCGCGTAATCGACCGAGATTTGTTTGCCCATCTCCGCCAGCTTGTTCTCGATCTCCTCGGCGGTGATCAGCGGCTTGATGTCCATCCGGTCCCTTCTCTGGCTACGACCGAAAGGTAGCCGACGTCACCCGACTGGTACCAGGCGACCGGAAGCCGTTTCTCCCCTGGGACCCAGGCCTCTTGGCCGTTGGCGGTGACCACGCCATCGGGGCGTGCGACCAGATCGGTGTCTCTCGGGAACACTGCGGCCCAGTTGCTCAAGGGAAGAACCCGACAAGCCTCGGTAGAGCTGCGCACATCGAACTCGAGGCCTCCGACTCGATGCACACCAGGGATCAGAGCGGCTGGGGATTCCAATCCAGGATGACCCTGCGTCCTCACGACCAGCATCGGTCCCTTCATCTCGACCACGGCGCCTCGGCCCAACTCCTGGCTGACGCTGTCACCCCTCAAGACCGACCACATCCTGGCGATGCGTGGCTCGGTCACCGCCGCCCGGCCCAGAACGTGTTCGAGCATCTCCATCAGGACCCGCCCGGCGATGGCTGACGGGATCGTCAGGAGGACTGCCCTGGGCGCTTTCGCCGTCCCTGTTGCCACGGTTGGCCGATAGAGGGAGGCGGACTCCTCGAGGTGTCCCAGCTCGAGCCGCAGCAGCCGACTCGTCCGATGAAGCGATTCTGCCAGCTTGGTATTCACCGATTCGAGTTGGGGCACGATGAACTGCCGAATCCAGTTTCGAGTCAGGTTCAGGTCTTCGTTCATCGGGTCATCGACAAACTCGAGACCGGCCAGTTGCGCCAGCTCGCGCGTCTCGGCCCGCCGCAAATCGAGAGCCGGCCGATAGATCGATGGCGGACGGTGATAGGGGATCCCGCTCAGACCCCGGGGCCCGGCCCCACGGATCAGGTTCAGCAGAACCGTCTCGGCGTCATCATCGAGGGTGTGGGCAGTGAGCAACGCCTCAGCTTCGACGGCTTCGAAAACCGCGTAGCGGGCATTCCGCGCCCTCCCTTCAGGTGACGCCCCCTCGGACAGCTCGACTCCGACAACCTCGACGTCGATGGCGAGTGCCTTTGCGATAGACCGTGCCGCCGATTCCATGCGGTTCGAGTGGGGAAGGCCATGGTTGACGTGGAGGACCCTGGTGCGTCGACGCTGCTCGAGACAGAGCCAGGCCAGCGCGGCGGAGTCGGCGCCGCCCGATAGACCCACGACGAGATTGCCCTCGGGTAGCTGCAGCCTCGCAGCCGCTGAGCCGGCCAGCTCGGTCAGGCGACGCGTCTCAACCATCGAGAAGGGTGATCGATCTCGGAGAGATCGGGAAGACTGGAGGCCCCGCGAAACGCCAGGTTCAACGTCTCCCAGCCAGCCTGTTTCTCGACCTCTAGAACGAACCGCTCGCCCAGCTTGTACTGGCGGAACTTCATCTCCAGGCCCGTCAGCCGGAAGAACGCAGCAGTTCGTTTGTCGTGACGACGGGTCTTCAGAACCCGGCTCATCCGCTCCTGAGTTCTGAGATGCTCGGCACCCAGCCGGTCCATAACCACGTGCCCGTGCCCTTCCAGCAGAGACATGAGTGCCTGCACCCTGTCGACGACGGCGTTCTGCTCCGGTGTGGCGAACAGCCCGAACAAACCTCGCTCGTCGATCAGAGGCTTGCCGGCGTTGCGACGAGTCGTCAGCTCCTCCATGATGCGACCAAGACGTCCCGGCTCCGGGTTGGACTGCTCGACGAGCTCGGTGACCAGGGAAAGGAAGTAGTCCTTCATCCAGGGAATGCCTTTGAACTGGGCACGGTGGGTCAACTCATGCAGCGCCACCCAAAAACGGAACTCTGACGGGTTGAACTGATGAGTCCGCTCCATCTGGAGCAGATTCGGGCCAACGAATGCGACCGAGTCGCCGGCCTCAGAGCCAGGAAGCACGAGCTCATACTGACCGAGAACCCGTCGCGACAGGAGACTGAGAACGGCGGACATCTCGGCCTGCATCATCCTCTCTGCGGCCATCGTTGCACTCTGGCCGGCGAACCCCGAGTCGGCCATCCTCTCCTCCAGCCGTCGCCTTGCAGGCTCTGTCAACTGGGTGAAGGTTGAGACGTTTCGATCGATCCACTCCGGCCGGTCGATGACGTTGGTCGTCGGAGAGCCAGGCAGGCTCAGCCCGGTGGCATCAGGGACGAGCTCGGAGACGGCTTCGACCACACGGTCCATCTCCGTCTCGAGGGCCTGTCTGTGATAGGTATCGGCCAGCGGGTAAGTGCCGGCGATCCGCTCGACCAGACGGCCCGATCGGGGCCGGTAGGAAGTCACTCTTCGACGATTCGGTACCGCTTGCGAACGACATTGGTGAAGTAACGAATCGACGTGAGGACGGCGACGACCACTGCCAGTAGCAAACCGGTTGGAACGAGATATCGGTAGGTCCAGTCGGCGTCGCTGGCGATGGCCTCTTCGTCGGTCACTTCTACGGCCGGATCGAGGCCGGAGCTGGGAGCGACAGTCGTAGACGTGGAGTCGGCGGGAGCCTCGTCTCCCTCTTCTGAAGCGGCGAAGACCGGCAATGCGAAAACCAGCATCAGCATCGAAAGAGTCAGGAACGCCGCCGCCATACGGCCGATTCGCTTCATGGTCGCCAGCCTACCTGTGGGGACTTCGAGTAGGAAACTACTGGGAAGATGCGGACCGCTCGGATTGGATCGCCTGACGGACCTTCTCGACAAGGTGGTCAGGGACCTTCTCGTTGAGCCGCTCTCGCACCACGAGCTTCAGGCGGCGCTCGAAATCGAATGAGCCACTGCACCCCTGACAAACCTCGAGATGGGAACGGATCTGCTCCGAGCTGACGTCGTCCAATTCAGAGTCGAGGTAGAGGTAGAGGTCCTCGAGAGCCTCGTCGCAATCGTGGGTGTTGTGATCCTTGCAATCGCTCATGGTCTCTCTGCACCTTCGGGGAGAAGTCCCCGCTCCCTCGCGAACTCCCACAACCTCTTTTGCATCGCTTTTCTTCCGCGATGGAGCCTCGACATCACAGTCCCGATCGGTATGTCCAGGATTTCGGCGATCTCTTTGTAGGCGAATCCTTCGAGGTCCGCCAGCAGAACCGGCAGCCTGAAGTTCTCGGGCAACTCTTCCACGGCTTCCTTGATGTCCGACTCCACGAGTCCATCAAGGACCCGCTCTTCGACGGATTGGGATGCCCCTGCGGACTCCTCCGAACCGATTTGACGATACAGGTAGAGGTCTTGCACGTCGCCGAGATCGACTTCGGAAGGGCGACGCTTCTCCTTGCGGTACTTGTTGATATAGGTGTTGGTGAGGATCCGGTACAGCCACGCCTTCAGGTTGGTGCCGGCTGTGAAAGTGTCGTAGGCCCGGTATGCCTTGAGGAAAGTCTCCTGTACGAGGTCCTCGGCATCGGCTGGGTTTCGAGTCATTCGCAAGGCGGCGGAGTAGAGCTGTGGGGAGAACTGGAGTGCGTCTCGTTCGAAGTTGGCCTGGTCCGCCATTCGAGGCGGACGGTAGCCGGGATGGCCATGTAGCTCGAAGGGTCTATGGCAGCTTTGCGAAGTCGTCGCACGACAAATACGGTCCCGCTCCATGACCCAGCGAACGAACGCGTCCCAGAGCGACCCATCGGCCAGTGGCTTCGACCGGCTCCTGATACTCATCGGCATCATCGGGGTCCTGGTCTCGATCCTTGCCGTGGTCGTCGTGGTCCGTGGCGGCGGGACTGGAGCCGCGGGCGCGGAGGGGGAGGTCCCGCTCCAGGATGCGTTCTTCGAGCTCACCGAATTCGCCATCGAGGGCGACCTCGAGGTCGGGTCGGGGCCCACCCGCTTCCAGGTGGAGAACACAGGTGCGGTGATCCACAACCTCGTGTTCGACGGCGGCCCGGCGACCCCCGAGCTCGCCAGCGGTGAGAGCGCCGTTCTCGAGTTCGAGAATCTGACACCCGGCACGTACGACATCTTCTGTTCGATCGCGGGTCATCGTGAGGCAGGCATGGAGGCGCGCCTCGTCGTCACGGAAGGAGGGGCAGCGGTAGGTGACGGCGCCGGTCATGGTGAGGAGGAGATCGACTGGGAGGAGCTCGATCGGGCGATGACCGAGTCGATGCTCGCCTTTCCCGCCGAAACCGAAGGAAAGGGGAACCAGACCCTCGAGCCCACGATCCTCGACGACGGGACCAAGGAGTTCCGCTTGACCACTGCCATCACACCCTGGGAGGTAGAACCAGGGAAGATCGTCGATGCGTGGACATACAACGGCCAGGTTCCGGGACCGGCCATACGCGTGGACCTCGGAGACAAGATCCGCGTCATAGTCGACAATCAGCTTCCCATGGGAACAGATGTCCACTGGCACGGGGTGCACACCCCCAACGACATGGACGGGGTTGCGCCGTACACCCAGGACCTGATCAAGTCAGGCGAGACCTTCGTCTACGAGTTCGTTGCCGAGGATCCGGCAATTGGCATGTACCACGCCCACCACCATGGGCAGATGCAGATCCCCAACGGGTTGTTTGGGGTGTTCATCATCGGGGACACACCGCTCCCCCGAGGTCAGACCATCTCGGGAGTCGACATTCCCGAGGATCTCGAGGTCAGCCAAGAGATCCCCATGGTGCTCAACGACGCCGGGGTGATCGGGCTGTCGCTGAACGGCAAGTCCTTCCCGGCGACCGAGCCGTATTCGGGCAAGGTTGGAGACTGGGTCGTGATCCACTACTACAACGAGGGTCTCCAGATTCACCCGATGCACCAGCATCAGTTCCCCCAATTGGTCTTTGCCAAAGACGGGATTCCCCTGGACCAGCCGTATTGGTCCGACACGGTCAACGTCGCTCCGGGGGAGCGTTACTCGGTCCTGTTCCAACTCGAAGACCCGGGCGTCTGGGTCTGGCACTGTCACATCCTCACTCACGTCGAACGTGACGAAGGCATGTTCGGGATGGTGACCGCCTGGATCGTCGAAGAGGGCTAGGGCGATGAGAAGCCGACGCGTCGATCAAGTCGGCGGCTGGGCTTGATCGACAAGGTCCTGGTCTGAGCAACGCAGTTGTGACGGATCGGCGTCTGTTTGGCGATGCCGACCGACCGGCGTTTGTTTGGCCGAGCGATTGCGTCTCTAGCTAGAGGGACTCGAGTCAGCCCCCTTCGAACGTCAATCTGGGACGCAGGAGATTCGCGGCCAAAGTCGGTCGGCCGTGTAAGCGGAGCCGGAGAGGGGAGTCGAACCCCTGGCCTATCACTTACGAGGCGATTGCTCTACCACTGAGCTACTCCGGCAACGGGTCAAATGGTAAAGGGGTTCCGAACTCTGATCCACCCAGCCCTAGATCGAGGAACTCCCCCGGCGTGCGGTGAGCTCCCGGGCCCAACGGTTGGTCGATGTGACGGGAATCAGGTGCCGGAGCCCAAAGAGGAAAAAAGGTTGGCGAGCACCAACTCACGACGCAGGTTCGACTGAATATCGACAACAGCATCCAGCACCTCTTCCGCCGAAGTCACGGCTTTGCGAGGGGACACATCGGTGAAGGCAGCGAGCTCGACGTCGGTGTTTCGAATGGGACCGCCCAGCTGAAGCGACGCAGAGTCGGAATACCAAGAGGCGAGAATCTCCAGACCGCTCACCAGCAACGACATCTCCACCCTCCGGCGGGCCCGCTGCGCCTTTTCCCTGGGCAAGTCTTGGGGAATCGACCGCTCAACCAGAGGTTGGAGCTCCTCGAGCACCACCGAAGCGAGACGCTGACCGTCCCCGGGATGGGGGGTCACCTGATCCGGGATCTCCAGCCACAGCTCTCGAAAACGGGCGACCTCGGGCTGGCTCATGAGTGAAAGAGCCAGACCGGGGCGGCCTCCGACGACAATTGCCACGCCTTCGGCCTCTCTCGGATCCAGACCTCTCTCTTCCAGCGCTGAGACGATCTCGTCGGAAGGCACCCGTCCCATGTGGATCGTCCGGCATCGGGAAGCAACCGTAGGTGGGAAGTCCTCTTCCGATTCGGCCACCAACAAGAACACCACCGATGCGAGGGGCTCCTCCAGTGTTTTCAGTAACGCATTGGCTGCCTGCTCGGTCATCGAGCCCGCATCGGGCACGAGAAAGACCGTTCGAGAAGACTCGATCGGAGTCATCGATGCTCTGGTCACCACCTCCCTCGCCTGCTCGACGCCCAACGAAGTCGCTCCCTCGGGCTCGAGTACTAGAAGGTCAGGGTGGGTGCCGGCAAGGGAGAGGCGGAGTGCCCGGTCGTCTCCGACTCCCCCGAGGAGCCCGGCGGCGAAACGTTTGGCGATCGTGGCCTTCCCGATCGACTCCGCTCCGGTGAACAAGTAAGCCTGTGCCGGGTGCTCCAGCTCTGACTCGAGAAGTGCGATCACACTGGCATGACCGATCACTCCTTCGAAGAGAGAGTTCATCGAACCACCTCGACTATCCGGTCGACCATGCCTTCTACCGTCATCGAACCCGGTAGAACGATCACCCGATCGGGCTCGCCCTCGGCGAGGTCGAGGTAGGCCTGCCTGACCTTCTCCTGAAAACCGATTCCCTCTCTGCCTATTCGGTCTTCTCGGTGCTGACGTGCGAGAGCATCCTCCGGTTCGACGTCGAGCACGAACACCCAGTCGGGGATGGCTCCGGCGAGACCTCTCTCGTTGATCTCCCTGACTTCCTTCTCACCAAGACCTCTTGCTCTCCCCTGATAGGCAATCGACGAGTAGTAGGTGCGGTCACTAATGACCCATTTCCCCGCAGCCAGCGCGGGCTCGATGACCTCGCGAGCCAACTCGGCTCGCTGCGCAGCAAACAGGAAGACTTCGGCCCAATCGTCGAGCTGGTCCGAGTCGAGGAGCAGCTCCCTGATAGCCTCACCGACGGGGGTCCCTCCAGGCTCGCGCACGACGACGACTTCTTCACCCAGAGTCTTCAAACGCTCGGCGAGGGCATGCGAAACGGTGCTCTTGCCTGACCCGTCTCCACCCTCCAGAGCGATGTATCTGTTCACAAACGTCACGGTAACTGCTGGGTCTGACGCATCATCCAGATTGACATAAGCACCCGACATGCGGTCAACTCCCCTCCAATGCCCAAGAGTCTCGTAATAGTCGAATCGCCGACAAAGGCCCGAACCATCAAGGCTTTCCTCGGCTCTGACACCACCGTGGAGTCGTCCATGGGGCATGTTCGCGACCTGCCCAGGTCCGCCTCAGAGATTCCAGCCAAGGCCAAAGGCGAGGACTGGGCGCGTCTCGGCGTCAACGTCAACAATGACTTCGAGCCTCTCTACGTCGTGTCCAAGGAGCGAAAGAAGCAGGTTCAGAAGCTGAAAGACCTGATCAAGGAGGCCGACGAACTCTACCTGGCGACCGATGAGGACCGGGAGGGCGAGGCGATCGCCTGGCACCTCGTCGAGGTCCTGAAGCCGAAGATACCGGTCCACCGCATGGTCTTTCACGAGATCACCAAGCCGGCTATAGAGGCCGCCTTCGCCAACCCGCGCGACCTCGACCAACGGCTGGTTCAGGCTCAGGAGGCGAGACGGATCCTCGACCGGCTCTACGGATACGAAGTCTCCCCGGTGCTTTGGAAGAAGATTCAGCCGCGGCTATCGGCCGGCAGGGTGCAGAGCGTCGCAGTTCGGATCGTCGTCGAAAGAGAGCGCGAGCGAATCGACTTCGTCCCTGCGTCCTATTGGAGCGTCGATGGCAGTTTCGCCAAGGAGGACGACCTGGACCAGGTCTTCGAGGCAACTCTCCACTCCCTCGAGGGCGCCAGAGTCGCCGTTGGCAAGGACTTCGACAGCCGCGGAAAGGCGGGATCGAAGGCGCTGGTGCTGGAGAGGGACGAGGCAGCGGCGCTTGCCGAGGAGCTCACCGATGCCTCGTTCGAGGTGAAATCGGTCGAGTCGAAGCCTTACACCCGCAAACCGTACCCACCCTTCCGCACATCGACTTTGCAGCAGGAGGCGGGACGCAAACTCCGATTCTCTTCGTCGCGGACAATGTCGGTGGCCCAGCGCCTGTACGAGAACGGCTACATCACTTACATGAGGACCGACTCGGTGGCATTGGCCGACAGCGCTGTGTCATCGGCTCGGGCGCAGATCGAGAAGCTCTACGGCAAGGAGTACTTGTCGCCCAGCCCGCGCAAGTACGAGGGCAAGGTCAAGGGAGCCCAGGAGGCACACGAGGCCATCCGCCCGGCGGGCGACACTTTCCGCACTCCGGAGCAGGTCGCTCCGGACGTGGGGCGGGACGAGGCCGACCTCTACAGACTGATCTGGCAGCGGACTGTCGCTTCCCAGATGGCAGACGCCAAGGGGATGTCAGTGTCGGTTCGACTGAGCGCAAACACCAAAGACAGAGGCGAGGCGCTGTTCGCCGCCTCCGGGCGAACCATCACCTTCCCGGGATTCCTCCGGGCCTATGTACAAGGGTCGGATGACCCCGAAGCCGAGTTGGACGACCGGGAGAAGCTCCTCCCGGAGATGGCCGAAGGCGATCCTCTGGCGGTCCAGCGTCTCGAGCCGACGGGTCACGAAACACGCCCGCCGGCTCGTTACACCGAAGCTTCCCTGGTGCAGAAGCTGGAAGAGCTGGGCGTGGGACGCCCTTCGACCTACGCATCGATCATGTCGACCATCCAGGATCGGGGCTACGTGTTCAAGAGGGGATCCGCCCTCGTCCCAACCTTCACTGCCTTCGGGGTGGTGACCCTCCTCGAACGGCACTTCCCCCGGCTGGTGGACTATGAGTTCACAGCCAAGATGGAAGACGATCTCGACCGGATCGCCGAGGGAGAAGAAGACTCGGTGCCATGGCTGCGGGCCTTCTACTTCGGCGACGATGGGCTCAAAGAGAAGGTCGCCAAGAGGCTCGATGAGATCGATCCGAGAGAGATCAACTCCATTCCGATCGGCGATGACGAACAGGGAACCCCGATAGTCGCCCGCATCGGCCGTTACGGGCCCTATGTCGAGCGAGATGAGGAGAGGGCTTCGATACCTGAGGATCTCGCTCCCGACGAGATCACCGTGGCCAAGGCGGTGGAGTTGATCGTGACCCAGAACGCCGGGGACAAGATCTTTGGCACTGATCCCGATTCCGGTCTGACGGTATACGGAAAGACAGGTCGGTTTGGTCCCTACGTGCAACTCGGCGAGCAGGAGGAAGGCAGCAAGGAGAAGCCGAAGCGGGCTTCCCTGTTCAAGTCGATGGAGCTCGACGAGCTCGGCCTCGACGATGCCCTCAAGCTTCTCTCTCTCCCGCGAACCGTTGGGGGGGATCCTGATGGGACTGAGATCTTGGCCCTAAACGGGCGTTATGGCCCCTATATACAGAGGGGCGATGACCGTCGGAGCCTCGAGACCGAAGACCAGCTGTTCACCCTCACGGTTGACGAGGCGTTGAAGCTGCTCGCCGAACCGCCGAGGAGAAGGGGCCAGAGGTCTGCCACGCTTCGCGAGCTGGGCGAAGACCCGGCGTCCGGAAAGACGGTATCCGTCCGGTCGGGGAGGTACGGGCCCTACGTCACCGACGGCGAAGTCAATGCCTCGCTTCGCAAAGGCGACGACCCCGAGAAGGTCACCATCGAGCACGCCGCAGACTTGCTGGCCGCCCGCAGGGAGAGATTGGGCCAGTAGCCGAGGCGGTCAGAGGACGGTGGCGGCCATCTCGGCGAGTGGCGACCTGACCGTCCTCTCCAGGGAGACATGGGCAAACAGCGGGGATCCCTTGAACTTCTCGATCAGGGCGGCCATGCCCCCGAACGGCGAGATGTACGGGTTGTCCACCTGAGATAGATCCCCGCAGAACACGACTTTCGAGTCACGCGACATCCGGGTGAGGATCACCTTGAGTGTCGACAGCTCCAGGTTCTGCGCTTCATCGATGATGACGAACTCGCCCGTTATGGATCTCCCGCGTAAGTAGGTCACGGCAGCCATCTCCAGCTCACTCCGATCGACCAGCTCGTCGATGGCATCCCGGGCGGCGTCCACCCCCGCATCGGAGAACAGGGCATAGAGATTGTCGTGGACTGCGGCCATCCACGGAGCCAGCTTTTCGTTGAGATCCCCTGGTAGATACCCGACCTCTTGTCGCCCGACGGCCACGAGAGGCCGATACACCGAGACCCTCCGATACCTCCCCTGCTCCAGGACCTGTTCCAGGGCGGCGGCCAGAGACAGGAAGGTCTTTCCGGTGCCTGCCATCCCCATGATTGATACAGCAGGGATGTCCGGATCGAGCAACTGGTGGAGGGCAACTGTCTGACGCACGTTCTTTGGCTCGACCCCGAAGGCGCGCACGTGGGTCGGCATCCTCTCCACCACGACACTCGGCTCCGCCTGCACGACTCTCGCCAGAGCGGAGCGCGACGACCCGCTGCGCAGGACTACGAACTCGTTGACCGTCGCCTCCAAACCCTGGAGCTCCAGCTTGCCCTCGTCGAAGAGCCGGTCGATGGTCTCGCCGCTGGTCCGATGCTCGACCAGGCCCGAGTGGAGCTGCTCGACCGAGACCGTGTCGGCGCGATAATCCTGAACCGCGACACCCAGCTGGGCTCCCTTGATGCGGAGAGCCGCGTCCTTCGTGACCAAAACCGGATTCTCACCGGGATCGAGGTTGAGGCACGTGGCAAGGATGCGATGGTCGGAAGTGTGGGGATCGAGGGCGGCCGGCAGACGATCGGACTCGATGTTGTTGAGCTCGATCCGGAGACTGCCGCCGGCCGGCAGGCCCACAGCTTCTCTCAGACCGCCCCGGCTGGACGCGCCAAGCTCCTCGAGCAGTCGAATCGCAGCCCGGGCATTGGCGCCCACCTCGTCCATCCTGGTCTTCTTGCGGTCGAGCTCTTCGACGACCACCAAAGGCAGGACGACTTCGTGCTCGTCGAACCGAAGAAGCGATGCAGGATCTGCGAGCAGCACACAAGTGTCGATGACGAAGGTCGAGGTCATCAATTGCCCGTTGCACGAATCTGCCGACACGCGACCGTATTCATGAAACAGGGCACTTGGTTTCTCCTTGTGTCCGAAGCCAGTGCCCAACAGCTTCACGGCTCTGTTCGCGAATTACAAGGATCGGATTCAATCCTGAATCTGGAAAACAGGGAACTGCCCTGAAGCCTCCTCGAAGTCGGCCAGCGTCGGCTCATCAGGCAAATCCATGTAGGGACGGGGATACCGCTCGCGTTCGTAGTAGGCCGCAACGACCTGCGCAGCTTCTGCAGTCACCTCCACCAGGTCGACATGTCGAAAGGTGCGGCCTTTGCGAAGAACCGCCGTTGGATCAGCCCGCGCATTCTCGACCCATCCCACCGCCCCGTATGGCGCTACCAGGTACTCGATCCCTTCCACTGTGATTGGAGACACCGGAACGGAGCGCTGCCTTCCTGTGCTCCTTCCTGTAGTGATGAGCTCGACGGATGAACCGACACCGAACCTGGAGAGGCGAGTCATCAACAGGTTGATCGCTTTGGGAGCCTTGTACTCCTTGACCATGAGATAGAGGCTAGGTACGACGTCGGGCCGAGTGCTCTCGGATCGCCGAGAATGGTCTGGCGTTGAGGACCCGGTCGGCCGTCAGCCAGCCCCGCTGGGCATATCGCACGCCAAAGTCCATTCGCTTCAGGTCGCCGGTGTGGTGGGAGTCCGTGTCGATCACGAACATGACATCACTCTCGATTGCCCGCCGGATGACCTCCGAAGTTGCGTCGAGGCGGTCGAGCGCCCCGTTCACCTCGAGGGCCACTCCGGTTATCGACAGACCCTCCAAGACCGCATCGACGTCGAGCTCAACACCTGGCCGACGACCCACGTAACGACCGGTGAGGTGGCCGATCGCGCTCACTGCGGGATCCTGGAGAGCAGTGAGAATGCGGGCGGTCTGGCGGTCTTCGCTGAGATCGAAATGAGAGTGGATGGAGGCAACGCAGTAATCGAACTCGAGTCTGAAATCCGCGTCGTAGTCGAGCTCACCTTTCGGACCGATGTTCAGCTCACACCCAAACAGCAAATCGATACCCGGGTACGACTCGTCGAGCTTCCTGATGCGATCTCGGTGAGCGAGCATCTCTTCTGCGCTGGAACCGTTGATGGCCAGGTTTTCCCCGTGGTCGGTGAAGGCCACGTACTGGTAGCCGGCGCCGATTGCCGCCTCGATCATCTCTTCGAGCGTCGACCTCCCGTCGCCGGAGCGATCGCAGTGATAGTGCAGGTCGCCTTTGATGTCATCGCGGGTGATCAATTCGGGCAGCTCTCCCCTGCTCGCTGCCTCGACCTCTCCCCCGCCCTCGCGCAACGGAGGCGGGACGAACTGCATTTCGAAGGCGTGATAGATCTCTTCCTCGGTGCCAGAAGCAATCACCTCATCGCCCTCGAACAGCCCGTACTCGCTGAGCAGCCAGCCCCGATCGATGGCCTTTTGCCGCAGTGCGATGTTGTGAGTCTTCGACCCGGTGAAGTACAGGAGCGCTGAACCGATCTGCGAGGGCTGAACGGTGCGGATATCCACCTGGAGGCCCTCCCGAGTCAGAAACGAAGTCTTGGTCCCCCCAGAACCGACCACCTCGTTGACCTCTGGAAAGCCGAGCACCTCCTCGCTCACCCGACCCGGTTCCATGGTGGACACGACGATGTCGATGTCGCCGATCGTCTCGGAGAAGCGCCGGATGGAGCCGCACGGCACCGCGTCTTCTACCCCATCGATTGCCATCAGCCGGCTCGCCAGGGAGAGAGCGAGGCCGTGTACCTCGACCAGGGGGGTCCGCCTGTCCTTTCCGTGCAGCCCCAGCCTCTCGATAGCCGTGGCGATCTTGGCTTCCGACTTCTCTCCCAGCCCAGGCAGGTCGCGCAACCGTTCGGCGGCGATCGCCTGCTTCAGGCCATCGAGGTCTTCGATACCCAATTGCGACCGCAGCATCTTGAGGGTCTTGGGCCCGAGGCCGGGAATCTTGGTGAGCTCGACGAAGGCCGGCGGGTACTTCTCTCGCAAGGACTCGAGCTTCGATACTTTCCCGGTTTCCCCCAGCTCGAGGATCTTGTCGGCTGTCGCGCCCCCCACACCCTTTATCTCGACCAGGTCTGACTTGGTCAGACCTTCGATGTCCCTGGGATGACCCTCGATGCCGGCCATGGCATTCTCGTATGCCCTCACCTTGAAGGCCTGCGGCGAGCCCTCTTCGAGCGCAGTGAGCTTGGCCAGCTCGGCGAGCATCCTGAGGGCGTCCGACCGGTTCACCATGTCCGGATTATCGCCCGAGCCAGAGCCCTGGATCGAATTCGGCGCGCGACGTCGCCCCAACCCCGAGAAACCCGAATATGGGCACGTCGACATCGACCACGACCCGGACCGTGACGACGCGAGGCCTGTGACTCCAATCCACCCGACAGGCACAGGACACCATCCTCGCCCCATTGGCTCTTGCGGCGATCCGGGCCTGCGTGTCCGGCTCGGTATTCGATGCGGGCGGATAGGTGGCTACGGCAGCTGCCAGTGCCGCCGCGTCCGCAGCCGTTTGGGCCTGAGTCTTGGCCCCGTAGGCAAGACCCAGGCCCGCTGTGGCCACCGACACGGTTGCGATCACTCCCACAATGCCCACGACCAACACGGTGGAGGATCCGAAATCGGTGCTCATCGCTCCACGAGCATCGAAGCCCTGGCTTTGATGTCGACCCCGAGATCATCGGGGAAGGGCGGCCCGAGTTGGTATCGGGAAATCGCAGAAACCGTCGCCGGCCGCCCCGCGACGGACGGTCTGGAAACCGAGATGCGTGTGACCTCTCTCATCGCCGGTGAAAGTGCGGCCTGCACTGCCTCCACGGCCCGGGCCGGATCGGGAGTGGTCGCAGCTATCCGCGCCCCTTCCCTGACCGCTCCGAGGAGCTCTATCCGCGCCCTCGCCAAGGTCACGACCTGCAATCCGGCCACCAGGACCAGGATGACGATGGGCAGCACCAGAAAGAGCTCGACCGTGGCGCTGGCCCTGTCGCCACTCAGAATCGACCGACCACCCACTGGATGACCTTCCCGAAGAGGCTCCCGAGGAGACCACCACCACTGCCCGACTGGAACCACTTGAGCGCAAGCAGAGCCAATGCAGTCGCTGCCAGGATCACCAGGAAATACTCGACGGTCGCTTGACCGCGGTCGCTGCTCCACCTGGCGAGCAGCGCACTCCACAGATATGCCATATGACACTCCTTCCAAAACCGGTGACCGACCGGTGACGGGGAGAAGTGCGGAGATCACGGCCAGCTGCCGGTCAGTTGGCCGAAAGTGCGAATCAGGCCCGGCGCATAGAGCAAGAGCACGAGACCGGGAAGCATCAGCAGGGTCACGGGGATCATCAGCTTGACCGGCAGAGCGCGGGCGACTGCCAGACGATCCGCTCTGTGGGCGGCGAGATCCTGCTCGAGCATCCTTCGCATCGCCGAAGTCAGCGAAGCGCCTGACTTCTGGGCGCGAGCCAATTGAGCGACGATGGGGCGGAGGCCATCGTCACACATCGCAAGTGCCGCCAAGATGCCGCTGACGGTCGCTGTCCTAGTCACTCGACCCAGCGCCGGGTAGTCAGGCAGGCGATCTGAAGTCGCTTGAAGCGCAGCGAGCACCGAAGAGCCGGACCGAAGCTCGACCAGCAAGAGGATGATCAAGAGACGCGGCGGTGGCGGGTCCGCTGGGCGGCCAGTCCGGCGGAGCCATAGCCAGGCCCCGAATGCCCCTAGGCACGACCCAAGAGGGCCTCCCAACAGAAGGCCCAAAGATGTGAGGAAGACGATTGCGGTCACGTGGCCCTCCTGATCAGAAGCACCATCCATCCGAGCCCCGCTGCGAAGAGCAAGACACCGATCGAGCCGGTGATCCTCTGTGTCGGCTCGGCGAGGAGACCGCCCACGGCACCTCGAGTGGCTTGAAGGACCAGGAAGGCGACCGGTGCGAACACGAAGAACCATGCCGTTGCGCGCGCAGGAGCCGAGGCCACGCTCACTTCGTGAACAACCTCATTGTGAGAGATCGCATGAGCTGCCAGCTCGTCGAACAGGTCGGCGGCTGCGCTGCCAGACCGGGCCACGGCATCGACGGTGGCCATCAGCTCCGGACCAAGTCGAGGCAGCTCTCGTGCTGCGGCAGCCGCGATCTCCCCGACCCCGGCATCCGGTGGCCCTGGCTCGATTGAGGCCGAAACACAGGCTGCGAGCAGAGCCGACCTCAACGTGGCGCCCGCTCGGAGCTCGGAAGCCACGGCGTCACAAAACTGCGGCATTCGCTCGTCGAGAGGCCTCCGGCCCCTGACGGCCGTATAGAGGATGGGCGGGATCAGGGCTGCTGGGGCGAAGATGATCATGGCCAGAACTACGAGCTGCCACGGTCGAACACCGGCCAGAAGAGCCAGACCGAGGGCGATGGTTTCCATCAACACGGCTCCTCCAGGGAGCTCATCGGGGCGATAGAGGTGATCCTCCGTCTTCCGCCGACCCTCTCCAATTGCACCACCAGGTCCACTGAGGCCCGCAGCTGGCGACCGATGACGGCTTCGGAGACGACGTCGGCCGACATGGCCATCGTCTCGATCCTCCAAATCGCTTCCTGAGGCGAGTTGGCGTGCACGGTCGTCAACGACCCGCGATGACCTGTGTTCAGGGCCCAAATGAGATCGAGTGCCTCGGCGCCACGGACCTCACCCACGATGATCCGGTCCGGCCGCAGCCGAAGCGCAGAGCGGATCAAATGCCTGATCGTCACCTCGCCGGCTCCTTCACTGTTGGCCGGGCGCGCCTCCAGCTTCACGACATGACCGGGGAGGGCTAGCTCTGAGGCGTCCTCGATGACCACGACACGCTGGTCTTCCGGTATCGCCCCTCCAAGCACGTTCAGCAGTGTCGTCTTCCCCGCTCCGGTGCCACCCGACACGACGATGGTCCGCCTGCCCGCAACAGCATCGGCGAGCAGGGCGACTTGCTCGGCGGTGGCCGTCCCGGAGGTGACGAGATCGCCCAGGCCCGAGAGCCTCTGGGTGAATCTCCGGATGGCAAGTAGCGGGTGGTCAACCGATGCCGGAGGCAGCACAGCATGGAGCCGGCTGCCGTCAGGGAGCCGCGCGTCGACCATGGGCGATGACCTGTCGAGTCTCAGACCCAGTGGTGCGATCGCCCGCTCAATGGTCGCCACGAGATGCTCGTCGGAATCAAACGAGACGTCGGCCATCTCGAGAGAATCGCCTCGATCGACCCACACCGTCGAGGCACCATTGACCAGGACATCGGTCACCTCAGGATCCTCGAGGAGCCTCTGAATCGGCCCCAGCCCGACCACGTGATCGACCACCGAGGTCTTCATCTCCTCCATGAATAGGGGGGATTCGAGAGCCAGCAACCGCCCGGCTTCGGCCTCGACCGCATCCTGACGGAGGGCCGCCTCGCCCAAGGCGATCGCTCGGCCGACCCGGTCGACTATGCCCACGGCAATTCCCAGACCTCTCGCCAGGCAGAGATCCATTTGCTCCGGGCGGGCATCCGTCCGTTCAGCAGTTGTCGCGTCAATCCCGGTCTGAGAAAGGGCAGCACTGGTCCCGGGCCGGGCGGGTTGGCCATTGGAGCCGACGGTTGCCATACCGCGGTTCCCGCCTCCGAGGGGGTCAGAAGACCCGGGTACACCGGCATCACCGGGACGGTCGGCCCGGGCCAAGAGCCACGTATTGCTCGAACAACGATCGCCGGCCACCGCTGGGAGAGATCGGCCACGACACGCGCCGCCTCCTCGGTGCCTATCGGCCCCGCCGGAATCATGGCGACACCGGCGCGTCCGGGGCTGAGCTCCTCCAGGCGGGGGCCCTCCGCGAGAATGTCGGCAAGGCTGCGGGATGTCGGGAGGTTCAGGTCACCCTTGAGGTCTACGACCAGGCACGCCGGTGTGTTGGCCGCCAACCCGATCGGGGCCGCCACCGACAGCACCGGATCAGGAGACGTCACCCCAAGCACCATGGCTCTCCCCTGCCCACTCATGGCTCGAACATAAGAAAGGGCGATGACAGGAACAAGACCCTTGTTAGTGACGGCTAATTTGCGGAGTAATGGCCTCAGCAGCCTTCTTTGATCTCGACAAGACGATCATCGCCAAGTCGTCGACGCTGGCCTTCACCCGCCCCATGTTCAAAGCCGGGCTGCTGTCCGGGTCCACACTGGCCAAAGCCGGGATCGCACAGGCCTACTACCAGGCGTTTGGCGCCGACCACACGCAAATGGCACGCGCCAAGGAGGAACTCTCCAGCCTCACCGCCGGGTGGTCGCGGGACGAGGTTGTCGCTGTGGTCCAGGAGACGGTTGACGAAGTGGTTTCCCCACTGGTGTTCGCCGAGGCTCTTGCGATTATGGACGACCACCGCCGTGCCGGGAGGCGCGTCGTGGTTGTCTCGGCAAGCCCCGAGGAGATCGTCCGTCCACTCTGCCGCCATCTCGGAATCGATGACGTGATCGCCACCCGCTCCGGGGTCGACGACGAGGGCCGATACACCGGCGAGATCGAGCTCTACGCCTACGGTGAAGGAAAGGCCGGTGCAATCCGGTCACTAGCAGAAGAGCTCGAGATCGACCTCGCCGACAGTTACGCCTACTCCGACTCGGTCACAGATCTTCCCATGCTCGAACTCGTCGGCCACCCGGTCGTGGTCAACCCAGACTCGAACCTGGCTGCAGTCGCCGAGGAACGGGGTTGGGAGATCAAGCGGTTCGAGTCAACGGTGACCTTGCGTGAGCGGCTCGGCTCGGCCGCGGTCCCGGGAGCAGCGGTCGCAACCGGCATCGCAGCGGTGCTCGCCTATTGGGCATTGAAGGGCCGCAAAGCCTGAGATGGTCTTGCATGTAAACTATCGTTGACATACTTTTTCTGTCACAACCACCCGATAACTTGGCAGCTGTGGAACGGATATGCAGCGTCGAGGGGTGTGGTCGTCCCGTCAGGTCAAGGGGCCTCTGCGGGATGCACTATCGGAGGGTCCTTCGCACCGGCGAACCGGGCCCACCGGACAAGATCAGGACCAGGGGAGTGTGTGCCTCGGATGGCTGTGAGGAGCCTCACGACGCCGCGGGACTATGCCACGGTCACTATCAAAGACTGTTGCGCACCGGCTCGGTCGACGACGCTCCTCTCCGGAGACCGGGGCGGCTCTGCTCCGTAGCTGGATGTGATCGGCCGCACAAGGCTCGCGGCTATTGCGCCGCGCACTACAAGCGAGTTCTCAAATACGGGGATCCACGCGTGGATGAGCCGGTACGGAGATCGGACGGCACCGGACATATCAGCCACGGCTATATGCAGGTGTCGGTGCCGAAGGAATTACGCCACTTGTCGAACGGAGCGACCAAGATCGCCGAGCATCGTCTGGTCATGGCCCTTAAGATTGGGCGCGCCCTCAGATCTGACGAGCATGTTCATCACGTCAACGGGGTGCGTACGGACAACCGTCGAAAGAACCTCGAGCTGTGGTCGACGGCTCACCCAGCCGGTCGGCGTGTCGAAGACCTCATAGAGTTCTGCCAGGCCATGCTCGACCGATACTCATGTGACTTCGAGCAATTGATGCACGAAGGACCCAAATGAGATTTCGCAGTCCCGACCGGATTTGAACCGGCGTTTCCGGCTTGAGAGGCCGGCGTCCTGGACCCCTAGACGACGGGACCGTATTGGAGGCCAACTGTCGTCGGCCTCGGCTCGGGGGGAAGGACTCGAACCCTCAATAACAGGGCCAGAACCTGTCGTGTTACCGATTACACCACCCCCGAACGCGCACCACCATCCGGTGATACGGGGTGAAGGCAACAGGATAATCGCGACGCCTGAGACTTGTGAAGTCGCGCTACGAACCCGGGACGATCACGGTCCGGATGCCGCTTCCAAAGGCGTCGAGACGATCGAGGGCGTCGTTCACCGCGCCCGCTTCGAGTGGCACTGTGCCTGTGACCACATCGGAGAGGTCGACGGTCCCGGAGTCGACCATCTCGATCAACTCGTCGATCTCGGATGCGAGATGGTCTGCGGCTCCCAGGATCTCGGCTTCCTTCACGGTGATCTCGTTGAATGAGTCGAGTGGGAAAGCCTCATTGGTGATCCCTACAGCAACTGCTCTGCCGGCCACGGCCAGGCAACCGACTGCTGTCTTCATGACTTCGGGCGAACCAACCATCTCGAGTGCAATGTCGGCTTCGATGCGATGTGACTTCCGAAAAGGAACCGGTTGAGCGCCCAAAGCCTCGGCCACGGCGAGCTTCTCGTCATTGACGTCGATGCCATAGACCTCTGCGGCGCCCAGTGCCTGGGCGAGCTTGATCGCAGAGACTCCGAGCCCCCCGACGCCGAATACCGCGACCCGTTCGCCCGGAACGAGACGTCCCCTCCTGAGCGCGTGGAGGGAAGTCGAAGTTGAGCACATCATGATCGCGCCCATCTCGAATGGGATCGAGTCGGGCAGGATGTGGGCATTGCGCGCCGGGACTGTGACCATCTCCGCGTACCCGCCGTCCCGATGGAAGCCGACCATCTCACCCGGCTCACAGAACTGCTCCCGACCCTCGAGGCAAGGGGAACACAGTCCGCATGAAACCAGATAGTGGATGGCAACCCGATCGTCCACACTCACCCTGGAGACATGTCCGCCGACCTCGAGCACCCGCCCGGCGATCTCGTGGCCCGGGGTGATCGGCGTTCCGGGGATCCGCCGTGCTCCCGAGCGGTAGTGCGCATCTGAATGGCAAATGCCGGCGGCCTCGACGACAACCCTTATGTCATGGGGGCCGAGAAGCATCAGATCCACGTCGGCCTCGACCAAGGGCTTGCCCACCTCCACGAGTCGCACCGCTCTCACAGTTCCAAGGCTAGAAGCTGAAGGCACGCCGGGTTAGCCTGCTCATTGCTCGAGCGCCGAAGGGGGACCAATGCTGGATTTCGTTCTCGGATACAGCGCTGGACAGCGCAGCGCCAGCAGGGCAGCATCGCTGGCCCGCAGTGCAGCTGTCGGTGACGCCACCATCAACACGAACCGTATCGAAGACGTCAACGAGCGAGTCGACCGGCTGGCCATGATCGTCAGGGCGATGTGGTCCCTACTCGAAGAGGAGGGCTATCGACCGGAGGACCTGGTGGCCAGACTGGAGGAAATGGACCTGGCCGATGGTGAGCTCGACGGCCAGGTGCGTGAGAAGAGCGTGGATTGTCCAGCTTGTCAATCGAAGGTCGCTCCCGGACTACGCAACTGCCAGTTCTGTGGTGCGGTGGCCCGCACCGACGACGGCCACCCGCTGAGCTCCATCTGACCCGCAGTCATGCGGTTTGAACGCAGAAGGGGCCCCGGATCTACCGGGGCCCCTTTGCCTGCGGATTTGGTATGGCTTAGAAATCCATCCCGTGATGGTCCCCACCGCCCGGCATGGCCGGCGCATCTTCGGGCTGCTCTGCTACGAGAGCCTCGGTGGTGAGCAGCAGGGCTGCGATCGAAGCGGCATTCTGCAGGGTCGAACGGGTGACCTTGGCCGGGTCGATGACCCCGGCTGCGACCAGATCCTCGTATTTACCTGTGGCGGCATTGAAGCCGTAGGCACCCTCGTTGGAGCGCACCTGCTCGACGACCACACCACCCTCGAAGCCGGCGTTGACGGCGATCTGGCGAATGGGCTCCTCCATCGACTTGCGCACGATGTTGCGACCGGTCTTCTCGTCGACCGTGCCGCCTCGCAGCTTCTCTACTGCATCCTGGGCACGAAGCAGGGCGACGCCACCACCGGCGACCACACCTTCTTCGACCGCTGCGCGAGCCGCCTGAACGGCGTCCTCGATACGGTGCTTCTTCTCCTTGAGCTCCACCTCGGTGGCTGCGCCTACCTTGATGACGACCACGCCACCGCTGAGCTTGGCGAGACGCTCCTGGAGCTTCTCACGGTCCCAATCGGAGTCGGTGTTCTCGATCTCACGCTCTATTTGCTTGATTCGAGCCTTGACATCGGACTCGGTGCCGTCGCCGTCGACGATGGTGGTGTTGTCCTTGGAGACGACCAACTTGCGGGCACGCCCGAGCAGATCGAGGTTGACGTTCTCGAGCTTGAGACCGACTTCCTCTGAGATGACGGTCCCACCGGTCAGGATCGCGATGTCCTGAAGCATCGCCTTGCGACGCTCGCCAAAGCCGGGGGCCTTGACTGCAACCGAGGAGAATGTTCCGCGGATCTTGTTGACCACCAGAGTGGCGAGGGCCTCGCCCTCGACGTCCTCGGCGATCACCAGGACCGGCTTGCCGGACTGCATCACCTTCTCCAAAACCGGCACCAGATCGTTGACCGAGCCAATCTTCTGGTTGGCGATCAGGATGTACGGGTCCTCGAGGACCGCTTCCTGACGATCGGGATCGGTGATGAAGTACGGGGAGATGTAGCCCTTGTCGAACTGCATACCCTCGGTGAACTCGAGCTCGAGACCAAATGTCTGGCCTTCCTCGACGGTTATGACACCGTCCTTGCCTACCCGGTCCATCGCGTCGGCGATGACCTGGCCGATCGAGTTGTCGTTGTTGGCCGAAATGGACGCCACGTGTGCTATCTCACCGGTGGTTTCGATGTCACGAGCCTGGTCGCCGATCGCCTTGACGGCAGCCTCGACGGCACTCTCGATGCCCCGCTTGAGCTCCATCGGGTTGGCCCCGGCGGCCACCTGACGGAGACCCTCCTTGACCATGGCCTGAGCGAGCACGGTTGCAGTGGTGGTTCCGTCACCGGCCACATTGTCGGTCTTGTTGGCGACCTCATAGGCGAGCTTGGCGCCCATGTTCTCGTAGGGGTCCTCGAGTTCGATCTCCTTGGCGATGGTCACACCATCATTGGTGATCGTGGGTGCGCCCCACTTCTTCTCGAGAACGACGTTGCGACCCTTCGGACCGAGGGTCACCTTCACCGTGTCGGCGAGCTTGTCTACGCCCGCCTGGAGGCCCTTGCGCGCCTCCTCATTGAATCGAAGATCTTTTGCTGCCATTTGCCTATCAACTCCTAATTGACGATCGCCAGGATGTCGCGCTCGGAAAGCACGAGATACTCATCCCCGTCGAGTTTGACCTCGGTGCCGGCGAACTTCGAGTAGAGGACCCGGTCGCCGACCGAAACCTCCATCTCCATCCGGTCGCCGTCGTCATCACGGGCCCCTGGGCCTACTGCCATGACTTCGCCGATCTGCGGCTTCTCCTTGGCGGTGTCAGGGATGACCAAACCGGACGCTGTGCGGGACTCATTGTCCTCAACGGCCTTGACCACCACCCGATCGCCGAGCGGTTGAAGCTTCATGCGTTAGCTCCTCCTTGAAGCTCTGACTGTGCTTACGTGGCCCGTCGCTCCGATGATGGAGGTTGGGCCTGTTGGCACTCTGACTGTTCGAGTGCTACTTGAGCACATTAGCACTCCGCGCTCATGAGTGCTAAATCGAAAACCTGAGCTATGTCGACTCAGATTCTGGAGGGGGTTTTCCCAGCTAGATGGGATCTGAGGACCGGAGAGCGGTGCTGGTACTCACAACACCATACCGGGATCCACCGATTCGACCCAATCCGTGATCCGTCCCTCAGAGAGCCAATGGGCGCCGGCGACTCCGATCATGGCGGCGTTGTCGGTGCACAGGATCGGGTCGGGCAGGGTCAACCTCACCCCTCTCTTGTCGGCCTCCTCGGCGAAGCGATGACGGAGTCGCCGGTTGGCCAGGACCCCGCCCCCGCCGCCGACGACTTGGGCCCCGGTCTCATCGACCGCCTTGAAGGTCTTGTCGACAAGGACGTCGACGATCGCCTCCTGAACCGACGCGGCCACATCCTCGAGGGAAGGCAGGTCTCCCGACTCCTGTGCCTTCTCGAGGAAGCGCACGACGGAGGTCTTCAGACCGGAGAAGGAGAAGTGGAAAGGTCGGTCGGGGAGAGCGCGAGGGAAGCCCACGGCCGAGGGATCGCCGCCCTCGGATATCTCGTCGATCGCCGGACCCCCGGGAAAGCCGAGACCCATGACCCGAGCGAGCTTGTCGAACGCTTCGCCGGCGGCGTCGTCGATCGTCTGCCCCAGGGTCTCATAATCGCCCCATCCGCGCACGTGCACGATCTGAGAGTGGCCGCCCGAGGCGAGCAGGACCACCGCCGGGGGCTCGAACTCCTCGAACTGGATGCGAGGGGCCATGAGGTGACCTTCCATGTGGTCGATACCGACGAAAGGAAGCTGGCGAGCCCACGCGGTCGCCTTGGCGAAGGAATGGCCCACGAGGAGCGCCCCCACGAGACCCGGCCCGGCCGTTGCCGCCACCCCGTCGAGATCGTCGGGATGTACCCCGGCCTCTTTCAGGGCGTGATGTGTCAGAGAGCGGATCGCCTCGACATGGGCTCGGGCGGCCACCTCTGGCACCACACCGCCGAATCGGGCGTGGAGATCGACTTGTGAAGAGAGGACATTGGAAAGCGCTTCGGTCCCCCGGACGACGGCAACAGCAGTCTCGTCACAGCTCGTTTCGAAGGCGAGGATGGTTGGTTTCAATTGAGGCTCCCGAAATACTCCGGCGAATCGATGTCGTGAACCCACATGATGAGGGCATCTTCACCCTGGTAGTAGCCCGGCCTGACTCCGACCGGAGCCAGCCCAAAGCGGTGGTAGAGCCGGCGTGCCGCCTCGTTACCCGCCCTGACCTCGAGGGTGAGATGGCGGGCACCCATGCCGACGGCATCCCGGATGAGCCGCGTCATCATCTGTCGGGCGATTCCTCTGCGGCGCTGCTCAGGAGCCACCAGGAGATTGGTGATGTGGGCCTCCTCGCCCACCACCATGACCCCTCCGAAACCGACGACCTCGCCGTCTTCGGCGACGACATAGGACCTGTCATCAGCGGCCAGTTCACCTTCCAGGATGCCAACGGTCCAGGGCTGGGGCTGGTTGGCCTCCTCGAGCGCCACCACTGCGGAGATGTCCGAGGTGCCGAGCGGTCTCAGGGTGATCACACCGAGCCCCACGGCCCCTCCTTCCTGATCTTCTCCCAGTTGATCGTGACGTCCGGCTCGCGGAGATAGAGCGGTCTTACCTCATCAGGCGCGGGATACTCGTTGCGCTCGTACTTGCCCGCACCTATCTCGGCCAACGCCACGGCATATGGGTATCTCGGCTTGGCCGCTTTGGTGTGGTGCATCCCTCGGAGGAAACCCTCCGGCAAGGCGGCGACGTCGCCCACGATCAGGCTCTCCTCGGTTGTCGATTGGAGCGCCGCCTTCAGCTCTTCGGGCTCGAGCAACTCGGTCGGCGCCTCGCGCACCACGCCGCCGGGTACCGGCCGGTAGCGAGCAACGGCCACCTCACCCCGACGAACGTCCACGACCGCCCATATGAGCCTATGGCCGGTCCGTGCTTCGAAGGCAATGGCATCGACCGACGAGACAGGGATGATCGGGATCCCGAAGGCCGCAGCAAGCCCCTGGGCAGTGGCCAGACCGACGCGTATCCCGGTGTAGAGCCCGGGGCCGATGTCGACCACAACTCCGTCGAGGTCTTGGGGGTTCCATCCGACCTGGTCGAAGCAGAAGTCGATGGCAGGTACCAGAAACCCGGCGTGACCGGTTCGATCGATCCGGGAGGCCGCCGCCAGGGTGGTCCGCTTGTCGACCACCGCCACCGAGGAGCCAGGAGTAGAGGTTTCGATCGCAAGGAGCTTCATACGACTGCTTTCAGGTCACGCTCAGCCCAGGAGCCGGACGGGGCGAGACGAAGCATGCGAGCGTCATCGTCTCTCACCTCGAACTCGACGCGAAGGTGGCTGTCCGGGAGCGCCGGCTCGACTGCGTTGCCCCACTCGATGACCAGGACCCCACCTCGAGCCATCTCGAAGACGTCGAGGTCGTCGAACTCGTTGATCGTGCCCAGCCGATAGACGTCGACATGTATCAGCGGCATGAACCCGGAGCGGTATTGCCGGACGAGCACGAACGATGGAGAGACGACCTGCTCTTCGACCCCGAGACCCGCGGCCAGCCCGCCGGCGAAGACCGTCTTTCCGCTGCCCAGTCCCCCGGCGAGGAGGATCACATCGTCGGGCCTGAGAGCCGAGGCGAGGCGCCCGGCGAACGCCCTGGTGTCCGCCTCTCCGGGGCAGCTGATCTCAATCAATTGAAGAGCTCCATCTGTGAGTCCTCGACCATGAGGACCTCATCCGACGCGCCGTCCGACTCCGAGTGGTCGACCGGTGGCTCGTCGAGAATCTGTCTGATCAGGGCGAAGTCCTCTTCCATCTGCTCACGAACCTGTGGTCGGCCCCGGAGGGCGGCCGCCGGGTGGAAGGTCGGAACCAAGGTTGCACCCAACCACCAGTCGAACCTCTGTCCACGCAAGCGGGTGATACCGGTCTCGGTCCGGAGGAGGAGCTTGGTGGCGAAGTTGCCCAGGGTCACCACAACCCGCGGAGAAATCATTCGTATTTGTTCCCGAAGGTAGCCCTTGCAGGACTCGATCTCGTCGGGGCGCGGATCCCGGTTGTTGGGGGGACGGCATTTGAGGACGTTGGCTATGTACACCTCACCTCGTTCGATCCCGATGCCGGCCAGCAACTCGTCGAGCAACTGACCCGCAGCGCCGACGAATGGCTCGCCCTGGAGATCCTCGTTCTTGCCAGGTGCCTCGCCAATGAACATGAGGTCTGCTCCGAAGTCTCCCACCCCAAATACGACGTTGGTTCTGGTCTCACTGAGCCGGCAGTCGGTGCATACCAGGGCGCGATCGCGCAGAGCCTCGAACTCAGGGGTTGGAATCGTCACCGTCGCCCATTGTGGCAAAAGAAGTGGTCAGCTCACAGCCCGTATCGCAGACTCGATCGCACTAGCGGTGGCACCGAAAGCAGCCTCGGCAATGGCGTCGACATCGGCATCGATATCACCACACGTGACGGCGAAGGCTATGTCACCGTCAAAGCGGGTGTGCGCCGGGCGCACACAGACGGCAAGCCCGTCATGAGCCCTAACCGCCAAGCGGGTGAGCTCTGCTCTGGTCAAGCGGGCATCGGTCGCGATGACGATGAGGGTCGTGTTGGTGAGAGGCTCCGGCATGAGGGCAGCGGGTCCGGGCTCTGCAGTCCCACCGGTCAAAGACTCACCTTCGAGCGTGAATACATCACCGACTGCATTGACGGCGACCAACGCACCAACTGTGGCGCCGCCTGTCGTGCGAACTGCTGAGCCGATACCGCCGGGCTGGAGGTGTTCGAATCCGCGCCATTTGGCCACGGTTGCCCCTGTCCCGGCGCCCACGGCACCGATTTCGACCGGGTCTGCCGTTGCCGCGCGATAGGCGGCTTCACCCTCATCCGGTCCGGGGCGCACGTTCCCGTCCCCCGAGAAGAGGTCGAAGAGCACCG
>JAHEJW010000017.1:52636-61320 GCA_024638655.1 bacterium | reverse complement strand
CGGCCTCGACAGGATCTACGCCAAGGGCCAGGCAAATGCCCAGCGCCACCGCCAGGTTGGCTTTGAAAGCTCCTCCCGGGGTATCGGCAACCACGGCCCCATCGACAGTGACGTGTTGGCCATCGACGACGATTCTCGCCGGCTCGCCGGTTGATACCTCGATGATCTCGAGCTCTCTGGCGCGGTCGCGGGCCAACGCGGCGAGAAGCGGGTGGTCGATGCAGATCACGCCGATCTCCGCCCGGTCGAGGATCTCGGCTTTCGCTTCGACGATGCGTTCCTCGGTGCGAAACCGCTCGAGATGCACCGGCCCTATGGCCACCATCGCGGCCACCCGCGGCGGAATCCACTCGGTCAGCTCGGCGATCTCCCCTCTGCCGTATGTTCCCATCTCGGCAACGAACACCTGGGTGCCCGGTGTCAGATTCTCGTTGATCGCCCGGGCAAGGCCCATCCGGTTGTTGAACGATGCCGGGCTGGCGACCACGCGAAGAGCGGTCGAGAGCAGGTGGGCGGTGTAGTTCTTGGTCGTCGTCTTGCCGTAGGAGCCGGTGATCGCCACGACGTCTGCCCTGACTGCGTCCAACTTGCGGGCCGCTCTGGCGACCCACTTCGAGCTCAATGCAGATTCGACCGGGGAAAGCACTAGTAGCGCGGCATCTACGATCAAAGGAAGGCCGAACAGCCCTGCAACCACGATCGGTGCGCTGTCCAGACGTACGCCTACCAGGAACACCAGGACGACGAGGGCCCCGGCCAAGAAGGCCAGGCGACGCAACCTGGGCGTCCAGGCGAGCGGTGACGACACACCACGGACACTCAGGCCGATTGGGCCTAGCTGCGCCAGGGGGACCAGAAGACCGGCGGGCGGGCTCCACTGCGACCCCAGCAAACCAACGAAGGCCAGAGCAGCCAGCGATCGATTGGCCGGCCCGTTGAGCCACCATCTGACGGCGAAACGAGTGGCCGATGGTGGCAGGTAGTGCTCGCGCTGAGCGACTCGAATCCACCGAAGCCCGGCCGGGACCACGGCAAGAAGGCAGACGGCGGCGAGGGCCCAGGTCATCTCAACATCGACTCCACCGATGCTCTGAGGCGGTCCGGTGCCTCGATTGGAAGATGATGTCCGACGCCCTGGACCACCTCGAGCTCGACCGACGTCCGCCCGGCAGCCTCGACGATGTCTTTGGCCGACCGCGCCACGACGACCGGGACCTCGGCGTCGTCGGCACCCCACAGCATCGAAATGGGTGCGGAAATACTCTTCAACTCGTCCTCATAGCTCTCGTTGATCACCTCAACGAGGATCGACCTCATCACGCCCGATGCCGCCCGATAGTCGGCGGAGCCTCGCTTTCGTCTGATCTCCTCCATGCGGTCGTCACCGATGACGCCGGTGTTGTGCAACCATCGCAACAGCCGATACACGGCCGAGGGTCGCGTCGGTGGGCTAGCCCTCACCAGCGGAGCACCGGTCAACAACAGTGGCCCCACCTTCTCGGGGTGCCTGGCGGCCAGACAGACAGCCACCCTCCCCCCAAAGGAATGCCCGACGACGACCGGGGGTTGGGAGAAATCCTCGAGGACCGGGAGTACCGCATCGGCGTAGCCTCGGGCTCCCATGACCTCAGACGGCGGTGGCGAAGCACCAAATCCTGGGAGATCGGGGGCAAGGGATGGGATATCAGCCAGGCTCCGTTTGAAGTCAGCCCCCCTCCGACCCCACCCGTGAAGGGCCAAAACACGTGGTTTCCCCGAGTTTCCGAAGGTCTCTGCAAACAAAGCGCCATCGGCAAAAGTACGCAGAGCCAAAGATCAATCCTCGATCCAGTGGTCAGAAGCGCCGAGAATACAGGTAACCAAACAAGAATCCATGACAACTGAGACCATCCAACCCAGCGTCCACGAGGCGATGGCTCGCTTCCGTTCGTCGCTTCTGCGACGCAGCTCTGCCGTGGCATGGATGGTCCTCATCATCATCGGCGCCCAGGCAGTCAGGGAGGAAGTATTCCGCCGCTCGGAGTTCCTGATCCCGATCGTTGGGCTGGCCGTACTCCTCGTCGGGTCTGCAGTGACGCGATGGGAACGGTTGATGAACTCGAAGTTGGCACCCTGGATATCGACCGCATGGTTGGCAGCCGTCACCATCGGGGTGGCGAGCCTGGCGGCGATACCCGAGCTGACCGCCACTGCCGAGCCGATCCTGTTCGGAATTGCCGCCGTATCGGGGCTGCTGCTCACCTGGTGGGCCCACGCTTTCATGACGGTGGCCATCGGAGCGGCCATCGCCTTCATCGCTTTCAGCCTCGGCGAGGCGGAGGCGATACCTGACATCCTGGTGCCGCTGCTCACGGTGATGGTCGTGGCGGCAACGACTGCCCTCGTCGGCTTCGAGTTCGAGAAAGAGGCCATAGTGTCGGCCGGAAAGGAGAAGAAGCTCGAGACACAGCGGCTCGACTTCGAGCGCCTCTATGCGGTCAGCGCCACACTGGCCCGTGCCGAGTCGCTCGCCGAGATCGTCCCTGAGCTGGTGGGGACCATCTGCAAGTACCTCGATGCACAGGTCGGCGTCGTGCTCCTCCATGATGCCGACATGGCCCGTCTCGAGGTCATGAGCCCGATCTGGGTGAATGGCAACACGCTCGACACCGACCCGATAACGGTGGAGATAAACGCTCCGAGTGTGGTTGCACAGACCTATCGGGCAGCCAAGCCCATATACGTGAGGCGGGTAGACCGAGACTCGGACTCCCACGTCTTGTTGAAAGAGCTCGGCCTCTCCCAGGCCTTGATCGCACCACTGAAGGTCGAGGCCTCCCGCGTCGGGGTGATCGTCATCGGTGACCCCCGCGAAGGAGAGTTCATTGAGGACCAACTCGAAAAGCTCGGCTCGTTGGCCGCCCCGGCCGGGCTGGTCCTCAACCAGATCGGGCGCTACGAGGCCCAGGCTGAGACGACAAAGCGCCTCGAAGAGGTGGCCAAGATGAAGTCCGACTTCGTCTCGACCGTCAGCCACGAGTTACGAAGCCCATTGACTTCGATCATCGGCTCACTCGATACGGTCAATCGGCCCGAGCTGGCGCCACCAGAGCCCACCTCCCAACAACTGCTGATAAGCGCACGACGTCAGGCAGGCAGGCTGCAGCGCCTCATCGAGGACCTCCTTGTCGTTTCGCGCATCGATCGTGGGGCAATCCCGATCCACACCGAGTCGATCCAACTGAAACCACTCATCGACGAGGTTGTTCGGGTGGTCTCGATCGAACCGTCGATAACCATCGAGCCAGACGACCTCGGTGTCGAAGCGGATCGCGATCACTTGTCGAGAATCCTCATCAATCTGGTCGAGAATGCCGCCAAATACGCCCCGGGGAGCCCTGTCGAGTTGTTCGCGTGGGAGCGCAATTCTCGAGGCTTCATTGCCGTGGTGGACCATGGTCCCGGGATCCCCGTCGACCAGCGCGACAGGGTCTTCGAGCGATTCACCCAGGTCGACCAGTCCGATACTCGCTCACGTGGCGGCACCGGGCTGGGACTTTCGATCGTCAAGAGCTTGTCCGAGGTGATGGGCGGCTCGGTCAGAATCGAGGCGACGGAAGGCGGGGGCGCAACTTTCGTCGTCGAACTCCCTCTCACATCTTCCATGCCCACCAACGCTTGAGCGGGTGCTCGCTCAGTCCGAGCCGGCCCCCGCTGCAATGGCATGGAACCCTCCGTCGACGTGGACGATCTCACCAGTCGTCATCGGTGCCCAGTCGCTGAGTAACACACAGACCATCCTGGCGACCGGGTCGGGGTTCGTGGTATCCCAGACGAGCGGCGATCGCTCACCCCAGACATCGTCGAACCTCTCGAAGCCCGGGATGGACTTGGCGGCCACGGTGCCCAGCGGCCCCGCCGAGACCGCGTTGACTCTGATGTTGTGCTCCCCCAGGTCGCGAGCCAGGTAGCGGGTAACGCTCTGCAAGGCGGACTTGGCCACGCCCATCCAGTCATATGCCGGCCAGGCCTGGGAGTTGTCGAAATCCATGGCCACCAGTGCTCCTCCCCCGGCCTTCTGCATGAGAGGAAAGAGTGCGACTGCGAGGGTCTTGTAGGAGAAAGCGGATGTCGTGAAGGCAGTCTGGGCCGATTCGGCCGGCGTGTCGAGGAAGTTGCCACCCAGAGCGTCGGCCGGAGCGAACGCGATGGCATGGAGGGCGCCATCGACACTGCCCCATCTGGTTTCGAGATCAGCCGTCAAGGCATCGACGTGCTCGGGATCGTTGATGTCGAGTTCGATGACATCACATGGCTGAGGGAGACGTTGTACGGACCGCTCGGTCAGCCTCAGGCCGCGCCCGAAGCCTGTCACCACGATCTGGGCACCCTCTTCTTGAGCGAGGCGGGCGGTATGCCAAGCGATTGAGTCGTCGGTGAGAACGCCGGTCACAACCAGCTTCTTGTTCTCCAGCAGCATCAGA
The DNA here is from genome assembly GCA_024638655.1 of bacterium. Lineage (GTDB taxonomy): Bacteria > Actinomycetota > Acidimicrobiia > Spongiisociales > ZC4RG35 > Ww567. The sequence goes on along the minus strand of JAHEJW010000017.1, from coordinate 56,857 downwards.
AGTCCAGTCCGAATGTCATGATTCCTCGTATTCCTAGTCCCATGGTGAACAGTAGGAGCAAGCCGTAGGACAGGGCGGGTCGTCGGCGGAATTGGACCCGGTAGATGTAGACGAAGCTGAAGGTCACTGCGATCACAACGCCGTAGAAGGTGTGCTGGTCTCCGGGCGCCAGACCTCGCGAGAGCAGCCAGGCACCCAAGAGCGCTTGACCGGTGAGGGCGGTCATCGCAATCCCGACACCCCAGTAGAAGGGCTTGGGAACGTGCTCGCGTCTGGAGAGCAAGAGTCCCCACAAGCCCACGATGCCGTTGAGCACTACGGCCACATATCCCCACGTCGAGTGGATGGCGCTCACCAGCCGACAGCATAGGTATTGCCGCCGCGCCCGACCCGAGGGAGTAGAATCGGGTGAGGAGGTAGGAGATGTTGGAGGCCATCCAGTTCGTCGAGTATCGGGACGATCCGGAGCCCGTCGAGACACATCTGGGCGAGTTCGACGAAGAGGTGGATGCTGTCGAAGTGGCGCGTGGGGCACGGCAGAAGTTCCTCGAATCGGGGGCCGATGAATACGCCTGGTGGGTGGTTCGCGCGCCGGGAGCCAGATTGGCCAACTTCATAGCCGACTCCAAGAGCGACAAGGAGTTCGTGCTGGACCTGAGCACGGGCCAGTTGATCGAGGTCGAGTAGCCGAAGCCACGCTCGCTCGCCGGGTTGGTCCATCATGCCCACCTACATCTATTCCATCAGGAGGTCGGCGTACTCGTCTCTCACCACTTTCTTGTCGAACTTGCCCGTTCCCGTCTTCGGTATCTCCTCGATGAACACGATCTCATCGGGCAGCCACCATTTGGCGACCTTCTTGCTCAGATGATCGATCAGCTCCTGTTTCGTCACGTCGGCGCCCGGCACCGGGACGACGAAGGCAGCCGGTCTCTCCTGCCACTTGAGGTGTTTCAATCCGACAACCGTTGCCTCGGCGACCATCGGATGGGCCATCAGCTCGTTCTCGACGTCGAGGGATGAGATCCACTCGCCACCTGACTTGATGACGTCTTTGGCCCTGTCCGTGATCCGGATATAGCCCTCAGGGGTGATCTTGCAGACGTCGCCCGTCCGGAGCCAGCCATCTTCGAAGGACTGGGCGGTGCGGTCGTCATTGAAATACTCGGCTGCGATCCATGGCCCCCGGATCAGGAGCTCTCCAAATGCCTCCCCATCGTTTGGAAGCGTCTCGCCCATCTCATCGACGATCTTCACCTCGAGCCCGGCGACGGGGATCCCGGCCGTCTCCAGCCGATCGAGCTGATCATCGAGGTCCCAATCCTCCATCTCCGGCTTCAGCTGGGCGACAGAGGCCACCGGGTTGGTCTCGGTCATTCCCCACCCCTGGACCACCCGGATGTCGCGCTCGGTCCAATACCACTCGATCATCGCGCGGGGCACGGCGGAGCCGCCACACAGGAATGCGCGGATGGACGATGTGTCGATCCCGGGGTTGGCCGTGAGATGTTGTTGAATGCCGAGCCATACCGTGGGCACCCCCGCGCTGAAACTGACTCTCTCGGTCTCGACGAGCCGTAGGAGCCCCTCGGGTGAGAGGTCCGGGCCCGGGTAGGTCAGTTTGGCTCCCTGAGTCACGGCTTGGAACGGGTATCCCCAGGCAGCCGCATGGAACATGGGGACAACGGGCATTACGTTGTCGGTGGGACCGATCGGGAAGTTCGCCAGGTTCGAGATCGTGTGCATGTATGTCGATCGCTGGGTGTAGGCAACGCCCTTGGGGTTGCCAGTAGTGCCCGAGCTGTAACAGAGCATCATCGGCGAACGTTCGTCTAAGAGCGGCCACTTGCCGTGCGGGTCCTGGTCGGAGATCAGATCGTCGTAGGCGATGGATCCCGGTAGGGCATCGCTGGCCTCACTCCCCAGTATCACCCAGTGCTCGACTGCGGTGAGACGATCGGCGAGCGGCGCGATCAGCGGGACGAGATCAGGATCGACGAAGAGGGCTCTGTCCTTGGCGTGATTGATGATGTAGACGATCTGATCCCCGAAGAGACGGATGTTGACCGTGTGACAGATCCGACCGGTATTGGCCGTCGCCCAATAGAGCTCGTGATGCCGCTGGTTGTTCCAGGCGAAGGTCCCCACGACCTCGCCGATCTCAACACCCAGGCTGTCGAGAGCAGTGGCGAGTTGGCGGACTCGCGCGTCGGTGGCGGCATAGGTGGACCTGGACATCGACTTGTCGCTCTCCACGGAGACGATCTCGGTGTCGGGGTGGATCCACACCGCCCGGTCGTACAGGGTCGACAAGAGCAGAGGGAAGTCGTCTTGCATGTGCGGCATCAGTCGTCTCCTAGCAGCTTGCGTTTCTCGCGTTCGAACTCCTCGCTGGTGAGTCTGCCCTCATCCAGCAGCCGTGAGAGACTTTCCAACTGAGACGCAGTCGACTCCCCCTGGGGAAGCTCCCCTCCACGCTCCAAGCGCACCATTCGCTCCTCACGGGCCTTGTAGATGGCCGTTTGCACCTTCTCGGGAGCCGGTATGTCGCTGTAGCGGGTTTGACCGTGGGTGCCCGCCGATTCGATGAGCAAGTCGCCGGTTCCGAAGAGCCGTTCGATGATGCGCTGGTTGAAGGCCACGTCGTTGATCACCTCGAGAGGAAGCTCTTTGCCGCGTTTTCCGATGAAGCCCGCCCGGAAAATGACTCGCTCATTGGTGACCACGTGGAGTGTGGTCAGCCATCGGATGAGACCCTCGGCGGCAATGGCTATCGCCAAAACGATCACCGCGACGACCACCCAGCCGCTGACGCCGAGGAGCTGGAGCAGGACTGCCACAACGATCGCCCCGACCACGAGGGCACCCTCTTTCAGTATCCCCGACCAATGCGGGCGGAACTGCATGACGATCTCCTCGTCCGCGCTGAGCATTCTCTTTGGGTATCCCATTCAATCAGACTCCAGTATTCGCTTTTTCTCGGACATGAACTCTTCGTCGGTCAGCTTCCCCTCGGTGTGGAGCCGAGCGAGGATGTCCAGCTGCTCGGCTCTCGAGGTTTGCCATCGAGGTGTTATTCGTGGTCGGTTTTGGGCACTCGGTGGAGGTGGCGGAGGGTTCTCAACCGGCGAGGGCTCACCTGGCAGACGGGAAGGAGGGCTACTCGCTGAGGAAGCGGTCCCCTGAGCATCGATTATCAGCCCGATCAAACCGGTTGGTTCCGGAACGTCGGGAATGACCGTCTTTCCATCGTGTCCTCCCGAGTCGACGATGAGGTCGCCCGCTCCAACGAGTCGCTGGAGAAACGACTGTCGAAATCCGAGGTCGACAAGTCGGGGCAGCTCGACTTCGTTGCTCGACTTCTCGAAGAGCCCTTTGCGATAGATGAGCCGGCTCGTCGTGAGCACGATCCACGTTCCGTACCAGCGGGCCACTCCGGTACCCGCCAGGCCCAGCCATCCCAGCGTGAGTAGCCACGCGATCCACTCATCGAGCGCCACATCGAGCCAAGGGACCCAAATCAGCCACAAGGCGAACCAGGCGAGGGTGTAACCGATCTCATCACGAAGAGCGATCCAGTGCTGTCTCGACTCGATGAGAACTTCTTCTCCCTCGGTGAGAAGCCTGGCCGGATAGGGCATGAGTCGGAGAATAACCAGGGCCGAGGATGCTGCGCTCCGCCGGGCTCCCGCCCCAGACGCGAGAAACCCCGAGGGAGTCGTGACCGAAGCCTCAACCCTCTCGGGGCTCTCAAACCCGCTCGGAACTGGGCCGGGGACCCAACTCCGCTCGGGAGTCGCCGTTGACCGAAGCCAGCGGCTGTGCGGTCCGAAGACCGCTCTCCTCGTCTCCGAGGAGAACACATGCCTCTCGACGTGTGGCGGGTCGTCTTTCCGGTCGACGATCCCGAAGGATCCCCGTCCGGTACTCCGACCTCGTCCCGTTGCCACCGGTTGCCCGGTAGCTTCGGGCGGTCCGTTCAGGTGACGTTCTACCGTCACCCTCCCGGTCGGCCCTTCCGGCAGTTTCCCGCCGGCTGGTGCCGGTCGATGGGTTTCCCCGTCGACGTGGCGTGAAAAGTAGACCAGGGCGAGTGGCCTGGCAAGCTGAGTGCCTCTTTGTTTTTCGCGATCGGTGATCGGATTTTCGCGACTCCCGAATTTGCCCTTTCGGCTTTGACGTTTTGCCACAACACCGTGGTCAGGAGGATTTCGAACCCAA
>JAHEJW010000017.1:0-52536 GCA_024638655.1 bacterium | reverse complement strand
ATGCCGACCGACCGGGCCGCGCATGTGGCGGACCGGCGCTCTACCGAATTGCGAGCCGACCGGTGTCCCATGATGCCGACCGACCAGCGTCTGTTTGGCTGATCCTCCCCTCCATCTGAGGACTGTGGTGGAGTGACTCCCCAGACTTGGAGGTCACCGACATCACTGGAGTCATGCAGGCAGAGTCGGCCGGCCATGAAGCGAGATACCCCGAGAAAGCCTCGGCCGAAGCCTCAGCCCTCTCGGGGCTCTCTCGTCACCGTACCGGGAAAGCGGGCCCCCGGCGGGCGACCTGAGGAGACCCGAAGGCCTCCCAGCCGATCCGAGGTCGCCCTCGAATCGTGCGTCGAAAGTACGGGTGGGAGTCCTGCTGCGTCAAGGGAGAATCAGGGTTAGTTTTCGCGTGTTTAGCGTGCGTTTTCGCGGGAACTCGGGGTGTCGATAAATGCACCCGGTGCTCGTCGGTCGGGCGGTAGCGTCGCCACGATGTGGAGCGATCCCGGAGTTCGAGGAGTCGTGCTCGCCCGTTTCGTCTCGAGGGTCGGGGGCGAGGCGGCCTTCTTCGTAGGTGTGTGGGGAAAAGCGGCGTTCGTTCTCGACGCCACACCCGGGGAGCTCGCAGCCGTCATGGCCGCCCTGGGCGTCGCCTCATTGATTGGCGCCTCGGTGGCCGGGGTGCTCGTGGATCGATTCAATCCGCGCAGGGTCGTGCTGTTCGGCGAGCTCCTATTCGTGCCGGTTGCGATCTCGCTGGTCTTCGCCAACACGATCGGAGCCCTGGTGATCACCACCTTCCTCCTTGGGCTTGTTGGGACGCCCGTATTCACCGCGGTTGCCTCGTTCGCACCTTTCCTCACCCAGGACGAACGCAAACTCGCCAAGATCAACGGTCTGATCGAGGGTGCTTCCTGGTCAGCCTTCGTTGTCGGCCCGGCCGCCGGTGCAATCCTGGCAGGGGCGATAGGGGTCGATGCGATCTTCGTTCTGGACGCAGTCACGTCCGCGATCGGTGCCTTGCTCATACTCCCGGTCCGACCCAGGGAAATGGCTCGTGGGAAGACCGCCGGCGGAGGCTTGGCCGAGCTGCGGGACGGATTCCGCTACACCTACTCGCATAGACGGCTGCGCTTCTACATCTGGCTGGGCTCCTCGGTGTGGCTGTTGTTCGGCAACTTCAGCGCTCTCGAACCCCTCTTCTATCGCGACGTGCTCGGCACGGAGATCGAGACGCTCGGCTGGATCAACTCGATATTCGGGCTCGGTCTCATCCTCGGCACATGGATCTCCTCGCGTCTCCCCGCGTCGCTACGCAACGCCAGGACTCTGACGGCCATCATCGGTTTGAACGCCGTTGGAGTGTTGGCATACGTCGGCACCGACATGCTCTCCGTGGTCACGGTCGCCGCACCTTTCTGGGGAGTCATCATCGGGATCATGGCTCCGCTGCACCGGACGATGATCCAGTTGAACTCTCCCGACGAGATGGTCGGGCGCATCATGGGTGTTAATCACGTCCACTCCGAAGTCGGCCATCTCATCCCGCTGGCGATCGCCCCGAGCCTGGCAGGCGCTTTCGGAGTCCAGCAGACCCTGCTCGTATCCGGGGTGATGGTTGCCGTGGTGGCTGCGCTCTTCTGGCCGGCGGCAGTGCAGCTCGACCGAACCCGCGGCGTCGAGGTGCCTCCACCAGGTCTGCCCGACCCGGCCGACCAGCCGAAGAGCGTGGGTCACTGACGACCGCGCGGGAGGTCCGCGATTCTGTCAGGGGTCGTTCCTAAGATCGGAAACGTGACGATTCAGCTGGAGAACCCGAAGGCGAGGACGGGACTGGAGACCCTCTCTCCTAGTCGAGCAGGAGACTTCAAGACGTGCCCCCGGCTCTTCAAGTTCCGGGCGATCGACCGCCTCCCTGAGCCGACGTCGGTCTATCAAGCCCGAGGGACCACGGCGCATCTCGCCCTACAGCGACTCTTCGACAATCCAATCAGTGAGCGAACTGTCGACAAGCTCTTCGACCTGTTTCGGGACGCCTGGACCGAGATCAGGGGTGACGACGAGTACACCGACCTATTCGAGGACGTCGAAGCGGAGCGCTCATGGGGAATCGAGTCGATGGAGCTTCTCGCCAACTACTTCACCATCGAAGATCCCACCACCTTCGACCCTGAAGACCGGGAGCTCGACATGCTGGAGGACCTCGAGGGCATAACCATCAGAGGCATTCTGGATCGCATCGACCGGGACTCGGACGACAGGCTGATCATCACCGACTACAAGACTGGAAGAGCCCCACCTGAGAGGTATGCGCTACCTGCCTTCTTCGCTCTCAAGATCTACGCGCTGTTGATCAGGAACCGCCTGGGAGAAACACCCAAGGAGGTCAGGCTTCTCTATCTGAACGGACCGACGCTGTATCGCCTTCCCATCGACGACCGCCAACTGGATGCCATGGACGGCCAACTGCGCGCACTGTGGAGGGCCATCGAGAGGGCCCTGCAGAGCGACCGATTCCCTGCCCGCACCTCGAGGCTGTGTGATTGGTGCTCCTTCAAGGACATCTGCCCCGCCTGGGCCGAAGTCTGATCCCGACTCAGGGGAAGATGCCGCGAACCAGCTTTGCGTCGGCCACCCGCCTGATCCCCTTGATCAGGGCGGCGGTCCTCATGTCGACATGCTCCTGCTCGGCGATACCGTGGACGTCGTCGAAGGCCCTCGTCATGATCTCGCGAAGCCGCGCCACGACCTCGTTCTCTGTCCAGAAGTACTTCTGAACGTCCTGAACCCACTCGAAGTACGACACGGTCACGCCTCCGGCGTTGGCCAGGATGTCGGGGACGATCAGGACTCCCCGCTCCCTCAACATGTCATCGGCCTCGAGGGTTGTTGGGTTGTTGGCCCCTTCGATGATCAGCTTTGCCTTGACATCGGGGGCGTTGTCCTTTCGGATGACGTTTTGGATCGCAGCCGGCACCAGTACGTCTACGTCGAGAGCGAATACATCGTTCCCATCGAGGAAGTCTGCGTAGTGGTACCCCTCCAGATACCGGTTCTCATCCACCCACTTGCCGACTGACTCGGTGTCGAGACCGTCGGGGTTGTAGATGGCCCCGGAGATGTCCGAGACCGCGACCACCTTCGCCCCCATCTGCTGGCCGGCCAGCGCCGCATAGCGACCGACGTTTCCAAAGCCGTGTACGGCCACGGTCGCCCCCTCCGGGTTCAAGTCAATAGCCCGGGCCGCCTGTGGCAGGAGGAACATCAGACCGCGGCCGGTCGCCTCACGACGCGCCACGCTGCCCCCGAGAGCGGGCGGCTTTCCGGTGACCACCGCCGGAACGGCGTGACCGACGTGTTGGGAGTAGGTGTCCATCAACCAGGCCATCACCTGCTCGTTGGTACCGAGATCTGGCGCGGGGATGTCCGTCTCCGGCCCGATGGCGTTGATGATCTCCATCGTGAACCGGCGGGTCACTCTCTGCAACTCCGCTCTGGACAACTCCATGGGGTTAATCCTGACCCCGCCCTTGGCGCCTCCAAAAGGCACGCCGACGATGGCGCACTTCCAAGTCATGAACATGGCGAGTGCGGATACCTCCCCGAGGTCGACGTCCGGTGCGTACCTGATCCCTCCCTTGGTCGGCCCCATCGTCGTGAGGTGCTGGACTCGATAGCCGAATATGGTCTCGACGTCGGTGTATGTGTCGTGACGGAACGGGAAGCTGACGACCAGAGCCTTTTGGGGCACCCTCAGGCGGTCGGACACGTTGTCATCCAAACCCATCAGTTTGGCCACCCGATCGAACTGGCCGACCGCCTCGTTGTACATCGGTGAGTCGTATTCGTTCACGGTCTCCACGGGCCCTCCGCCGGTATTCGAACTCGATCAATCATCCTAAGCATTGAGTGGCCGCGGGGGCGGTCTGGAGGGAGCCGAGCCAAATATGTCACAGGCACCCCGTAGCTTGGGGACCATGAGCAACGAACCGAGAGAACGCCAACCAACTGAGACGCCGGAGCGATCGATGGGCGCCCGGCCGGCGCCCGAAGACTTCGAAGATCCGAGAGCGGTCTTTGCAGACCCGATCGGCTATCTGCGCCGACTCGGCCTCGAAGCCGAGCTCGTCGAGAAGGAGGTTGCGAACTGGGCCCGGGCCGCCTGAGGGATACAGTCGGCGATGTGACCGAGAGACGGATCTCGCCAGGCGAGTGGCAAGATGCAGTCGCCGACACTGACGGGCACCAGGTGGTGGTGGCCGGGCCGGGTACGGGCAAGACCGAGTTCTTGGTCCAACGTGTGCAACACCTGGTATCCAGCAACAGATCACGTCGTGACCAGATGGTCGTTCTCTCCTTCTCGCGGCGTGCGTCTGGAGACCTGCGTCGTCGCATCGAAGACGCTGTCGGCGCAACCGGGATTCCAGTCGATGTGACGACCTTTCATTCTCTCGCACTCCGGATTCTGGAGGTCGCGTCGGAGCAAGGGCACAGACCAACACCATTGACCACTCCAGAGCAAGTGGGTTTGGTGGCACAGATCCTGGCGAGAGAAGATCCGGAGCATTGGCCGATCAACTATCGAGGGATACTCGAGACGCCGGCGTTCGCCGCCGAGGTCGCCGACTTCCTCATGCGATGCTCGGAACGTCTCCTCACTCCCGATGACGTGGCCCTCCGGGCAGCACAGAGGGCGGATTGGCGGGGTCTTCCCGGTCTCTACTCCCAATATCTGGCGACCCTCCAGGAGATCGAGCGAACCGACTACGGCGTGCTGCTGGCATCGGCCGTCGATCTGCTCAGAACCGATAGGGGGCGGGAACTGGCATCGGCCTATCAGTTCGTGATCGTCGACGAGTTCCAGGACACCAGCACTGCCCAGGCCGAGATCGCCGATCTGCTCGCAGTTCAGGGCAATCTCACCGTCACCGGTGACCCCTACCAGTCGATCTACTCGTTTCGAGGCGCCGAGCTGAGGAACATCGCAGACTTCACCACAAGACACCCCGACGCGAGCCGCATCGTCCTCGACACCAGCTTCCGGGTACCGAAAGAGATCCTCGATGCAGCCCTTGGTGTTGTATCTTCAGGTGACCTTCCAGGTGCAGCCGGCCCCGTGCGACCGGCATCACACGAGGGACGAGTCGAGGCGTACATCTTCGACCAGGAGACGGCAGAGGCCGAATGGATCGCCTCGGAAGTCGAGCACGCCATCGAAGTCGAAGGTTTGCGACCCTCGTCTATCGCAGTCCTGGTTCGCTCCAAGAAAGAGCTCTTCAACGAGCTGTCGCGCGCTCTGGGCCGCCGGGATATCCCTCACGATCCGCCCGAATCGCGACTCGTCGATCATCCTGCGGTCGGGCTGTTCAATGACCTCTGCACTGCCGCCATATCCGGTGGGCCTATCCCATCGACTTCGCCCTCGGCCGCAGCTGAAGCCGACCGGGCGATGCGGAGGGTTCTGCTCGGGCCGCTCGTGCGAGCATCTCTCGGTCTGGAGAGGACGCTGATCCGGGCGAGATGGCGCAGCTGGGACTCCTGGTCGACCGTTCTTGAACAAGACCTGCCGGGTCTCCCCGGATTGGCCCGCATCGTCGGCGACCCGTCCTGGACGACAGAGCTCTCGGCCTCCGCCGGGTTCTGGCACGCCTGGTCAAATCTCGATGGCCTGGACGATTTGGTGTCCGATCCGGAGCGAGTCGAGTGGCGACGCGCCTGGTCGGCTTTCGCCCAAGTGCTCTACAGACAGGCCGAGCGCGATCCCAACGTCACCCTGGCTCGATTCTTCGAGATGACGGAGGAGGAGGATTTCGAAGCAACCCCATTGATCTCGCATCAACTCCCCTCCGAACGCGTCGTGCTGACGACGCTCCACCAGGCCAAGGGACTCGAGTTCGACCTGGTATTCGTGGCCAACGCGGTCGAGGGTGTCTTCCCGGACCTCCGCAGGAGCAAGAGGATGCTCAGACCCGAGCTCCTCTCCCCGGAGAGAACGACCAACCCGGGCGCACAGCACCTCTTCCAGCTCCAGGAGGAGATGCGGCTCGCCTATACGGCCATGACCCGGGCGCGTCTGCGCGTGGTGTGGACCGCCACAGATGCCGGTGTCGATCAGGGAGAGAACAGGCCCTCGAGGTTCTTGCTCGCAGCCAGCGGGGCGTCAGCCGTGACCGACTTGGGCCCACCTTCGGAGAGAGTCGGTGATCCTGTGACACTTCGCGAGGCGGAGATCCGTCTCAGGAGGGCCCTGCTCGACCCCGGTGCGCCGCGGGTCGACCGTCTCGTAGCGGCCTCTATCCTCGGGTCGGGTGAGTGGTGGAAGCCGGATTCGTTTGCCGGTGTCGTCGAACCGGGCCCGGATCGCCCCATTCTCGGCGAAACCTTCCGTCTGTCACCCAGCCAGGCCGATAGCTACGACAGGTGCCCGCGTAGATATGCACTCGAACGCCGGCTGCGTCTCGGCAATGCCGATTCGCCTTGGGCGCACTTCGGCTCCCTGATCCACGAGGCCCTGGAGACGGCAGAGCGAGAGGTGGTCGACTCCGGACAGCCGCATGCACACCCGGACCGGGCCATGGAGCTCCTCGAGGAGGTCTGGTCGGACGCATCCTTCGGGACACCAGAATTGAACGAGGCTTGGCTGGGCAAGGCGCGCGAGGTCTTTGCGAAGCTCTATGAGAACTGGCCCACACCAGACGGGCTCCCGGTCGCGCTGGAAACGAGAGTCGAGCGCGAGATAGAGGGGGTGCGTTGGGTTGGGGTCGTCGATCGCGTCGAGCGCACAGACGCCGGCCTCCGGGTGATCGACTACAAGACCTCGACGTCATCGGCCACCAAAGAGGAAGCCGCCGTGTCGATCCAACTCGGTTTCTACGCCTCCGCCATCGGAGACGACGAGGACGTCGTCTCGGCGGAGTTCTGGTATCCCCGGACCAGGGCCAAGTCGGTGACCAGGCCCCGACTTGACCTGTCACGGCTCGACGAGGTCCAACAGAAGATGGCCGACGTGACACGGGCGATCCGCTCGGAGATCTGGGAGCCGAGAGTGGGGAAGCACTGCGAGCGTTGTGCTTTCCGAATGTCGTGCCCGGCCTGGCCGGAGGGCCGGGGAGCTTACGTCCCATGACCCTTCCCGCTCCTTCGAATGAGCAGGAATCGGTTCTCGAGCTGGGTCTCGACTCGATCCGAATCCGGGCCGGCGCCGGCACAGGCAAGACAACGACCATCGCCATGGTGATCGCCAACCTCATCGAGCAGCACGGCGTCGAGCCCGAAGAGATCGTAGGGATCACTTTCACCAACAAGGCGGCTGCCGAGCTCGGCGACAGGGTCAGGCAGCTCTTGGACGGCACAGTGGACCCGGGTCGTCAGGTCGAGATCCACACCTACCACGGGTTCGCCGCTCAGGTGCTCGCCGAGTTCGGACCACTCGCGGGTGTGGACAACCGTGCAAAGGTCATCACCCCTACGTTCGCCCGCCAGTTGATGAGTGAGACCTTCCACTACAACACGTACCAGCACCTCGACATAACTCAGGGCAGGACACTGAACAAGATCAGGCAGTTGGGTGATCGACTCGGCGACCACTTGCTCACGCCAGAGCGACTGATCGAGGTTTGTCGAGCCCAACCCGGTGACACTTGGTCCGAACGACTCGAGATGGCCGAGACCCTGGCGCAATACAGCAGGGACAAGCGTCGCCTCCGCGTCGTCGACTATGCAGACCTGGTGACGCTGGCTACTCGAGTCACCAGGGAGCATCCCGCGCTGGCAGATGAGATCCGAAATCGATACCGGGCCGTAGTGCTGGATGAGTACCAGGACACCAATCCGGCTCAGCGTGCCCTGCTCACGGCGATCTTCCGTGATGGGTTCCCCGTCATCGCAGTGGGGGACGAAGACCAGACGATCTACGAGTGGCGAGGCGCCTCAGCTGAGAACTTCGAGCTGTTCTCCACTCAGTTCCGCCGGTCCGACGGGTCCCCTGCCCATGAGAAGGGGCTCAGGCTGAACCGCCGCTCGGCGCCGGAGATCCTGGATGTGGCCAACGACATAAGAGCCCTGGCAAACCCCGACGCCGATGTGTTGCATGCCGTTGATCCGTCGGTCAGCGGCGAAGTAGTCACCTATTGGGCCAGAGATGCCGTGGCCGAGGCAGATTGGATCGCCCGAACCTTCGAGGAGTTACACGATGCAGGGTGCAGCTGGAGCGACATGGCAGTCCTGTTCCGCAAGAACCGGGACTTCGCCTTGGTCCTCGACTCGTTGACCCGTCAGGACATCCCGGTCGAAGTGGCCAACATCGGCGGCCTGTTGTCGGTGCCCGAGGTAGCCGAGGTCAGGGCTTGGCTGACCGCCCTCGAACATCCGGAGGACTCAGCCGCCATCACCCAGATCCTGTTTGGGTCACGCTTCGGGCTTGGCATGGCCGACCTCGTTCATCTGACCAGGTGGGTTGCAGATGGAGACGCCATCGACGACAGCGAAGAGCCCAACCCGATCACCCTCATCGAGGCAATCGACGCCGTGGATGAGATCGCTGATCTGAGAGCCGACGCAGTCTCGGCTCTCAGCAGATTTCGCACGATATATCGCGAGGTCCTAACCGAGAGCCAGGGTCTCACGCTGACGGAGACGTGTCGGATGATCCTGGATCGAACAAGATCCTGGCAAGACATCGAGGCTCTGCCGCAAAACGCTCGACTCACCGCCCGCCTCAACCTCTACCGGCTGCTCGACCTGACAGAGGATTGGAGCCCGCTCCAGGGAAGGCCCTCCGTCGGCGCGTTCCTCGAATATCTCACCACGATGGAAGATGAGCCTGCCGAGGAGCTCGACTCCGCTCGTCTCTCCGGCGAGGACGCAGTCACACTGGTGACGGTGCACCGGGCCAAAGGCCTGGAGTGGGACACGGTGGCCATCCCCGCGGTGACAAAGGACAACTTCCCGTCCCGGTCCCAGCAGTTTCCCGACCCGATCCGATTTCCCGAGTACCTTCCCCCGGAGCTCCGGATCGACTCGACCTTGGACGACCTTCCTGCCGAAGGGACCCCAAGGACGGATTACCTCCGAGCCCGTCACAACAGACAGGAGTGGCGAGTCGCCTACGTTGCGGTGACGAGAGCCAAGCGGCGCCTCCTCATCTCCGGTGCGTACTGGTATGGACTGCCGGAGCCAAACAAGAAGCCACGCGCCCCCTCGGAGATGTATGACCTCGTCGAGGTCCACACGAGCTCGGTCAGCGCCGGCCATGCCGAGCCGGGCGACCGACCTGCGATCCTGCGGTCTCCCGAGATGACGGTGGCGCCCGACCCCCTCTTCGAGTCCGGCTGGGCCGGTGGTCTGCGCACGGCGATGCTGGATCCTCAGGCCCCGAACCAGATTGCGAGGGAGCTCGACATGGAAGACGAATACCTGTCGGAGTTGAAACAGATGGAACAGCGGCTCTTTCAACTCGCCGAACCCTCTGAAGGAGACCGGGACCGTCTCGACGCGGTGGTGTCCGTCACCGGGCTCGTCACCTATGCCCAGTGCCCGAAGCGCTACTACTGGACCGATGTGGACCCCCTCCCCAGAAGCCGCAACCCTGCGGCGGTCCGAGGGACGGAGGTCCACCGCCAAATCGAGCTGCACCAGCGTGGACAGGTCCCATTCCAAGAGCTCACCGACGAGCTCTATGACCGTGCTCCGTCAGAGGGAGCCGTGGGCCCGGGAGCGTTTCAAACCTACGAGGAATCTCGCTTCGCCGAAGAGAAGGCAGACTTGATCGAGGCGCCGTTTGCGGTGGAGCTCTCCTCCGGTCGCAAGGTGCGCGGACGCATTGATGCGATCTACACCTCCGGGTCCAATTGGGAGATAGTCGACTTCAAGAGTGGCCGCCCGTCCGAAGACACGTCTCGAATGGTCCAATTGCAGGCTTACGCCGTCGCCGCCAACGAAGTCGACTTTGGCATTGCCGGGCCCGAGCATCTCAAAGTCACTTTCGCCTATCTGGGCGGTGGGCTGGAGGAGGTCAGCTTTGAGGCCAATCGCGATTGGCTCGAGGAGGCGCGCCGATCGATCGATGAGATCGTGTACCGAATGGACGGAGCCGATTGGAAGCCACAGCCTGGCTCATGGTGTAGGGACTGCGACTTCTTGAGGTTCTGCCCTGAGGGCAAGGCCGAGGTCGCCGGGTGATCGCACTGGCGGCTCTGGCCGGCTATTTGACCGGTTCGATCCCCACCGCCGCTGGACTGGGCCGTCTCTGGGGTGTGGAGCTCCGATACACAGGATCGGGTAACCCCGGAGCCAACAACGCAATGCGGCTTGGGGGCCCAATGCTTGGCTTGACGGTTCTGATGGTCGAGTTGGCAAAAGGGCTGGCCGCAGTACGCATAGGGCAGACTATGGAGGGCGACCTCGGAGCTGTGGTCGCGGCCATAGGCGCTGTTGCGGGCAATGTCTACAACATCTGGTATCGGATGAAGGGCGGCAAGGGCTTGGCCATCACCGGGGGTGTCCTGCTCGGAGTGGCTCCGGCTCTCCTGATCCCCGCATTGGCGGTGTTGATCGTCGTGGTGATCCCTACGAGGTCGTCGGGATTGGCCAGCCTGGCCGCAATCGTGACCCTCGATCTCGGCGCCTTCACTTGGTGGCTGTCCGATTGGTCACCGGGCTGGGGGATCTCAACCGGCCCCCTCCTGGTGCTCATGGCTCTGGGAGTGACCCTCGTCCTCTGGCCCAAGCACCGTCGCGAGGCAATGATCAGTGCGCCGCTCCCTCGCTGAACTCGAGCGAGAGAGTCACCGGGCCTTCGTTCACCAATTCGACATGCATCTGCGCGCCGAACACCCCTTCGGCGACTGACAGCCCCCGAGCTCGGAACATCCCGACCATGTGGTCGATCATGGGTGCGGCCGACTCAGGTGAGGCGGCCCGCGTGAATGATGGTCGACGGCCCCGGCGAACGTCGCCATACAGGGTGAATTGGCTGACGACCATCACCTCGCCTCCTACCTCCTCGAGGGAGAGATTCATCCGCCCGTTGGCGTCCGGGAATATGCGAAGCGTGGCGATCTTGGAAACTGCGGTCTCCACCTCCATGGGAGTGTCTCCCTCAGATATGCCCACCAGGAGACACAAGCCTCTCCCTATCGAGCCGACCGTCTCGCCTTCGACCCGGACGGACGCCGATGAGACCCGCTGGAGAACTACACGCATGTCCGCCGATTGTCGCATCGAAATAGAGTGACGGGCGTGGCTCGTGACAACTCATCACCCGAGGCTCTCTCCGGCCCGGAAGGGACCGAGACCGTCTACCTGCTCGATGCGGGCTCGGAGTACGAGACGACCATGCTCGAGCGCTGGGTTACCTCCGAGGTTCGCGGCGAGCCGAGAATGGTCCGCCTGACGTCCTCGCGCCGTGGAAATACCGGTGACATTCACGAGTTACAGAGGGCCCTCGACTCGGGTCCGGATACCTACCTCGTGCCGCTTCGAGTGGTGTGGCTCGCCCCGGAGAAGAACGGAAACCGCTCGGTCCGCTGGTCTGATGCCATTCGCCCGGGCGACCCCCGCGACCCCAAGGGCTTGCGGGCACGCTTCATCAGGGCGTTCCGACCGCGCAGGGTCAGGCTGATCGCCGCTCCGGGAGCGCGCGTCTCGACTCTCAGGCAGGGCCACCGCAAAAGTGGTGAAGTAGAGAGCTTCTCCGCCTTCGTGATCCACCGGGCATGGCGCGTGCTGGATCGTGCCGAGAGAAGGCTGCATGGCAACAGATACAAGATCCCGAGGTTCGTGCCGGAGTCGATCCTGGCTCGTCGGGAGTTCATCGATGCTGTCGAGAGATACGCACACGAGCACGACGAGGATCCCGACGAAGCCATCGACCACGCCGAAGAATACCTGCGCGAGATCGCGGCCACGCACAGTCCCTATGTCATCGACTTGATCGCCAACGCCATCCACAGCCTCTACAAACAGGGTTACTCGGAGATCAAGTACGACGACGAGGAAGTTAGAAGAGTGGCGGAGCTCTCAGCGGACTACCCCATCGTCTTCCTGCCCTCCCATCGGTCGAACCTTGACCGCCTCAGCCTCCAATTCATGCTTTGGGAGAACGATCTTCCTCCGAATCACACCGCCGGCGGGATCAACCTCGACTTCTTCCCAGTCGGGCCCCTCATTCGAAGAACCGGAGTCTTCTTCATTCGCCGCAGCTTCAAAGACAACGAGCTCTACAAGATCGTGCTGAGGTCCTACATCGACTTCCTGATCGAGAAGCGCTTCCCCATCGAGTGGTATATGGAGGGCGGCCGCTCCCGCTCGGGAAGACTGAATCCACCTCGCCTGGGGTTGCTCGCCTACGTCGTCGACGCACTACGGCGCGACAAGAGTGAAGACATCATGCTGATCCCGGTCTCCATCGCCTACGACCAGATCCAGGATGTGCCCGACTACGCCCGCGAGGCTCAAGGCAAGAGCAAGGAGACCGAGTCGATCGGATGGCTGCTCAAGGCGATCAGATCGCTGAGGAGGCGCTATGGCGACATTCACATCAGGTTCGGCGAGCCTGTCTCGGTTGCATCCGCCCTAGAGAGCATCGAGGAGTCGGACCAGGCTCCGATCGGGCTCCAGAAACTCGCTTTCGAGGTCATGTATCGGATCGGCAGGGTTACTCCGATCACGCCGATCGCCGTCGTGAGCATCGTTCTCCTGGCGGCGCGGGGGAAAGCACTCACCGCAGCCCAAATCGCCGAGAGATACGCGGCTCTGGCCGACTACATCAAGGCTCGCGACCTGCCGACGACCGAGAGACTGCAGCTGACGGAGGTCGATGAGACGACCACCATCCTCGACTGGCTCGCAGAGCACGGAAACGTCTCGAGTCACAGTGCAATCGGACGGCGCGTGTTCTGGCTGGACGAAGAGCAGATGATACGGATCTCGTACTATCGCAACGTCGTCGTTCACTTCTTCGTACGGCGGGCCATAGGCGAAATGGCCGTTTCCTCCCTCATAGACGAGGGGTCGCGAGACCCCGAGCTGGCCCGTCAACGAATGCTCTCCTATCGAGACCTGCTCAAATTCGAGTTCTTCTTCCCTGAGAAGGAGTCCTTCCTGGAGAGCGTTGAGAAAGACATCTCGATCGACGTGCCAGATTGGGAACAGACGCTGTCGGCTGCCGGGCCGCTAGGTGTCCTCGCCAAGATGGGTGAGCCCGTGGCCTATTGGTCGGTGCTGCCGTTTCTCGACGCCTACCAGATCGTCGGCGACGAGCTCGAGGATCTCAATGGTGAGTTTGAGGAGAAGAGGTTCCTGAAGGCATGTCTCGACCGCGCTCGTCTATATCGAATAGAGGAGCGTCTGATCTCGGGGGAGAGCGCCAGCCAGGTCCTCTTCAAGTCGGCTCTGGCCCTGGCTCGCAATCGCGATTTGCTGGAGCACGGTGAGGGGGTCACGGAGAAGCGAGCCGAATTCGCCACTGAGATCCGGTCTGCACGCGACCAGGCCGCCCTCGGCCTCGCCAACTGAACTCCGTCAGTGGTTCGCGCTCTAGCTCGGTCGTCGGCCGAATCGTTCGCGTGCCTCGGCGACCATCTCGGCCGAGGTCTTCTTGGTACCGGCCCGCTCGATCATCCGCTCCATGTCTTTCGCGACTGCCTCGGTGATGACCTCGGCGACCTCGACCGGCTCTTCTTCGACGATCGGCGTGGCATCTGGCGACCGCTGGAATGGTGAAGATCGAGGCTCCACGGGCCGCGGATCCACGGGCCGCGGATCCGGTCTCCTGGTCTGTGGTCGAGGCGACTCGACGCTCTCTGGCTCCGCCTGAGGCCTTCTGGTGCCACGGCTCAACGCCCTTCCGATGAAGAGGAACACGAACCCGGGGAGAAGTGGCAGGCTTATCGGTGTCGTGCCCAGCTCGAGGCTGACGAGATCTCCAAAGAGAGACCAGAGGAGCCAGACGAGCCCGAATGCGGTGAGCAGTCGCCCAAAAACCCCTCTTCCGCGAGAAACGTCAGCCATGACCAGATTCTATCCGAACCACGCCGTGATCACGGCCGAGTGATGACAGCCTTCAGGCGCCAGCTCGCCAGGGCCAGGAGGACCACTGCATAGGCGGCCAACACTCCTAGCTCAGGGAGAATGTCGAGTGCGGTTCCCTCCCGACGCAGCAACTCGGCAAATCCGTCTAGGGCCCAAGCGTGCGGAGTCGCATGGGCAACTGTCTTCATCGTCGGTGAGAAGAGCTCGATCGGGAGCATCGACCCGCCGAGAGCGGCCAGACCAATGCTGAGAATGACGCCTATGCCCGCTGCCTGTTGGTCGTTTCTGAAGATCGACCCCATGAGCATTCCGGCACCCGCCCCCACCGCGGAGAACGCGATCAGGAGCAGAAGAGCACCCAAAGGGTCGCCCCAATCGACCCTGAACACCAGGAACGTGAGCCCGATTATGTAGAGACCCTGGACCAGGGCCTGGCCCAGCCTCCCCAGGGACTCACCGACGATGACAGTGCTCACCGACGTGGGTGTGGACAGCATCCGCTTGGTTATGCCCAGCTGGCGGCTGAGAATCAGCGCGGCTGATCCCGTCATCGCGGTGAGGAAGACGAAGAGGACCAGTTGGCTCGAGGCACCGAGGTCGAACTGACCCATGGACGACGGGAACAGAGCCTCACCCACGGCAGTGACCTCGACACCGATCGAGCTTCCGTCTTCCGCCAACGGTCTGGAGGTCGACAGCGCCTCCTCGAACGACGCATCGGTCTCGGATGCGGCGAACTGGGCAGCTCCCACCGCAGTCATCACCTTGGCGATGGCAGCGTTGGCCACAGATTGGAGCTGGGTGCCGCTGCCATCGGGTCTGGAGATGAACCCGATCTCGACGACATCGCCGCGTGCGGCCACCTCGCTCAGCCCATTGGGGAGAATTACGCCGGCCTGAGCACCCCCTCTTTCCACTGTCTCGACGAGCTCGGCTTCGCTTTCGAATCGATTTGTCTCTATGCCTTCGGCCGATTCGATCGACTCGGCTATGTCCGCCGCCAACTGATCATCGCTACCGACGACCAGGCCGATTCGAGGGTCCACGCCTCCGCCGAACTGGGCTCCGATCAGCAGGATGATGGCTATCGGGAAGATGAAGACAAAGAAGATGTTGGAGCGATCCCGGAGCATCCTGCGGACGTTCGAAGCGGCAATTACGAGGATCTTCATCGGGCCAGCCTTCTCCTCAACATGAACCAGCCGATGACCCCTGTCACGACTGCGAAGAGCATCATGGCCCCGGCCGCCGGGAGCACCGCAGTCCAGCTGGCTCCGCCGGCTAGATCACCCAGCCCCCTCAGGAACCAGGCGTGAGGTGTGATCAAGCTGAGCTGGGAGAGAAGATCGCCGCCCTGGCCTATCTGGAAGAAGGTCCCACCGAGCATGCCCAGTATCACCGCGATTACCGATCCGAGGTTTCCCGCTCCCTCCGGGGTCTTGGCGACGGCCGCCACGAGAGCCATGATCCCGACACCGGAGAGGACACCGGCCGCGATCAGCACGGCAACGCCAAGGGGGTTGCCCCATTCCGCACCGATGAGAAGTGTGGTCGCCCCGGCCAGTATCGCCATCGACAGGACGCCGAGCAGGAACGAGAGGATCGCCTTTCCGGCAATCACCGACTCACCTCTGATTGGCGCGGCAAGCAGTCTGGCCAGCGTCCCGTCCCGCTCCTCCTCGAGGAGACCACTCACACCGAACTGCACCGTGAAGAACAGGAAGAAGACCCCCATCCCGGCCGAGAAATAGGTAGTTGGGTCGAGCTGACGGGTCGAAGCGGCCGTTTCAGCCACCCTGTAGGCGATAGCCGCACTACGAGCCTCTTGCTGAAGAGCAGCGATCATCTCATCAGTTGGCGTCGCGCCGCCGACCTCGAGTGTGGTGAGAATCGCCAGTCTGGTCGCTTCAACACCGCTGACGAATCTCTCGGCGATGGATGCCGCGATTTGAGTCGAGGTCGGGGCGTCAACGTCTCCGATCACCCGGATCGTCGCCGCCGACCCGCTGAGCACTGCCTGGCCCAGTCCCTGCTCCAAGACGAAGTACGAGTCGAGATCACCGTCATCGGTCTCTCGCTCGGCCGCCTCTCGGTTTTCGAAGACCGTCACCGTCAACAGACCCTCGTCCTCGAGTTGCTCGAGCGTCTCCGCAAACGCCTGGGAGACCTCCGAACCGTCCTCATCCACCAACCCGTAGCCGAGATCCAGCCCGCCGCTCGTGTCGAAGGCACTTCCGAAGACCATGTTGAGGATGAAAGCCAGGGCAACGGGGGCGATTACGCCGAGGACGATCGCCGAGCGATCTCTGATCCTCAGCTTGAAGTCCTTGACGGTGATCTGGAGTGCGGACCTCACATCAATCTCTGAGGGCCTTGCCTGTCAGGTGGAGAAAGACGGCCTCGAGGTTGGGCTCGATCACCTCGACACCGTGGATGTTCACGCCTGCGCCGCTGACTCTCCCCAGCAGTTCGGGCAGGATCGAGGAGGCGTCGGCGGCGAGAACCTCGATCGTGTGGTCGCCTGTGACGGCCTCTCTCACGCCGGACATCGACCCCGCTGCCGAGGATGCCGCATCGAGGTCGCCCTCGGCGGCTATCGAGATGCGGTCGGTCTCCCCCACCAAGGCCACGAGCTCTCGACGTGTCCCCTCGGCCTGGATAGCACCCTCGTCGATGATGGCCACGCGATCACACAACCTCTCCGCTTCTTCCATGTAGTGAGTCGTGTACAGGACAGCCATCCCCTCCGAAGACAGCTGTTCGACGGACTCGAGGATTGCGTTGCGCGATTGGGGATCGACTCCAACAGTCGGCTCATCGAGGATGAGCATGCGGGGGCGGTGTAGGAGCCCTATGCCGATGTTGAGGCGTCGCTTCATGCCTCCGGAGAATTCCTTGGTCAGGTCGTCGCGACGATCCGTCAACCCGATGACGTCGAGCACTTCGTCGACCCTTCTGGCGAGCTCTTCTCGGTTCATTCCGTACAGGCGTCCGAAGAAGACGAGATTCTCGACAGCCGTGAGGTCCGGGTAGATGGCTAGTTCTTGTGGGACCAGGCCGATCGACGCTTTCCCTTTGGTCGATCCGGTGCTGATCTCGACGCCCTCCACCGTCACTCTGCCCGAGTCCGGCTCGAGCAAGCCCGCGATCATGGAAATCGAAGTGGTCTTGCCCGCACCGTTCGGGCCGAGAAGCCCAAAGGTCTCGCCCTCGGCGATCTCGAACGAGACATCGTCGACTGCGATGAGTTGATCGAATGTCCTGGTCAGGCCCGAGGCCTCGAGAATGTTGCCCAACGGCGACCCTTTCAATGAAGGTCGCGACTGTAACGCCACATTTCCCGGGTACTCTCGATGACATGGCCGACTACATCCGCACCAGCTCGGGTTTGACTCACTGGAAGGAATACGGCGGCTCCGGAGGTCTGATCGTCTTGGTTCATGGTCTCGGCGGTTCGATCCCCACCTGGGATGCCATCGGCCCAAGACTCACCCAGGCCGGGCGAGTCGTCGCTCTCGACCTTCCCGGCTACGGCTTGTCACCACCGGCCGTCGACTGGGAGCTGGAGACACACGCGGCTTCGATCACGGCCTTCATCGAGGAACTGGGCGAGACCGCCACGCTGATGGGAAACTCGATGGGGGGGCTGCTCTCGGAGATGGTTGCAGCCGGTCATCCGGACCGGGTCGACGCACTGGTGCTGCTGTCTCCTGCGACACCACCGCAACTGCCAGACCCCCACATTCATTGGCCAACCGCTCGCCGGCTGCTCATTCAGGCGACCCCGATCCTCGGCCCTGCCGTGATCAAGCGTGTCATCTCAGACATGAAGCCGGAAGAGATCGTGAACATGTCCCTCGATCTGGTGACCCACAATCGCGGCAGGGTGCCCTTGGACATCGTGGAGGCTCTCGTTGAGCTGGCCCGTGCAAGGCTCTCGCTCCCTTGGGCGGCGGATGCGATCCCCAAGACGGGAAATTCGATGGCACGCCACTTCCTGCGCCGTTCGGACTTCGTGGCGACGATCAGAAAGATCAAGGCACCGACGCTCGTGGTACATGGCATGGACGACCGCCACGTATCTCCAACTTCGGTCGAGTGGCTCTGTGGTCTTCGCCCTGACTGGGAGTTGGTGCAGATGGAGGACACCGGGCACACCCCTCAGCTGGATGCGCCCGTTCGGCTCCTCTCCATCGTCCAGCCATGGCTGACCCAACACCTGAGTCGTGAACACACCGCCTAACTAACCTGTCTGACATGACGGGCGACCTCGGTCAGACGATCGGCGACGAGTACATCCACCAGCTGGTCGACACCGACCCGGTCGAGACACAGGAATGGCTCGACTCACTGGATGCAGTCGCCGAGCGTTTGGGTCCGGTTCGGGCTCGCTTCCTCCTGGCGAAACTCCTGGAACGGGCTCATGAGAACCACCTGGGGGTGCCCGGAGCTGTCACAACGCCATACATCAACACGATTCCCCCCGATGAACAGCCCGAATTCCCCGGTGACGAGCACATCGAGCGCAGGATCCGGCGTTTCATCCGTTGGAATGCGGCTGTCATGGTCGTGAAGGCCAACCATCGGGAGAAGGGGATCGGTGGCCACCTCTCCACATTTGCCTCTTCTGCGACGCTCTACGAAGTTGGGTTCAACCACTTCTTCCGTGGAAAAGGCGCACCCGGCGGAGGCGACTACATCTACATCCAGGGCCACGCTGCTCCGGGCATCTACGCCCGGGCATATCTGGAGGGCCGGCTGGACGAGAAGCATCTCGACAACTTCAGGTTCGAGATCGGTGGTGATGGCCTCTCGTCCTATCCGCACCCCCGACTCATGCCTGACTTCTGGGAGTTCCCCACGGTGTCCATGGGTCTTGGGCCGATCAACTCGATCTACCACGCCCGCTTCAACAAGTACCTCCAGAACCGGGGCCTCGACGACACCTCACAGTCCAGGATCTGGTGCTTCATCGGAGACGGGGAGACCGACGAGCCGGAGACTCTCGGATCGATCTCGCTGGCCTCACGTGAGGGCCTGGACAACCTGACCTGGGTCATCAACTGCAACCTCCAGAGACTCGACGGACCGGTTCGTGGGAACGGCCAGATAATCACCGAGCTCGAAGCTGTGTTCAAAGGTGCCGGCTGGAACGTGCTCAAGGTGATCTGGGGAAGCGGTTGGGACCCCCTCCTGGCCAGGGACGACGAGGGAGCCCTGGTCAATGTGATGAACACGACAGTCGACGGTGAATATCAGCGCTATAAGGCCGAGGATGGGGCCTTCGTGAGAGAGCACTTCTTCGGCAAAGACCCCCGCACCAAGGAGCTCGTCAACGACATGAGCGACGATGAGATCTGGAATCTCCGGCGCGGAGGGCTCGACTTTCGGAAGATCTACGGCGCCTACAGGGTCGCCATGGAACTCGACAACGGCAAGCCAACGGTGATCCTGGCCAAGACGATCAAGGGTTGGACGCTGGGCCCGGATGTAGAGGGGCGGAACGCGACCCACCAGATAAAGGAGCTGACCAACAAGCAGCTCGCCGGGCTGAGGGCGACGCTGCACCTCGAGAAGGAGATCGCAGAGGAAGCCCTGGAAGGCGACAGGATCCCGCCCTACTACCGGCCGGGCCCGGGCACACCCGAGCACGAGTACCTGACCGCCCGTCGCGAGGAGCTTGGTGGCCCGATACCACAGAGGATCGTCCCCGATGTGTCCTTGCCTATGCCCCCCGATGAGGCCTACGAAGAGGTGATGGCGGGGTCTGGAAAAGTCGAGGCCGCCACCACGTCGGCCTTCACCCGACTGCTGCGCAACCTGGCCCGCGCCGAGGGCTTCGGGAAGCACGTAGTGCCTATCGTCCCGGACGAGGCCCGCACTTTTGGAATGGATTCACTCTTCCGCGAGCTCAAGATCTATGCCTCTAAGGGCCAGCTCTACGAACCCGTGGACGCTTCGATGCTTCTGTCCTACTCAGAGGCACAAGACGGCCAGATACTCGAGGAGGGGATCACCGAGGCTGGCTCACTGGCGTCCTGGACGGCAGCGGGGACCTCGTATTCCACCCGCGGAGTCCCCATGGTCCCCTTCTTCATCTTCTACTCCATGTTCGGCTTCCAGAGGGTCGGCGACCTGATCTGGGCGGCGGCCGATCAAAGGGTGCGAGGGTTCTTGCTCGGAGCTACGGCCGGCAGGACGACGTTGCAAGGCGAGGGTCTTCAGCACCAGGACGGACACAGCCACGTTCTGGCGACGACCAATCCGGTCTGCCAGGCATACGACCCGGCCTTCGCCTACGAGGTCGGCACGATCATCAAACACGGTATCGAGCGCATGTACGGCACCGAGCCCGACGACGTCTTCTACTACTTGACCCTCTACAACGAGAACTACTCC
Organism: bacterium; assembly: GCA_024638655.1. Lineage (GTDB taxonomy): Bacteria > Actinomycetota > Acidimicrobiia > Spongiisociales > ZC4RG35 > Ww567. The sequence goes on along the minus strand of JAHEJW010000017.1, from coordinate 32,112 downwards.
CAGCCGGCCAAACCGCCCGATGTGGATCGTGGGATCATCGATGGCCTCTATCGGTGGGCCGAGGCACCCGAAGGGACTGACACCGACCTGGCGATCCTGTTCTCGGGCACAGCCAATCTCGCCGCACGAGAGGCCGTACGCGATCTTGCCGAGCACTATGGAGTCGGAGCGGAGCTTTGGTCGGCAACGTCTTACAAGAGCCTTAGAGAGGAGGCACTCTCGGCGGAGCGTTGGAACCGCCTCCACCCCGACCAGCAGCCGAGGATTCCCCTCGTCACACGGCTGTTGTCGAAAGTGGAGGGCCCCAAGCTGGCAGTGACCGATTACATGACGCTGGTCCCCGACCAGGTGAGCCGGTGGGTGCCCGGGAAGCTCACGATCCTGGGAACCGACGGCTTTGGGCGCTCCGACTCACGTCCCGCCCTTCGCCGCTTCTTCGAAACCGACACCGGACATGTCGTCGCAGCATCGCTGAGTTCCCTCGTGCAACGCGGTCGCGTGGAGCCGGAAGCCGTCAAGGATGCCTTCGACAGGTATGAGATCGATCCGGAGGCGATCGACCCGGCACAGGCCCACTGATGGCCACCTACCGGGATCTGGTCGCCCGAGCCCTCCGTGAAGTTGGCGAACTCACCCCCGCCGAGGTGCTCGCGCAGATCGAAGATCTGACGATCCTCGACGTCAGAGAGGCGGACGAGTACGAGCAAGGAGCAATACCAGGCGCGCGTCTAATCCCAAGGGGAATCCTGGAACGAGACATAGCCGGGGTCATCCCGGACACGAAGACACGCCTCGTCCTGTATTGCGCAAGCGGCTCACGTTCGGCCCTGGCCGCCGCCGCGGTGAGGACAATGGGCTACGAGGACGCCACTTCGCTGGCAGGCGGCTTCGAGCGTTGGAAACAGGAGGGCCACGCCTGGGGCGACCCAACAGGCCTCACCTCGGAGCAACGAACCCGATATGCCCGTCATGTCAGGCTGCCCGAAATAGGTGAAGCCGGCCAACTCGAGCTGCTCGACTCCAAGGCCGTCATCATCGGTGCAGGGGGCCTCGGCTCCCCGGCCGCCATGTATTTGGCGGCCGCCGGAGTGGGGACCATCGGAGTTGTAGATGACGATGTCGTCGACGCCAGCAACCTGCAACGCCAGCTGCTGCACAACGTGGACAGGGTGGGCATGGCGAAAGTCAATTCGGCGCGGGAAACCCTCATGGCCATGAATCCGGACGTGAAGGTGGAGATGCACGGTGAGCGCCTCAAGTCCCACAACGCCATCTCGATCCTCGGGGGCTACGACGTGATCGTCGATGGCGGGGACAATTTCCCAACGCGATACCTGGTGAACGACGCCGCACTTCACCTGAGGACGGCCGTCGTCCACGGGTCGATCTTCCGATTCGAGGGCCAGACCTCTGTGTTGTCTCCGTATGAAGGGCCGTGCTATCGGTGCCTGCACCGCGAGCCTCCCCCACCGGAGCTGGCGCCATCGTGCGCCGAAGCCGGAGTCCTGGGTGTTCTTCCGGGCATCATCGGATCGATCCAGGCCATGGAGGCGATCAAGATCTTATTGGGCATAGGCGACACGCTCACCGGTCGCCTGTTGATCTACGACGCGCTGGATCAAGATTTCACAACTCTGTCGGTGGCTCGCGACCCCGCGTGCCCCGCCTGCAGAGACCCGGAACGACCGCCCGTCTTGGTCGACTACGACGACACGTGCCGCCCGGCCGGGAACACCGTCCGAACCTCATAGTGTCGCTCAGCCTCAGCCGGGAGTTCAGACGGGAGATCATCGAGCATTGCCTGGGTGCCGCACCCGTCGAGGGGTGCGGGCTGTTCGCCGTCGAGCACGACGTCGTCACCCGGATCTACCCCACCTCCAACGCAGAGGCGTCGCCGAGTGGCTTCACCGTGCCCCCTGAGGAGCACTTCGCCGCCCTTGCAGACGCAGAATCCCGCGGCTGGCTTCTCGGGGGGGTCTTCCACTCCCATCCGAATGGGGAAGCACGGCCGTCAATGGTCGACGTGGTGTCCGCACTCGACCCGGAGTGGGTCTACCTGGTCGTCGGGCTCAGGGGAACGCCTGACGTCCGCGCCTGGCGGATAAGGGAAGGAGAAGTTACCGAGCTCGAAATTCGTTGATCAGCCATACTGTGTCGATGCACCGATCCACCGAAGAGCTCCAGGCCTTCCTCGACCACATCGGCAATGCCCCCTCCGACGCGGGACCGGTGGAGATGATCGTTCTACGCCCTTCCGAGAACGAGAGGGAGACCGCCGAGTCCGGTGAGCTCGACCCGAAAGCCGGGCTCGTCGGAGACAACTGGGCACAGCGGGGGGAGCCCAGACCCGATACCCAGTTGACTCTGATGAATTCCCGGGTCCTCGATGCAGTGGCGGCCAGCCGGGATCGCTGGCCCCTCGCAGGAGACCAGATACTGATCGACCTAGATCTGTCGAAGGACAACCTGCCGGCCGGCACGAGGCTCCGGATCGGCGAGGCCATTATCGAGATCACGGCCATTCCGCACACCGGCTGCGCCAAGTTCGCTGACCGCTTCGGTAGCGAAGGGCTTCGTTTCGTCAATGTAGGCGAGGGCCGGGAACGCCGCTTTCGGGGCGCCTATGCCAGGGTCGTCGAAGCTGGTGGTTTCTCGGTGGGTGACAAGGTCACCAGGATCTGAGCCTTCACCGCATGGTGGGAGTTCCCTGATGGAACTCCAGCTTCCAGCCATTTTCGGACCGTCTCCACAGAGAGGCTCTGTTGCCTACCTCCAGATCATCCTCGAGACCCTCACTGCGATAGGTGATGAGCGCGACGTCTTCGGTGATCATCCGGATCGAGAACCTCGCCAGCGGTAGACGGGCTCCAATCTTCCTACGTGGGGTTCTGAGCGTGTCTTTGCGGGTCCACACCTTGCCGGAGCGGCCGAACTCGACGAAGTAGGAAGCGAGGATCCGGTCCATGTAGTCCCGGTCGAACCTGGTCTCCTCACGCCAGAGTGACTCCTCGAGACGGCGAAGCTCGGTTAGGACATCTGTGTCGGGCATCAGTCGTGACGCTAATTATCTCGGTGCCAAACGGCTACCGGAGACGAATGACGTTCCCTGTTACGACTCTCCCTGCCCGGCTGCAGAGCCACGCAATCACGTCCGCCACCTCGTCGGGCGAGGCTATGTGATGGTGTTCGTGATCCACCTTCACGAACTCGCGCACCTCGTCGGTGATCCAGCCGGTGTCTGTGACGGGCGGATAGACGACATTTGCCGTCACCCCGTCATCGGCCATCTCTGCCGCTGCCGACAGTGTGTAGCTGACCAGCGCAGCCTTGGCCGCGCCATATGAGACCTCACCCGGGAACCCACGACCGTCTCCCGAAGTGAGTGTGACGATCCGACCCCAATGTGAGTTCCGCTCTCTATGTCTTCGGATGAATTCGGCCATGAGGAGAGCCCCGGCCCGCGCATCGACCTCCAGCTGGGAGTCGATCGAATCGAGAGTCACCTGTTTCTGTGGACGCCCGATGGAGTCCGTCCCTCCCGCCGCGAAGGAATCCTTCTTCCAACCGCTGGCATTGTGGACCAGGACGCTGACAGGTCCCAAGTTGGCTTCGGCAGCCTCGAAAAGCCTGCCCGGAGTCCCTGGGTCCCTGAGATCGGCCTCGATCATGTGACAGGTCCGTCCCAGAGCCTCTATGGCCGTGCCAATCGTCGAGCCATCCCGTGAGCGCGCCCTGCCGAAATCCGTGTCGTCTCCGTCCGCTCGCAGATATGTGATCAGGACATCGGCTCCTTCTTTGGCCAGCGCAATGGCGGTGGCCGCACCGATCCCGTGATTGGCTCCGGTCACGAGTGCGACCTCTCCCGAGATCGGTTGCTCTCGGCTCAAGAGCGACCCGCCATTCGAAAGATGCGCTGGACCATGGTCGGAAGATAGGTCTCACTACGTCTGAAGACCGGAAAAGGGACCTCCCGAGCGCGAAACAGTGACTTTCGGCACTGGTGCCAACGAACGATCGTTCGCAGAGTCGGAAGCGATGGAAGGAGCCACTATGTCCGAAGAGGGCATGATTCTGGTCGACATCCCCGGCGGAGAGACCACCGACATTGGCTTCCTGGAGGCTCTCGGGCACCCGGTCGAGGTCTGTCATGGCCCCGATCCCAAGGCCCTCTGCCCGATTCTCTCAGGAGCCGGCTGTCCTTTGGCCGAGAACGCCCATGGCATCGTCTTCCTCCTCGACCTCGAACGCCCCCAACACCGGGCGATCGTACGGAAGTACAAGGAAGTGTTGGCGGACGATGTGCCCATCCGGGTGAGGGTCGACGCGGACCAGGCGCAGAGGTATCGGGAACTTCTCCAGGGGATCCCGGTATGGACCGAGGCGCCGGCGATCGGCGACCTCGACGGCTTTGCAGCCGAGGTGGAAGCCGCCGATCAGTTCAGGGACTGAGATCGGAGGCTAGGGAGCGTCCCATCCGTCCGGCCTCCGCTTGCGTGGGAGCTTCTCGACGACCCGGAGGTACGACTCGTCGACTGCTTCCGTGATCTCCTGGTCCGGAATGGCTCCATTGAACCTCAGGGTGTTCCAACCCGACCGCCCGATGTATGACATCACCGAGGCATCCTCGGGAAAGCGGTGAAGCCACTCGTCCGCCTCGTCGCGGTCGTCTCCACACTTCACCCCCACCGCCCCATCACCGAGGAACGCAAAGATCTTCTTGTCGACCTTCGCCACTATGTCGTCGTCCCACGGCTCGTCACGCCAAGCTCCCGGCTTGCCCAGGCAGTAGGTGAGAAGGGATTCGAAGTCCATTGGGAGGGGACGATAGGGAGGAACCCGCCACCTCGGTGACAGTTACCCTGGTTCGATGAGTACAACGGCTTGGCTGCTCGACAGTGATCCCGCCATCCGTTGGCAGGTGTTCGCCGACCTGACGGATGCGTCTCAGATTGAGGTCGCCGCCGAGCGTTTCAAGGTCGAGCACGAGGGGTGGGGAGCCCGACTCCTCGCCTACGAGGGCCCGGACGGGCTCTGGGATGGTGGCGCTTGCTTTCCCTCGGACTACACCGGCAACGAACCGGGACAACCGTGGACGGCGACGATGCACAGCCTGCAGACTCTGCAACTTCTCGGTCTCGACCCGAAGTCCAAGTCGGCACTGAAGGCAATCCCGCTCATAGCCGAGAACGGCCGATGGGAGCACGCCGGCCAGCCCTACTTCCAGGGCGAGGTGGAACCGTGCATCAACGGCAGAACTGTCGAGACCGGGGTCTATTTCGGGGTCGAAGTCGCCCCGATCGTCGAGAGACTCCTGTCTGAGCGCCTGGCCGACGGTGGGTGGAATTGCGAAGCTGAGAACGGGTCGGTTCGCTCGTCCTTCGACACCACGATCAATGTGCTCGACGGCTTGCTGGCCTTCGAGCGAGCCACCGGCGGGTCACCCGAGGTGCGTGCGGCCCGGCTCGATGCCGAGGAGTTCTTGTTGGAACGGAGTCTCTTCCGCCGCAAGAGCACCGGCGGAATCGTCAACCCGGCATATCTCGACTTTGCCTTCCCCTACTACTGGAGATACGACGTCCTCCGAGCTCTCGACTACTTCCGGCGATCGGGTGCCGACCCCGATCCGCGGTTGGAAGAGAGCCTCGGGCTCGTACGATCGAAGCAACAAGCCGATGGCAGTTGGCTGCTCGATCGCATCCACCCAGGGCGAGTGCACTTCGACATTGAGGACGGCGCCGGAAAGCCGAGTCTTTGGAACACGTTGCGCGCCCTCCGTGTGATCGATTGGTGGGATCACGCCCGCTGAACCCGGGCCTCCGATTTCACCACTCCATCGAACATGTCAAGCTCGCCAAGCGAAGGCTCCGTGCCCAACCCGAGGGGTGGGCGTGCAGCTCACCCCTGACGGGCCTAGACCGCGGCGAACCAGCCCATGGCACCCCGATCCGCCAGCCAATGCTGGTGAGGGTGGAACATGTACCTGCCATATCGAGGAAGAGTGAACTCGATCATCGCCCTCTGCCCTTGGGCCAGGGCAATCGTGTCGTCATGGAACGCGGGCAAGTCGCCGATACCCGCCGGATAGACGTCAAAGATCTCGGCGTGCAGATGGAATGATCCGATCGGCTCGTACTCGAGCATGTTGACGACGTATGCCCGCACCGGCTCTCCCACAGGCACCTTGATGGGGTATTGGTCGTAGAACCCAGCGATCCCGTTCCAGGCGACGACACCGTTCTCGCCGATCACGCCGTTGGAGAAGCCAGACAGAACCAGCGCTACCTCGTGAGCCGGCGACCTGCCGCCGGGGGGGTCGACGATCATCATCCCATAGAGCCCCCTGGCGACGTGCTCGGCCAGCGGAGCAGTGTGACAGTGATAGGGATGCACGCCGGCCGGCCCGGCCTCTATCTCATAGACCGTCTCCCCGCCTGCTGGAACCGGCTCCCATCCGTCCATCTCGGGTCGATGAGCGCCATGGAAGTGGAGGCTGTGAGGGTGCCCCGTCCGATTCTCGAGGCGAAGGCGTATCAAGTCCCCCTCGGTTGCACGAATGATTGGTCCCGGAACCGTGCCGTTGTAAGTCCACGCCTCGAAGAACACTTCGTTCGCTATCTCGATCAGCTTCTCCTCGACTCCGAATTCGACCTCCCTGACGGCACCGGGGGGAAGCTCATCGGCCCGGGGAGGGACGGTATGTCGATCCAGGGCGGAGGCCTCGATCCCGATCGGCGGACCATGACCGTGGCCGTAGATCGCATCGAGGACGTCGTCGCCCACGAGGGAGTGATCCTCACCGTCGTAGGAGGGTTCGGTCCCGGCGCGGGCGCTCCCGATCGACCTGCCCAGTACCGAGCCTCCGAGGAATACCGCACCGCCGAGACCCGCCTTTTTCAGCAGGTCCCGTCTCGAGACGCCTTCGTCCGCCACCTGTCAAACGACCCCGCCGACGATCATCCCGATCGCCAGAATCACCAGATACGCCCCGATACCCCCGGCCAGGAGCATCCACCGGTAGGCAACGGGAACCTGACTCCGCCCGAAGATGTAATAGGCGATGACACCAAGAAACGGTATGACCAGGATCGCCGCCATCCAGCCGAGGCCCGCACCACGGCCCAGATCGTCCCGCTTGACGATCTCCCAGACGGCTATGACGACCCAGGAGGCATAGAGGACCATGGGCAGTACATATGCGTACAGCCCGAGGATCCCGCCGAGAGTCGAGGCAAACGTGACGCCCATGATGTTGATCCCTTTCTGTTGAGTTACTTCCTCACCGGCCGGCATCCGCGGGGTCTCGATGGATCCGAGATTTGGTTGGGCCCCCGCGAACACGTTCACGGCCGGGATGACAGGTGCATCCGCCCCTTGTGGCATCTGTGGCTGAGGTCCCGGGAGGGGCATGTCCCCGTAGAAGACGTCCGTATCGAGATCGAGCCCGTTCTCCACAACACGGCCGAACAGCGACGCAAAGGAGCCGACCTCGAACAAGGCAGGCCAACGCAACCCACCACATCCCTGGGAAGTCTCGAGCATGGGGGGCATCGTGTGAGCCGGATCGTTGCCCTCGAAGCAGTTGCCTGGGAGAGATGGGCCGGCCAAAGCGAGATCCCCCAGACCGGAGCCTTCCACGACGTTGTCCACCACCTCGTTGTCCGACGACATCCAGAAGTTGGCGTCGACATTGGGCGCTACAGCGATAGCTCCGTTCGGGTGATTGAAGATCCTGTTCATGGTCACCGTGGCTCCGTCAACGCCTACCAGGAGGACACCGAATCCCTGAGTGAGCCACTGAGAATCCTTGTGGGGGAAGTCCTGATAGCCGTTGTCGTAGATCAGATTCCCGGCCACGACCACGTCCCGCGTAGGTGGAATCAGCTCTGAGTCGAGCGTGTTGGGTGCGACCCCGGTGCCGTTGAAACGGAAGACATTGTTGACGAGGTACAAATGCGAGGCATTGGTTCCGGAATAGCCGAGACCGCTGTACTCCCCTATCGACTCGGAGATCACTGCGTCACAGGGATTGCATTGTCCTATGTAGAAGGAAGCATCGGGGGATCCGGACCCATACGAATGCTCGAACAGGCCGTCACCCGAGTCGAACGCATAGATCCCGTAGTCCCCATTGTTGACCGCCGTCAGATAGGAGCCCCGATAGCCCCGGACCCCGGTCCAGAAGAACCCGTTGATGGTGTGGTTGACCGAGGTCAGGTTCTCTACCGCCACTCCGTCGGCAAAGAGCACTTCGAACCCGTTCGGTCTCTCGAACTCGCCATCGATGACAACCTCGTTGCGATCGACACCACGGATGACGAGCCCAGGAGTGGTCACGCTCACCGTCTCCTTGTACACGCCACGATCTATGAGGATCAGGTCGCCGGGATTCGCTGCGTCGACGGCCGACTGGATCGTGGGGTACTCGGATGGGACATTCCTCGTCACTCCGGTCCACTCCGAAGGTGCATCGGTGGAGGTGTCCCCGGTGGCTGCCGGTGACGCGTCACCGGCAGGCGGGCCGGCGCAAGCCGCGAGCAGAAGTGCAGCCGCCGCGGCGAAGAGCGCCAGTCGCTTCAAGTGTTAGCCACCTTCCTCCACGATGAGGACGCCGGCCATGCCGTCTCCTTGCGCATTGCCGTGGAAGGTGCAGAAGAAGACGTACTCCCCTGCATCGTCATACCTCAGCACCGCGCTGTCACCCTCGAGCTGTTCCAGGCTCTCGAACACGTCCTCCGTTGACCAAGAACCATCAGCGGCAACGGAGTTGTGCGGGTTGCGCCCGGACCCCAGCCAGTCAACCGTCCCACCAAGTGGGATCCGGATTTCCGTGTACTGGAATCGGTTGTCGTACATCTCCACGGTCACGCTCTCACCTTCGACGGACTCGTCCGAGCCCGAGCTACCGCCGCACGCGCCAAGCAGCACGCCGCCGATCACGGCGGCCACCAGGGCTCTCGACTTCAATCCAGATCGCCTCGGCCGAACAGCCTCTTGATCCACGCCCACAGTGAGGAGAAGAACAGGGCGATTGCATTGACTTCACCGGCCGTCACACTCTCGGCCTCGGCCTCGGACTCGGCGCCGAGCTTGGCTTCCAGGCATTCGACGAACTCGCTGATGAGGCGCTTGGACATCTCGTTGATAAGACCGGTCCTACCGAACTGCGCAGCAGGACCGGACAACGTGACGTCGGCGTCGACGCTGACCTTGGAGCCAGTTCCGTCTGGCACCACCGCATAGTTGACCTTGACCTGACCGCGCGAACCGCCGCGCTTGTCGACGCCACGTCCTTCGATGATCGCTGACTTCTCAGATGGGTTCGGGTCAACGGTCGCCTTGCCCTCGAAAGCGGCAGTCATCGGCCCCAGCTTGACCGAGAGCTTCCCCTCGTAGGCCCCGTCCTCGGTCTCACCGAACAACTCGGCGCCGGGCAGGCATTGCGCGACCGAAGGGACGTTCTGGAACAGCTCCCATACCGTATCCGGTGGTTTGGCGACCGAGAATTCCTGCGAGATCTTCATGTTCCTCCTGGCGATGTGGCAGCGCCGAACGCTAGCGACTGGAAACGGCCGACAGCAACGTGTGGATCAATGGTGCCGGTTGTCACCCGACAAGAGTTGGAGCGCATGCGGGATGAGATCCATGATTGCCTCCAGGCTCTCAGTGGCACCCTTCGGCGACCCGGGGACATTCACGACCAGGGTGCTGCCCAACGAACCAGCGCGGGCGCGGCTCAAGGCTGCCATGGGTGTCTTGGCCAAGCCGGCCGCCAGCATCGCATGCGTCAAGCCCGAGGCCTCCCGATCGAGCACCGCCATCGTGGCCTCCGGGGTCACGTCGCGGAGCCCGAAACCCGTGCCACCAGTGGTGACTATGAATCGAGCATTGGCCGCGGCAGACCGGAGAGCTGTGGAGATCTGCTCCGCCTCATCGGGAACGAGAGCTCTGGACACGGACATGCCCAAGTCGGTCAGCATCTCTTCGAGCTGATCCCCGGAGGTGTCTTCTCGGGTCCCTGCGCTGACCCCGTCACTGACCGTGAGCACCATGGCCTCGACCCCCTCTAACCCCACTGGCGTGGATCCATTGCGATGCCGCCCTGGAACACGGCGAGATAGAAGACCAGGATGACCACCAGGAAGACGGCCAGCCCCCACGGAGGAGACACCGCCCTCTCGTCTTCCGGTCCATGGACCGTAGAAGTGCCGGGTGCGGCTGCCAGCGTCGCGAGGAACATCACTGCAGTCAGGGGCAGGGTCGGGATCACGAGACTCTCCGCGTCGGGCAGGAAGAACGGTATGGCCAAGAAGACCGAGGCTGCTGCGGGCACCACAGCAATCCAGAGCGTGAAGCTGAGACGCTTTCCGCTCGTCGATACGAGCTTGCGATGGGGAGTGAAGGCCAGGAAAGCCGCCGCTGCCGAAAGCGCCACGAGGAGAAGCCCAACTCCGCCCGCGGCAGCGATGACCACATCCAGCCCTGGAGGGGCGTCGAAGGTGTCGTAGGCCATCGCCAGTTGCCCGTCGGAATCGAAGGGCAGGAGCACCGCCTGAGTCAGAGCCTGACGCAGCACATGGAGCAGCATCCACAGGAATGTCAACCGGGACACGCCGTGGCCTCGCTGCGTCGGATAGGAGAACAGGGAGAGGAGGCCGACGATCAGACAGAGGAGGAACCCACCGGCCCAGACGATGTCGGAGGCCCCTGTGACCTCGGCGCGGTTGTTGTAGACGACGGCGCTTCCCCCAAGGATCTCGGCCAGGAGACCGTCACCAAAGTCGTCGAGGAATTGGGCGATGAGGATGCCAAGCGTGGAACCCAAAGCCGAAGCCACCACCAGAGGCGCCCCTATTCGGCTGATGGTTGTTGAACGCGCGTAGGTCTCGCCGGCGGAAACGTCGCTGGTCACTGACGCGATGCTAAACCTTTACCCGACGGATTCCAGGTCTCGGCTACCCATCGATCGAGTTTCGGTTGCCGGTCGGGGTGACACGAACTGTCTGTTTCCCGACATTCCCTGACGAAACAGAACTCCTGTTGCGTCGGTTGTTACACGTGATGAAGGCCCGCACCGCTCTACTGACGGCCCTGGTTCTCTTGATCGCCGCCTGTGGCGCCGAGGCGGGAACGGACACGTCAGCTACCGATGGCACCGACGAGAGCACGACCACCCCGAGCTCTCCCACGACTGACCAATCAGACACCCCGACCACTACCGCAGAGCCCGCGGGCGACATCCCCAGGCATCTTCAGCCGATGGCGCAACTGTGGACCACGGACTTCACCAAGACGACCATCGATCTGAACGAGCTACTCGTGGGCATCCCGGTGTCGGATCCGAGGGATCGCATACCTCCAATCGACGAGCCCAACTTCGACACCGTCACCAACATCGATTGGCTGGAAGACCAGGAACCAGGTGTCCTGATCGAGGTTGGGGATGAGGCCCGCTTCTACCCATTGGCCGTCCTGACGCGCCACGAGATAGTCAACGACGAGGTGGGGGGGATACCGATTGCCGTCACCTATTGCCCCCTCTGCAACACAGCGGTGGCATTCGACCGCAGATTCGAAGGGGAGGTGCTGAGGCTCGGCGTGTCGGGACTGCTTCGCAACTCCGACCTCGTGATGTGGGATCTCCAATCGCAGAGCTTGTGGCAGCAGATAACCGGAGAAGCGATCGTCGGCGAACACGCCGGGAAGAGCCTGACCTCTGTCGGATCGGCGATCGTGAGGTGGGCCGACTTCGTCGGAAATCACCCCGATGGCCTGGCAATGACCCAGGACCAAGGCTTCGGCGCGTTCTACGGGTCCAACCCGTACGAGTTCTACTCCTCGGGCGCCCGGCCCTACAGCTTCTTCCAGGGGGAAATCGACGACCGTTATCCCGCGCTATCTCGCGTCGTCGGCGTCACGATCGACGAAGGCGAGAAGGCCTATCCCTTCTCGGAGATCAGTGAGGTGAGAGTGGTCAACGACGACCTCGACGGCCGTCCCTTGGTCGTCTTCTGGGGGGCCGAAGCGACCACCGATGCCCTCGACGCCGGTGACATCTCCGAGGCGCGCGCCATTGGCACCGGCATCGCCTATGACCCCGTTGTCGATGGCCGGCGACTCACTTTCGCCCCCCTGAGCGACACAGAGTTCGTCGACAACGAGACCGGGACAACGTGGACAATTCTGGGCAAGGCGGTCGACGGTGAGCTCGCTGGTTCCGAGCTCGAACTGCTTCCGCATCGCAACGAGTTCTGGTTCGCCTGGCAAGCCTTCTTCCCGGAAGCCCAGATTTGGACCGGCTGATCACCCTGCGAAGATCAAGGTGCCGATCAGCCAAACCACGAACACCCCGATCGAGAGGGACAGCACGACGGCGGTCCGACGCCAGTTCGCAACCATCCAGCTGCCGGACATCGCGATCATCAGTGCCAGCGTGAGCGACCACCATCGGGGCGTCAAGCCCGCTGCGGCGGCGCCGACGGTGAGCACGGCGACCACTACCAGGAACCCGGCCGCCACCAGGGCATAGAGGACCTGTCTCGGGGTCGTCTCGCCAGTCATGCGATCCCCGCTGCCCTTGCCACCTCTCGATAGCTTTCAGCCAGGGTGCGGACCGTCTCATGCGCGTTGAGACCGCTTGGGTTGGGCACTACCCAGACGTCAGACCCGGCGATAGACGCCTTCTGTGGCCCGGGACCCGCATCACGATCATCGAATGCGTCCCGATATGCGGTGATCCCGGCGACCGCGACCACGATGGGCGACAGTCGACCCACGAGGTCGGTCAACCGCCTGGCCCCCAATCGCAGCTCTTCTCTCCCGAGTTCCGATGCTCTGACGGTGGCCCGATTCACCAGGTTGGTGATGCCCATCGACCTCGACAGGAAGTCGGCACGCTGCTCTGGAGTCATCCCTGTCGACGCATCCAACTCCCAATCGATGAGCCCCGCCTCGAGCAGCGCGGGATAGAACCGGTTGGAGGGGTGACAGAAGTGGGTCTGAGTGGCCGCAGTCCACAAGCCCGGGTTGATCCCGACGAAGAGGAGCCTGCAATCAGGCGCTACCAGATCGGGAACCGACGCGTCGCGGAACGACTCGAGCTGCTCCTTGGTGAATCCCACGCGGAGAGGTTAAGCAGACTCGGCTGAGCGCTTCGGCACATGGGACACTCTCCGAGAGGAGGACGATTTGGAAAGACGAAATGTGTTGCTGAGCAATCCGTATGAGGAGTTGGTCGGTTACTCCAGGGCGCTTCGCGTTGTCTCCTACTTCTTCTGACTCTCGTAGTAGGGGTCCTCCCCGGAGGCGTGGTCGGTTACGTCGACCACCTGGGTCAGCTCATCGATTGACTCCAGCAGGATCCGCTCGATGCCCTGCTTCAGCGTGACCTGGGCGAGACCGCACCCCTGACAGCCGCCAAAGAGACGGAGATAGGCGATGGTGCCATCGACCGAAACCAACTCGGCGCCACCACCATGGGCTGCGATTGCGGGATTCACCTGCTCGACCAGAACCTGATTCACCCTATCGACCAATGGTCCGGACAAATCGCCGGCCGGGGCAGCCATCTCCGGCGTCGCCGGGCGATTGGGATTGTTCATCGCCAATCCGTCCTCGGTGAGCTCGAGGATGGCTCCATCCAGCTTCCCTGAATCAGCCTTGGGGAAAATAACCGCCAGATCGTCATGCCGTTCTTCGACCCAGTTCTCAGCCTTGTCTGCAAGCGGCACGAAGGCCAGCTCATAGGAGAACTGGGGCCCGCGGAAGCCGGTGACTTCGATCGATAGGCCGAACTCGCCGTCGCCTGGCTCGTTGTCCCGCAATTCCTTGATCATCTCGAGGGCTGCGGGCTCGATGTTCAAAACCGTGTTCTCAGACATCTGTAATCATGGTAATGAAAGGAGCAGCCAAACCCATGCCCAGAGCAGTTGTCATCCTGCCGAGCACGACGTATCGAGCCGCCGATTTCGTGAAGGCTGCCGAGGCTCTCGGCGTCGACCTCGTCGTTGCCTCCGAGCAGCCACCCCCCTTCGAAATGGGTGACGGGTATCTGCAGATCGACTGCTCGGATCCGGCGGAAGCCGCCGAGGCGGTGATCAGGCTGGGAGACGATGTGCCACTCGACGGCGTCGTCGCGGCCGATGACCGGGGCGTGGTCATCGCCGCAATGATCGGAACCCGACTAGGTCTTGCCGCCAACGATCCAGCAGCCGCCGCTTCGACCAGGGACAAAGCCAGCATGCGCGACCGGCTCAGCAAGTCCGAGGTTCCCCAGCCGGGGTATCGGATCCTGGGCATCGACGACGATCCGGGCGATGCGGCGAGCGACGTCGGCTATCCCTTGGTTGTCAAGCCGATCTCCAGGTCAGCCAGCCAAGGGGTCCTGCGAGTGGACAGGAGCAGTGACCTCGAGGCGACGATCCGGAGGGTGCGGGCCATCGTTGGCGACGAGGACCTGCTGTTGGAGGAGTACATGCCAGGGGTCGAGATAGCCGTCGAGGGGCTGGTACGCGATGGGGAGTTGACGGTGCTCGCGCTGTTCGACAAGCCGGACACGCCTGCCGGGCCCTCGTTTCCCGAAACCATCTTGATCACGCCGAGCCGGCTGAATGACGAAGCCATCGCCGAGTCAACCAGGGTCGCCGAGCTGGCGGTCGCAGGTCTCGGTCTGAGCCATGGTCCCGTTCATATCGAGCTGAAGCTCGATACGGATCGGGTGCGAGTCATCGAGGTCGCAGCTCGATCCATTGGCGGGCTGTGCTCCCGCAGTCTGAGCTTCGGGCTCATGGACACCACCCTGGAGACACTGATACTTCGCAATGCGCTGATGATGGACAAGCCCGAACTTCGCCGAGAGCCGGCAGCGTCGGGTGTGCTCATGATCCCCATCGAGCGGGCGGGCGTCTTGCGGCGTGTCGCGGGGGTCGATGAGAGCAGGGACATCGAGGGCGTAACAGGGATCGACCTGACCATCCCCTTGGGAACTGAGGTTCGCCCGGTACCCGAGGGCGACCGCTATCTCGGCTTCGTGTTCGCCCGGGCCAGAGATCCCGAGACCGTGGAGACCGCACTCAGAAAAGCTGCTTCTCTCATCCGGCCCGTCATCGAATAGCCAATGACCTTCTCACCATATCCAACCAAGACCAACTCTCAACCTCAAGTTGAGGTTCAGTTCTTACCCGCGTGAGCGCGCGTAAGACGATTTTGTGATTTAAGGGGGTGGTGGCTCAGATGGACGTCGCACTGATATTTGCCGGTGGGGATCCCCTACCACGGCGAGTCGTGGACGACCTGCCCCGAGCCGATCTGGTCATCGCGGCCGACAGTGGCTACGACACGGCCATTGCCAATGAGCATCGGGTAGATGTCCTGGTCGGTGATCTCGACTCGATCTCAGAGACCGCGTTGCCCAGCCACGTGATCGTCGAGCGTCACCCTCCCGACAAAGACGCAACCGACCTCGAGCTTGCCCTCTCACTCGTGGCGAGGGAGTCGCCGTCCAGAGTGGTGGTCGCAGGCGGCTCCGGAGGCCGGCTCGATCACGAGCTCGCGGTCGCCTCCCTACTGTCCTCGCCACGATGGGATGTCTTCGACGAAGTCGACTGGGTCTCCGGACGGGGCATGGCCCACGTTGTCCGTGGCCGTCGGCTCATTCACGGGGATATTGGAGACCTGCTGACATTGATCCCCATGCATGGCGACGCAACCGGTATAACTGCTACGGGCCTGAGGTGGCCCCTCGACGGAGAAACCCTGGTCGCGGGCTCGAGCAGAGGCGTGTCCAACGTCATGGAGTCACCGGTCGCCGACATCAGAGTCGCCTCGGGACGTCTGCTCGCGGTGCGAATCCCCTCATCCCTGTAGCCGGGCCGCTACCTTCGGATCGAGGGCCTTGAACCGATCTAGATACTCCGACCTCTCCTTCTTGAGCCTCAACACCATCTGGTCGTGTTCGTCGAAACGACCCAGCCGTTCGTATAGCGATCTGGGCTGTAGAAGCTCGAGATCTTCCACACCCGGCACCGACTTGCCAACCTCATACCCGAAGTCGGGATCGTTCTCCCACTCGATGGTCCCCTCGACGATCCCCTGGACGATCGCCGATGAGTCGGGGATCCGTACCTTCTTCGAGTCCGGCCCCTCACCGCCGATCCTCCCTGTATTGAGCAAGTAGGCCTCGAGATGCGGAATTGTCTCGAGTATCTCGGCTATACGGTTGCCCTGTAGCGAATCGTCGTCGAAGAAGAAGGGATTGGTGCCGGGCACTCTCAGGCTCTTGCCTGCCTCAGCGACACCGCCGGCCGAGGTCCCCTTCGTCTCACCCAGCATGAAGTAGGCGGGAATCTGTTGGGAAGTGAGCTTTGCTACCGCAGGGATGACGTGGTCGGAACGGTTGAGGATCAGCAAGTAGCTCGCCGGAGGCACATTCTGAGGGTCCCGGTGCCGTATGTTGGCCAGCGGGAACGTGGACCGACCGTTGGCGGTGTGCGATGTGTCGAAGAAGTCGACCTTTCCGTCTTCGCTCACCCCGACGTTCTCCAGCCATGCATCGGGCCGGGTGGTCCCGTGGTATATCGTCGGCTCGTCCTCCGGATCGAGCCCGTAGGTCTTGGCGAAACATCCCGCCTCGGTGGTTCGGATCACACCATGTGGCATCAGAGCGACGAAGTCGTCCTGAACGGGTAAGGATCCGGCCTGCTGACGGAAGGTCGTTGTCGTCTTGCCCGTCCCCGAAAGCCCGATGATGAGCATCGACTCCTCCTCACCGCTGCGGGTCGCCGGGGCCGGGAAGACTTTGAGCCCGGCATGGAGAGCGAGTCCTCCTTGCCGATAAACGAGGTGGTTCCACATCCGCAGGCCACCCATCTTCGACTCTCCGAAGTAGTCAGACCCGAGGACGCGGGTCAAGTATCGGTCGTTGTCCACCATGATCAGCCGATCGTCGGGCTTGTCCCAAGCCGGCAGCCCGGGTGTGTAGATGACCGTGAACTCCGGCTCCCAATCCTCGTCCGGAGGGAAGTAGAGATGGGTCTGCATGCCTGCGATGTTGGCCTGGGTGTCCTCGATGTAGACACGCGAGCCGATGCGAAAGTCGGGATCCGGCCCTATGTATCCCTCGATGAGCAGCATGTCGCGACTAGCGATGTACTCGTCCTGCAGAGCAGCCCACTTCTCGGCTTCGACACGAGAGATGCGATTCTGGTGGTTCTCCACGTCCGAGACGAAGAACGTAGAGTTTTTGAGACGCGCCGTGACCTCGGCTCGATAGTTGAGGTTTCCGAACTCGGTCAAAGTGACTCTCGGCGTCTTCGACTGCGCCAACTCGCGAAGCCGCTCCTGGCTCGGGTTTCGCTCGACTGACTGCGCTGAAGGCAGATCGGACGTACTCAAAGAACTCCCCTGGGCTCGTGGATCACACGGAGGCTAATCACTCTGCTCACGCCGGTCTTGCCTGTAGCGGGCCGGCATCTCTCTGCCTTCCAGCCCGGCCACCAGGTTGTCGACTGCCAGACGGGCCATGGCTTCGCGAGTCCGAACCGACGAGCTCGCGATGTGAGGCACCACGAGGCAGCTGTCCAAGCCCAGCAAGGGGTGTTCGGCCGGAAGGGGCTCTGGGTCGGTGACATCGAGAGCTGCACCGGCGATCGCACCCGCCTTCAGGGCCTCGACCAACGCGTTGGTGTCCACCACCGGGCCGCGGGACACGTTCACCAGATAGGCCGTCTCTTTCATCATCTCCAGCTCTTTTACGCCAATGAGGTGGTGTGTCTCGATATTCAGAGACACACAGATGACCACATGATCGGCCCGGCCAAGCAGTTCCGAGAGATCGAGCCGGCGTGCATCCAGATCCGGTTTCGCGCTCCGGGACGTGTAGACGACCTCCATGTTGAACCCAGCGCAGCGACGGCTCACGGCCTTCCCTATCCGACCCATCCCGATGATTCCCAGCGTCGTCCCATGCAGATCGCGGCCATTGAGAAAGGTCGGCGACCACGGCCCCCATTCACCGCGTCGCACTATCTTCTCACCCTCGGGGAGCCGTCTCACTATCGAGGCCAACAGGGCAAATGCCGTGTCCGCCACTGTCTCGGTGAGGACATCCGGTGTGTGACCCACCGGAATCCCCAGTCGGTGACACTCCTCAACATCGATGTTGTCGACACCCACCGCCATCTGTGA
The DNA here is from genome assembly GCA_024638655.1 of bacterium. Lineage (GTDB taxonomy): Bacteria > Actinomycetota > Acidimicrobiia > Spongiisociales > ZC4RG35 > Ww567. The sequence goes on along the minus strand of JAHEJW010000017.1, from coordinate 13,932 downwards.
GATCACCTCGAGACGGGGAGCCCGGCCGAGCAGAGTCGCATCGATCTCGTCGGTCAACATGCAGAGCAGACCGTCAACGTCTCCCAGCACCTCGCTGAGATGCCCACGTGGTATCGGCTCGTTCCGGTCCCAGACTTCGGTTTCGAAGAGGTCGCGAAGCGGCTTCAGAGCCGGTTCGGGCAACCCGCGTGTGACGTACACCCTCTTCATGGCGAGATGAGGCTAAACGGCCGACGCGGGGCTGCCGATATCCTCCCCAGATGCGTCGCCTCGCCGCTGCCATGTCTCTTGTCTTCATCGTCACGTCCTGTGCCGCCGAGACTGGCCCCGCTGACGTCGACGTTGAGCCGACGGCTCCACCGACCGTCGCAACCGAAGACGGAGTCCGCGGGATTCTGATCTCCGACCCGCCTGTCATCGCAACATCCCTCGAGGAGAGCGCTTACGCGGGTTTCGACGCCACCAATGGAACCGAAACAACACTCGTGGCGATAGCCCTGGGCGAGCTCCAGGTCTACCAATCGCCCGAGGAAGCCGACCCAACCCGTACTCTTCCGGCCACGACCATTCTGGGCACGGCCACAGTGGTCACCGCGTTGGGCCAGCCGGTCGATGGTTGGCTGGAGGTGATGCTCCCCGGACGGCCCAACGGAAGCAAGGGCTGGGTGCAGATCGACCGGGTCGACCTCTACATGGTCACCGACAAAGTGGTGATCGACCTGAGTGAGCGGGAATTGACCTACTACCGGGATGGGATCCGGCAACTCAGCACCACCGTGGCGATCGGGACGAGCCACAACCCGACACCCACCGGCCTGTTCTACATCACCGACCTGGTTGACATCCCGGGCGGCGGCCCTTGGGGCCCGGCCGCCCTCGGCCTGTCGGCTCGATCGGATACCATCACCGAGTTCAACGGTGGCGACGGGATCATCGGCATCCATGGAACCAACAAACCAGGATCGATCGGCCAGGCGGCCTCACTCGGTTGTGTTCGCCTGCCCAATGAGATCATCGTCGAGCTACGCAATCTCGTTTCGCTAGGAACTCCGGTGGAGATCAGGGCCTGATCGACACCAGACCGTTGCTCAAGACCTTGGTGTCCCGTTCGGAGGTGCGGGTCTCGACCACGAGACCATCACCTTCCTGCCAGATCGACGTGACGAGTGTCTCCCCGGGGAAGACATGTCCGGAGAATCGGGCGGAGTAGGACTGCAGCCTTCCCGGCTCGCCGTCGAAGGCATGATCCACCACCGCCTTGGCCACGATCCCGTAGGTACAGAGACCGTGGAGGATGGGACGCTCGTATCCTGCGAAAGCGGCGAATCCCGGATCGGCATGAAGAGGGTTCCTGTCGCCGGAAACCATCCGATAGAGAAGAGCCTGCTGGGGCAGGGTTGGGGACTCCACCCTGTGATCGGGATCCCGACCAGGCGGGACTCCCCCGGCCTTCGGACCGGGATCGCCGCCAAATCCACCCTCGCCGCGGATGTAGATGGACGCCCGGTTGGTGAAGAGCTCTTCACCCGTCTTCTCGAGGACCGACACGACCTCCACGACCGCCAGGGCTCCCTTCCCCTTGTCGTAGATCGCCACCACACCGCCGGTCTGAGACACCACACCCGAAGGGGGTATCTCGCGATGAACTGTCAACTGTTGCTCCCCATGGAGGATCTGGCTCAGATTGATGTCGAGCCCTTCGACCCCTGCCAAGGACATCATCATCCCAAAAGGCGGAATCGTTCCGAATGTTGGGATCGCAACCAGATCCCCTTCATAGGTGTAGTGCAGCTCTCGAGGATCGGTCGGTGGGTCTCCGGCTCCGACCGCGAGGTTGTAGAGGATGATGTCTTTCTCCTCCCATGTGAACGAGGAGGATGGCAGTTCGGCTCCCAAGGCCTTGTCCACGTCGATCGGCATCTCTCGACCTAACCGGAGAGCATCTGGCCGAGCAGCATGATCTCGTCGTTGTTGCTGAGCGGAACCACGTACTCGGAGATGTCTCGGATCGCCTCCAGGTTCTCCTGCACATCCTCGACAGTGGGGAGTTCATCGGATCCAGCGAACCATCCCTCATTGGTACCGACGAAGACCCGGCCGTAACGGCCTCCCCCGACTGTGAAGATCTCATGGGTCGCCTGGTTCACCTCAGAGCAGAGGTAAACGACCATCGGCGTCACCTGCTCCGGCGACACCATGTCCGCAAACGGCCCGAGAAGGTCTTTCGTCATCCGTGTCTTGGCAATGGGGGCTACCGCATTCGACCTGATGTCATATTTCCCGCCCTCGATGGCGATCACGTTGCTGAGGCCGATGAGCCCGGCCTTCGCCGCGCCATAGTTGGCCTGGCCGAAATTGCCGAAGAGGCCCGACGCCGACGACGTGAAGACGAAGCGGCCGTAGCCCTTCTCCTTCATGATGCGAAACGCCGGAATCGAGACGTTGAACGCACCTTCGAGGTGGACGGCGATCACAGCTTTGAAGTCGTCGGGCTCCATCTTGGCGAAAGACTTGTCTCGCAAGATCCCGGCGTTGTTGATCACGATGTCAACGGTGTCATAGGCATCGACCGCGGTCTGCACGATCGCCCCGCCGCCGTCCGAGGTCGAGACCGAGTCGTAGCTGGCAACCGCCTCTCCCCCCGCTCCCACGATCTCATCGACGACCACGTCGGCAGCATTCGTCGAAGCGCCGGAGCCGTCTACTGCGCCGCCGAGGTCGTTCACGACGACGCGAGCCCCTCGTCGGGCGAGCTCGATGGCATAGGTGCGTCCCAGGCCTCCACCCGCGCCGGTCACGATCGCGACACGACCGTCGAACGTTATCGGTTCGCTCATTTGCTACCTTCCCTTTAGAAAACCTGGTTAGAGACCGAGGGAGCGGCCGATGATCTCCTTCATGATCTCGGTGGTACCCCCATAGATCGTCTGCACCCGGGCATCTCGATAGGCCCGGGCGATGGGGTACTCCTCCATGTAACCCCAACCGCCGAAGAACTGAAGACAGCGATTGATCACACGGTTCTCCATCTCCGTGACCCACCACTTGGATTTGGCCGCTTCGTCCGCCGTCAACTCACCCCGTGTCAAATCCATGATCTGGGAGTCGACAAACGTCTGGGCCAGGTCGAGCTCGGTCCGCATCTCGGCCATCGCGTGTTTGATCGTCTGAAATGCCCCGATGGGCTGGCCGAATGCGCGTCGCTCTTTCACATAATCGAGTGTCCAGCCGAAAGCGGCCTCGGCGTGGGCGATCGCACCGACGGTCAAGGAGAGTCGCTCCTGAGGCAGGTTGTGGACGAGGTGTAGGAAACCCTTGCCCTCCTCGCCCAGGAGGTTCTCGACCGGAACCCTGACGTCGTCGAAGAACAGCTCCGCTGTGTCCTGAGCGTGGAGGCCGATCTTGTCCAGATTGCGTCCCCTGGTGAAACCGTCCATGTCGCCCTCGATCACCAGCAGGCTCATCCCCGAGTGCCGCTCGTCCGGGTTCGTCTTCACGGCGGTGACGATCAGGTCCGAGTTGATCCCGTTGGTGATGAAGGTCTTGGAGCCGCTGACCACATAGTGACCACCGTCTCTCAACGCCGTAGTGCTGATTCCGGCCAGGTCCGACCCAGCACTTGGCTCGGTCATGGCGATTGCCCCCAGAAGCTCGCCTGACGCCATGCCCGGCAACCAGCGCTGCTTCTGGTCTTCGTTGGCCAGAGAGAGGAAGTACGGCAGAACTACGTCGTTGTGAAGTGTGATGCACATGCCGGAGGCCATCGCATCACCGGCCACCAGCTCTTCGACGATGATCGCATTGAACCGGAAGTCGTCCACGCCTCCACCGCCGAGTTCCTCGGAGATGGCCATGCCGAGCAGACCGGCTTGGCCGGCCTTGTGGAAGAGCGCCCTGTCGACGATCCCCTCTTCCTCCCACTTGGCGACGTTCGGGGTGACCTCCCGCTCGACGAACTCGCGGACCGAGGAGCGAAAGAGGTCGTGATCCGCTTCAAATATGGTCCGCTTCATGGATGGCTGGGATCAGACTCCCGTGTACATCGACTCGATCTCGTTCGCGTACTTGTCGAGAACTATGCGACGCTTCAGCTTGAGAGATGGGGTGACTTCACCTGATTCGGGGGTCCACTCGTCGGGGACGATGGTCCATTTCTTGATCTGCTCGACCCTGGCCACGCTCTCGTTGGCCTCGTCGATTGCCCGGGCGATCTCCTCCTGAACCTCTGGCAACCGGGAGAAGCCGGCCAGGTCGGTGTACTCGATCCCGTGCGCTGCGGCCCACGGAGGTGCCTCTTCGGCGTCGAGGGCGATCACGACTGAGAGGAACTTCCTCTGGTCCCCGATCATGGCGGCCTTGGATATCAAAGGGTGATTGCCCAGGGTCGTCTCCAGCTTGGCCGGGGCGATATTCTTTCCGGCAGCGGTGATGATGATCTCCTTCTTTCGGCCGACGATCCAGACGAAACCGTCTTCGTCGATCCGCGCCAGGTCACCAGTTCGCAGCCAGCCGTCGGGGTCGTACGCCTCCCTGGTCTCGTGATCCAGCTTGTAGTAGCCCTTGGTGACATGGCCGCCTCGCATCATCAACTCGCCGTCGTCGGCGGTCTTCACTTCGACTCCGGGGAAGGCCTTCCCGACAGACCCCAGCTTGACCTGGGTCGGTGAGGTCAGGGTGGCCGGACCGGTGTTCTCCGACATGCCATAGATCTCGTAGAGAGGCACACCGATGATGAGGAAGAACTTGAGGAGGTCTGGGCTGATTGGCGCAGCGGCACTGATGGCGAATTCGACCTGGTCCATGCCCAACTGTTCACGCACCTTGCTCAGCACGATCTTGTCCAGAAGCCCGGCCAAGCCAGGGCTGCTCCTGCCCTCCAACTCCGCCTCGACCCTCTTCTCGTTGAGGGCCAGAGCCCGATCCAGGAGGAGCTTCTTGACCCCCTCGGCCTCGGCGAACCTCGCGTTGAGACGAGCATGGAACTTCTCGTAAACCCGCGGCACACCCACGAAGAGCGTGGGCCGGGCCTCTTGTATGTACTCGAGAACACCTGCGAGATTGGGGCAATACCAAACCTGGCCGGCCAGGTATGTACCCATGTAGTGAGTGGCGAGCCGCTCGGCGATGTGGGCCAGAGGAAGGTACGAGACCATCCTCGCCCCCATCCTGAGGTTGGCAGCTCGTTTGACCGACTCGAGGGTCCAGACCACGTTGTAATGGGTGATCATCACCCCTTTGGGGGTTCCCGTGGTGCCGGAGGTGTAGATGAGAGTCGCCAGAGTCTCGGGATCGATGGCGGCGGAGGACCGCTCGACCGTTTCGGGGTCCTCCTCGAGACGATGGGCCCCCTTCGCCATGAGCTCATCCCAACTGAGCACCCAGTCGAGTGTGTCGTAGTTCTCTGCACCGGACATCAGGACCACATAGCGGAGGTTGGGCAGCTCGCTGCGGATCCCCTCCCAGCGCTTCATGAACTCGAGGTCCTCGAGAATGGCCACCGTGGCTTTGCAGTTGTCGGCGATGTACTGGATCTGGGACGCGGTCAGCGTCGAATAGATGGTGACGGGAGTCCCTCCGGCGTGAACGACGCCGAAGTCGGCGACGACATGCTCGGGACGGTTCCCGGCCATGACCGCAACGAACTCTCCGTCGCCGACCCCCAGGGCCTGTAGCCCGGCCGCGGCCTGATGCACCCTTCGGCGGTACTCAGACCAGGTGAAGCTATCCCATCCATCGTTCTTCCAGTGGATGGCCGGTTGATCGGGGTATTTTTCCGCGTTTCGGTTGAAGAAATCGACGATCGTCTTGCCTTCGACGACGGCGTCAATCTCGGCTCTCTCGGCAAGAACTGCCTTCTCGCTCACGGGCTCCTCCACTGGGTTCAGGCGACGGCTCCGGACTCCCTGAGCTTACCGACCTGCTCCGGGCTATACCCCAGGCCGGCCAGTATCGAGCCGGTGTCCGCGCCTCTAGCGACCGGAGCCGTCGGCCTGGTCGAAGGCGTCGAAGAGAACCTGGGTGCCGGAGCGGGCTGGGGATGACCACCCACATCGATAAAAGTCTCTCTGTCTCGATTGTGGGGGTGGTCCGGGGCCTCTTCCATCGAGAGGACCGGAGCGACGCAGGCGTCCCGCCCGCTGAAGGCTTCCTCCCATGCGTCCCGGGTGCCTTCGGCGAATCTCGATGCGATCGCCTCCCGCATCGCCGGCCAGCCGTCACGGTCCATTTGCGCCGGGAGACTGTCGATATCGAGCCCCAAGACCTCCAGGAGCTCGGCGAAGAACTGTGGCTCCAGCGCCCCAACGGCCATATGCCCCCCGTCAGACGTGCGATAAGTGGTGTAGAAGGGAGCCGCTCCATCGAGGAGATTGGACTCGCGTCGGGCAACCCATGAGTCGTCGGCCATCAGGCCGTGATGGGAAGCCATGAGCAGAGCTGAGCCGTCGACCATCGCGGCGTCCACGACCTGGCCTTCTCCCGTCCGACGGGCCGAGAAGACCGCGGCGAGGACCCCGACCGCGAGCAACATGCCCCCGCCACCGAGATCGCCCACGAGATTCAGTGGTGGGATCGGGCGCTCTGCAGTCCCGATCGAGCCCAGAGCTCCACTCAGGGCGATGTAGTCGATGTCATGTCCGGCCATCGCCGCATTAGGGCCGGTCTGCCCCCACCCGGTCATCCGACCGTAGACCAGGGCCGGATTGCGAGCGAGGCACTCCCCGGGGCCGACACCCATCCGCTCGGCCACGCCGGGGCGATAACCCTCGATGAGGGCGTCCGCGGAGGCGATCAGATCGAGGGCGATACGAACACCTTCGGGGTTCTTGAGGTCGATCACGATGGAGCCCTTGCCGCGATTGTGCACGTCGTGGGTCGGGGAGGAGAGCAGCCAGTCGGAGACCGATCCCTTTCGATCTACCCGCACCACGTCAGCGCCGAGGTCGGCGAGAATCATCCCGCAGAAGGGGGCCGGGCCCAGGCCGGCCAGCTCGATAACTCGGAGACCGTCGAGCGGGCCGGTCATCCGGCGTTCACACCCTGATGGGCTGCTGCCTCGCCCGCCAGTACCGGTATGAACTCCAGCGACGAATTGATTCCGAAGGCGCCGTGGAGCATCGCAGAGAGGACCATCCGGGCACTGTCGCTGCCCGGGTTGATCGGGTCGAGGTCGTCGGGCTCGGCCTCGAGTGCGATGATCACCGTGTCGAGGCCTCTCCAGGCACCCACATTCCAGAGATTGCCCGACTTGGAGATGTTGGTGATGGGCCCACTGAGTGCCGAATCGAACGCCAGCAGCGCCGGCTTCTGGAACAGCGGGATGATCGCCCGGTCGCCCAGATACGCCGCGTCGGCCGCGTTGTAGCCGGCGGCTCTCTCCTCGGTATCAGAGAGCAGGGAAGTCGACTCGATCAGTGTTTCGACCTGCTCGCTGCAGTAGCGATTGACATTCAGGTCACCGAACCCACTCGGGGCATCACCACGACACGAGTACGTCGAATTGGCCAGGAAGGGGTCCGCCTCTCCCTTCCATGAGAAGTTGATGATCTGCCAGACCTCGGGACCCCCGAAGAAGACATCCGTGGAGAACAACTCGGACGGAGTTCGCGGTTGGAGGACCACCTCCACACCAATCTGCTCGAGGCTCTCGGATACGACGTCGAAGATGACGTCCCGATATTCATCCCCGACGGTCGTTGCCCAGCTGAAGGCCAGCCTTCGGCCCTGGCAGCTATAGACGCCGTCATCGCCCTTCTCACAGAATCGGTCGACAAGGATTTGCTCGGCGGCAGCGGGGTTGTGAGCCAGGTCGTAGTTGTCCTGATAGTGGATGGAGTTCCTCATGTAGACGGCGGAGTCCAGCGTCTGGGCATCGACGTCCACCCGACGAACTGTCTGCTCGAGGATTGCCTCCCGGTCGACGGCCAACGAGATCGCCTCCCTGACCCAGCCCTGGCTCAACAAAGGGTCGTCGTGGTTGAAGTCGATGTGCTCCCAGAACTCGCCCGGGGCGACTTCGAAGGAAACCCCTTCCATCACTCCCAGATCCTCGATCATCCAGTCGAGTGGACGGGGGTTGATCACATCTATCTCATTGCCCTCGAGGCCCCGAAGCTGATCCCGAGCACTCGCCGGGAATACGAAGACGATCTCTCGGACATCCCCCAGCGGCTCACCCGAAACCGGCTCGACCCCGGCCCAGTAACTGGGATTGCGTCGTAGAACGATCCGCTCCCCCACGATCCACTCCTCGAGGATGAATGGCCCGCTGACGGGTGCCCCTTCTTCGCGGTACGACAGCTCCCCATGAGCGGGTAATAGGTAGGGAAACAAGGTGCGCCAGGGACCAAATACCTCCGAGAAGGTGACCAGCACAGTCCGGTCCCCGAGCGGCTCGATGCTCGTGATCAGTTCATAGCCAGTCTTCTCGGTTGCACCCCTGACCGGATCGGTGATGAGATCGAGGGTGTGTACGAAGTCATCTACGCCGACCGGCTCACCGTCCGACCACACGGCGTCGTCGGGTATCTCGTAGGTGACACAGAAGACGAGGTCGTCACAGGGTCCCGGCACCGTTGTGGTGACCGGTCGAGGGGTGCTGGTGCTCGTGCTCGCCGCGACCGTGGTGGACGTAGTAGAAGACGTGTCGGACCCTGCGCCGCCCGTGCATGAGGTGACAGCGAGAACCCACACCAGGCCGAACAGGATTACGCGAGGTTTGCCCACCTACAGATGAAACCCGTCGCAGCGTCCGGATACAAGGACCCTCGTCGGTATCGCGGCGTCCTCAGCTGCGGAGTTCGAGTTTGGCTCTCTCACGCCCGGTCCACGAGCCATCCGGGGCCACCAGATAACAGGCGACCAGATGGTCGTTGCCGCGGTCGAACAGGTTCGGGTGAGCCGTCTTGCACTCATCGACCGCGAATGGGCATCGTTCGATGAACCGACACTCGTCCGGGGGGTTGATGGCCCTGGCAACACCGCCCTCGATCTCGACCTGGGGCCGCTGGTACGAAGGATCGGGAACGGGGACCGCCGACAGTAGGGCCCTCGTGTACGGATGCATCGGGTTGCTGAGCAGCTCCTCGGTGGGCGCCATCTCCACGATCTTCCCGAGGTACATGACTGCGATCTTGTCGCACATGTAACGGGCGACGGCGAGATCGTGTGTGATATAGAGATAGGTCACACCGAGCTTCTCCGCCAGCTCCAGCATCAAGCGCATGATCGAGATCCTGATGCTCACATCGAGCATCGACGTTGGCTCGTCGGCCACTACGAATGTCGGCTCCATCACCAGGGCTCGGGCAATGGCCACTCGCTGCCGCTGACCCCCGGACAGCTCGTGCGGATAGCGGAAGAGGAACGGCTCCGGTGGCGTCAGGCCAACGAGCCGAAGCAGATCGACGACCCGCTGCTCCTTCTCCTCGGTGGTGCCGAGATTGTGGACCTTCAGAGGCTCGGCAACGATGTCATAGATCGTGCGCCGCGGGTTCATCGACTCGTACGGGTCCTGGAAGATCATCTGGACGTGCTTGCGGAACTCCTTGCGGTCTTCCGGTGACTCGACGTCCATGACATCGATCATCTCGTCCCTGTCGGAGTTGTGAACGAATGCCTGGCCCCCGGTGGCATCCTCCAACTTCACGAGAACTCGCCCGGTCGTCGTCTTGCCGCATCCGGACTCACCGACCAGCCCGAGACTCTCACCCTCTTTGATCTCGAAGCTGATCCCGTCGACCGCGTAGACGAAATCGGTCGACTTCCGGAACAGCCCCTTCGAGATGGGGAAGAGTTTCTGCAGGTTCTCGACCTTGACCCTGGTCTGACCGTTCTGCTCGCTCATTCCGCTTCCGCCAGGATGCCAACGGGAACCTGCTCGTAATTCCAGCAGGCGATCTTGTGCCCGGGCTCGACCTCTTCGAGCGGGGGCTCCTCGTCCGTGCATTTCTGGGTCGCAAACGGGCAGCGCGGGTGGAAACGGCAGCCACTCGGCGGGTCGAGGAGATTGGGCGGTTCTCCCTCGAGCGGAGCGAGCTGACGCCGCGGTCCAGTGATCGACGGCGTCGAAGACAGTATCAGCCATGAGTAGGGGTGGCGTGGCCGGGCGAAGATGTCGACGGTGTCACCGAACTCGACGAGCTTGCCCGCATACATCACGCCCATGAGATCCGTTATCTCGGCAATGACCGCGATGTCGTGTGAGATGTAGATGATGCTCATGCCGAATTCGTGCTGGATCTTCCTCAGCTCCTCCAGGATCTGCTCCTGGACGATGACATCCAATGCGGTCGTCGGCTCATCGGCGATGATCAGCTTCGGGTCACAACTCAGAGCCATGGCGATCACTGCGCGTTGTTTCATTCCCCCGGAGAACTCGTGGGGGTAGCGGTCGATCATCTCCGGGTTCAACCCAACCAGCTGGAAGAGCTCTTCGGTCTTGGCCCGTGCCTCCGCTGCGCTGGGCCTTGGCTCCCAATGCAGGTCCATGGCCTCTCTGATCTGCTCACCCACCGTGTACACCGGGTTCCACGAGTTCATCGCACCCTGGAACACCATGGAGATGTCGTCCCAGCGCCGCTGCCGCATCTCCTCATCGTTGAGCTCGAGCAGGTTCTCTCCATCGAGTCTCACCTCACCGCCGAGGACTCTGGCATTTGCCGCCGCCAGACGCATCAGAGTCAGGGCTACGGAGGTCTTGCCACATCCCGACTCACCAACAAGTCCAAGAGAGTGTCCTTTGGGGAGCGTGAAGGAGACGTCTTCGACCGCCGAGACCATCCCCGCCTTGATCTCGTAGTTCATCACGAGATTCTTCACCTCGAGGATCGGGACCTCGGAGTGCGAGCGCTCAGTGCCGAGACCGCCCTCGGCTGCTCTCGTCTGAATGTCGGTCATCGCGCCCTGAGCCTCGGGTTGACGACCTCATCCATCGCTCGGCCGACGAAGAAGAAGCCGGCGGCCAGCAGGGTCACCGCGACTCCGGCCGGGATCAGCAGCCACCAGAACTCGAGCCCGGAGCGCAGGTAGCCCTGGCTCTGGGCCGTGTTGAGCATGATGCCCCAGCTCATGTCGATATTCAGGAGGCCAAAGAAGGAGAGCGTCGCCTCGAGTGAGACCGCTTCGGTGACGGTGAACATCATGTAGAGGAAGCTGAGCGGCAGCACATTCGGGATGATGTGCTTGGAGATCAAGTGCCAATTGGAGCCACCTGACACCCGGGCCGCGTCGATGAACGGCTTGACCTTGATGGAGAGGGCCTGGGACTTGAGCACGATGGCAGTGCCCCCGAAGCCGGACAGGATCCCGATGAGCACCCCGAGTATCGGGAGGTTTATCTGCCAGAGACCCGACATGACGATGAGGATCGGGATGAGAGGAAGCAACAGCACCAGGTCCGCGACGCGCATCAAGAAGTTGTCCAGCCAGCCACCGTAGAAGGCGGCGATGGATCCGATCGTGGTCGCCACGCCCACCGTGACAACAGCCGCTATCAAGCCGAGCAGGAACGCAGCTCGGGTGGAGAATGCAAGCTGGGAGGCGATGTCCCGCCCAAGCGGGTCCGTGCCGAGCCAGTGATCCGAGCCCGGTGGGGCCGGCTGTTGAGGGATGACGCACGTGTCACCCGCCACGACGCGGAAGCACCACAGCTGAGCCTTATTTGCGTCCATCTGTGTGGTGGGGTCGACGACGTCGGCCTCGGTGGCCACGATCTCGAACTCCGCCCTTGGGGCGTCGTATCCGATGACCGGGTTGTAGACCGCGTCGTTTTGCCAGGGACCAGCTGAGCGCATGACGGGGTAGGAGAGCGCCATCAGCGCGAAAAGGGCGATCACCGCCAGGCCGGCGAGACCGATCTTGTTCTCCTTGAAGAGTGTCCAGTTCCTCTTGAATGACTTCCAGAAGAGTCTGAGCCTGACCTTCCACAGGGATTCGGGGAGTTGCTCCCCAGCCCCGATGGTGATGCCTTCGCCCTCCGGGAGCTCGGTTAGGACGTCTACCGGATCTTTCTCTTCAACGACCATTGATATCTCCTAGTTGCCTGTCTGGATCCGGATTCTGGGATCGAGTATCGCGTAGAGGATGTCGACTATGAGGTGGGCCAGCAGAGCGAGGATCCCGACAAAGGCGAGAGCGCCTGTCGCCACTGGAACGTCTTCGGCCACAGTCGCAGTCAAGAGCAGAGACCCCATTCCCGGCCAGGAGAATACGGTCTCTGTGACCACACCCCCGCCAATGATGAAGGCCAGGCCGAGAACGAAGGAGGTGACAACGGGCAACAGCGCGTTTCGGGCCGCATGCTTGTCCCTGATGTCCTTCTCCGGTACACCCTTCGCCTGCGCAGTGAGGATGTAATCCTCCTTGAGGGTCTCGAGCATCGATCCGCGGGTCAGGAGCATCACACCGGCGAAGGCGATCAGGGCAAGCGTGACGATCGGCAGTATCGAGTGATGGACGATGTCGAGGGCAAAGGGCCTCATGTCACCCCGAACCAGCCAGAAGATCACCAGAAACGCAAGCGATGTGCCGTATCCGATCACCCGTACGACTCTGGCCGTCGACCGCTCCTCTTGTCGTCGGGCGAACCATGCAGTGAACCCGAACACGAGGCCGGTGATGAGTAGGGAGAAGATCAGCTGCCCGAATACCTCATTGCCGGTATACGGTGCGCCCCGCCAGAATTCCGGGTTGAGGAATCCGTTGATCGGGAACCACCCCAGTCCGGAGGCGAAGAACAGGATCATGATGATGGCGAACCACGGGTAGAAGACCGTATAGAGGAGAACGCCACTGACCGTGATGGCGTGCTCCGAGAACCCGCCCCTCTTCCAGGCGAGACGCTTGCCGAGGGTGAATCCGATCACGTAAGAGAGCAGCGTGGCGAAGGTGAACAAGAAGAGAGTGCGTGGGATCCGCTCCGTGATGACGTCGAGCACCGGACGTGGGTACTGCTGAAAACTGACGCCCAGATTGCCCGTGACGAAATTGGTGATGTAGTTCCACCATCGAGACCAAACACCGCCGTCGAGACCAAGCCGCTCGACAAGCTGAGCCCGGATCTCGGCCGGAATGGTGGGGTCGAGGAACTGGGCGGTTATGTCACCAGGTTGGGCCTCGAGTAGGAAGAAGACGAGTGTGAGAAACAGGAAGAACAGGAACACCATCTGAACGAGGCGCCTGCCAACGAACTTCAGCAAAACTCCACTCCTAGGTCCACTCCTCCGTTGACGGCCTGGGCACGCGCTGAAGCCGCGGCCTCACCGTACATTCCTCATCTCGGCTATGCCCAAACTAGTCGCCAAACGAAAGGGAGGGCCCAGATTCTGGGCCCTCCCTTTCGTACTTGCTTGCTATGTGATCGAGTTTCTACTCGCCCACCTGAACGGCATTCGGCCAGCCATTGGGGAAGCCGGAGTGGCCGCCCATGATGGTGTCTGCCGGGAACTGCGTAGTTGCGTTGAACGCCTCGATGATCGGGGTTCGGAACAACACCACGTACGGTAGATCCCTGGCCAGGATGGCATCCATCTCCTTGGTCAGCTCAGCGGCGCTCTCGACGTCGGTCGCTGCTTCGAAGGCATCGGCCGTCGCGTCGAACTCCTCGCTGATGTAACCAGGTGTGTTGAATCCGCCACCGGACACGGCGTCCTCACGTGAGTGGAAGAACGCCACCTGTGAGGTACCAGGCAGTGACACGTCGCCACCACCCCAACCGAGCATGTACATGTCCCAGGCCAACGCCGTCTCCTGTGTCTGCGGCGGGAATGTCGCAGCCACGATGGCGTTGAAGTCCGTGGGCTCGGCAACAAGCGGGATTCCGAGATCGTTCGCCCACTGCTCGACCCAGATCGAGAAGGTGGCGCGGAACGGGTCGTAACCCGGGCCAGGCGCCAGGATCGTCAACTCCGGAACCGTGGTGCCGTTGGGCAAGGT
>JAHEJW010000063.1 GCA_024638655.1 bacterium | reverse complement strand
GGAGTGCTCTGGGAACCAAAGCGAGTCAAACCCGCGAGCTTCGACCTCTCGAGCCAGGACATCCGGGCGAATTGATGTATCGGTGGGGAAGATGGACACTCCGTATTTCATATGAGTCACGCTAGATGACACTCAAGACGCGCATCATCGAAGAGATCGGTCGATCTGGCCCTATGCCGTTCGAACGGTTCATGGAGTTGGCCCTCTACGACAGTGAGGGTTTCTTCGGCGGGGATGTGCTCCGCTCAGACCGATCTGGGGACTTCCTCACGTCACCGGAGGTGAGCCGGTTGTTCGGTGAGACCCTTGCGGCCTATGTCGAAGCCGAGCGTGATCGCATCGGAGAACCGTTCGTGGTGGTGGAAGTCGGTGCGGGCTCGGGGTCGCTGCTCAGTGCACTGCTCGACGAACTCGAGGTCGATGTGATTGCTGTGGAAGCGTCGCCGGCGGCGCGTCGCACTCTGGCTGAGGAGGTGCCCGAGGCTTTCGTGGGTTCCGAGCCACCAAAGTCGATTCGCGGTGTCGTCATCGCCAACGAGCTTGTTGACAACCTTCCGATGGCCATCGCCCAGAGAATCGACGGGGGGTGGCGGGAGCGATGGGTCGGTCTCGACGAGGGTGACCTGGCGTTCATAGACGCCGATCCACGACCCGAAGTGACCGAATGGCTCGAAGGATTCGCCGGCGACGTTGACGATGGCGGTTGGGTCGAGGTTCAGTTGGAGGCCCAATCGTGGCTGGGGGACGTGCTGCGTGTCCTAGATGCCGGCTCGGTCTTGGTCATCGACTATGGGGACACCGCCGAGGGTCTGATTCCCAGGAGACGGGACGGGACGTTGCGCACCTACCGGGCACATCACCTCGGGCCGCACCCTCTGGACGAGCCCGGCGAGACCGACATCACCGCCGACGTCAACTTCACGGCGCTGATGGCCAAAGCCGAGGAGGTCGGAGCCGAAGTCGAATACCACCGACAGGACGACTTCCTATCCGGTCTCGGTCTGAGAGAACGTCTCAGCGAGTTGAGGAAAGCCGAGCTCGAAGCGGCAAGGTCCGGAAACGAGATGGACCGGCTGAGGCTTCGGACCCTGAAGACCGAGGCCGAGACTCTCCTTCATCCGAGAGGATTGGGAGATTTCAGGGTGTTGGTGTGCAGGGCGACCGGGTAAGACCGATGTTGGAACCACCAGAAGCCAGGAAGCGTCGAAACTACGAATGAGTTGGTTCAAGTACTCACTTGTAGGCATCGTGCTCGTCGGATGCGGTGCTGCCGTGGATGGCGATTCCCCGATCTCCACGACGACGACTTCGATTGCTCAGACGACAACAACGAGCGAGGTGACGACGACAGTGCCCCTGCCCGACGGTCTGCCAGAAGCCCTCGTCGACGTAATCATCGCCGACGCCTCGGACCGAACGGGTGTGGAGCACGCCGAGATCGAAGTGCTTTCTATCGAATCGACAACTTTCAGCGACACCTCACTGGGCTGCCCTGAGCCGGGGAAGATGTACGCCCAGGTGATGACACCCGGTATCGTCGTGCTATTGGATGCCGATGGGGAGCAGCTCGACTACCGGGTCGCTGAGTCAGGCGGGTCTTTCAGCCTCTGCAGATGAGGGGGGACCGGCCATCGCGGCCCCCTCTCTATCGGCCCTCTTTCGCCTCTAGGTGTTGTCGGAGATCCAGTCGAGAATCTCTTCCCTGTCCACTCGGTATGAGAACCCCGCACCCGCACATTCGAGGTTCAACACGAACGAATTAACAGCGACGATCTTTCCTTCGTAGAGGATCGGGCCACCCGAGTCACCGAAACACAGCGCCCCGCCCGTGCCCTTGGCGGCAGACACCTGGACGTTGTAGCCAGCAGTGTTGGCGCTGTTGAGGTTGGTCAATTTGACGGTTCCGAAGTACCTGGCCCAAAGGAAAGCGTCCTGTCTGCAACCTGGTCGGTCGCCGTCGACGCACTCGGTGAAGTAGTCGAAGTTCTTGTTCCCCTCTAGACCCAGGCCGTTGGTGGCCTGCGTTCCATAGCCGACCAGGTCGAAGCTGACGTTCTTGACGCCTCGTTTCGTCGCTAGTCCGTCAAGTGTGCCCGCATCAGCCAGCGGCCATGTAGCCACGCCAGGTGAGCTAAGGAGGTTCACCACACCGACGTCGCCCGTATTTGGAAAGCTGGTGAAGCTGAATCCATCGTAGGTTATAGGCACCCCAAATATTGCCGGTGGGGCACCTGTAGGAATACCTAGAGCAGCGCGAAACTCGTCCAGCGGGTTGAGGCTGAAACTCGCCCAAGCGGCTACGGCTCCATCCGTACAGTGCCCGGCAGTCAGGACGCTGTCCGGGTCGATGAGGGTCCCTGAACACACCCAGAGATTGGATTTCTCATCTGCGAACAGCAGCATTCCGACACCGTCGAAAGTATTGCCGGTGTCCTCCGTTCCGTACTTGATGGCGGACGCGGGCAGCGTCATCGCCATGAACATCGCGAGCGCGCTCAAGAGCAGAACTAGTCGTTTCACTCTCCGGTTTCCTCCTGGCTCGGTTCCTCGTCAATGGGGTCGGAAAGGACCCCTCAGCTGGACCCTAACACCTCACCACGGAGCGTGATCGGGCGCCTTGGAACTGTGGGCGACACGCCACCCTCCGCGATGTGTAGGGTTGACTGCGGGAAGAGGACGGGCGAAAGGGGGAGCTCCGGCCGAACTCTTTAAGGAGGGAACATGGCCCGTTCTGTAAAGCTTCGTCGGCTGTGGCTGCTCATAGCAGTTGCAGCTCTTATTCTGGGGATTCTTGCCCCGGCGGCTGTAGCCGACGACCATCCAGACCCAGATGGTCCGGACGACGGACATCACGATTTATTGGAATTGCCTGACTTCAGCGAGGCCCTTGCGGAACACGACGCAACGACTGCAGCGATCGCCGAGGTGATCAGTTCCGGTCCGACCGCTAAGAACGTCAAGAACCTCGACCTTCGTGGCCGTGGCGACCGATCGGGTCCCGACGAAACTACCGATGTTTGGGTGTTGGGCAACTACGCCTACACGGGAACCTTCAATAACCCTTGCGGTGGTGATCCCGAAGCTGGAATCTGGGTATGGGACGTGCGAAACGCCAACAACGCAAAGAAGGTCGGCGTGATCCCGTCAGAGACCGGCGACCGTACCAACGACGTCCGCGTAGCGGAGATGAACTCAGGCGACATCCTTGTGATGTCCAACGAGGCCTGTGGTCCGGCAGGTGATGGCGGGTTTGAGGTCTACAACGTGGACGACCCGAAGAACCCCGTCAAGCTGGCGTCGGTGACGATCAGCGAGAGTGATCTCAATGTCATTTCTCCGCTGTTCTTCGTACCGGGCTCGCTGGACGACGTAGGGGTCCATAACCTCTGGCTGTTCTCCCAAGGTGACAAGGACTACGTCTCCGCAGTCAGCGAGGGTGCATTCGACAACTTCCGCATATACGACATCACTGATCCCTCTAACCCGACATTGGTTAGCGGTTGGGGGGCCGAGGAGCTGGTCCCCGGTCTGCCGGCCGGCGTGGATGACTACAGCGATCTGACCTTGGCTACTGATCCAGGTGGCGCGATCACCCTGAACGCCCTGCTGGACTTGTTCTCGGGCTTCGGCGCTTCGCAGAATAAGTTCCTTCATGATGTGACGATGAACGCCGACGGCACACATGCCTATTTGGCCAACTGGGATGCCGGGCTGGTGTTGCTCGACATCAGTGACCCTGCGAACCCGAGCGTGGTCTCGGTGGCGCTTGATCCGGTCAATGGCTCGCTGGACGGTGAGGTCAACAGCCACTCCGTCTGGCCGAGTGAGGACGGATCAATCGTTGTCGAGGGCGAGGAGGACTTCAGTGCTTGGGAGACCTTGGCTCCGCCGTCCAATCTCACTCTGGACTCGTCCTTCCCCGGGGATCCGACAATTCCTGCGACCGCGACCAGCACTGTGGCAGGGAATGACTTCGAGGCCAATCAGACCGGTGAAGTAGGGACGGTTGATGGTTCATCTGTGGTTGTCAACACTGGCAACCTCGCTGGTAACTCATATCCAGCTATCGAGCTGTCGACCGCCGCGGGCTCCCCGACGTTCGGGACCACTGGTCCCTTGACTGGAGAGTTGGTGTGGATCGGCCGTGGTTGCACGACCACTACCTCCGACACCGTCTTGAATGCAGGTGCCATCGATCCCGGTGACATCGCCATCGTGCGTCGAGGGGCTTGTTTCTTCGAGGAGAAGGCGGCGGCGGCTGCGTCAGCTGGAGCCAGTGCGGTGATCCTCGCCAACAACGTGTCGACGGCTACGCCATGGAGCGGTCTGCGGATCTGGGACTACTCGGATCCTGCAGACCCGGTGCTGGCGAGCCTATTCGACACCACTTGCAGCGCTTCAACCGCGCCCAGCACCGCGTGTCGCGCCGAAGGGACATACTCGTCACACAACGTGATCGTTGAGACCAGGGGGAACAAGGTGATGGCCTATGTCTCCTGGTACTGGGACGGCATGCTGGTCATCGACGTGACCGACCCTTACAACCCAGTTGAAATCGGGCGATATCTCGACACTGAGGAAGCCGGGGGCTTCAACGACTTCTGGGGTGTCTACAAGGTGCCCAACGATCCTTTCATATACGCATCGGATCGCAGCGGCGGCTTGTACATTTTCAAGGAGCAGGGCTCAGGGTCCAGGTAAGCACAAGCAAGCGAGCAACGACTAAGAAGAGGGCCGGCCGGAGCGCCGGCCCTCTTGGCTTGAGGATTGGTTTACCCGACCCGTGGGTAAAATCCGCTCATGAACACTTTCAAGACAGCCGGTTTGCTCGCCTTCATGGCGGTCCTGCTGTTCACCATCGCCTACTCCCTCGGAATGAACGTGGGATGGGCCATCGGGATCGCCGTCCTGTTCAACTTCTTCGCCTACTTCTTCTCGGACAAGATGGCGCTGGCGGCCACGCGCGCCCGTCCGGTGTCCGAGGCCGAGATGCCCCGTC
>JAHEJW010000036.1 GCA_024638655.1 bacterium | reverse complement strand
TTGGAGCCGCTTGGCTTCTCGGATTCTCCCCGGCGATAGCGCCGACCACGATCTCGCTGTGGAAGGACGTTCCCTTCGGCCTTTTCTTCCTCTGGGCATGGATCGAGTTGCTCGCGCTAGCTGTGGACGAGACCCGTGCGTCGAGGATGGCGCCCGCCGTGCGCCTCGGGTTGGCTCTGGCCGGCATTGCACTCTTCCGAGCCAACGGGATACTGACAGTCCTGCCGATGCTGGCCGTTCTGCTTTGGATCCAACGCAAACGGGTTGGATTCGCTCTCGGACTAGCAGCCACGACAACAATCGCATGGCTGTTGATATCGGTGCCTTTCTACGGGCTGCTGGACGTCGAGGGGTCCGGAATCGAGCCGGCCACGGTGTTCCTTCCCGAGATCGCCGCCTCGTACAACGCCGAGCCGGACAGCTTCAGCACCGAGGAGATAAGCCTGCTCCAGGCGGTTGCACCAATCGACGTGTGGACGGCCAACTACAGCTGCTACGACAGCACGCCATTGGTCTTCAACAGCCAGTTTGATGCGTCAGTGGTAACCGGGAACCCTGACCCATACCGACAACTCGAGCTACGGGTCATTCTTCGTGATCCCGACTCGGTCATCAGCCACCGCCTGTGTGCCGCCAATTTCATCTTCTCGCCACCACAGCCCCGGGCTTCATATTTCCACCGACCCGAATACGAGATCCCGCCAAACGAGGTCGGGCTCGTCAGGGACCCGATATCGCAGGAGGCATTCGAGGTCACCGACAGCATCTGGCGATGGGCGGAGCCAAACGGCCGGCTGTGGCTCACCTGGCGCCCGGCGATCGTGCTCCTCCCCGCGCTGTTGACCCTCGTGTTCTTCCTATTCAGAGCCAGGCGTTTCCTCCTGCCAGGGTCACTCTTCCTCATCCACCTCCTCAACGTTGCGGCCACCTCACCAGCCCAGGAGTTCCGATATGCGTATCCGCTGTACCTCACCGGCCTTCTGACGCTGGTTTTGGTCTGGCCCGCGGTCGACTCGGCCAGAAACATGACCGCTTCTTCTCAATAGCTGTCAGTCGGAGTGGCTGACCTGGCGCAGGTCGAGCTCATTCAACCGATCGAGGAGAGGGGCGATCCTGTTGTCCCAAGAGGCCTCCCTGGCATGGGCGACCAGCCGTTCCCGTTCGGCTTCAGACATCTCGACCCCGGCTCTTATCGCCTCCGTCAGCATCGCAGGATCGTCTCCGGTGAACACCGCAGGATGTTCGACACAAGCGGGCAATGGCGTGGCGACGACCGGCACCTCAGAAGCCATGTACTCGTACATCTTCAGGGGCGTGACCCCTTCGGTCATCGTGTTGATGACGAACGGGATGAGACCCACGGCAAATCCCCTCACGAATGTGGGGATGAGATGGCCGGGTTGTTCGCCGACGTGCTCGACGTTGGGCAGCGCGGCGAGTCGATCGAGATCCGACTCAGCTCTCGGATCCACCGGGCCCACCAGCACGAAAGAGAGATCCGGAGCAGCTGCCGCCAGGGCCCGCATGATCTCGAAGTCGAACCATTGCGCTATTGCGCCGTGATAGCCGACGACGCCCGGGCGGTTTTCCAGGATGTCAGCAACGGGACCCTCTACACCGAACCTCGCCAAGTCGACACCGTTCTCCACCCGGATCAGATCCGACCTCTCCGTGTTGTGACGCTCCCCGAGTACTGCGTTGGAAACCACCACGACATCGGCTCGCTCGGTCATCGCGAAGTGATGATGTCGCACCCGCCTCTCTTGAGGCATTCCAACCTCATCGTCGTCGTAGATGGTGAGATCATCCATCAGGTCATACACCACGGCCGCGTCTTCGAAGCGATCGATCATGGTGACCAGAGGGGCGAAGTGGGTGTAGAGGATGACGTTACGACCCGGTACTGCCCGGACCGAGCCGACGAGTCTGATCCTGTCGTCGACCCGCAGTGGAGTCGTCAGGGTCGGGTCCACCACCCAGACGTCATGCCCCTCCCGGGCAAAGGCTTCCAACATGAACTGTGGCCGCTGTGGCATCTGATCCCACCTCAACCAGGTGGGCAGGTAGACGATGGGTCGCAGCTGTCCAGGAGCTGGATCTGGGCCCTGCGGCATCCCGTAGAGCCGATCCCGCACACGCGTTGCCCCAGGAAGGCGTTTCAGCGACCTCCGCCAACTCCCCGGGATCCGTCCAAGCAACCGATAGACCGCCGATCTCACTAGCTGGATTCTTGCGGTTCGAGCTCGGCCGGAGTTCCCGATGAGCTGCTGCCGAAGCCGGAGGCACCAAGTGCAGCCAGCCCGTTCCTCCCCGCCACCGGGAGAAAACCGCGGTTGGCCAGCCCGAAGGGGACCACGTGGTCGGCGAATCCGGCTGCGTTGTTCAGCTTGAGATACCAGTTGCCTTCCGATGGGCGGAATAGAGCCGGGCTGTCGACCCCGTCACCGTCCCAGTCCCCGGCCACCAGCAGGTCCCCTGGGTTGCCATAGATGAAGTCGAGATCGGCCACGCCTGTCGTCAGGCTGAGCCTCATATAGACCCTTCCGGTCGACTCCCGATGCAGGCCAATCTCGTCCGTCCCGTCACCGTTGAAATCGCCAACGAACGGCTTGTCCCCGGGATCTCCGAATACGAAGGAGAACTGAGCTGCGCCCAGACCGGCGTCGGCGCTACCCAGCGCGTTGATTATGTAGAACCGTGTCTCCGACGGGCGATAGATCGAGACGGTGTCGCAGCCATCCCCATCGAAGTCGCCCACGATTGGGATGTCACCGGGGTTCCCAAAGAAGTAGCTGGCGTCAGCGATCCCCTGGCTGTTCGAGTTGCGGAGATAGACGTAGCCGTCAGATCTCCTGTACAGGCCAGGTGTGTCGTCGCCATCACAGTCCCAGTCGCCCATGAAAGGAGCGTCCCCGGGCACTCCGTAATAGAACCTCTCCTCCTCGGGCGCCCAAGCGGCCTCATAGGCGAGACGCCACACCCCATCCGGATCGACGTAGCCAATCGAGTCGCACGATGACGCGCAGATCGGCCCGGCGTCGAATGTCATTGGGCCATCGGGGGTGAACCACTCGGACAGCCTTGACAGCGGCCGATCCGGGACGCCTCCCAGCCAGACCGACAGGGTGCCTCCCGTGAGCACATAGAGATCGATTCTGCCATCTCCGTCGTAGTCGCCGGGCATCACGCGCGACGCGGGCTGGATGCTCATCGACGTGCTGATCGTGTCGACCAAGCCCGTGTATCCACTCGCCGGCGTGTACCGAATGACTCGGATCTTCGCCGCCGGACCGCTGCCGATCAGCCAAATGTCGGCTGTCCCGTCGGTCGGGCCATCCCGGTCGGCCAGCACCACCTGATCACTACCGATCGACACCGGAAGTGTCGCCGAGTAGACCATGGTCTTGTAGCCGCTTGCGGACGAATAGACCTCCACTTTCGAAGACTGCCTTCTGAACACATATAGGTCGGGAAGCCAGTCGGCGTAGTCCAGCACCGCCAATCCGACCTCGGCATCGGGCGACCACGCGGCTCCTGTCGTCACCTGACGGCCAACCTTCCCAAATCGGTCTTCGTCGAGATAGACGGTCGCCTCGATGGTCCCGGACTCGTTGAACACCCACAGGTCAGCCCTCCCGTCCCCGTTGGAATCGGCCAGCATGGGCGTGCCGCTGGCCGGAGCCGCCGTGGTGCGACGCAAACCGGTTGTGGCGAAGTTGGAGACAGCACCTGCCACCTGGATCTGCCACCTGCCCGAGTCGTCGACAACGCCATAGAGGTCGTCGGCTCCCTCCCTGCGCCGATCTGCCATGGCATGTACCGGGGCATCGGAGGGAACCGAAACCCCGTTCTCGAACACTTTCAGGGTGAAGTTCGCGGCTCCGTTGATCGGTGGCATGGGCGCGAGACGAGTCGTGGTTCCATTGGTCGCGGCCGGACCCATCCACGTGTAGTGCATCGCATCTTTGCTGTAGAGCCAGTCCCCACCCCAACAGAACCCGGCGGCTCTCCAGGCGTTGACATAGCTCGCAGGCATATCGGTGATGAGCTCTCCACCGGTATATGGGTTGCGGCCCGGGTTGATGTCGATCGCATTGGCGACTGCGTGTTGCGACATCTGACGGCTGGCGCTGACGTTTCGCCAGTTGTACGCCGCGCCACTGGTTGCCCGGTACCCGGTGTTGGCCGAGATGATCCGGTTCGCGGCGTCCTGAAACGCCGGAAGGGAACGATCGTGAACACGGAAGAACTTCCCGCCTGGATGCACCCACCAGGACGTCGACGCCTCGACTTGGCTTGCCGTCCTGCCAAAGAAGTCGGCGTAGGGGCCGTAGATCCGGCTGCCTATCGTGTTGTATTGGCTCAGCGGGCCCCGCAGCCCGTACGTGTCACAGCCACTCGACTCCGTGAAGTTTGGTGTGGCGTCTCCGGCGGTCGAGCTCGCCGCCATGGCAGTGCCCGTGAGGCCAACGACTAAGGCGAGTGCTACACCGGCGTGGAGCAGCGGCCTAATCCACGCTCTGGTGGAAGAGCTCAAGACCGATGGCACAGGGTGTTGCTCGGTGATGATCGGCGACAACTTGACCGGAAAAGTACAAGTGGTGTTCTGCTATCCCACATCGCGTATTCGATGGTCCTATCGAGCGAGAGGGATGACGCCTTGCAGGAACCCGACTTCCACACCGAAGTCTGCCCCGCCGGAGGCATTGGCCGTCTTGACGTAGAAGGCGCCGTTACGCGGTCTGTAGACCGCGATTGTGTCGATTCCGTCACCGTTCCAGTCGCCGGCGATGAGGATGTCCCCTGGATCGCCGAATATGAAGTCGGCATCGGCGACACCGGTCGAGTTCTCGTTCCGGTACATCACTCTCCCGGTCGAGTTGCGATGCAGTCCGATCGTGTCGATTCCGTTCCCATCGAAATCACCGCTGAAAGGCACGTCGCCCGGATTCCCGAACATGAACGAGTAGTCGGCGGCGCCAAGACCCTCGCTCTCCGAACCGAGGGCATTCACTACGTAGAAGCGCTGCTCGGATGGCCTATAGACGGAGACCGTGTCAACCCCGTCGCCGTCGAAGTCGCCGGCTATCGGCAGGTCCCCCGGGTTGCCGAAGAAGAAGGCGACATCTGCAGTCCCCTCCGTGTTGGAGTTACGCAAATACACATACCCGTCGGATCTTCGATAGAGACCAGGTGTATCGACGCCATCGCCATTCCAGTCTCCTGAAAACGCCACATCTCCGGGCTTTCCGAAATAGAACGGTGAGATAGCTGGATCGCTCTCGATCTGATCCCACAGGTAGAACCGGCCGAACCGGTCCTGGAAGGCGACGGTGTCACAGTTCGAGCCACCGGGGCAGGGAACGCCGCCACCCAGTTCGATCACACCGCCGGGCTCGAACACTGGGCCCACTCCCCTGGGCTCATACCAAACATGCACGGGCATGCCGACAGAAAACCGGCTCTCCACCCAGGCGCTGTCCCACATCGTCAGGCGGATACACCCGTGAGAGGCCGGGTAGGCAGGAACGCTGCTCGAACCGTGAATGGCAAAGCCACCGCGAAAGTACCAGGGACTCCACAGCTCACCCAGATAGGAGACTCGCAACCCCGTGATGTGCCGGGTGAAACGAAAGTCGCCGGTGGGCGTATACGCGCGGACCAATCTGCCAGAAGATCCGGTGTAGAGCTCGCCGTTTCCCGAGGCGACCGGCAGGACTGCCTCTAGCTGGTCGTTCCTGAACACATAGAGAACCTGGCGGGTCAGGTTCACCTCTACTCGATCGGGCTCCTGGAATCGATAAGGCGTCCAGGGCTTTACGTAGTTGTTGAGCTCATCCCAGTGCGAGTTGCTCCAGGAGAATGACCGGGTGGCGCCGATCTCCTTGCGGAAAGCCATGACGGCTTGCTGGACGTGCGATCCGTAGCGTCCGTCGATCGGTCCTCGATAGAAGCCCTTGCTCTCGAGGGCTTGCTGGAGCTGTGCGGTTGACTGCGCCTGAGGCTCGAGCTCAGAAGCTCTCGCCGACTCGGGCAGTGGATCGGACGCCGTGAACACCAATGCCATCACCACGACTAGAGCTCTCATCGAATACACCCCGGTGCTGCTCACGAGCTCAGCCTACGTGTCGGAGAGGGAAACGGAACCGAGAACCTGGTTTATCTCGGGCACCAGCTGGCGTCTCCTGGCGTGCGTGCCAAGCGCCACGTAGAGACAGAAAGGTCTTCCCCTCATCGAGAAGAAATACTGGGCCCCGGACTGCCCGGGCAGGGGACGCTGCATCGTGTGAGGGGCGAAGTCTTCGGGTGTAACCGTCGGCAGACCCTCGGCCCGAAACAGGGCCTTCCCGACGGAGCCGGGTCCGAATTCGAAGAGACTCAGGAAGATCCCGTCCGGGCCCATCACCTCCACAGCCCCCGAGCCGTAGTCCCCTCGTGAGTTGGGCAAAGGGAAGTTCCCCAGATGAACGACCGCGCCCGTGTGCTCGGCGGGGCCACCTAGCGGCTTGAGACCGCCCGGCCGCCGATAGATCTCGCCATCCCATCCCCGCGGCACGTCGACCTCGAACCCATGTGCAGCGATTCTCATGTCGCCGTCACGCGAGAGCGAGCAGCGCCGCGCCGACGATCAACAACTGGGAACCGACGACTGCGACGCGAGCCGCTGGCAAGCCGTCCTGGAGTCGTCTCATCATCGCCCTCAGCGACATCGAGTCGCTCGAGTTTCGACCGAGAAGTATGACGACAGCCCTCGCCAGCCCGAACAGCGATCCCGCCCAGAGGGAAACAAGCACGGATCCGCTCAGAACCGTCATTGCGAACAGCGAGTACACCGACGCGCTCGTCACGATTGTCACCACCCCAAGTCCGAGCTGGAATCCGAATCCAAGCCCATAGACCCAGCCCCGATATCTGCTGAGCCAGTTCTCGTCCACCTGACGTCGCCATGAGGGCGGTTCGCGACGCACCAGGTCCATCACGGCGCCGAGTCCTGCGCTCATCGCGATGAGCGGGAACCTCCATTCCCCTGGAGGCAGCAAGAGCCCAATCGCCCCCCCGGACGCCCCCAGCAGCAGACCGCCGAGCATAGAGCCCATCACATAAGACGTCGCAGTGAGCCAGTAGCTCTGTCCTCGTCCACGCTCTCCGAGCGGGTTGATGCTCGAAAGCATCGACTCGCCTCACGGCGACCATGTAGAACGCCAGCCTGCCGTCACGGCCAACAAGAGGGTCAGCGAGACGACTGCCGCCTGCTCGCTCATTTCTCATCTCTCTCGGGGCTTGAATTGCCTGGATACAGGGTCGGGTGGCCCGGGCCGATGCCGGCTCTTCTCAGCTCATGATCCGCACGCAGTTCGCCTCCAGAGGCGCCCACATCGCGATCTCCTGTCGCCTGAAGAATCAGCGAGCCGACCTGTGCCCATGTCGAGGCCGAGCCCTCACCCACGATGTCGCCAGTCGCACCCTCCACGAGGACGAAGTAGGGAGTCACGGGCACTCCATACGAGTCCCAAGCAGCCGTGGCTTGCACAACGGTGGCATCCCGAGGAGCTAGTTGCTGAAGTCTCGAGGGGCTCTCCGCCTCGGGACCTTTCGTCACCACGACGAGTCGGGTATCGGCGAGTCCCGTCACCGGGTCCTCTGACTGGAGGCTTTCCCAGAGCGGCAGACACGAAGAGCAACCTGTGGACAGGAAGGCCAGGAGCGTTCGGGAGTCTGTGCCGGTGACACCGATGTGAACTGTCGAACCGGCCGGTGTCGTCCCCGCGATGTCGGCCGGCGCTTCTGTCCCCAACCGGGGACGGGGTCGTAGCGCTGAAGCCGACTGCGACTCATCGCCATCGGGTCGGACGCCCAGTTCGTGCAACGCGCGAAGTATCTCGGCATGACTCCGGAGCAGGCCCACCACCAGCACGGCCAGGAGGAGAATTGCTACGCCCTCGACAATCAGGAGAGCCGTCATTGATAAACCACGTCAGCCACACCGCCAGAATTCGAATTTCGCAAGTAAAAGGTGCCGGAGCGATAGATACCTGGGGAGTCGACCTCGTTTCCGTCGTAATCACCGGCCAGCGGCAAATCCCCTGGTGCTCCGTACTGAAACGAATACTGCGCGGTGCCCAGGCCGCCTCCGTCGGAGCCGAGCTCATTGATGATGTAGAACCTCTGTTCCGACGGGCGGTAGAGCGAGACGGTATCCCTGCCATCGCCGTTGAAGTCTCCCGGCACCGGAAGATCGAATGGCACTCCAAAGAAGAAGTCGATGTCGGCAACTCCAGTGCTGTTGCTGTTCCGCAGGTAGACCCTGCCGTCTGATCTCCTGTATAGACCCGGCGTGTCGATCCCGTTCCCGGTCCAGTCTCCGGCGAAGGGGACATCGCCGGGATTTCCATATCCGAACACGATGTCGGCGGGACCGATGTCATTCGAGTTGCGCATATACCACACGCCATTGCGAACCACGCCGACAGTGTCCACACCGTCGCCGTTCCAGTCCCCGACCACCGGGCGATCACCGGCATTTCCGAATCCGAAGACGATGTTGGGACCTCCGTCGGCCCGTCGTAGGTGCCAAACACCGTTGACGAAGACGCCCGGCATGTCCTGGCCGCTACCGGTCCAGTCTCCAACCAAAGGCACGCCATCGATGAGTGGATCGGGGTCATTGAGGCAAGCCGCATCGTGGAATCGCGTGTTGTTGTCGGTGGCCGAGCTGGTCGTACAGCTGTCGTCCCACACCCACGGTGGCGTGCAGGTGACCACCCGACAAACGATCGGCCCGACGCAGGCAACATCCTGGTTGCACTGCCCATATCTGAAGCCAGTGCACGACGATTTCCGCAGCCCACAGTCTCCGTTGGCGCAGCCGCAGGTGTAGGTATGAGGATCCTGGCAGCTGCCGGAGCAGATGCCATTGGACCCGCACCCACAGCCGCCACAGTCCGAGATGTTGCAATCGAGGTAGTAGCGGGGCTGTGGGCCCGAAGTGTTGTCGCATACCCCGGAACCGTCTGCTTTCCACCAACCCGCCGGGATCGTCCCCGTGGGGCAGACATTGTCTCCGAAGATCGAGCAGCAGAACTCGGTGTACCCGTCACAGCACATGGCCGAACAGTCACAACTGCTTCCAGAGCATGAGCAGATCGCCGCATAGGCCGTTCCCGGCCGGAGGAGGTAGGTGAGTGGAGCGACACTGAGAGCCGTCGCCCCGAAGGTGAGACGGCGGAGAAAGCCGCGCCGGCTCACGTCGCGATCGAGAAGCTCGGTCGCACGTCGGACGATCGTTCTGCTCATCGGCTCCGCTCGGGGGCCTTGGCAGTTACGGCGACGGGAGAGGTCGCCGGCAAGCGCCTCGAGTGGAGTGGGAGGACGGCGAGAACCCCGTAAAGAAGATAGACCACGCCGACAGTGAAGAGGACGAAGGCGAACCCTTCACCCAAGTTCAGCGTCGTGAGGCTCCCGATGAGGTCGACCGGCACGTACACGGCAGCCACCATCGCTGCCGCAGCGGCGGTGTTGACTACCAGGTGGACGGTGCTCGGGGGCGTTTCGGTCGCCCCGAGGCAGCCGCAGCTCCTGATGGGAAGCTTCCTGAACAGCGCATTGCCCACGAACAATGCAAAGGCGGCATAGAAGCCGAAAGCGATCAGCGCTGGAATCGGGCCGCCGAAGATTACTCCGGTCAACCCGGTCGAGATCTCGGCGACTCCCAGTGAGAGCACGATGGGCCGGGAGCCGGGGAGCCCTGCCGCTTCGAGGGCCCCGGACGTCGGCTTGGGATCAGCCAGTTTCTGGATGCCGGCCAAAGCGAGCAATGCCATCAAGGCAAGGACAGGACCGCTGTGAGGTGGCATAGGGGCGGCATCCTAAAAGCGACTCAACAAAAGGTCACACCAATCGGAGCACATCGACACTGCCCCGATCCCGGATGACCCGTCAAGCCTCCTCGGAGATTTCGGCCACCACGCCGCTCAGCGACTCGGTCCAATGAGGAAGAGAGTCCAGGCCGCACTCGTCGAAGCGCTCCGAGGCCATGACCGAGTAGGCGGGCCGCCGCGCCAAGGTGGGATAGTCCGCGCTGACACATGGGGTTACTAGGCCAGGGTCCATACCCGCCTCGAGCAGGGCCCGATGCGCCAGCTCGAACCAGGATGCGCTTCCTTGATTGGTCACATGCAACAGACCCGTGACCTCCCGTCCCATGGCTTCCAAACTCGTCGCAGCCACATCGTCGGCGATCGAAGGGGACCCGACCTGATCGGAAACCACGTTGATGGGCCGCTCCCGTGCAGTTCTGATGACGGTGGCCACGAAGTTTGGATGGGATCCTGAAAGCAGCCAAGAGGTTCGTGCCACGAGAGCGCCCGCCGCTAGAGCCGCTAGTTCCCCTTCACGTTTCGAACGTCCATAGGCGTTGATTGGGCTCGTCGGCGAAGATTCTGTATACGGTCTCGACGCCTCGCCGTCGAAGACGTAGTCCGTCGAGAACGTGAGAAAGGGATGGTCGCCGTCAGCAGCCCACTCAGCCATGGCACGCACCGCTGCGCCGTTGATCGTCGTAGCGAGGTCCTCGTTCTCCTCCGCTCCCTCTACATCGGTGTAAGCGGCGCAGTTGATCAACCCGTGAACCGCAAGGCTCGCGAGAACCACAGGAATGGCCTTCACATCCGTGAGGTCGAGGTCTTTCCTGGTCAGAGGGACGGCTCGCACTCCGAGCACCCTACGAATGGCAGTACCGAGTTGGCCCTCGGCCCCGGTGACCGCTACGAGCTCGATCGTCGCTCCTCAACGACCTTCTCGACGTACTCGCGGTATCCCGACTGAGGCATCCCTTCGAGGCTGCGCATCACAGTGCCGACATCGACGTATCCGTGATCCAGTGCAATCTCCTCGAGACACGCGATCTTGAGGCCCTGCCGGTGTTCGATCGTGGCGATGAAATTCGCAGCATCTAGGAGAGAGTCATGAGTGCCGCTGTCGAGCCAGGCGACACCCCTGCTGAGACGGATGACCCGCAGCGTCCCTTCCTTGAGATAGAAGCGGTTGATGTCGGTTATCTCCAACTCGCCACGAGCGGAAGGCTGAAGCCCACGGGCGATCTCGACGACCCGATTGTCGTACAGATAGAAGCCAGGAACCGCGAGGTTCGACTGCGGGGCATTCGGTTTCTCCTCGAGTGAGACTGCCCTTCCCGAGGCATCGAGCTCAATGACCCCGTAGCGCTCGGGGTCGTTCACCGGATAGCCAAAGACGATTGCTTCGTCGTGTAGTTCGCTTGACCTGCTCGACAAGCCCAAATCACCATGAAAGATGTTGTCGCCGAGTATCAGTGCGACAGCATTGCCGGCTATGAACTCCTCACCAATCAGAAACGCCTCGGCAATGCCGCCAGGGCTGGGTTGCACTGCGTACTCGATGCGCAAACCCCATTGGCTGCCGGTACCCAGAAGCTCCTCGAATCGAGACAGGTCCTTTGGCGTGGAGATGACGAGAACATCTCGAACGCCGGCTTCCATAAGGGTGGCCAGGGGATAGAAGACCATCGGTTTGTCGTAGACGGGCTGCAGCTGTTTGCTGGCGACCCGCGTTATCGGATCCAATCTGCTCCCCTCTCCCCCGGCCAGCACTATGCCCTTCACGCGAGATCCTTCAGTGGGCGCCACCAGTCCTCGTTGGCGCGATACCAGGCGATCGTTCGCTGCAGCCATTCATCGAAACCGAACGCCGGGGCCCATCCGAGAGATCGGATCGTCGAGCTGTCCACGGCATATCTCAGATCGTGCCCGGGCCGGTCCGGCACGCGTTGCACCATTTCGTCACCAAATCCGAATGCTTCGAGAATCCGCATCGTAAGTTCGAGGTTCGTCAGATGGGCGTCTGCCCCGATGTTGTAGATCTCACCTCCCTCACCAACGTCTACCAACAGGTGAAGAGCAGCACAGTGATCCTCGACATAGAGCCAGTCACGTTGATTCTGCCCCTCTCCGTAGAGGGGTACTGGCCTGCCTTCGATCAGATTCGTTATGAAACGCGGAATCACCTTCTCAGGAAACTGATACGGGCCGTAGTTGTTGGTGCAGCGGGTCACGATCGCACCGAATCCATGTGTGACTCTGTAAGAGTGCACCAAGAGATCACTGGCAGCCTTCGATGCTGCGTATGGAGAAGATGGCTTCAGAGCAGACTGAGTCGTCGCAGAACCACTCTCGATCGAGCCATATACCTCGTCGGTGGATACATGGATGAATCTCCAGACCTTGTTTCTCAACGCTGCCTGCAGCAACACCCCTGTTCCAATGACGTTGGTCTCGAGGAATGGGCCCGGCCCTTCTATTGAACGATCCACGTGAGTCTCGGCGGCGAAATGGACCACCACATCGTGATCTCCCGTCAGACGGTCGACCAGCAACTCATCGCGCACGTCACCGTGAACGAACGTGTACCGGGGGTCCGAGTCGAGTTCCAGGGCACTTGCCTTGACTCCTGCGTAAGTCAGGGCATCCAGGTTCGTGACGAACGCATCCTGCTCGTTCTCCAGAACGAAACGGGCGAAGTTCGACCCAATGAAGCCAGCTCCGCCCGTGATCAGGTACCGACGACCCATTTAGTGCCAACTAGTCGAAGACATCGGCGTCTCGGAGGAAGGGGGCCGCAGCATCCCGATCGGAGACGCTGGGCCGCCCCGAATCAGGCCATTCGATTGCGATGTCCGGGTCGTCCCAGCGCAAGGCGCGCTCGTGCGCTGCCGAGTAGTACTCGGTGACTTTGTACATCACGTCGGCCCATTCGCTCAGTGCGAGGAACCCGTGGGCGAACCCCGGCGGCAGCCACACTTGTTTGTGGTTGTCCGCAGACAGTTCGACTCCGATCCAGCGCCCGAAGGTCGGGGATGACCGGCGCAAGTCCACCCCTACGTCGAAGACGGCCCCGCGCAGCACTCGGATCAACTTCCCCTGAGACATCGGGGCCACTTGATAATGCAGTCCGCGCAACACACCCCGACGGGAACGGGACTGATTGTCTTGCACGAATCGCGTCTCGTCACCTATCAGAGAGTCGAACGAACGCTGGTTGAAGGTCTCCGAGAACCAACCTCGCTCGTCGTGATGCACATCCGGCTCGATCAGTCCCACATCGGGCAGATGAGATGGCTGGTTGTCTGAGATATCGGACGGCACGCCGACGGGAACGTTACCCATGGCAGAGACCGGCCCACGGCAGCCGGCTCATAAGTCGGCTCACCCGCCGACGTACTGGTGGCTCCAAGACTCCGAAGTCGTCGTTCCCCCCTCGGTCAGCCAGCGGCGGACGACCACGAAGCCGCCCTCCGAGTAGGTCGCCGATCCAGATATCGAATAGGTCACCTGCCTGGCCTCGGCGTCCCCGCTACTCGTGATCCACGTTCTGGTTGCCCCGTTGCTGTGCGAGCCCACCATCGTCCTCCCGTGATTGTTGCCCCATAGCTCAACGGTGATTGACGTGGAGGTGTATCGGGTTCGCAGAGTGACCGGGAAGTCGCTGTCGTTGCGAAAGACCACATTCGGGTTCGGATATCCCAAGGTGGCCTCTATGCCGAGTGGGTAGCGGGCGATGTAGCGGCTGTGTGGCTTGTGATCGATATCGTCGTATCCGCCGAAGAAGATCGCTCCGTATATGGTCGTTCCGAACTGGCTGGTCCCTCCACCGATGTTGAGCGGATGGTCACAGCAATAGCCCTCACCGTCGAGCAAGATCGGAGCGGGCACGTATCCCTTTGCCTCTGTGCGCGGGCCGATGCGGGCGTTGAGGTCGAAGACCTGACCGGGTTGGACCACCAGACCATCTACCTCACGCGCCATGGTCTGGATGTTGTGAACCCTGGGTTGACAGCAATCGTGGTAGGTGGTGAATCGAGAAACGAGGTGGATTTCGAGCGCCGGAGCTGGATCGCCACCCGGTAGCGGGCCAAATGCTCCGGAGATGGCAACGGTTTTTGCGTTTCCATAGATGAACGACTCGTCTGCGATGCCCGGCTGGTTCGAGTAGTTGAGGTGGAATGACCCATCACCTGGTCGAAACAAGCCCACGGTGTCTCCGTCGGCTGCGGCGTGCCAGTGTCCGGCGAGCATCACATCCGCGGGATTGCCGTAGACAAGGCTCTGATCAGCCGGCCCTTGGGTGTGAGTGAGCCGGAAGTAGACCAGCCCGGTGGACTCGCGATGAAGTCCTATCTCGTCGATCCCATCGTTGTCGAAGTCCCCGACGAACGGCTTGTCACCCGGATTGCCGAAGTGATACGCGAAGTCCGCGGCTCCGAGACCTGCCGAGCCGTTGCCCAGGCGGTTGATGATGTAGAAACGTCCTTCGGACGGCCTGTAGACCGATACGGTGTCACACCCATCACCATCGAAATCGCCGGCGATCGGCACGTCCCCCGGGTTGCCGAAGAAGAAGCTCCTATCGGCCACTCCCTGGGCGTTGGAGTTGCGAAGGTAAACGAAGCCATCCGAGCTTCGATGGAGACCGGGGGTGTCGATACCGTCACAGTCCCAATCGCCTGCGAACGGACGGTCCCCCGGCTTGCCGAAGTAGAAAGAGGTCGTCTGTCCCGTGGCAGCGTCACGCAGGTACCAGACGCCCGTCTTGGTGTCGACGACACCGATCCCGTCACCACCCTCGGCCGCACCGGCCGGAGTGGACAGCAAGAAAACGGCGCCGAACAGCGCAGCGAGAGCAATCACGCGTTGGATCAAGCTGAGATTCGAGAAGGTGAACCAATACATCCCGGTCCAACCAGATTGGCACATTCGTGAGGTCTTCACCACTACCTCCGTTCCCGACATCATCGACGTAGTTGGCATGAGCGCGACCTCAAGTAGAATCTCGCCAGGCATCCAGGGGAGGGTCAATCGTGACAGATCATTTGAACGCGCCTCATGGCGGAAAGCTCGTCGACCTGATCGCACCGGACGATCGCGCCGAGGAGCTCCACAAAGCATCCCGCGACTGGTCGTCGTGGGATCTGACCGATCGCCAGCTCTGTGACATAGAGCTCCTGATGAACGGGGGCTTCTCGCCTCTCCAGGGCTTCATGGGAAGAGCCGATTACGAATCTGTCAGAGACAACATGCGCCTAGCTGACGGCACCCTGTGGCCCATGCCCATCGTGCTCGACGTAGACGACGAGTTCGGCGGCGATCTAGCAGAAGGCGAGACCATCGCCCTGCGCGATCCCGAAGGGGTGATGCTGGCAGCCCTTCATATCGAGGACGTCTGGAACCCAGACAAGGAGCTCGAGGCCGAGGCTGTGTTTGGCACGACCAACCCGGAGCACCCCGGTGTCACCCACCTGATAAACCGGGGCGGCAGCACCTACGTCGGGGGAAGGATCGAAGGCGTCCAACTGCCTGTCCACTACGACTACACGCGTCTGCGTCTGACACCAGCCGAGGTCCGCGATGAGTTCGCCAGACGTGGCTGGACCAAGGTCGTCGCTTTTCAAACCCGCAACCCGATGCACCGTGCTCATGTCGAGCTGACCAGGCGGGCGGCAGCCGAGCAGGGAGCGAACCTTCTGATCCACCCTGTCGTGGGCATGACCAAGCCGGGGGACGTGGACCACTACACGAGGGTGCGGTGCTACAAGGCCGTGCTCGATCGGTACCCGCACAACACTGCAACTCTCTCCCTCCTACCACTGGCGATGCGGATGGGTGGCCCGCGTGAGGCGGTCTGGCACGCGATCATCCGCAAGAACCATGGCTGCTCCCACCTGATTGTCGGGCGGGATCACGCCGGGCCCGGGTCCGATTCGAGTGGCAACCCGTTCTACGGCCCCTACGACGCCCAGGAACTCCTCTCGGAGCACGAAGAAGAGCTTGGGGTGAAGATGGTCGACTTCAAGATGATGGTGTACGCCCAGGACCTCGACACCTACATGCCGGTGGATGAGGTCACAGAGGACATCCGGACGCTTTCGATATCGGGAACCGAGCTCCGGGAGCGTCTCGCCGAAGGACGGGAGATCCCCGAGTGGTTCACTTATCCCGAGGTCGTCAATGAGCTCAGACGCACCCATCCACCCCGGCCCAACCAAGGGTTCACCGTCTTCTTCACCGGGCTGTCGGGTTCGGGGAAGTCGACGATCGCCAATGCGTTCCTCGTCAAGCTCCTGGAGATGGGTGGCCGCCCTGTCACACTCCTCGACGGCGACATCGTCAGGAAGAACCTGTCCTCAGAGCTCGGCTTCTCCAAAGAGCATCGCGACCTGAACATTCACCGCATCGGCTTCGTCGCATCCGAGATCACCAAGAACGGCGGGATCGCCATCTGTGCTCCCATAGCTCCCTACGACGCGACCCGAAAGGCGGTCAGAGAGGTAATCGAGCCTGTTGGCGGATTCGCACTCGTCCACGTCTCGACCCCTCTCGATGTGTGCGAAGAGCGGGATCGCAAGGGTCTCTACGCCAAGGCTCGGGCGGGCATAATCCCCGAGTTCACGGGTATCAGCGATCCATACGAAGAGCCCGAGGACGCAGAGCTGGTGATCGATACGAGCAATCTGGCCCCCGACGAGGCGGCCAACCAGATCATCCTCTACCTGGAGCGCCTGGGGTACGTCGGCTCGCCCACGATCTGACCTGGGAGGAAGTGACCGCAGGCCTCTCGAGGGAGGTGCGTTATGACAGCTGACGCCTGGCTCACCGCTCTGGTGGTTGTGCTGATACTCGTAGCCTTGGTGCTCGAGCTCGCTTCGCCCTCGGTTCTCGTGTTCACAGGCGTAGTTGTCTTGCTTCTGCTCGACGTGCTGGATGCCCAAGGCGCCCTCTCCGGGTTCTCCAACCCGGCACCATTCACCGTCGGTGCTCTTTTCGTCGTTGCTCGCGCCGTGTCCAAGACGGGAGCGATCAGACCACTCACCCGGTCACTTCTCGGGGAAACCGGATCGGTGCGCCGGCCCCTGCTTCGAATGCTTGTGCCGACGACGTTCGCCTCAGGGTTCATGAACAACATTCCGCTGGTCGCCATGATGATTCCAGAGGTGTCTGCCTGGGCTCGCAAACGAGGATCCGATGTGTCCCGGTTCCTCCTTCCCTTGTCGTACGCGGCGATCCTCGGCGGGCTGCTCACCATCATCGGGACATCGACGAACCTGGTCGTGGCCGGGCAGATGAGTGGTGCCGGCCTCGAGTCATTCGGTTTCTTCGAGCTCGGTCTGGTGGGTCTGCCCATTGTCATCATCGGAGTCCCGTTGGTCATAGCTATGGCCCCCAAAGTCCTTGGGAAGACCCGGCCGAAGAGGCCAGGCATCGAAGACGCCAAGGACTTCTTCATCGAGATGGAGGTCGAACCAGGTGGCCCCCTCGACGGTCGGACTGTGGACGAAGCCGGGCTGAGACATCTGCAGGGTGTGTTCCTCGTCTCTGTCGACCGACAGGATGCCGTCATCGCCCCGGCAACTCCGACGACCGTGCTCAAAGGAAGGGACCACCTTCGCTTTGCCGGCCGCGTCGATCAGGTGCTGGACCTAGAGAGCATCCGCGGACTACGACAAGCCGAGCACGACGAGGTGAGCGAGGTGGCGACAGTGGGTGCTTCATATTTCACCGTCGCGATCGGCGGCGACAGCCCGCTGGTCGGTCAGACGCTGAAGCAGGCCGGGTTCAGGTCCCAGTACCAGGCCGCGGTGGTGGCGATTCATCGGGCCGGCGAGCGGATCGATGCCAAGTTGGGAGAGGTCCCGCTCAGAATCGGCGATGCACTAGTCGTCGTCTCGGATGCCGCCTTCAAGGCTCGTTGGCAGAACCGCTCCGATTTCCTCCTCGTCGCCGAGCTCGACGATGAGACCGATCCGGTGGCCCCCGGGCGGGGAAGGACATTGGCAGTTCTGTTGACGATGATCCTGCTTGCCGCCACCGGCGTTGTGCCGGTCCTGCACGCCGCACTCGGTGCGGCCATCATGATGATCGTGCTGAGGGTCCTGACACCCGATGAGGCGCGGCGAGCCTTGGATCTCGAGGTGCTCGGAGTCATCGCGGCAGCTTTCGGTCTGGCCGCGGCTGTTGAACGATCGGGTCTGGCTGACGTCATGGCCGACGGGATCATCTCCGCTTTCAGCGCTTTTGGAGGAGTCGGTGTGGTGCTCGGAGTAGTGCTTGCCACCGTTGCGCTGACAGAGCTCGTCACGAACAACGCCGCAGCGCTTTTGATGTTTCCGATTGCGATTGCCGCGGCTCCCGCCGCAGGTGTCGATCCGAGGGGAATGGCGGTCGCCGTGGCGATATCTGCGTCCGCAGCGTTCCTGACACCGATCGGTTACCAGACGAACACGATGGTCTACGGTCCGGGCGGCTATCGGATCTCCCACTACTTGAAAGCCGGGCTTCCATTGACAGCGCTGGTCGTCGTCGCAATCGCTGCGATCGTCCCCGCCGTCTACGGCTGAGCTGCTCGGCAGCTTTCTCCGGGCTCTGAGTCAATCGACCCGAACCATGCTCCGATCCGCTGCGTTGAGAGTGTCAGGACCTCTTTCCGAGCACGCCACGATGTCCTCGATCCGAACACCAAACCTGTCCGGGATGTAGACGCCCGGCTCGATCGAGAAGGTCATCCCGATCTCCAGGGGCATGTCGTTGCCCTTCACTATGTAAGGGTGCTCGTGCACCTCTAGGCCGATCCCATGGCCGGTCCGATGGATGAAGTACTCCCCGTAGCCGGCCGCCTCGATCACAGACCTGGCG
Organism: bacterium; assembly: GCA_024638655.1. Lineage (GTDB taxonomy): Bacteria > Actinomycetota > Acidimicrobiia > Spongiisociales > ZC4RG35 > Ww567. Next base: position 1,551 of record JAHEJW010000036.1, on the reverse strand, counting down.
GCACGGTCGATTTCGGAGCACGGCACACCGGGCCTGACGGTTTCTCGACCAGCCTGATTGGCCTCCTGGACCAGTCCATGGACCTCTGCCTCGCCGACAGACGGCTCCCCGACACAGAAGGTTCTGGTGGAGTCGGAGTAATAGCCCTCCCATCGCCCGCCGAAGTCGCAGACGACGATGTCACCGCGCTCGATCACGCGGTCGCCTGGTGTGTGATGCGGTGAAGCCCCGTTGGGCCCCGAGGCGACGATGGTGAACTCGGCGGTGTCATGCCCAACTTCGACCGTCATGGCGGAGAGATCCCGTGCCACGTCTCGCTCAGTCCTGCCCGAGAACCTGACCTCGTCCTGGATTCTCCCCATCACCAGATCGACCCCCCTCGCAGCACGTCGGAGCTCCTCGATCTCGATTCGGTCCTTGCGCATGCGGAGCTCGCGCGTCAGGGTCGATGCCGGCACCCAAATGGCTTCGGTCCAGTTCTTCTGAAAGGCGATCGTGAACGCCGACCACATATGATCCCCAACGGCCACCCTCTCTGGGAATCTCCTCTGACGTGTAGCAATCTCGACAGGATCATCCGTTTCTCCCCAAGCCACGACCTCGAAAGGGCCCACTTCCAAACGCGGTGCTTCGAGCTCTGGAACCAGGAGAACGGGCTCCCCATCAATGGTCACCACTAGGACGGTCAAACGCTCCGAAGCCATGGCCTCGTAACCGGTGAAGTAGGAAAGGTCCGCCCCCGCCGACAAGAGGACGACGTCCACTCCGCGATCGCCCATCAGGTCCTTCAATCGTTCGAGACGACCTGAGTAGTCAAAGGCCATGCGTCAGTCCACTTCGATGAATACGTCGGTTACATCACCTTGGCCCAAGCCGAGCGAAGGGTCAAGAGCCACCAGAGATCGGGACCCATCACGGATGAGAGTCGCGTTCTGCTTGACCCCACCGATCCGCAGAGACACTTCGTCGACCAATGCGAGTGCGTCGGCCACATAGCCTGGAAGTGGGACCACCAAGTCGTCTTCGAAGAGCTCCACAGCTGCAGAAAAACCGGTCCAGAAGACCTCGAGCTGTTGCGTGCCCAGCGCGCGAACGTCGGCAGAGGGATCCAGCGTCACTTGATCACCCCTCTTCAGTGACCTGGCGAGCCAGACCTCCACATCTGCGTCCACATCTGCGGGCGACTCGAGTCGAATCGTGTGGCCCCAACTGGTCGGGCCATACAGCTCGAGCCGACGAATCCGGTCGTTGTCCAGAGGTTCGGGCAGGATGAAGAAGAGATCCGCCCACCGCCGAGCCAGAGACACGCCGGCGAAGGTCATTCTGGAGATGAAAGCGATCCTGGTCTTCTGTGCGTGGACCCTGAAGTCACCAGAGCGTTCCAGTGCGGCCTCTACCGCGTGATAGATGGATATCGCCAGATCTGACTTTCGGTCCAGGACGTCCTCGACCGTTGTGGTCTGGCAGGCGTGCCATTGGTTCTTGTTGGCGAACGACCTACCGCAGTTCGGGCAAGTCCACATCGACAAGGCGTCGACTCCATGTGTTCAG
>JAHEJW010000035.1 GCA_024638655.1 bacterium | reverse complement strand
CGATCCTCCTGTTGCCAATCCCGACTCGGATACGACCAACGAGGACACCGCAGTGGTCATCAACGTGGCCTCCAACGACACCGACCCACAGGGGAACGGAACACTCGATCTGGCTTCGGTGATCACCGTTTCGGGCCCGTCGGATGGCGGCACCACCGACAACGGGAACGGGACGATCACCTACGACCCGAATCCCGATTTCAACGGGACCGACCAGTTCACCTATGAGATCTGTGACACCCTGGGTCTGTGCGATACGGCCGTCGTGGATGTGACAGTCGACCCGGTGCCCGATCCGCCCACCGCCAACCCGGACTCGGCGACCACCCAGGCCAACACTCCGGTCAATATCGACGTCGCCGCCAACGACACCGATCCTGACAACGACCTCGATCTGACCTCTGTCACCACGATCTCGGGTCCGTCCAGCGGAAGCACGTTCGACAACAACGACGGGACCGTCGACTACACGCCGGGGCTCGATTTCACCGGGAGCGACTCGTTCACCTACGAGATCTGCGACACCACCTCACAGTGCGACCAGGCAGTGGTGGACGTCGACGTGTCCGGCGACCAGATCATGTATCTGTCGTCAACGAGCGGGGGAACGGTGGGGGCCGTCTCGTTCAAAGACGAGGATGTTTTGACGTTTGATCCTTCGTCTGGTGGTTGGGCGATGTTTTTTGATGGTTCGGATGTGGGTTTGGGGGTGTCGGGTCAGGAGTTGGATGCTTTCTATTTGGATGTTGATGGGAGTGTGCTGCTGAGTTTGGGGGTGGCGGGCACGGTTCCTGATGTTGGGGCGGTGGATGATTTCGACATTCTTCGTTTTACTCCGACGTCTACGGGTGAGAACACTGCGGGCTCGTATTCGATGTATCTGAATGGTGAGGATTTCGAGTTGTCGAGTTCGGGTGAGGACATCGATGCGATTGGGTTCGCTCCGGATGGTCGTCTGGTGGTGAGTTTCAGGGGTTCTTACAGCGTGTCTGGGGCGAGTGGTGGGGATGAGGACCTGTTGGTTTTGGATGCTGGGGTGTGGTCGAAGTATTTGGATGGGGCTGCTTTGGGTTTGACCGATTCCAGTGAGGATGTGAATGCCGTCTGGTTCGACTCCAATGGGGACGTCTATCTGGCTACTCGGGGTGCGTTTGCGGTGAATGGTCTGGCCGGGGATGGCAACGACATTTTTGTTTGTGTTCCTCAGACGGCGGAGCCGGTGTCGGATTGTGTGTTCAGCCTGTTTTGGGATGGTGATGTCAACGGGTTCGCTGGTGAGGTGGTCAACGGAATGTTCATCACCGGCGGAGGGCCGAGCCAGCCGCCGACCCCGCAGGTGTCGGTCGACGCTACCGACGCCGATGCAGGCGAGCCGGCCAATAATGGCGAATTCACCTTCACCCGGACCGGTGCGACATCCGACCCGCTCATTGTGACCTACACAGTCGGGGGCTCCGCGGGTAACGGCATCGACTACCTGGCTCTCTCCGGGTCGGTGACGATCCCGGGCGGCTCCTCATCCCAGACGGTCCCCGTCACCGTGAGTGACGATGGGGATGTCGAAGGTCAAGAGGACGTGATCGTGACCGTTCAAGACGACACGGACTACGACGTCGGCTCTCCGGCTTCGGACACGGTGACCATCTCCGACGACGATGTCCCCTCCGTCTCGGTTACGGCCAGTGACTCCGACGCCGGGGAGCCGGCCAACGACGGCCAGTTCACATTCTCCCGTGATGACAGCACCGGGCCACTCACCATTCTCTATACCGTCACGGGCACTGCCTCGGCCGGGTCTGACTACACGGCGCTGTCCGGATCGGTGAGCATGGCAGACGGACAAGATTCGGCCACTGTCCCCGTCGATGTGTCCGACGACAGCGATCCGGAGCCGACAGAGACCGTCATAGTCACCATCGACCCCGACGCCGCCTACACCGTCGGATCCCCCTCGTCTGCCCAGGTCGACATCACCGACGACGACCCGCCACCGACGCCCCTGGTGTCGGTGGCCGCCTCCGATCCGAACGCGGGAGAGCCCGCCGACGACGGAGAGTTCACGTTCACCCGGATCGGATCGACTAGCGGCGTCATGACTGTCTCCTACTCGGTAGCCGGGTCGGCGGAAAACGGCACGGACTACGTATTCCTCGACGGAACCGTCGACATCCCCGACGGTTCGGCTTCGGTCACCCTTGCGGTCGAGGTCAACAATGATGGCGACGTCGAGGGTCTCGAGGACGTCGTGGTCACCGTCCTGGACGGTGCCACCTACGACGTCGGGTCGCCCGCAACCGACACTGTGAACATCTCCGACGACGATCTGCCCGACGTGACCATCGTCGCCAGCCTCCCCAACGCGGCAGAGCCGGGAACCAACGGTGAGTTCACCGTGACCCGCACCGGTCCGACAGGGAGCCCGCTGACCGTCAATTACACCGTGAGCGGCTCTGCTGCCGGAGGCTCCGACTACGCCTCACTCTCCGGGTCGGTGACCATCTCTGGCACCCAGTCCACAGCAACCATCCCGGTCACGATCATCGACGACAACGAGTACGAGCTCACCGAGGACGTCACCGTGACACTCTCCACCGGCTCCGGATACAACGTCGGCTCACCGTCATCCGACACAGTCACTATCTCCGACGACGGCGACCTGCCGGTTGTCACCGTCACCGCAACCGACCCGAACGCGGCAGAGCCCACCGACGACGGCGAGTTCACCCTCTACCGGACCGGTGACACCACCGGCCCTCTGACCGTTTACTACACCGTTGGCGGGTCGGCCTCCGGTGGGTTCGACTACACCATGTCAGCCAGCCCGGTGACCATTCCGGCTGGTTCCTCGTCCCAGACGATTCTGGTCGACGTCATCGACGACGGGGACGTCGAAGGGCCCGAGGACGTTGTGTTGACCGTCTCGGCGAACCCAGACTATGACATCGGGGGCTCCGCATCGGACACGGTGACCATCGCCGACGAGGACGGGGCCACGATCGTCAGTCTCGACGTCAGGGTCACCGCCGGAGACGACGACGCCGAGGAGCGCCCGTCCGGCTCCGTGAGCCTGGGCAGCTCAGATCTCGAGTTGATCCAGGACAAGGCCAACGCCCAGACCGTTGGCATCCGCTTCCAGGGTGTCGACATCCCGCAGGGCGCCAGCATCGTCTCAGCGTGGATCCAGTTTCAGGTCGATGAGACGTCCACTGTCCAAACCGATCTGACCATCAGAGCCCAGGCAGCGGACAACGCCGCGGCATTCGTCAATAGCACCGGCAACATCACCGGCCGCACGCCCACGAACGCATTCGTGCTCTGGGAGTCGATACCGGGCTGGACCAGCGTCGGCCTGGCAGGGCCTGATCAGCAGACTCCAGACCTGTCTGCACTCATCCAAGAGGTGGTCAACAGGACGGGCTGGAACAGTGGCAACTCGCTGGCGATCATCATCGGCGGAGCCGGCTCCCGGGTGGCCGAGTCCTACAACGGAATCTCTGCGGCCGCACCGCTGCTTCACGTCGAGTACAGCACTGGGCCCGTCCCCAACAGCGCGCCCAACGCGGTCGACGACACCGCCTCCGCTGTGGCAGGCACCCCGGCTCCGATCAACGTGGTCGAGAACGACTTCGACGTCGACGGCAATCTCGACCCAACCACGGCCAACACCACTTGCGGGACCTGTTCGGAACCGGCCACCGGCACTTTGGTAAACGACGGCGACGGGACCTTCACCTTCACCCCTGGTGTGAGCACCGGTGGCAGCAACGAGTTCTTCGTATACGAGGTGTGTGACTTCGAGGGGCTCTGTGACACGGCAACCGTCACAATTACGATCCTCGACCCGGGGGCTTCCACCATCGTCGAATCTCGCGTCTCCTCGAGCAGCGACGACGCCGAGGAGCGTTCTTCGGGCTCGGTGAGGTTGGGCAGCTCCGATCTCGAGATGATCATGGACAAGACCAACTCCCAGGTCGTCGGCATGAGGTTCAACGACATCACCGTGCCCCAGGGTGCGAGCATCACCAACGCCTGGATCCAGTTCCAGGTCGACGAGACCAGCAGCGTCTTCACCGATCTACTCATTCAGGCTCAACTCTCTCCCAATGCGGGCACCTTCATCAATAGCTCGCTTGACATCTCGACCCGGCCCACGACCTCTGGAACGGTCGCATGGACCGACGTACCTGCTTGGACCACCGTCGGTGACGCCGGCCCAGGCCAGCAGACCCCCGATATCTCGTCACTGATCGGAGAGGTGGTTGGCCAGGGGACCTGGACCAGCGGGAACTCCATCGTGGTCATAATCACCGGCACCGGCTCTCGTGTCGCCGAGTCGTTTAACGGCTTCTCGGCGGCTGCACCACTGCTACACATCGAATACACCACTCCGTAGGAGCCGCTGAACCGGTAGGGGAGGGAGTCAATTGGAAACGTCATCGCTGCTGGTGCTGATCGTCGTGGTCGTCTACGCAGTGGTGCAGTCCATATTTGGGGTTGGGTTGCTCGTCTTCGGGACCCCAACCCTTCTGCTGATGGGATTCTCGTTCGGAGAGATCCTGGCCTATCTCCTGCCTGCTTCGATTGCGATAAGCCTCCTCCAACTGATGCATGGTGGAGGGTTCGGCATCGATGGTCTCCGCCGCCAATTCCTCATCTACACCGCGCCGCTGGTGTTGGTGGGAGCGGCCGTGATACTCACCGTTGGCTCCAGCCTCGACATCCGGCTACTGGTCGGTCTGATGCTCGTGGTCAGTGGAGCGATCCGCCTGTTCCCGCGCTTGCGAGAGGCCGGTGGCCGTCTGATCCGCCGTCGCCTCCCGGTGTCTCTCACGGTTCTCGGTGTGGTCCATGGCCTGTCGAATCTGGGAGGGGGCGTGCTCACTCTCATCGTGGGCTCCATCTACGAGACGAAAGACGACATCAGGCGTCAGATTGCATTCTGTTACCTGGCCATGGCGGTCGTCCAAGTCGGTGTACTTGCCTTGACCGTCGACGCAGACCTGGTCCCCTGGCTGCTTGTGGCGCTGCCGGCGTTGGCGGCCATGACCTTCGTCGCCGTGGGCAACCGCGCTTTTCAGGCCACCAGTCAGCGTGGCTATCAGATATCGCTCACGGCCCTCATCATCACCTTCGGGGTCGGGTTGATGGTGGGCATCTGATTCCGGGCAGGGTCCAGGCCCTCAGGACTTGCGGAACCGGTTTGTGGAGGTAGGTTTGTGACTTCGCGTGAGGATCACGCGGGACCGACTCAAACGTGGGGGGCACGGTGAGGAACTCGAAGCCCGGGGCAATGTCTCCGTCGCGGCCGCTCGTGCGTGCCAGCACATGAGTATCGAGGCGCACCCGCATCCCGCAAGCGTCGCCGGCACCGTCGACGAGCCAACGAGGAGACTGCTCCCAGCTGCCGAATCGGGCCCCAAACTCCTTTGCACCCTCGGTCCTGCCTCGATGGACGCTCGGACCATCAAGCGTCTCGAGGACAGCGGAGCCAGTCTGTTCAGGATCAACCTCTCGCACACCCGGGTCGCCGATCTTGCTGAGAAGATCGAGCTGATTCAGCAAGCGACCTCCGTCCCGATCTGTCTCGACACCGAAGGAGCTCAGATTCGCACCGGCGACTTCGCCAACGGCCCGATCACGTTGCGGGAGAACTCGGTCGTGAAGGTGCACGGCCGCCGGGTTCCGGCCGACGACAAGAACTTCAATCTCTATCCCATGGAGAGCATCGGGTTGTTGGAGCCCGGCGACTTCGTCAGCATCGACTTCAACTCCGTGCTCACACAGGTGATCGCCAACGACGGCGAAACCAGTGTCATGAGGGTGCTCAGGGGCGGTCTCGTGGGTCAGAACAAAGGTGTCACCGTGGAGCGCGACATTCACATGCCTCCATTGACCGCAAAAGACCTGAGCGCCATCGACGTCGGCCTGAGAATGGGCATCGACGTGTTCGCCCTCTCGTTTGCCAACCATGGGGATGATGTGGCGGCCCTGCGCGAGTTGGTCGGCAACGAGGCGTTCGTCATCTCCAAGATCGAGTCGAGTAGTGGATTGGCCAATCTCGAAGAGATCGCATTGGCTTCAAACGCTCTGCTGATCGACCGCGGCGACCTGTCACGAGAGGTGCCAATTGAGGTGCTGCCACAGACACAGAAGAGCATCATCGACAGAGCCAAGAGCTTCGAGCGCCCGGTGTATGTGGCCACCAACCTCCTCGAATCGATGGTCTTGGTCCCCAACCCGACCAGGGCCGAGGTCAACGACATCTACAACACTCTCCTCGACGGGGCCGACGGTCTGGTCCTGGCAGCGGAAACGGCAATCGGCCAGTACCCGATCCAGTGCGCTTCCATGGTCAGCAAGATCATCCGTGGTTTCCAGCTGGAAGAGCGAGACGACGGCGACTTCTACCCCGAAGACGCTGTGTCGCTGCTCACCGCACCCCACGGGGGCCGCCTGGTACATCGGGAGGCCGAGCCCTTCGATCTCGAGTTGATAGGCGACTTGCCCCAATTGAAGGTCGATCGCCGTGACCTGATGGACTGTGAGCAGATCGGCTACGGCACCTACTCGCCGCTCACCGGGTTCATGGATCGGGAGACCCTCGACTCGGTTCTAGAGAGCTATCGGTTGCCCGACGGCGAGACCTGGCCTTTGCCCGTGCTTCTCCAGCTTCGCGACGACACTCATCTCCGGGGCTTCAGCACCGGCGAGCGGATTGCGCTCACCGACGAGGACGGCACCGTCCATGCCCTCCTCGACGTCACCGAGAACTTCGAGTACGACCTCGATCGTCTCGCAGCCCAGACGTTCGGCACGACCAACTCGGCCCACCCCGGAGTAGCCAGGCTGATGTCGGGGCCCAACAGGTTCCTCGGGGGCGACGTGACCCTGGTCCGGCCCGTTCCGTCGTCCCATAGGCACTACCTCCTGACTCCGTCTCAGACCAGGTTCATATTCACGAGACTCGGGTGGTCCCAGGTGGTCGGCTTCCACACACGCAACGCCGCTCATCGAGGACACGAGTGGATTCAGATGGAGGCGCTGCAAAGGACCGGGGCCGACGGCATCTACATCAACCCGGTCGCTATGCCCGAGAAACCGGGAGACTTCCTACCCGAGGCGGTCCTCCTCAGCTATCAAACGCTGCTGGAGTTTGGGGTGTATCCGAAAGGGCGGGTGGTCCTGGGCAGCTTCTTCACCTACTCGCGCTACGCCGGGCCCCGCGAGGCGGTGTTCACCGCGCTCTGTCGCAAGAACATGGGTTGCAGCCACTTCATCGTCGGACGCGACCACACGGGAGTCGGCAGCTTCTATTCGCGTGACGCCAATCGGTGGCTGTTCGACAATCTCGGAGACATCGGGATCACGCCAGTGTTCTTTGACGCCATCGGATACAACCCGGAGTCACGTCGTTACGAGGCGGACCGGGGCCAGGGGCTGACCATGATCTCGGGAACCGAAGTGCGTCAAAGCTTGCGCGAAGGCCGCCATCTCCCCGACTGGTTCATGCGAGACCTGGTCCAGGAGGTCCTTCTGGCCGAGAAGGACGGCGGCAACCCTCTTTTCAACGCCTGACGCTACCTGGTGCTTTGCGGGGTAATCAGACTCCGACCAGGGCTTCAGACCGTCAAACAATTCCTGCAGAACTGCTCCTGGGGCGGCCGTCGCGACGTATGCTCACGTCAACCTAAGGGGTAACTGGGAATTTGAGGCACCACTTTCTTCGTCGCGGCTCGTCCGTTGCAGCCTGGCTGATGGTCTTGTCGTTGGCTGTCGTTCTCCCTCCTTCGCCCGAGGCTCTTGGCGTCGGCGACCAACTGCTGTATCTGAGCTCTAACTCCGGAGGCACTGCAGGCGGTGTGAGGTTCTATGACGAGGATGTTTTGACGTTTGATCCTTCGTCTGGTGGTTGGGCGATGTTTTTTGATGGTTCGGATGTGGGTTTGGGGGTGTCGGGTCAGGAGTTGGATGCTTTCTATTTGGATGTTGATGGGAGTGTGCTGCTGAGTTTGGGGGTGGCGGGCACGGTTCCTGATGTTGGGGCGGTGGATGATTTCGACATTCTTCGTTTTACTCCGACGTCTACGGGTGAGAACACTGCGGGCTCGTATTCGATGTATCTGAATGGTGAGGATTTCGAGTTGTCGAGTTCGGGTGAGGACATCGATGCGATTGGGTTCGCTCCGGATGGTCGTCTGGTGGTGAGTTTCAGGGGTTCTTACAGCGTGTCTGGGGCGAGTGGTGGGGATGAGGACCTGTTGGTTTTGGATGCTGGGGTGTGGTCGAAGTATTTGGATGGGGCTGCTTTGGGTTTGACCGATTCCAGTGAGGATGTGAATGCCGTCTGGTTCGACTCCAATGGGGACGTCTATCTGGCTACTCGGGGTGCGTTTGCGGTGAATGGTCTGGCCGGGGATGGCAACGACATTTTTGTTTGTGTTCCTCAGACGGCGGAGCCGGTGTCGGATTGTGTGTTCAGCCTGTTTTGGGATGGTGATGTCAACGGGTTCGCTGGTGAGGTGGTCAACGGAATGTTCATCACCGGCGGAGGGCCGGTGGATCGTCCCCCAGTAGCCAACGGGGACTCCGCAGTCACATCGATGGACGTTCCGGTGACCGTCGATGTCGCCGCCAACGACACCGACCCCGACGGGAATCTGGACGTCACCAGTGCCACGACTGCTTCCGGTCCGTCCAACGGCGGCACAGTCGACAACGGCGATGGGACCATCACCTACACGCCGAGTCCAGGGCACACCGGCGGGGACTCGTTCGTCTACGGGATCTGCGACACGACCGCGCCGACGCCCCTGTGTGACACCGCAACGGTGGACATCACGGTGACGGTGCCCAACGATCCACCGGTGGCTGTTGACGACACGGCTTCGACAAATGAAGACACCCCGGTGACCGTTGATGTCACCAGCAATGATGGGGACCCCGACTCCAACCTCGCCCCTGGCACTGCGACGACGACGGGGGACCCGAGTAACGGAAGCACAAGCGACAACGGCGACGGGACTATCACCTACACACCCAGCGCCGACTACAACGGCCCCGACTCGTTCGTTTACGAAGTTTGTGACACGCTCGGCCTGTGCGACACGGCGACCGTGAATATCACGGTCACTCCCGTCGACGACCAGCCGATCGCCACCGACGACAGCGCCAGCACCAACGAGGGCACATCCGTGACCGTCGACGTCGCCGCCAACGACTTCGATCCAGACGGGAATCTCGATGTCACCAGCGCATCGACCCTCACCGATCCCTCCAACGGATCGACGAACGACAACGGCGACGGGACGATCACGTACACGCCGAATCCCGGGCACACCGGTGCGGACTCTTTCGTCTACACGATTTGTGACACCAGCACGCCCACCCCTCTGTGTGACACCGGCCAGGTGACCATCAGCGTCTCCACGCCAGCAACTGGCTTCAGGTTTGCTGCCTTCGGGGATTACGGCAGGGGCAAGCCCAATGACACCGCCGTGGCAAATCTCGTTGGCTCCTTCGGGGCCGAGTACATCATCACGACGGGCGACAACCGATACATAGCCGACATCGACCTCGCTGTCGGGTCGAACTACTCCGACTACATCGGCAACTACCAGGGGACCTACGGGCCTGGCGCTACCACGAATCGGTTCTTCCCTTCGCTGGGCAATCACGACTATGACGAGCCCGGGGGCGTCAACGTCTACTTCGATTACTTCACATTGCCGGGCACGGGTGTCGTCACCACCGGGACGTCAGGGAACGAGCGTTACTACGACTTCGTGGTCAACGATCTCGTCCACTTCTTCGCCATCAACAGCGAGCCTCAAGAGCCCGATGGCAGGTCGAGCTCCTCGACCCAGGCACAGTGGCTGCAGGCCCAACTGGCGGCCTCCACCACTCCGTGGCAGGTCGTCTACTTCCATCGACCCCCCTACTCGTCGTCCACACCAACCTCCGTCATGCAGTGGCCCTTCGAGGCCTGGGGGGCCGATGTCGTGCTCGGAGGGCACCTGCATCACTATGAGCGTCTCCAAAAGGGAGCGGTCTCATACTTCGTCGTCGGCACCGGCGGGGCGGGACTCACGGGAAACGCCACCAACCCCGACCCGGACAGCCAGTACTTCCAGAACACCGAGCTGGGCGCGCTGATAGTTGACGTGTGTGCCGACCGCATGTCGTTCGAGTTCCACGGTCTCAACAGTGGTCTCATGGACAGCCATCACATGGGAGCCGCCAGCTGTGGAACCCCGGGCACGCCCACAGTGTCGGTGGTTGCCTCCGACGCCGATGCAGGCGAGCCGGCCAACGAAGGCGAGTTCACCTTCACCCGAACGGGCTCAAACTCCGGCGACCTGACCGTCACGTACTCCGTGGGCGGGTCCGCAACCGCGGGCACCGACTACGCCGACCTGAGCGGGTCCGTGGTGATCCCTGACGGGTCAACATCGGCGACGGTGCTCGTCGACGTAGCGGACGACGGAGATATGGAGGGGCCGGAAGACGTCGACGTCACGGTCCTCGACGGGGCGGCATACGACGTCGGGACGCCGTCCTCTGCGACGGTGACCATCTCCGATGACGATCTGCCGGTGGTCACCATCGTGGCCACCGACCCGAATGCGGCGGAACCGGCCGATGACGGTCTGTTCACTGTCTCGCGCACCGGACCGACCGGGAGCGCCCTGACTGTGAACTACACGGTGTCGGGAACGGCGACTGGAGGGTCGGATTATGTGGCTCTTGCGGGGTCGGTGACGATCCCAAGCTCACAATCCACGGCGTCGATCCTGGTCGACGTGCTCGACGACAATGCGGCCGAGGCCGCCGAGAGCGTCGTGGTGGCCCTCGATGCCGGCGCCGGATACAACGTGGGCGCTCCATCCTCGGGCACGGTGACCATTGTCGACGACGGTGATCTCCCACTGGTCACCGTGACGGCGAGCGACTCCAACGCCGGCGAGCCGTCCAACCATGGCGAGCTGACCTTCACCCGAACCGGCGATACGACGAGTCCTCTGGCCGTTAACTACACCGTTGGTGGCTCTGCCACCGAGGGCGACGACTACTCGATTTCGGCGAGCCCGGTGACCATTCCTGCCGGCTCGTCCTCCGAGACTGTCGCAGTGACGGTCAGCGACGACTCGGACATCGAAGGCGCCGAGACGGTCATGGTGACGATCGACCCCAACCCCTCCTACAACATCGGGGCCTCTGGCTCGGCCACCGTGACCATCGCAGACGACGACGGCGCGACCAGTCTCGACGTCAGGGTGTCGGCGAGCACAGACGACGCCGAGGAGAGGGCTTCTGGCTCGGTCAGCCTCACCAGCTCCGACCTCGAGCTGATCCAGGACAAGAGCAACGCCCAGACCGTGGGCGTTCGTTTCCAGGGGGTGGCGATACCGCAAGGCGCCAACATCATCTCGGCCTGGATCCAGTTCCAGACCGACGAGACGTCGAGTGGCCAGACCAACCTGACCGTAAGGGCCCAGGCATCCGACAATGCAGCGACCTTTACCAACAGCTCCGGGAACATCACCAGTCGTCCAATGACCAACTCGTTTGCGCTCTGGGGATCGGTGCCGGCGTGGAACACCATCGGCCAGGCGGGGCCGGCTCAGAGGACACCCGAACTGGCCTCTGTCATCCAGGAGGTGGTCAGCAGGTCCGGATGGAGCAGCGGGAACTCGCTCGCCGTGATCATCTCGGGGACCGGTTCGCGGGTTGCCGAGTCTTACAACGGATCGTCGTCTGGAGCACCTCTGCTCCACGTGGAGTTCAGCACCGGACCTGTCCCCAACAGTCCTCCCGTTGCCGCCAATGACACTGCCTCGGCAGTTGAAGGAACGTCGGCTCCGATAGACGTGGTCGACAATGATTACGACATCGACGGGAATCTCGACCCCACGTCGACCAACACCACCTGCGCCACTTGCGCCACCCCTGTCTATGGGGCGCTGGTCAATGAGGGAGACGGCACGTTCACCTACATCCCGGATCCGGACGCCGGCGGAAACACCGACATGTTCGTCTACGAGGTATGCGACCTCGAGTCTCTCTGCGACACCGCAAGTGCAAGCATCACCATCCTCGACTTCGGAGCCCCAACCGTCGTCGAGTCGCGTGTGGCGGCCGGCTCTGACGACGCAGAAGAGCGGCTGTCCGGCTCGGTCAAGCTGACCAGCTCCGACCTGGAGATGGTCATGGACAGGTCGAACCAGCAGATCGTCGGGATGAGGTTCACCTCTATCGACGTCCCTCACGGGGCCACCATCACCAACGCATGGATCCAGTTCCAGGCCGACGAGACCAGCAGCGACTTCACCGATCTGCTGATTCAGGCAGAGCTCTCACCCAGTCCCGGGACCTTCCTCAACAGCTCGGGGAACATAACTGCGCGGCCCCGCACTTCAGCCGCGATTCTGTGGACTGATGTGGCCGCATGGACGATTCGCGGTGAAGCCGGCCCGGACCAGCAGACACCTGACATCTCTGCCGTCATCGATGAGGTGGTCGGCCAGGGGACCTGGGTGAGCGGCAATGCGATTGTGATCATCGTCACCGGCACCGGCTCCCGGGTCGCCGAGTCCTTTGATGGCGCCGCCGCCGGCGCCCCACTCCTCCATATCGAGTACACGGCGCCGTAGCTTCCCTCCATGGCGTCCCCGCCACGCTGGGTGACGGGGATGGGTCCCCCGACCTATGAGATCAGCTCAGAGCGCGAAAGAAAACGACCACTGAGCGTGGACGATGGTTATCATTGCCAATCGGGTGGCCGGTTCAACGATCGGTCTTCGGAGGGGTACCACTGGGGGGCCGTGTCCTACATTCGGGGAGTAGGACAGCCTCCTCTACCGATCTTCCTCGCCCCCGAGTCCGGCATCCCCCGCCAGTCTTCTCGATTCGGAGCCCAGGTTGCCCGTGAGATTGGCCAGTTCGACACCGAGATACCCCACCACCTGCAGGGCGGCGACCAGATAGAGAGCCATCAGCCCCACCCCTTCAAGACCGGAGGAGTCGGCGACGAATCCTGCCAGCAGAATCGTCACGGCGACAGGGAACCAGGTGAGCAGCAGGATCGTGTTCCCGAGCATTGAAAGGAAGTCCGGCCCACCGGCGCCGCCCTCGGCACGGCCGGCGTCTATCGCTTCCTTCGTCAGAGGACCTGAGCCCTGGGTCACAGTGTCAACCAGATCCGGGCTCTTCATCACATACTGGGCGAAGAGGTGGAAGGCGGCGTGCTTCTCGATGCGGGACATGATTGCTGCGATCGCCCCGATTGCTCCCACCAGCCAGACGACGCGGGGGTCAGTGGCCGGTTCCGACAGTCGGAAGGCCGCTGCGATGAGGAGACCCCCACCCGTCAGATAATGCCCGGCATTGTCGAGGTAGACACCGAGGAGCGAGTAGCGCTCCTTGTAGCGCGCTAGCTCACCGTCGACCCGGTCGAGCAGGTGATAGACCAGGAGGAGGATGCACCCGGTGATCGCCATGGCTGCTCCGGGCAGGGCGACCAGCACCAGACCCGCCGCCGCGACCAGCAAGGAGAGAACCGTCACCTGGTTTGGAGACACCCGGGTGTGCAGAAGGGCCCACGTGACATAGATGCTGATGGCCCGAAACGCACGGTAGGTCCAGCGCCGATCGACTTCGGTCTTGGCGCCCTGGGCTATTGGTCTGAGCTCGGCGACACCTGGGACCCGGGAGGGTCGGCCGTGGCCGGCGTGCTCGCTCACGTCTTGTGTTTCAGAGTCGCCAGCGGGCGCAGGTAGGCCACCGGACGGGCCATTCCGTCGGTGGAAAGGGTCGCCATGGCGTCGTCGAGTGGTGTCCGCTCCAGCAAGGGCAACACCCGCTCTTCATGGATCTGTTGGGTGCCACGGGTCATGGAAAGACGTCTGATCTGATGGCCCCGCGAGTCCGCGGAGATCCCACCGTTCGCCTGGGCTCGTTCGATCAGGAACCCAACGCCGTGGTCGTAGCCGCTCAGCGTGGTGTCCGTGCCCTCGGGTCCGATAGTGAGACAAGAGGGGACCTGGTGGCTTCCGGCCACGATCCCGGGAAACCCTGGCACAGGTCGACAACAGTTGTGCCGGCTGACCCAGTACTCCCGACCGTCGATCGTCTCCGGTTGGAGCATGTTGTGTGACATGTCGACGATGAGCCGGTTCGAGTCGCGATCGGCGCCGGCGACCTCCTGTACGGCGTCGACGATGGCTGCCATGGAAGCGGTGCGATAGGCGTAGCCGTAGTTGTTTATCACGTTCAATGCGAGCGCGTAGGCCATGCCCTGGTCGGACTCGGGTTCCAGGGTCAGCCATTTGTTGAAGGAGGAGAAGGTGCGGTGATGATCCCGGCCCCGGCTCACGTGGAGGACGCTGCGGAAGAATGCGTAGCCGACCTTGCGATGGAGTTGGGGCTTGGCCCGGAACGCATAGAGGTTGGAGAGGATCGAGCCCAGCGGACCTGGGCCCAGGTGGTACATCACGACGACCTGACCTGGCCGAAGACCCCAGGACTCCGCCGTGCCCGCGTCGACGATGTCGTCCACGGCCTGCACCTCGAGGAAGTGGTTTCCGGCGAAGTTGAGACCGATCTCAGACCTGGTCAGCTTGGTTCGTCGTAGATACGAGGGCACCGCCGAAGTCAGTTCCTCATAGGTGAGGTCCCGGTCCAACGACCTGCCCCCGCCCTCGATCGCCTTCACGAACGAGGGATCGAGCCTGTAGTGATCGAGCAGCGGGGCCGCGCCCTGGCGACACGCTGCCTCGAGGAGCCCTCGGGACCAGCTGTACCTCGACGGCTTCGCTTTGGTGAGGGCACCAGCCTCGTTCATCCAGCGGAGAATGTCGGTGGCGCCAGTGGGTCCGAGATCGTCCACGTGAAGCTGTGTGGAGATGACGCCCATACCGTCGTTGATCGACTCGGAGACCAGGTGCGGCACGATGACGTTGTCGGTTGCCACGACCAGGCTGGAGGGCGCTTCCATGCCGTCTTTCATGTGGAGGTCGGGAAGCCGCAACGTCCTGGCGACGTAGGGGAGCCCTTCGATCCAGTCGGCGACTTGCTCGGCGGTCGCCAGCGACTCGTGCTGCAACGCCGTCATGTTTGTGCCCCAATGGCTTTCATGCCCCACCTCTCCAGACCGGTCAGGTTAGCTGCCTTCCCGGCCGTTCCAATGGGCCGTTTGGCGCATTTGACCGCCTGGTCGGGACGCACAGGGGCGGATCAGGACGCTGGCGTGCACGGTATGGGATCGCGGGATCTGGCGACCTCTCCGAGCTGTTCCGTTGCAGAATCGACCTCCGGGGTCCCGAAGTAGGGGATGTCGTCGTGGTTGAGGTGCCACATGATCATGGCGCAGCCATACGGCTCGGAGATGAGCTTGGTCCCATACTCGACCAGCTCCTCGGGTGACATCACGTAAGCGTCGTTGTAGCCGATTCGACCGCTCGACCCATCGCCTCCGCTGAGCACGTTCATTCCGAACAAGAGCCCAAGGCCCTGCTCCTTCGCAGCCGCGACCTCCGCATCGATGAACTCGTCTATCGGTCCTTTGCGAGTGAGGTAGCGCGCCCAGGCAGCGTCGAGGTAGGACCACCCCCATCCGGCCACGGGCGTCTCATAGCCACCCGCGTGCAGGATCAGGTCCGTTGGCTGCTCCCGGACCGTCGTAGGGAGGTTCGGCCAATGCTGCTTGCTGTATCGGGCCATCTCGTCGAGGACTTCCACCGTGATGACCTCTCCACCCCAGCGACCCCGGGACATCGGCTCCGAGATCAGGTAGTGGACCAGGAGAGTCCCGTCCTCGATCCAAGGGGTGAAGTCGATGTCGGTGAACTGGTCGACTTCGGCCTTCCACATCTCGAGACTGAATGTGCCGTCGGGGTTCTTGTAGTTGGGGGCCGACCTTGCAAGGAGGAGGATCACGGTTTTCCCGTTGGCCCTGGCAGCGTTCAGCTCGTCGATCACAGTTTCGCGATAACCATTGAGGTGGGCGCTGGTGAAGGCATCGGTCACGAGGTCCCATCCACCGGCTCCGCCGATGTGCGGCCCGAAGGGATAGATCGGCGGTGCCACTGCCGAAACAGGCACATCAATGTGGGCGGGTGCCCCGATGCTGACACCTTTGGTCACCGTGTGGGCCAGACCCGAGTCGTCGGTGAGGGTGAGGCTCACGCGATAGACACCTGCCGCCTGGTAAACGTGCACTGGAGAAGCTTCGTTGGCAGTTTCACCATCCCCAAAGTCCCATTCCCAATCCGCGATGGGGACACCTGGCGAAGCCTTGCTCTCGAACGAGCATGTGACAGATTCACAGGTGTGACTGAAAGAGGCCTCGGGCGGCGCCGCGACATCCACCTCACCTGATTCAGTAGTCGTGGGCCCTCCGCCCTCGAGGTCGAGGAGAGCGAATGCCACCGCGGAGGAGGCGATGATCAGCAACGCAATGAGGATGAGAAGCCATCTGACCCTTCGAGGTATTGCCGGGGCGCCGTTTTCGTCCTCGGGAGGACTCGTTTCACGGACGGGCTTGGCTGTGTCCTCCATCAGACGCCCTCGAACGTCTTGCCGGCGAGGGCGGGCAGGCCGGCGTAGACCGCTTGAGTTCCAGAGTGCATTATCGGCAGGGCAAACCTCTCCAGCACGTGTTGTCTACCCCTCTCTCCCAACTCCGCCCGTTCCTCGTGAGTCATCTCGTATACCCGTTCGATGGCCGCGGCGAAACCAGCAACGTCTCGTTTGGCGACGATCGGGATGAACCCGGCACCATCGACCAGCTCGCGATGGGGTGGGATGTCCGAGAGGACAACCGGGCAGCGCGCCGCCATAGCCTCGATGATCGCCACGGGAAGCCCTTCCCCGTGGGAGGTGGACACCAGAAGGTCGGCTCCCGCGAAGCGGGCGAAAACAGCGTCTCGCGGGATGAGGCCGGTCATCGTCGCCTGTTCGGAGAGACCCATCGACTCGATCCGACGGGCGACGTCCTCTTCAAGCGATCCCATCCCGACGATGACCAGCCGCATGTCGGGGCGCTTCGCTGCTGAGAACGCCTCGAGCAGGGTCTCTGTGTCCTTGACCGGCTCCAACCGGCCGACCCACAGGACTGTGAAGACGCCGTCTTCGGAGACCGGCTCGGTGCTCTCGAGCACCCTGTCCACACGGCCGATGTCGGCCGCGTTCTGCACGACGTGCCATCTGCCCCGGACGATCCACTTGCAGACTCCTGGCATGCTCTCGTAGGCCGCCCTGCTGCAGAAGATGGCTCGCTTGAACACGGCAAGCGCCAGGACCATCAGCAGCTGATTACGTCGGCTGTAGTCGTACCAAGAGTCGTGCACGGTGTAGACCATCGACTTGCGAAGCCGGCCCAGTTGCAGCCAGAGGACCGTGGCGGCGATCACAAGGGCGGCGGACTGGGGGGCATGGACGTGGATCACGTCGTAGGGCCCGGACCGTAGGGCACGTCGGAAAGCTCGGAAGAATCCGACAAGGCTCCCATCTCCCGGAAAGAAGGTCATCGCATCCGGCGGCTCGATCTGGGGTTCGAAGAAGGTGCAGATGGAGATGTCCTGCACATCCATCAGAGGAAGGCAGTGCTCGTTGTACTGGCTGTTGGTCTCGTTGACCCCCAGGATGACCTGCAAGACGCGAAGCTTCCCCACGGGTGCCTGCCCCGTCCCCATTCTCCCTCCATCGGCCGTGACGAGGACAGGTTACTAAACCGGTCCGCCAATACTCGTGGGACGATGTGCCAGTCGGGTGGGCCCCGGGGGCGCTGTTAGCCTGCTCTGGCCGGAATGGGGAGAGGGGTCTGTGCCAACGAACTCGATGCGATTCGCCGTCTTCTCTCCGGACATGGCAGGGGGCGGGGCCGAGCGTGCTGCCCTTCAGCTGGCCGGGGGTCTGGCCGAGCGCGGTTACAAGACCGACCTTGTCCTCGCCTCGGCGGTCGGGCCCCGCATGGCTGAGGTACCCGAAACTGTGGAAGTAGTAGACCTGGGGGCAAAGAGGGTCCTGACCAGCCTGCCGGCGTTGGTCGGCTACCTGCGGCGGGCCCGGCCAGACGCGATGGTCTCGATACTCGACCATTCCAACGTCGCCGCCCTGTGGGCTCGAAGGATCGCCGGGTACCCTAAGAAGCTGGCGGTGGTCGAGCAGAACAACCTGAGCACGGCAGCGGCCAACGCCAAGTCGCTCCAGGATCGAATGATGCCGCGGGTCATCAACCGCTTCTACCCATGGGCAGATGCCGTGGTGGGAGTTTCCGCCGGCGTGCTCGACGACCTCAGGAACCATGCCACCGCCGTCCCACCGGATCGGTTCCGGGTCATCTACAACCCGATCGTTACCGCTGACATAGCTATGAAGGCTGAGGAGCCAGTCGACCACCCATGGTTCCAGGGCGATGATCAGGTATTCGTCGCAGCGGGCCGATACCGGCCGCAGAAGGACTTTCCGACACTGATTCGCGCCTTCGCCCGGGTTCGGGCCACAAGGCCGACCCGCCTCGTCATACTCGGAGATGGCCCGGACAGAGAGGAATTGGAAGCGTTGATCGAGGAGCTCGGAGTAGGAGGAGACGTCGACCTCTATGGGTACACCGACAACCCTTACGCGTTCTTCTCCAAAGCAACGGCGTTCGTCCTCTCATCACGCTGGGAAGGGCTCCCCACCGTGTTGATCGAGGCCCTGAGTTGTGGGGCTCCGGTGGTGGCTACTGACTGTCCCAATGGACCGGAGGAGATCCTGGCCGGTGGCCGCTACGGGCATCTGCTACCGGTCGGTGACGTCGAGGCACTCGCCGAGGGGCTTGCACTCGCACTCGACGGGGAAATCCCGAGACCTCCGGAGGAGAGCTGGACCCCTTATACCCTCGACGCGGTCGTGGACGACTATCTCGCCGCGTTCGCCGAGATCGGCTGAGCCATCTCTCGACGGCCGGCCAATTCTGCCCAGAGCCGGAGTGTTTGGTTCAAGGTGAGGTCGAGGTCGAAACTCGAGCTCTTCTCCCGGGCTGCCATTCCCAGCCGTCGCCGCGCGGAGGGGTCGGCGAGAAGGGCGTCGATCTCCGCTGCCAGGGCAGCCGGATCTTCCACGGGGACGATGACGCCTGCCGCGCCGACGGCCTGGCTCCCGGCCACGTCACTCACGACGATGGCTGACCCACACGCCATTGCCTCCAGGAAGACCAGGGACATGCCCTCCCACCTGGATGGGGAAATGACCACATCGGCAGCACGGAACTGGGGTGCCGTGTCGGAGACCTTGCCCCACCATTCGATGCGGTCGGCGACACCTAGTTCCTCAGCAAGTTTCTGAAGGCGATCACGTTGGCCGGGCGGATATTCGTCGCCTACGAACCTCAGACGCGCAACCCCATTCTCCAATAGCGCCAGCGCCCGGATAGCTATGTCCTGACCCTTCTGCTCACTGATGCGGCCGACGCTCACGATCAGCGGGTCCTCACCCCGCTCGGCCGCATCTCCCTCGGGGCTGAATCGGCTGGTGTCGACACCATTGGGGATCACGCGGATTCGATTGGCTGCGGCTCCTAGTTTGGCTCTCCCCTCTTCGGCCTCCTGCTCGGACACCGCCACGATTGCATCGGTCCTACGAGCCAGTAATCGCTCGATCCACAGATATAGGCGAGCCATGCCGCCTCCCACCTGCCAGGACCAGAAGTGAGTTGTGAATACGACCGCTGGGCGCTCGTCTCGGGGAAGTGACGCAACTGCGATGCGACCCACCGCGCCGGCCTTGGAGGAATGGACATGCATCAGGTCACGGTTGCGGCTGAGTCCACGCAGCCTCTGTACCGCCGCGAGGTCGGACAGACCGGGCTGACGTTGGAGATCGAGAACGACGTGCTCGGCGCCGGTCTCGGCTATCCAATCGGCGAGCGGTCCCTTCGTCGAGTCGGGACACACGACCACGACGTTGTGGCCGGCGTTGACTGCCGCCTTTGCCTGCTGTGCGACGCAGATCGCCACCCCGTATTCGGTCGGTTGGGCAACGATGAGCACATCGAGAGGACGATCGACACCTGTCTGCTCGGTCATTTTCCCCTCAGTTCGTCGTGTGGGTCTGCAGGTACCAGTCCACCGTGGCCCGTATCGCCTCTGCCGGAGAGTAAGTCGGGATGAAGCCGGTGCGATCCAGGGCGATGCGATCGAAATACGTGGACCTGCAGAACTTCTGGATCCGGGCCGAGGTGATAGGCAGGTCGACCCGGGTGAGTCGGGCGAGCAGGTCGGAGGGATAGGCCAATGATCGGGCGACCGGGAGTGGGAGGTTCCAGCTGGTTGCGGTCTTCCCCAGAGCCTCATAGATCTGATCGACGAGTTCCCTTGTG
>JAHEJW010000016.1:52845-64100 GCA_024638655.1 bacterium | reverse complement strand
GTCCACGGCTGCTCGAGTCGGCCTTGGAATGCAAACCAATCTTCAAACGCACGAATGGAAACAAGGGGACACGAGAGGCCACGAACCACACCTCGAGCTGGCCAAAGTCCCTTGATCTACCTCACTAAAAGGCACTGAAGGACACCAACCGCAACTGCCGTCGACGATCTTTTAACCCGAAGGTTCGGGTTCGATTCCCCGGGGACCCACACTTGAACCGCCTGGCCAGCTAATGGCCGCGTGTTCGACGAGCGGATTCCGCGGGGTTTGACTTCAGCGCCTTTATCGACCACCGAGATGGTGGATCAATAGTCGTTTTGGAGGGTTGCGTTCGGTTGTGGACTACTCAATACCGCCACGGCGAGCATTGCCCACGCAACAGAACCTGCGAGCAGGGGTAGTTCGAGGAGCCGTTCGTCAACTGCTTCGAATGCTGCACCGAGGGGTATCTGGAGAAGTAACGCCCACGCCAAGAACGTCGGCGTGAACGACCACTTCGGGAGGAGCCGTTTGCGACGAATGTCTCCGCTGATAAGGAAGAAGAGGATGACAATCGATAAGAAGTTGACTAGATACGCCGGGTCACCCAACCCGTCCTCGTTGTCGGCGAAGTGAGCGAATGCAGCGGCAGCTCCAGCGACGACTGCGAGCCATCCCAGGCTCACCAAAAGCCATTTCGGTCGGCGAAGCTCACCGAATACCGAATACACCAACGCCACAGCCGACACCCCGAAAAAGAATGGTGCAATCTGAAATACATGATCGGGCTGGTCGCCAGTGATGAGAATCGCAACACCCTTGTATATCCACAGGAGAGCGCCGACCGCTGCCGTCGTCCCACACCAAACAAACACGCGACTCACATACACGCCACGACGAACAACATGAGGAAACCGTAGGCAATGTCAAAACAAGATGACGACACACTCCTTGGCGGCCGCCCACAACCGGCATTATGTGCTTCTTCCTCGCCGCCTCCGCCGAAGTGCGCAGTGGCGAACGATGGCCCCGGGAGGTGGGTTGGAAAAATGCAAACCTGCAAACAGAAGGGAGGAAACGAGGGGACACAGAGAGGGGCACGAACACCACGTCAACCCAACTGAATCCCCTTTGTGCTGCCTCGCAGAAGGACACCAGAGGACACGAACCGCAATGAGTGTCGGTGGTGGTTCAGGTCCGGCTGTGTGCAATTCCTGCGGACGCCGCTGTGACCGGAGGCTCCGTCTGAGATGATGCCGGCGTCATCTCGTCGCATCGGCACCGGTCCATGGGCCAGCCGCCGCTGTCTCGGCGCGTTTCTGATAGGCCAGTTCGATCGCATGGCCAAAGGCATCGATATCGCGTTGGAATTGGGCAGTCAGGAGCCGTGGAGCCAAGATCTTGACAACTGACTTCACGATGACAAGTCCGTCGGCGACCGCGCTTCGCTGCATGAGCCTTGTGCCTCGCGGGTCCTCCTCGAGGAGATATTCAACGGCAAAAGTGAAGTTGGCACCACCCATTCTCGTGGAGTCCTTGGTGACGATGCGCTGCAACGGCGTCCAGTCGACGATCAACTGGTTTGTCTCGCGGCTTCCATGCCAACACCGATAGGCGCTGCCCTCGCCCGCCCTACCATTGCGGGCGTTGCGGAGCTCCATCCTGTCTGAGCCGATGAGGATCTGGCGATACTCGGTGTCGATCAGATAGCTCCACACAACATCGACCGGAAGCGCAATGGTCGTCGACACTTCGATCGCCTCGTCGGCTGTCAGGTCAACCCAACGATCAGCCATGGCGTGCTCCCATACCGGTCCAAGATCCTCGATCCACGCCGTCACGGCTCCAACGTCCGCGTAAGTCCCACGGTGCTGAGTCATTCCGTCGGTCAGCGCATCGAGATTCAAGGCGTCGACCGCCTGTTTCGTGAACATGGCATAGGCCCTGATGCCCGTGTCGGCCGTCACACTGTTTTTGAGCAGTCGGTGCAGGACGTTCACGTCGCGTCCGTGAAGCTCGGATCGTCCGGCGGTCTCACCCACGACGAACTCCCCGTAGTGCACGAAGAACTTGAGATCCAGGCTCGAGATGTTGGCGCAGGCGTTGCAAGGGCACGTCGTGTTGAGCACCATCAGATCCAGGGCGCGGCGGAACTCGACGTAACACGCCTCGATCGACTCGACAAAGGCCTGGCCGTGAAGCACGGTCGAATCGAGGCCGTAGCTGAATACAGCGTCACCTTCGAGCTTTGACACCACGAGCGGTGGCCGGGTCTGTTGAACCAGCAGCTCCAGCAATGCCGAAAGAGTCTCTTCGGCATGTACGAGCTCCGACTCGTTGAGGAACCGGCTGTAGCCCGTTATGTCCGCTATCAGGATCGGACCGGTGTGCGAACTCCTCATCACGGTGGTCCAGAACCTACCGGAGTGACCCACTCATCTTCGTGTCCCTTCTGCGAATGTCCAGGTGGGACCACTTCGGGAGGTCACTGGAAACAGGCGGAGTCGTGGCACAACGGCCATTCGACCCGAAGGTCGTGGGTTTGATTCCTCGGCACCCACCAACAAACGGGCCAGTTCACAAGCCTGACTATCGCTGTCAACCGAGCATCAAGGTTGACTGATTTCGGGGGTCGGGCATCATTTCAAACACCGTGTGGTCTTCTTGCCAAGGCTCCAACATTGCGCGACTCGACCGCTGTCACACAAATGGGTTGGAAGACATCACATTCCGTTGACGCCGAGCACCAAGACGAGAAGAAGAACATGACAGCTCAGAACTTGCCGGAGTTGACCCACTCTTCCTTCGGGCCAATGGGTTCAGCGGCGTCCCAGTGCTCAACGACAAGGCCTTCGTCGATGCGGAACAGGTCGGCCTGTGCATAGGGAGCACCATTCCAATTGGCGCTGCAAAGTGTGGCTACGAAGTTCCCCTGTCCGACGAGGAGGACGATCTCGTCATAATTGAGCGGCCTGTTCGGGTCGACGGCCAGTGGTTTGAAGTGTTCGAGCCCATCGGAGACTTCCCCGTTGTGTTGGATGTACTGATCCGACGAGATGTACCGGTCGATGTTGTGCGGATTCCCGTCGGCCATCAGCACGTCCTCGATCAGAGAACGAATATGGGCCTTGTTCTGTTGGGTCTTATCCAGATCTCTTACTTCGGTGGGCCCATCCACGGATGTGTGGCCCGATGGTGTGGAATCCGAATACTCGGCGATCACATCCCAATGCTCGATGATCTTGTCGTCTTCGTCGGTGTCGAAGAAGTCGAGGGTCACCCATTCGGCTTCCCCGTCGTTGAGCGACTGGTAGGCGTGAACGAATAGGTACTGGCCGTCTTCGAGAGTCCGAACGATTTGGATGTCCCTTACGGGGTTTCGTCGAATGAAGTCTTCGAAGAATTCGACAAACCCCTCGGCCCCATCGCTCACCCCTGTCGAGTGCTGGGTGTATCGGGCACCGGTGTACTCGGCAACTGCCTCCCGGGGATTCCCATCCCTGATTCCATCGAGATAGAGGCCAAGGGCGTTCTCGAGCTTGCGACTCATAGACGCAACCTACAGCTCAGCAATACGCCAGCCGTCTGAGGTCGTGATCCCCTTACCCGAGATCGAGATGCTCGATTTCCTCGGGCCTCTCCGCTCGAGCCAAATCGAGGGTTTCACGAGGGCTTGCGTCGATAGCATGCCAGATGATGGACCTACCCCACGAGCTCCTCGACATGATCGGCGACACAAAGGAGGTCCTCATCGAGACCCGCCAGGTCGACACGAGTTTCCAAACGACCATATGGGTGGCCGTTGAGGACGATCGGGTCTATGTCCGCTCGGTCAGGGGTGACGCCGGGCGCTGGTATCAGAGGGCCAAAGCGGACCCCGAAGTCATGCTGGTCGTCGGTGAGTATCGGATCCCTTTCCGCGCTGAGCCCGCCGACGACAAGACGTCCATCGAAGGTGCGACCCGAGGACTTCGGCGCAAGTACCCGAAGGGTGGCTCACTCGACTCCATGCTTCGGCCGGAGGTATTGCACACGACAATGCGTCTCATTCCCCGGTCGTGATTGCCGCCTATCGCTGACTTCAGCTGCGCCACTCGACTTCGAACAAGGGCACCGGGTCGGGGAATCCCTTCAGCGCCACCGCCCCCTTGTCCACGAAGTCGTGGCCCTTCCCAATGGCGAGATCGCGAACCGTGCCGGAAGCGAGCGTTTGGCTGCCGGTGGCGTGTGCGCAGATCCGTGCGGCCAAATTCACTGCAGCTCCGTAGATGTCGCTATCACTGTCGACCGGCTCACCTGCGCTCAATCCGACCTTGATGCGAAGACCATGCCCTTCCTCTCCCAGTTTGCCGGTAGCGACCTGGATGGAGGTGGACGCTCCCACCGCACTGGAAACCGATGAGAAACTGGCGAGCACTCCGTCACCGGTGTGTTTGATTTCGCGACCTCTGCCGTCAGCAACGGCACCCCGAACGATGTCATCGTGAAGTCGCACCAACTCGACTGCCGCCTTATCGCCTCGCGAAGTACTGACGTCAGTCGACCCTTCGATATCGGTGAACATGATCGCCCTCAGGCCTGTGTCGTGCTCCCCGTTGACCATGGCCCGCTCATCGAGGTCCTTCGACGTGTCGCCCAGGAACCCCGACAGCATTGGCCCAGAGACCTCGATCAACTCATGGGGCATGAGACCGTGGGCTTGTTTGTGGCAAGCGACGAGCGAACCCTCATCTGGTGATTCTGCGAGGCAGAAGGCTTTGCCGTCCGGGCCGTTGAGCCAGTAACTGAGGAACTGGACACCGAATTGGTCCTGAATGGCGAGGTCGCGCTTGTGCGCTTCCGCGACATCTTCCGGGGTCGCGTCACCGAGATCCGGATGCACATCCATGTAGATCGGCACCGCTGCTCCTTCCATCCTGAGAAGGAGATAGGCCGAGAGAGAGGTATCCGCCGGTCCGAGTGACTTCTCATGTCATTCCCGAAGGCGAAGTACTCGCGCCACGCCAATGGGTTGCTGTTGATGACCCTAACCGGAGGCGGAGGCCGACTCGGGCACGAGGCCTAGGAGTCAAACCGAGACCACCCAGCAGGGATTCACATCGCTCGTAGCAGGGCCCATAGAGAGAGAAGAGCGGCAGGGGACCATTGGAGGCGCCGGAAGACCGACCCCCGATGGCGGATGGGCTCGTCCCATCCCTGCCGCCGGGTGCGTTCCATGGCGAGGAGGACCGCGTACTCGTGTCGGGTTCTCCTCTGCTGATTCGCCTTCACCTCGGCTCCTTTCCCTGGGGACGCCGCGTTACCCGGGCTGACCTGAACCGAAACAGAGGCTCGAGGAGCGACGTGCTCAGATCCCTGGACAGGAGCAGTAGCGAAGGAGCCGGTTCCAGGACACGGCTCTGGCCCACTTCAAATCCGCGCGGATGGCGAGATCCCAGGTCAGCATTCGAGACCGGTGAGGCCCTGACTACGTCACATTGCGTGGCGAGTCCCATACCATCTCCCGATGCTCTCAGGCTTGCTACTCAGAGGGGCAAGTCTTCTCCTCGCTCTGTTGTTGGCTGTGGTCTTGCTGCCCGGCGAGAGGGGACATGCCGAGACACCACCGTGCCCGATGCCTCCGCCGGAACCGGCGGTCGCGGGCGTGCCGGAGTTCACCAAAGCGGCAATCACCAGCACCCGCGGTCGGGACTGGCTTCGCCTCCACCCGATGCCGATCACAAGCCTCGTGCCGACCATGCCGAACCCCTCCGAGTCGGTGGTCGATCGGTACTTCGAGACATTCGGGGCGAATGCGGTCCACCTCTGGATGGATGGCCCTCAGCAGGTCGGAGGGTGGCTCGAGGATCGCCAGGGGGCCGGATTCATCACCTGGCTGTCCCCTGATGGCACCTCGCTTGCGTGGGACGGGTCGATGTTCGTTGACACCGGTCAGTTGATCGGCGGCCTTGCACCAAACACCCCAGGGCGAATCGGGTTCCAAGTGGGAGACGAGCCGAACACCGCCGACGGAATGAACAGGATCTCCGCAGGCATCGATCGAATCCGGGGATACGACCCCAACGCCCTGCTCTTCAGCAACCTCACCTACTGGCTTCCCAATGCCCAGGAGATTCTGCAGCAGTACCTCGACTCGGTCGACGCGGACGTGGTTCTGACCGGCGACTACAACTTCGAGGCGTCCCACTACACGGTCCTGGAGACGTTCCGGCAAGCAGCAAAAGCCAAGGGCGTCCCCTACTGGCAGCTCCTCAACGCATACATCGGCCAGGAGACCGACTGCATGCTGACTCACACCCCGTCCGACCTGCTCTGGCAGGCGATGGCCGGTCTCACTTACGGCTACACCGGCCACTTCTGGTTCATCTATCAGGCGGCAGCGGTGGGGCACGAGTCGGCCACCGACTGGGGCGGTTCCATCCTGCTTCAGCCATCGGGCACATGGGGTGCCACTCCCACGGGGCTACACGGAACAGTTTCGGGGATCAACCGGCGTCTGGCCAACCTGGGCAAGGCTGTCACCCGCCTGACATCTACAGACGTCAGATTTATCAAGGCCACCCACCATCTAAGTGAGCAGCCAATCGACACACAGACCTGGTCATTCGGAGCCGGAGGCGACCCGTACCTCGTCGGGGTTGCGCCGGCACCGGGACAAGCTCCGCTCGAGATCCTGGTCGGCTTCTTCGTCGATGAGTTCGGCGAGAAGTACCTCATGGTGCAAAACGCTCGTCATACGCATTCGACCAGGCGCCCCAACCCGCCACTTCCGGGATCCGACCAGGTCGGCGTGATCAACCTCACCTTCGACTTCAAGAATGCCTCCGGGGTCTCCACGGACCGCCTCAGGGTGCTTCGGTCGGTCGACGGCGTACGTGGCGACCTGCCTCTCACGAATCTGGGCGGCGACATGCGTCGTGCGGCCATCGTCCTCGATGCCGGGGACGCGGTTCTCCTCAAGTATGCGACTTCGAGAGACTTCGTTTTCGGACCGGCTCGTGAGGATGTCGGTCTCGTCGATCCTTCGCAGGGAATCTGGCATCTGCGTCGCGGCGGCAGTGTCACTTCGTTCTACTACGGCGTTCCCGGCGACACTCCGTTCATGGGCGACTGGGACTGTGACGGCATCGACACTCCCGGCCTGTATCGGCGTAGCGACGGGTATGTCTATCTGCGCAACAGCAACACCCAGGGAATCGCCGATGTGAGCTACTTCTTCGGGAATCCCGGAGACATCCCGATCGCGGGAGACTTCGACGGCGACGGATGTGACACCGTCTCCATCTACCGGCCCTCGGAGGGGAGGGTCTACGTCATCAACCGCCTTGGGTCTGGCTCTGCCGGTGTGGGTAGGGCCGAATTGGCCTACTACTTCGGCAATCCGGGTGACAAGCCATTCACCGGCGACTTCAACGGAGACGGGATCGACACGGTCGGACTGCACCGCGAGAACACAGGTCTCGTCTACTTCCGCAACTCCCACACCCAAGGAATCGCCGATCATCAGTTCCTCTTCGGGAATCCGGCCGACCGCTTGGTGGCAGGCGACTGGACCGGCGTTGGATTTTCGACGCCGGCATTGTTTCGACCAGACGAGGCCCGCTACTACTTCCGCTACACCAACACCCAGGGGATTGCCGACCAGTCCTTCTTCCTCGGCAATTCGGGATGGCTCCCGGTGGCGGGCTCGTTTGGCTGACGAACCAGAGGCGTGCTTACGCTGACGAGATGAAGGTCTCGTTCAAAACCGCCCCGATGAACACCGACTGGGAGTCGGTCCGTGATGTGTGGCTCGAAGCCGACGACATCGACGTCTTGGTTGGAGGCTGGACTTTCGATCATTTCACCCCCCTCCGAGGAGACCGAAGCGGACCGTGCCTCGAGGGCTGGATGCTTCTTGCTTCCCTCGCAAGCATCACCAATCGGCTTCGGCTCGGCGTCATGGTGTCAGGGAACACGTATCGACATCCAGCGCTGCTAGCCAACATGGCCGCAACTGCCGACGTGGTTTCCGGAGGGCGCCTCGAACTCGGCATCGGGGCCGGATGGTTTCAGGAGGAACACGACGAATACGGCATGGAGCTGCCACCCCTCAAGGCCCGGTTCGACCGCTTCGATGAGGCCGTGGAGGTGATTCACCTCCTTCTGACCCAAGAGACCTCCACCTTCTCGGGAGAGCACTACCAACTTCGCGATGCACGTTGCGAGCCGAAGCCAGTGCAGAAGCCCCGGCCCCCAATCGTCATTGGCGGCGGCGGAGAGACGAGAACTCTTCGAACCGTTGCTCAGTGGGCAGACCACTGGAACTTCCCGGCAATGGATTTCGACCTCGAAGCCTTCACTCACAAGATCGAAGTGCTGGCCGACTGGTGTGAAGAGTTGGGGAGGCCGATGGACGAGATCGAGAAGTCACTCCAGTTTGGCCTCGGCGACCCCGGCACACTGCCCGATCGTCTGGCCGCAGCCGCCGAAGCAGGCGCAGATCATGCAGTCGTAGGCCTGCCCGGGCCCCACCGTGTCGCAGACCTGAACGCGCTCGCCGAAGGGGTGCGCGTGTTCCAGGCCGAGCTCTGATCAACCAATCGTCTTGGTGACTGTCTCGACGATCCGGTCGACCGAAGGTATCGCCATGTCCTCGAGTGACTCTGCAGCCGGCAAAGGGACGTGTGGCGTGGTGACGCGAACGACGGGACCGTCCAGATCCCAAAACGCCTCGTCGGCAACGATTGATGCGATTTCAGCACCCCACCCACACAGCCGAGGGTTCTCCTCGACCGTGTAGAAACGGCTGGTCTTGGTCACGGAGGACAGGATCGCTCTCGTATCCAGCGGCACCAGGGACCTGACATCGATGACCTCGGCAGATATGCCCTGGTCGGCGAGCTGCTCTGCAGCCTGCAGTGCACGAGGCACCATGTAGGCGAGGGCAGCGATCGTGCAATCGGTTCCCGCACGCAGGATCTTGGCCTTTCCCAGCTCGTCCACGATCTCACCATTCGGGATCTCGGCCTTTCCGGCCATGAGAGACTTGTGCTCGAAGAAAACCACCGGGTCGGGATCTCGAACAGAGGCGGCCATCAGGCCGATGACGTCGGCAGGGCTGGAGGGAGCAACGACCTTCAAACCCGGGATCATCATGGCCCAGTTCTCCACACTCTGAGAGTGCTGGGCGCCAAACCGGGAGCCGCCTCCATTGGCGGTTCTCACCACTACCGGAATGTTGACTTGACCACCTGTCATGTAGCGGGTCTTGGCCATCTCGTTGGCGAGGATGTCGAAGCAGACCGCGAGAAAGTCGGAGAACATGATCTCGGCGATCACCGGTACACCGGTCATCGCCGCCCCCATGGCGGCACCGAGGATCGCTTGTTCGGAGATGGGCGTGTCCCGAACGCGGTCAGGCCCGAACTCCTCCAGGAGTCCGACTGTCGTCTTGAAGACACCCCCGGCAGCTGCGATGTCCTCACCGAGCATGACGAGGCGGGGATCTCTTCTCATCTCCTGGGCGATCCCGTAGGCGACTGCGTCTCGGTAGCTCAATTCCGCCATGCGGAACCCCCATCGGCCCAGACGTCGCTGAGGAGGTGTTCCTCACCGGGATTGGCACCAGACTTGGCGAACTCGGTCGCATCGTCGACACGTCTCGCCACATCCTGTGTGATCTGGGACAGCTCCGACTCGGAGACCCCGAGGCGAAGGAGTCTCTGGTGATACAAGGGGATCGGATCGTGCTCCTTCCAGGCAGCGACCTCCTGGGGAGGCCGATACTTGCCAGGATCCGCTCTGCTGTGTCCTTGCTCGCGATAGGTGAGCGCCTCCACGAGGGATGGCCCACCACCGGCCCGGGCCCTGGAGATCACCCTCCTGGCCGTCTCGTAGACCTCATCTGCGTCATTGCCGTCGATCAGGATTCGCTCCAGGCCGTAGGCCGGGGCACGGTCGGCGGCCGGGTTGTCCACGGCGGTGATCAGGTCGATGGGGGTGTACTCCATGTAGAGGTTGTTCTCACAAACGAATATCACCGGGAGATCCCAGATCACTGCAAAGTTGAGGGCTTCGTGAAATGCCCCGATGTTGGTCGTGCCATCCCCGAAGAAACAGACCGTCACCTGGTCGGTCCCCCTCATCTGGGCAGCCCAAGCTGTGCCATTTGCGATGGTCAGGTGGGCCCCGATGATGGCGTAAGAGCCCATCATCCCGTGCTCTACCGAGGTCAGGTGCATGGAGCCGCCCTTGCCTTTCAGTATCCCATTCTCCCGGCCCAGGAGCTCGGCGAGAACCGGCCCAAGATCCGCACCACGCGCCAGGGTGTGGGCATGACCACGATATGTCGCGAAGCTGTAGTCGTCGGGCCGCATCGCCTGGCCGAAACCCGTCGCAATCGCCTCCATGCCAAGTGACAAGTGCGAGGTCCCCTTCACGAGATTCTGCAAGAAGAGGTCATAGGCCCGCTTCTCGAATTGCCTGAGGACCTGGAGCTGTTCATACATCTCCTTTCGCTCGTCGAGAGCGATGTCGAGGTCGTCGTTGGACCGGTCCTCCCCAGACGGCATTCGTGGCTCGCGTTGGGCGTAATCCAGCAACCTCGAATCAAATTGCTCAGCGGTCATGAATACCTCGATCCTGCAATGGCAAACCTAGTGACGCCTGACCCGGCCAGGGCCCCCTCCAACGCTATGTGGGAACACTTCTCCAGAAACTGCAATCGATTGTAGGATCGTACCTGAGGCCATGTCACCTAGACATCGTCTAGTCGATCAGGACGGCAGCGTTGCCACCGGAAATGACACGAAAAGCCTCCTCGTCGTCTCTCACGACGGATCGGATGAACTCGACCGGATCGGAATCACCCATCTCAAACGGATAGTCGGTCCCAAGCATCACTCTCTCCGGGCCCATGTAGTCGATCAGATACCGAAGTGCGGCAGGTTGATGCACGACCGTGTCGACATAGACGTCCTTCAGGTATTCGCTGGGAGGCTTGGAGATGTGCTTCCCCACCAAACCGGGCTTCTCGTGAAACCCACGATCCAGTCGTCCGACCTGGAAGGGGGCGAATCCTCCGCCGTGAACCACACCCAGGCGAAGACCAGGGAATCTCTCCAGCACACCGGTGAGTATCAAACCCGCCAGCGAGAGCGTTGACTCCGCCGGCCTGCCGACCATGTTCTCCAAGAAGAAGAGGTCGAGGTCGACACCTGAGAGGGGGCGCATCGGGTGAAGCAGCACGAAGGCCCCGAGATCGCTCGCCGCTGCCCAGAAGTCGTCGAGACCGT
>JAHEJW010000016.1:0-52745 GCA_024638655.1 bacterium | reverse complement strand
CTGCCGACCATGTTCTCCAAGAAGAAGAGGTCGAGGTCGACACCTGAGAGGGGGCGCATCGGGTGAAGCAGCACGAAGGCCCCGAGATCGCTCGCCGCTGCCCAGAAGTCGTCGAGACCGTCCCAACGATGGGGATACCTCCCGTCGATGGTGGTCGCTATCTCCACTCCCTTCATCCCCAGTTCCCCGATCGCACGGTCGAGAACGGAGGCCGCGGATTCCGGATTCTGTAGCGGAACGGTGCCCAGGGCCCGGAATCGATCTGGTTCACGAGCAGCTTCTGCCGCGAGCGACTCGTTGTGGGCATTGGCGTACTCGACCGCCGAGTGGGTGGGAAGGTCGTAACCGGTCAGGTCGATCCATCCAGACAGGACCTGGACATCGATGCCCATCCGGTCCATTTCGGCGAGCCTGCGATCGAAGTCGCCGAGGTCGTCGCGGAGCTCTTTGGTAGTCACCCGCCCATCGAAGCGAACCGCGGTTCCCCGACCGGTATCGACCAGCGCCGCACCAACCGATTCACCTCGTCGACTCAGCCAGGACTTGAATTCGGCCGGGATGCAATGGGCATGGACGTCGTAGATCATGAACCGCAGAGTATGCGGCGACGGCGAAGGCTGCAATCGTTTGCAGGCCCCTACCGGATTTGGCTACCTTGGATGAGATGCCACATGTCATCCATGGCCCCGAGCTCCCGAGGTTGGACTCCACACGAGACGGTCGACGTCGCATCGACTTGGTGACCGAGGACCTGTTCGGGTTCACCGACCTCAAGGCGGACCACATCACCTACCGGCCAGGCGACACAGCCGCCGCCCACTATCACGTGGGCGCCCGCCACATCTGGTTCGTGTCCGAAGGTCGTGGCACCTATCACGTTGGGGATGAGACCTACGAGCTGGCGGTCGGGGACGTGGCGGTCGCCGGAGACTCCGAGGTCCACTGGTTCGAGAACCCGCACGACGAGCCGTTTGCCTTCTACGAGCTCTGGGTGCCCGCCCCGAGAGAGACCATCTGGATCAGGGAAGACGACGTCTGAACGTGGGCACCGGGCGTGTGAGTTCACACGTATAGATGTCAAGCCCCATACGACCTGAAGACACGCGTCTCGTGACCGGCTCCGGCCGCTACGTGGCAGACCTCTGCGACGACGAGACCCTGCACTGCTGGTTCGTGCGAAGCCCGGTCGCCCACGGGCTCATCACCGAAATAGACACCGGGGCAGCGAGCGAGGCCACCGGCGTGGTGGGGATCTACACCGCAGACGATCTCGAGATGATTGACATACCGGGGAACACCGGCCGCGGCCCAGAAGCCGGTGAGATGACGCGTCCTCCGCTTGCCCGGGGACGTGTCCGATATTCCGGTGAGCCGGTAGCCGCCGCAGTTGCAGAGTCGCCTGCAGTGGCCGAAGACGCGGCCGGCATGGTCTGGGTCGACGTCGACGAGCTCCCGCCAGTCGTCGACGGCCGTCAGGCTTTGGCCGACGAGTCACTCCTCTTCCCGGAGGCAGGAACGAACCTGGTTGCGCACACCACCCTTGAGCATGGCGACAGTCCCGGTTCGAGCGACGTGTCGGTGACCATCGAGGTGGCCAACCAACGTGTGGCTCCAATGTCGATCGAACCTCCTGCGATCCTGGTGAGACCCCTTGGCCAGACGATCGAGGTGTGGTGCAGCCATCAGGCCCCGCACCGACTCAAGGCACAGCTCGGGCGGTTGCTAGACCTGGATCCAGAGTCGATCCGGGTCATCACACCGGACGTCGGCGGGGCCTTCGGAATGAAGGGGATGCTCTTTCCCGAGTATCTGGTCGTGACCCGCCTCGCAGCGAAGCTCGGACGACCGGTGGCGTGGCTGGCGACACGACGCGAAAACGTGCTCACAGGAACGCATGGGCGTGGCCAGGTTCATCGGTTGACCCTCCGGGGCTCACCCGAAGGTCACATCCACCAGATGAACGTCGAGATCGTGGCGGAGGTAGGCGCATATCCGCACAACGGCTCTCAAATCCCGATGTTCACCACATTCATGGCCCCAGGGCTATACGACTTCCCCCGCGTGACCATCGATACACGCACCGTCGTCACCAATCTCGCCCCGATCGGCTCCTATCGAGGTGCCGGGAGACCCGAGGCCGCATATGCGATAGAGCGGGCAATGGACGAGTTCGCCAGGGCGGCCGGCCTTGATCCGTTCGAAGTCCGGCGTCGCAACTTCATCCAGCCTGAGCGGCTCCCGTTCCGGACCGCTACCGGTGCCTTGTACGACTCCGGTGACTACCCAGCAGCTCTGGACAAGGCCTATGAGCTCCTCGACGTCGACCACCTACGCAGCGTTCAGCAGCATCGGCGGGACGCAGGGCTCGACCCGATCGGCATCGGTGTGGCGGCATTCGTCGAACGCGCCGGCGGCGCCGTCGACTCGGGGGAGTATGCGTCAGTGGAGATAGACCCTGACCGGCGTCGGGTCCTGGTCAGGACAGGCTCCACCGAGCAAGGTCAAGGCCATCCCACGGTTTGGTCGGAAGTCGTGTCCAGCACCCTCGGCCTAGAAGCAGTCGACATCATCTCAGGGGACACGGGCGAGGTCGCCCGAGGAGTGGGCACCTTCGCCTCACGCTCCGTCCAAACCGGAGCATCCGCCGTCTTGCGAACTGCCCGGGAGGTACTGCTCGAGGCCCGAAGACGAGCTGCCGAGAGTCTGGAGGCAGCAGAGGAAGACCTCGTCTATGAATCCGGAGTCTTCTCCGTGGTCGGCTCCCCGGGTTTCGAAGTCGACATCTTCGAGCTCGCAACGACCGAACCGCTGCTAGCAGAGGAGATGTTCGTCCCCGGAGCACAGACCTTCCCTTATGGGGTGCATGGTGCGGTGGTTGAAGTCAGCCTCGAGACCGGCGAAGTGACCATTCGACGGATCGTGGCAGTGGACGACTGTGGTGTGGTCATGAATCAAGGCCTCGTTCAGGGACAGCTCCAGGGATCGCTCATCCAGGGCCTGGGCCAGGCACGTCTCGAGGCGATCAGATACGACGAGTCCGGGCAATTGCAGACGACGTCATTCATGGACTACCTGATCCCCACCGCAGGGAGTGTCCCACCGATCGATTCGGCCCGAATGGAGCACCCTGCCCCGTCCAACCCCCTTGGGGCCAAAGGGGCCGGTGAGGCGGGTTGCATAGGGCTGCCGCCTGCCATCCTCAACGCGACGGTCGACGCACTGAGCCCCTACGGGGTGAAAGACCTGGAGATGCCCTTGACCCAAGACCGGGTCTGGTTGGCCCTGCGGCGGGCCCGGGACGAGCATCAGGGACCGACTGCCGCGGTATCCCGATGAGCGGAGTCGCCCTCGCGCTTGCCGCCGGAGTCGGCTTCGGGTTGTTCCAGGCGGTCAACAGGAGGGCCAACAGCGGGCTCGACGCCTATAGGGCGACCTTCGGTTTGCTTGCCATAGGCACTGTGGGTATGACGCTGATCTCCCTGATCACTCAGGACTTGGCTGCCATCTCGCTCGCGCCAATCAGCGCTTTGGGATTCTTCGCAGCCGCAGGGATCGTCCATTTCTTCTTTGGCTGGACCCTTCTGAGCTTGAGCCAGCAGAAGGTCGGGGCGTCGGAGACGGGAGCCACGGTCGCTGCGACGCCATTGATCGCCACGGTCCTGGCAGCATTGGTCCTGGACGAAGCTCTCACCCTCGTCATATCTCTAGGTGTCCTGCTCGCCGTGGCGGGTCTGGCAACCCTGTCGTTGCGGAGAAAGCCCACCGCCACTCATGACGGCTTTCACGTCCCCTGGTTCGGGATCGGGGCCGCGGCGAGCTGGGGGACGAGCCCATTGTTCATCCGTTGGGGGCTCGAGGGTCTCCCCTATCCGCTGCTCGGCGTCAACATCGGGCTGGCTGCGGCGATGCTGGCCTACGCCGTGGCTCTGACTGTCACCGGCCGATGGTCCGGGGGAGCTATCGCGAGATCTCATCTCGGATGGATCACTCTGGCCGGAGTCCTGGTGGCCATGGCGATACTCGCACAATGGACGTCATACGACCTGATCGCCATCGCCGTCGCAGTGACGCTGATGCAGGTGTCGGCGCCGGTGGTGATTGTGGCCGCTCCTCTTGTGGTCGGGACCGACCTGGAGCGAGCGACCCCAGCCCTCCTCACGGGGACAGCGCTGATCATGAGCGGCTCCATCCTCGCCATCCTCGCCTCCTAGCCTGCGGACGACACACCGTCGCCATAGTCCGTCGCCACGTATTCGGGAAGCTCAGGCATCTTCCGCGCGATGAACACGGCGCCGAGGATGCAGGCCAGCCCTCCCGAAACGACCGAGATCTGTGGAGTGGTGACCGCTGCGACGGCACCTGCCTCGAAATCGCCGATTCGGGGCCCTCCCGATACGACCGCAATGTGTATCGAGGAGAGACGGCCCCTGAGGCGATCGGGCACGGCAAGCTGGAGGATCGTGTTGCGGAAAACCGCCGAGACGACATCGGCGCCGCCAGCCAGGGCGAGGAGGCCGACGGCCAGCCAGACTGATCCGACCAACCCAAAAGCAGTGATTGCAACTCCCCACACGACGACTGCGACCACCACGGCGCGACCCTGACGACGGATTCTCCCGACCCAGCCAGAGGTCACTGCACCGATGAGCGCCCCGGCGCCGGGTGCTGCATAGAGGAGACCAACGGTCGAAGCGTCACCTCCGAGGACTGTTTGCCCGATGGCGGGAAAGAGGGCCTGAGGCATCCCGAAGATCATGGCGTTCAGATCAATTGCGAAGTTTGCCTGCAGCAGCCTCCTCTCGCGGAGGAACCGATAGCCCTCTTTGATCGACTCCCACCCGAATCGCTGGCCCCCACCTTCGGGCTTGAGCTCGCCGATGCGAAGCATGAACAGAGTGCCCAATGCGAAGGCGCCAGCCTCCAGGCCATAGGTGAGTGTGAGATTGGTCCGGGCAATCAGAAAGCCACCGATGGCAGGGCCGACCGTCTTGGCCACGTTGGCGAGGGTTTGGGTCAGGGCGAGGGACGCCGGGAGAAGTCGATGGCCGACGAGTGCAGGCACCGAGGCCGAGCGAGCCGGACTGTCGATGGCCGAGATGCCCGCATTCAGCCCACTCAGAGCGAATATCGCCCATACCTTCGGTTCGTCGAGAGATGCGTTGAAGGCGAGCCCGATCGCGGTGAGCATCAGAAGCACCTGAGCGATCACCAGCAGGCGTCTCCTGTCGACGGAGTCGACAATCGCCCCTCCGATCATTGATGTCAGAAGGAGTGGGACCAACTGGGCGATGCCCAAGGCCCCTACTAGAAACGTCGAGCCCGTCAGTTCGTAGACCTGGTACGGAACGGCGACGACCGTCAGCTGGCGGCCCAACCATGCCAGCGACAATCCCCCGAACAGCCAGCGGAATCCCTTCGACCGGCGCAACGGCGTGACGTCTACGAAGATCCTCGTGCTCATCTGGTCAGATAACTGGCTGGCATCAAATACCCGGGGGCGGTCATTTCTGGAGGCGGACCGCTCTCACGGCCAGGCCGTCATCCCAGACCGTGGGGCGGTCGTTCTCGACGGAGAATAACCCCACGCCGTGCAATCGATTGTCACAAAGGCCAACCTGGACGGTCGATTTGGACACGGCCGGTTGACAATCTGTATGACCACTTCGTAACATGCCAAAACTGCAATCGATTGCAGAAATAGAGCTGCAACCGGATAATTGCGCGGGTCCGTGAGACGACCAAAAACCTTCGGGAGGAATGGAATGACGATTAAGACCACGAGGGGTCGATGGCGACTCCTCGCCATGTTGCTCGCTCTGGCACTCGTTGCCGCGGCGTGCACCAGCGACGACGGAGCCGACACGACGGCGTCCGACGATGGAGCGACCACCACTCAGGCAGAAGAAGATGATGGCGGCGACGATGAAACGACCACCACCGAAAGCGATGACGGTGGTGACGGTGAGGTGATGAACCCCGGCGTCCTCGTCCACGCTGCAGACGATGAGCCGACCACCCTCGATCCAGCTCAGGTTGAGCCGGGCGAAGGGGGCGAGACTGTCATCTTCCAGGCATACGAGCGACTGCTCGAGATCGCTGACGACGGACCGGACCTGGTCCCGGGCCTGGCCACTGAGGTGCCCAGCGTCGAGAACGGGCTCATCTCCGAAGATGGGCTGACTTACACGTTCCCGATCAGAGAAGACGTCGTCTTCCACGATGGAACGCCGCTGACCGCAGACGATGTCAAGTACAGCTGGGATCGGGTCTTGGAGATGGACCTGCCCGAGAGCGCCGCCGGTGCCCTGGGCGACATCGTGTCCGAGACTCGAGTCGTGGATGACTTCACCTTCGAGGTGGACCTCCAGGTTCCCAGCGCGGCATTCCTCAACACCGCGGTGGTGGCGATGGTCTCGTCGATCGTCAGCGAAGATGCGGTCGAAGCCAATGGCGGCATCGTCGCAGGCGAGCCAAACGAATACATGCAGACCAACATGGTCGGCACCGGTCCATACACGCTGGTCGCCTGGAACCGTGGCGAGAACATTCAGCTCGAGGTGTTCGACGACTACTGGGGCACGCCGGCCAACCTCGATGTCAGGATCGAAATCGGGCCGACCCCCGATGTCAGAGTGCTCGGACTGCGCGCTGGAGACTTCGACACGATCGAAGCCGACCCCTCTTTCATCGGTGAGATCGAAGGAGCCGAAGGTGTGACCATCGTCGGTGAAGGCCTCACCGTCGAGCCGATTCACATCGCCCTCAACCTGAACATCCCGGACGGAGTTCTCCCCGAGGAGGACACCATTCCGACGGACTTCTTCCACGACCCACGTGTCAGGCAGGCGTTCAACCACGCCTTCGACTACCAGGCTTTCGTGGATGGAGCCCTTGGGGGGTTCGGAGACTTCAATCCGCACTACATCCCGCAGGGGATCTTCGGATATGACCCGACTGCTCCGGTGTACAGCGAGCCCGATGCTGCGCTGGCCGAGGAGTTGTTGACAGAGGCGGGCTACTGCCCCGACGGCTTCACCGCATCAGTCATCACCGAGGAGGCGAACCTGTTCGAGACCGCGGCTCTCGTGCTCAAGGACTCCATGGAGAGGTTGCCCTGCAACATCACCATCAGGGTGCTGGCCGTGGCCGAGGCCCAGTTCGACGATGCGCACGCACAGGATCCGATCGAGTACGCAATGTGGGTCAAGAACGCCGACCCGTTCGCCGACCCCCACGCTTACCTGTCGTCCTATGTGCACCCGGACGGCGAGTGGGGAGAGATCCACGGATTCCGCAACGGCTACGAAGATCCCGACCGGATCGCCCAGCTGATCGACGACGCCGAAGTCGAGCTCGACCGGGACGCTCGCGCCGAGTTGTACGCAGAAGTCCAGAGCCTTCTCTACGACGACCCGATGTGGGTCATCGCAGCCCAGGAAGGCGTGGTCGCTGCATACCGGGATTGGGTCCAGGGATGGACCTCGAACCCGCTCTGGCCGCGTCCCAGCTTGAAATTCGCTCTCATGGACAAGTAGCGGCACCGACATGACAAAGTGGGGAGTACTTCCGGGCCCCCCGGTACTCCCCACTCCTAATACGATCAGGTAGGGAATCGAGCCATGCAGATACGCGACTACGTCCTCAGGAGATTGCTGATCCTCCCGGTTCTGATAGTCGGCGTTTCGATAATCGTCTTCGCCCTGACCCGGATCGGGGGCTCACCAATCGGGATCTACCTCTCGCATGAGATGTCCGCCGAGGAGGTGGCCGAGCTCGAAGCGAGATTCCACCTCGACGAGCCAATTCCTGTCCAGTACGTCTATTGGGCGGGCGGCGTCCTATCCGGTGATCTTGGCTGGTCGGGTGTCGCGGCTGCCCCCGTGACCGAGGTGTTTCCAGACAAGCTGGCGGCCACGATGGAGCTCGCCGTCGCCTCAGCCATCGTCGCCGTGACCCTCGGCATCGGCTTGGGGACCTTCGCCGGAGCCCGTCGTGATCGCTTTCCCGATCACGTCACCAGGGTCGTTTCGATCAGCGGTGCGGCCATGCCCCTGTTTTGGTTCGCAATCCTGTTGCTGATCGTCTTCTGGGTGTATCTCGGTTGGTTCCCGATCGGGCGTAGCGACGCCCAGATATTCGCATCCATCCCACACCCGACGGGTCTGTACACGGTCGACGCGCTCATCGCCGGGAATCTCACGGCTTTCAGGGACGCCGTCTGGCACTTGGTCCTCCCCGCATTGACGCTCGGATACGGCGCTACCGCCATCATCGCCCGCATGATGAGGTCCTCACTGGTCGAGGAGCTCCAGGAGGACTACGTGGACGCGGCGAGAGCCAAAGGCCTTCCGGAGCGACTCGTGTTGCGACGCCATGCCCGCAGGAACGCTTTGATTCCGACCGTCACGGTGATCGGGCTCAGCTTTGGATTTCTCCTCCAGGGCACAGTTGTGGCCGAGATCATCTTCCGATGGCCCGGCCTGGGTCGCTGGATGGCCGACTCGGTGCTCCGTGGGGACCAGGCGACGATCATGACCTATGTCCTCTTCACCAGCGTGCTCTTCCTGGTGGTGAACCTGGTCGTCGATGTGATATACGCATATCTCGATCGCAGGGTCGTGTTGGGAACGTGAGATGGACGTAACCGAGCGACTCCCGATACCACCGGCTCCGCCATCCGAGAGCGCCCTTCGAGTTCGGGCTCGCCGCGCGGGTGAGCTGACCGCCAATGTGTTGTCGAACCCGACAACCCTCACAGGGCTGATCATCATCTTGCTGATGATCTCCATGGCCCTGCTCGCACCATGGATCACCGTCCCCAACACCCCTGACCCGACCCAGATGCCGAGGGACTGGGGTGCCATCGCCGTGCCACCAGGCTCCCCGGGACACCCCCTTGGCACGACGAACACCGGTGGGGACGTGCTCTACGGGGTCATCTGGGGAGCGCGAACCTCACTCAGGCTGTCGCTGATCGTCGTCAGCATCACGGTGACGGTTGGCGTCGCAATCGGCAGCCTCGCCGGGTTCCTGGGGGGACGCATCGACGAAATCCTCATGAGAATCGTCGACGTCTTCCTCTCGATCCCCGAACTGATATTTGCCCTGGCCATCGCTGCCGTCCTCGGCCCGTCATTTCGCAACATCATCCTCGCCCTGGCAGTCGTCTTCTGGGTCAAGTACGCACGGATCATGAGGGCCCAGGTCATTCATGTGAAACAAAACGAGTATGTCGACGCGGCCAGGGTCATCGGCGACGCGCCACTCCGCATCTTCGGCAAGGACATTCTCCCCAACTCGATCACGCCGGTCATTGTTCAGGCGACGCTGGACATGGGAAACATCGTCCTGGTGGGTGCCACCCTCAGCTTCATCGGGCTCGCCGAGGCAGGTCTTGCTGAGTGGGGAGTGCTCGTATCCGAGGGCCAGGCCGGTATCTCGGCGGGGCGATGGTGGGCGTCCACCTTCCCGGGCATGATGGTCTTCCTCTGGGCCCTGGCATTCAATCTGTTGGGTGACGGGCTGAGGGACGTCCTCGATCCGAGAACCGAGACGTCCCGGTGACCTCCGCCGCGGTCGAACCGACACCAACGGCAGCACCCGCCGCATCCGTCATAGCGAGCGTGCGCGACCTCAGAGTTCACTTCAGGACCAAAGCGGGGATCGTCCATGCCGTGGACGGGGTGAACTTCGACATCAGGAACGGCGAGACGCTGGGTTTGGTTGGCGAGACCGGGTGCGGGAAGAGCGTCACCGCCCGCTCTTTCCTCCAGTTGGTGCCAATGCCGCCCGGGATACCGGTGTCCGGCTCGATCTTGTTTCGACCACGCAATCCCTGTCCCGACTGCCTGGGCGAAGGCTGTTCGGCCTGTGATCGGACCGGCCGGGTGTCATCGCCCTGCCCAGCCTGCTCAGGGGAAGGTTGCCAACACTGCGACCAAACCGGTTTGGAAACCATCGACCTCCTCGACCTCCCAGATCAACAGCTGCGTGACATTCGAGGCGACCGAATCGCAATGATCTTTCAGGACCCCGGCAAAGCTTTGAATCCGGCACTGTCGGTTCGGGACCAACTCGGGGAGGTCTTCTTCACACACAGATCGGCCGAGTTGCTGGATGCCGCCGGCATCGATCCCGACACCCAGTCCGTTACAGGACGGATGATCAGACGGAAGGCGAACATGCGCTCCCGTGGCGTCGAGAACCTCGCTCTCGCGATCCCACCGCTCCGGGACAGACGTGTGGCGCTGGCTTCCGCAGCCGACGGCATGGTCGCCGCGGCGCTGGCCGAGACGCAGATCCCCAACCCGATGTCAGTGATGGATCGTTTTCCCCACGAGCTCTCTGGTGGAATGAAGCAACGGGTGATGATCGCCCAAGCCCTGGCCTGCAACCCAGACCTCCTGATCGCCGACGAGCCCACGACCGCATTGGATGTCACGGTCCAAGCGAGGATCATCGAGCTGATCAGTCAGCTACAGGAGCGTTACCGAACAGCCGTCCTCTACATCAGCCACGACCTCTCCCTCGTCAAACGCGTTTGCGACCGCACTGCCGTGATGTACGCGGGTCAGATCGTCGAAGTCGGCGACTCCGATCAGATATTCCACGACCCCGAGCACCCTTACACCCAGGGTCTCATCGAGGCGATCCCTTCCACCAACCGAGAACGCGGGAGGTTGGAGGCGATCGAAGGGACAGTGCCCGAACTGATCGAGCCCGAGTCCGCTTGCAGGTTCGCCGGCAGATGCCCCCACACGGCACCGGTGTGCACCACGCATGACCCGGTGCTCGAACCGATAGGAGAGGATCGACTCGTGGCATGTTTCATCCACAATCCGCCCGCAACGGTTCCTACCGAGCAACTCCCAAGACCTGACGGGAGGCTTCTGTGACCACTGCCGTGGAAGCCGACACGCGCACGCTCATCGCGGTGCGAGGCCTCAAGAAGCACTTCCCGATCAAGGAGGGTGCCCTTCAGCGCGTGACCGGGCACGTCCAGGCGGTGGACGAGGTGAGCTTCGACATCGAGAAAGGCCAGACACTGGGTCTCGTTGGTGAGAGTGGTTGCGGGAAAACCACCTTGGGACGCCTCGTGGCCGGGCTGAGCGAGCCGACTGCCGGTGGCGTCTACTTCGACCTCGGCCCGCAGGAGAAGATCGAGCTCGACCGTTTGATGGCCAGCGATGCCGAACGGGCGGAATTCGACGATGAGCACCGGGTCGACCTCCTGAAAGGTGATGCCTGGCGCCGCTTCCGCCGCAACACGCAGATGGTCTTTCAAGACTCGTTCGCTTCGTTGAACCCCAGACAGCTCGTCAAGGACATCGTGGGGCGGCCACTCCGCGTTCATCGCGAGGCTTCTGGCACCGCCCTGGTCGAACGAGTGGTAGAGCTCCTCGAACAGGTGGGGCTCGGTCGTCAGCACCTCTACCGTTACCCGCACCAGTTCTCGGGCGGTCAGAGGCAGCGAATCTCGATAGCGCGAGCACTGGCATTGGACCCCGGCCTCGTGGTCCTGGACGAGCCGAGCAGTGCACTGGACGTCTCGGTGCAGGCACAGATCCTCAATCTGCTGCATGATCTCCAGGCCGATCGCGGCTTGACCTACCTGTTCATCACCCACGACCTATCGGTGGTCCGCCATATGGCCGATCAGATAGTGGTGATGTACCTGGGGCGAGTCTCCGAGAGGGCGCCTACCGATGATCTGTTCGCTGCTCCCCGTCATCCGTATACCGAAGCGCTCCTCCGGGCTAGCCCCGATCTTGAT
Organism: bacterium; assembly: GCA_024638655.1. Classification (GTDB taxonomy): domain Bacteria; phylum Actinomycetota; class Acidimicrobiia; order Spongiisociales; family ZC4RG35; genus Ww567. The sequence goes on along the minus strand of JAHEJW010000016.1, from coordinate 40,972 downwards.
GCGGACGGAGATGAGGACGGTTTCCAAGGGCTCGAAGGATCAGTCCCGGATCCTGCCCGCCCGCCACAGGGCTGCAGGTTCCACACACGGTGTGTGTACGCGACTCGAGTCTGCGGATGGGAGATAGACGACGTTGTCCTTCGCCTCGAGGAGACTCCCGGCCTGTTCGACCGTCTCGAGGATGTGGAACGTCGAAGCCCGTTCGACGCCGAGCTTCGGTTTGAGAGTGAGCAAGCGGCTCGAACACTGGTGTCCACCTTCCAGAACGAAGCTCCCGAGCCGATGAGGGATGCGCTCGAGGACATGACCGTCGAGGGCCGCACCGTCGCCATCCGCTTCAACCCCGTGCCCGAAGTGGAGCTGACGAGTCGTGGGACCGATCATGAGGCCGCCTGTGTGCTCGAAGACTTCGGCTCGAACTGAGTGAGCGTCGGATGCAGACAACGGTCGCAGTTCTCGGGACCCGTTATCCGGACCTCTCCATAGAGCGGGACATCCTTGGATCCGAAGTCATCATCGTGCGGGGCGACGGAGCCGATCCAGAGAGCATCATCGAAACCGCGCGGGGCGCCTCGGTGATCATCGCCGGATCTTCCCCCCGATTCACCCCCGAGGTGATTGGTCGGCTCGACCACTGCCGGGCCATCATCAGGGCGGGGATAGGTGTCGACTCGATCGACCTCGAGGCAGCGGGTTCGGCAGGCATTTGGGTGCTCAACGTTCCCGACTATGGGACCGACGCAGTGGCGCTCCACACGATTGCACTGTCTCTGGCCGCCCTACGACGGCTTCTCTACGCAGACTCCTTGGTGCGATCGGGGAGTTGGGGCATCGAGCCGCTGGCGCCGATTCACATGCCGGATTCAATGACCGCAGGCGTGATTGGATACGGTCGGATCGGACGTCGTGTGGCAGGGCTCCTGAAGGTCCTCGGATTCGAGCGAGTGCTGGCTCACGACCCGTACACCGATGTCGAAGATCCCGGCGTAGAAATGTCCGACTTGGACGCCCTGCTCGAGTCATCCCATCTGGTGACTCTCCATGCACCCCCAGATCGGAATGGGGAGTCCCACCTCATCTCGAGTCGTGAACTCGAACTCATGAGACCAGACGCCATCCTGGTCAACACGGCGCGCGGCTCACTCATCGATGCACCTGCATTGGCACGGGCCCTGGCCGGTGGAGCGCCGCGGATCGCGGCCCTCGATGTCTTCGAAAGCGAGCCCCCCGACCTGGGGGTCTTCGATGCGGTTCGCGACCGGCTGATCTTCACACCACATATGGCCTGGTACAGCGTGGAGACGGAGCGTGAGCTCCGAATGAAGGCCGCGCGCCAGGCTCGCATCATGCTGGCTGGAAGACGGCCGGATAGGGCCGTCGTCAGCCCTGAAGGGGTGAAGCCATGACTCGCTTGCTCAGCGCGATGACAAGCCCTGAAGTCACGGATCAGATCGAGCGGAACCCGATTGCAGTGATCCCGTTCGGTAGCGTCGAACAGCACGGTCCGCACCTACCCAACGGAACCGACACGATCGCAGCGAGCCTGGTGGCCGACGCCCTCGCCGATGAGCTCGATGCTCTGATCGTGCCGTTCGGACCGTACGGCGTGACCCCTATACATGCGGGCCACCCGGGAACCGTCGATCTCTCCCGCTCGACATTCGAGTCGCTTCTCATCGACATTTGCGAAGAGGTGATCGGGATGGGTGTCAGACGCCTGGTCTTCGTCAACTGGCACGAGGGCAACATCGCCTCCCTCGACGCGGTTGCCACCGATATCCAGGACCGGTATCAAGGTGTCTATGTGGTGACCTCCCAGGCCTGCTATGTGGCGCAACGCCTCTATGCAACGGAAGGCGGGGAGCTGACCCATGGTGGTGGCATAGAGACGATGGCGGTCATGGCTGCCGATCCCGACCTAGTTCATCTGGAGCGTTCCGGTGACCCAACGAGATCGGAAAAGGCCAGTGCCCTCGACGAGATGCGCCGTGGACGCGAAACGCACGGCTACATAACGGACGTGACCGAGATCGACCCCCAGGGTTGGTACGGGAATCCGCAATGGGCGAACGCAGAACGCTCTTCCACGTTCGCCGGGACGGTTGCCGCGGAAATCGCCAAGGCGGTAAAGGCCATATTCGACCTCAGGGAAGACACCCGATGACTGTGTCGAAGGCCGCTGACCATGTCTATCGGCAGCTTCCGGGCCGGCGATCGGCCGATCCTCTGCCGGAAGGCTCGCTGTCAATGAGTGTCCGGCTGGTCGAATTGGAGTCGAGTGACCGGCGGACCGCCCACCGCCACCCATTCTCGGACGAGATCATCTATGTCGAATCCGGGGAGGGCCTTGCGTGGATCGACGGTGAGTTCGAGGAAGTCGGGCCGGGAGACGTGATCCATGTGCCGTCCGGAGCCATCCATGCGACGGTCCCACTGGATGGATCGACGATGCGACTGGTCTGTTTCTTCCCCCATGGCGACCTGGGACAGAACATCGAAGAGACCGAAGTAGAGCTACCAAGCCCGGGGGAGCCCAATTGACCGAAAAGGTGAGACTCGCTCCAGTCGGATTGGGCCGCTGGGCGCGCGTGCTGGCCAGAGCAGCCCGCCGAGGCGACCTGATCGACCTCTATTCGTGTTATTCGCGTTCTCGAGAGAGTCGCCGGGCGTTCCAGGACGAATTCTCCATCCCTCGCTCCGCCGGCTCATATGACGAGCTGCTGGCTGATCCCGAGATCGACGGAGTGGTCATCACAACACCAAATGACACTCACCGTCAGTTGATCACCCAGGCTCTCGATGCTGGAAAGGCCGTGTACACGGACAAGCCGATCGCGCAGACCCTTGAAGACGCATTATCAGTGAAAGCGGCCGTTGAGCGAACCGGCGGCGTGTTTGCGGTGGGCCACAGTGCCCGGCGGCTTTCGGGGTGCCGGACGATGAAGAAATGGATCGATGAGGGTCGCGTCGGCGGTGTGTCGATGATCGAGGCGAACTTCTCGAACGAAAGGGGCCTAGAGCTGACACCGGACACCTGGCGGTGGTATCTGTCAAAGACACCTGGCGGACCCCTCATCCAGCTCGGTGTACATCATGCCGACAACCTCCAGTACCTATTGGGACCGGTTGCGACCGTCTCGGCCCAAACGCGCAAGATCTTCACCAAAGCCGAGGTCCCCGACGCCACCATGACGATCCTCGAGTTCGAGTCCGGCGCCCTCGGCTATCTGGGATGTGGCTGGGCGTCGCCCGGCATCTATCAGATCCGGCTCCAGGGAACCAAGCAGAATCTCATCTACGACCTCGACTTCACCCACTGGGACGAATCACACGAGGCGGACAAGTACTCGACCCTCGTCTCTCAGGCCTACGGGGAACAAGAGCGTGCTCCGGTCGAGCTCCCGCCGACCGACATGTTCCGTGAGCAACTCGAGGAGTTCGCCCTGGCGGCCATTGGGAGGGCAACTGTCGAAGTTCAAGTGGACGACGCCATCAGGGCACTCGCCATCGTGCATACGGCCATCGAGTCGGACCGTCGCGGTGGGGCGGCCGTGGAGGTGGCCCCGTATCTCGATGCGGTCGGAGTCCAACCGAGCGCCGGAGCAGGCGAATGACCAGAACAGCAGACATCGTGGTCGCCGGCGCCGGGCACAACAGCCTGGTCACCGCCGCCTACCTGACGAGTGCCGGTTACGAATGTGCCATAGTCGACGCCAGACCCGTCCCGGGCGGTGGAGCGACCACAGAGTCGATGATGGGCGGATTGGCCGTCGATACCTGCTCGACGGGGCACACCCTGATACAGGTGAATCCGCTCATTCGAGACGACGAGCTCGGGATCGTCGAGCGCTATGGGCTTTCCTACATAGACCCCGATCCCGTCGAAGTCGTTGCCCTGCCTGACGGAGAGACGATCACGATGCACCTGGACCGGGCCAAGACCCAACGCGAGCTGGCCCGCTTCTCCGAAAGTGACGCTGATACCTACGGACGCCTCCTCGACGAGTGGGACGAGGTCAAGTCGCTCATCGGCGCTGCCCGCTTCCGGCCGGTTGGCTACGGACCCGATCCCAAAGAAGCCCTGATGACACATCCCAGGGGCAGCGCCTGGGTCCGGCGGAGCATGCTCAGCGCCCGAGATCTGATCCGCCACGAGTACGAAGACGAACACGTCCGGGCGTTCATGGGTTGGATGGCCTCCCAGGTCGCCGTCCCCATCGACGGAGCCGGTACCGGTCTGCTGGCGATTCAGATCATCGCCGGGAGACAGTTGAGGAGCTGGTCGATTCCGTCAGGAGGTTCTGGAAAACTCATCGACGCCCTGGTCGCATATCTCGAAGATCACGGAGCAACGATCGACTGCGATACCCGGGTGACCCAGTTGATCGTCGAGGACGGTCGCTGTGTCGGATTCCGGACCGACACGGGCGAGGACTATCGGGCAAGAGAGGCCGTCGTATCGACCGTCCACGTCAAGCATCTGGTCGACATGGCGCCCAAGGAGCTCTGGGGGGAGAGCTTTCTCTACGGCGTGGACACCTATCACGTTGGAGTCCCCTTCTTCGCCGCCTACTACGCCACCGACGAGCCGCCAGTCTTCAAAACCCACGACGGGGGCCGCTCTTCGGTGTCCGCAGGCGTCACCGGCTGGCTGGACGATGTGGCCATCCACGCCCGAAAGGCGGCCGAAGGGGAGTTCGTCGGAGAGCCGTCGTTCCTGCTTGCCGCCACCCCGACAATCGCAGATCCGAGCCGGAGCCCCGACGGGCGGCACGCTGTCAAGGTCGTCAGCTTCAACGCCTACGACCCTGGCGGTGGCCCAGAACGATGGGACGAGATCAAGGACGCTCATGCGGCCCGCATGCTCGACCATCTGCGCCGATCTGCCCCAAATCTCACCGACGACATCATCTCCGATCGGATCGTCAAGTCCCCCCTCGACATCGAGAGAGACAACCCCCACATGGTGCATGGAGCTCCTCATGGCGGTGATCGCGGCATCGCATTCACCGGCGCGCAACGGCCGGTGCCCGGCTGGGCCCAGCACCGAATGCCTATACCCGGGCTCTATCAAACCGGGGGGACAACCCACCCTGGCGGCTCGATCACAGGTGCGCCGGGCCGAAATGCTGCGATCGTGCTGCTGGAGGACCTGGGCAGGGACCCGTCCGAGTTTATGAGGATGAGCTGAGGAGATAGCTAGTGGTAACCGATCCCGAGAGAGTCGTCATCACCGAGAACATCGCAGGCTCCGACGTCGACCTCATGTATGTCGAGGTCTGGGACGGGCTCTACGCACCGATAGGCATGCGCACACCGCCCGGCGAGGGCCCATTCCCCGTCGTTCTCCTGGCCTCAGGAAACGGCGGCGAAGGCATGAGTTGGGTTCGAGACGCATGTGCGAATCGCGGGTACATCATGGACCGTTTGATCGATGCCGGCTATGCATGCGCCTGGCTTCGCTATCGGACCGAGGTTGAGCTCGGGTACAACAACGGAGGGCCCCTCATCCGTGACATGCGTCAGGGAAGGGAGTTGTTCAACAGATCACCGCTCGAGTACGAAGACGAGATCGCCATCATCGAACATCTCAAGACCCTTCCCATCGTCGACCCCCAGCGGATCGCGTTGATCGGCATGAGCCATGGCGGCGAGATGGTCATGAAGATCACCTCCGAGTACCACGGTGTGGCGTGTGCAATCGCCAGCGAACCGGCCTCCCACGAGTATCTCGCCTTGATGCCAGACGAGACTGCCTTCGTCGACGAAACGACACAGATGCGAAACATCGAGTCGATGCTGATGAGGGAAACCGACAAAGTCAGGAGGCGGATCGATCAAACCACTGCGCGGGACAGGATCGGCGGGATCTCCACACCAATCCTCGTGATGGGTCGAGACACCGACGAGCTCCAGGGGATCTTCCGACTCAACTACGAGCTCCTCGAGGAGGCCGGCAAGGACGTGGAATGGGTGTCCTACGACCACCCCCTGCATGGCTACATCTATCCCATGCGCGGCCAGAGCGGAGATTATGAGGTGGACGACGTCCAGAGAGAGGCCATCGCCCACATGGTCGACTACCTCGATCAGAAACTCGCCTGAAGACCTTCAACAAGAAGAGATGAGACACTCATTCAAGATCTGGGCGCAGGAGGTCGAGTGGAGTGTGCTCCGGGAGGCATGGGTGGAAGCAGACCGCTCCGGCTTCTGGGACGCGGTGTGGCTGAACGATCACCTATATCCGCCGAAGTCGGTCGCCTCGAAGCCCATCATGGAGGCTTGGACTCTCCTTGCTGGCCTGGCGGCTATCACCAACAGGATTCGCTTCGGCACGATGGTCAGCGCAAACACCTTCAGGCACCCGGCGATTCTGGCCAAACAGGCAGTCACCCTCGATCACATGTCAGGGGGCCGTCTCGAAATCGGGGTTGGCACCGGATGGCACGAGCAAGAGCACGCTGCCTTCGGCATACCGCTGCCTTCGGTCGGCACCCGCTTCGACATGTTGGAGGAGACGTTTGCGGTGATGCACGGCTTGTTCACCGAAGAGAGCTTCACCTTCGATGGGAATCATCACCACTTAGTCGACGCGGTTTTCGAGCCCAAGCCGGTCCAGAAGCCGCGCCCTCCGTTCGTGGTCGGCGGTACCGGGCCGTTGAGGACTATCCCTCTGGCGGCGCGATGGGCAGATCAGTGGAACTTCCCCGACTACACCAACGACCTAGACCTGTTTCAGTCGTGCCTCGTCCGACTCGACGAGGCCTGTGAAGAGGCCGGCAGGGACCGAAACCAGGTCGAGGTATCGGTCCAGTTCCGCTATTCGGGCGATACAGCCCGGACCATCGACAGGGTGGCCGCTTACGAAGACCTTGGCGCCGACCACATACTCGTGAGCTTCACCCCACCCGGAGAGGCTTCACTCCCGGCCCGGGTCGCCGAAGCCCTCTCAGGCTGAGTCGCTCCCGGTTCTCAGCTTCTCGGCGAGCCATCGGAATGAAGCCGGCGCCCAATCTGAGAAATATTTGAAGGCACAGTGGCCTGCATCTGAGTAGATCCTCGCCTCCTTCCCGGTCACCGGGCCGTGTTCCAGCATGAAGTGGATGTTGCCAATTGGCGCCAGGTGATCGTGTCTTCCGTTGATCATGAGCACGGGCATCGTGATGTCGTCGAGGATCCCCTGTTCTGACAAAGCCCATCGGGAGAACTTCTCGTGTTCTTTCTCCACGCTGGTGGGCTCGAACGACCCGGGACCTCCCGGCTCGCCAAAGGCCCATGATGCCCGCTTGTTGGCATGGTCGACGAAAGCCTCCAACTCGACGTCCGACATGCGGTAACCGAACGGGTGACCTGCGATAGCCACGACGGCACCAACCTTCTGCGGAGCGATTCCCGCCAGCTGCATCACCGAATACCCACCTCGGGAGATTCCGAACGCTCCGATGCGCCGGCCATCGACTTCCGGGCGCCGAGACAGCCAATCCAAAGCGGCCTCCCAGGCGGATACAGACTCGGGAGCCCAAGGGAAGGGGTTCTCGCCGGTGCCGGGGGCGTCCATCACAAGTGAGGCCATTCCTTGCCCGAGAGCCATCTCGCCTGCCCAGCCCCTGTCCTCCTTGAACACGTCTGCCCCACACATGATCAGAACCGCCGGCACCGGTGAGTCGGCTCCTGCCCCCTTTGGAGCCCTGAAGTGGGACCGGATTCCCCGGCCCTGATGGAGGACTTCCACCACCCCGAGGGGAGGATCGAGATGAGCGGATGCCTTGCGATAGGCCTCGGCACATCGGGCACTGATCCGCTTCTTCTCGTCTGTGATCTCGCCCGGAAACCGACCGATGGCGTAGTAGGTCTTGGCCTGCAGGTACTCGCGTCTGGCCCCTTCGTGATCGCCGGACTCCTCGAGACGGTCGCCCTCGATCTCATGATGCTCCCCTGCCTTCTCCCAAACCGGAACCCACAGATCCTGGGTGGTTCCCTGCAACTGGGACACCGTCGACTCGAGCTCGTCGAGATCGTCGACCATCGAGAGCCATCGTCGGTAGAAGCCGCCATGCTGCACCACGAAGGGGTCCTCCGACGGTGCAAAGTCAAGTTCGTTGTTGGTCCTGGTCATCTTCCCTCCCATCGCGGTGGCTCTAACCCAGCCTTGGACGATCTCATGCCGAGGCCTCTACGAGCCGCCCACGCAACCCGTCCTCGGGCTCCAGCGCATAGACACCGCCTTTCACCCTGTCGGTGACGAAGACCACGAGGTCCTCACCCACCCAGACGTCGTTGATCTGGATCGCCCGCTGGCCCGGGGGACAGTCCGGAATCCAATGTGCGATCTCAACCGGGTCGGTCGGATCGGCGACGTCGTAGACCCTCAGACCTGCGTTGAAATAGGTCACAAAGATCACCTGGTCGCTTTGATAACTCCCAGGACGATTCTCGTGAAGGCAGTGAGCCCCGAAACGCAGCCCTCTCTCACAGAAGTCACCTTCTGGGATCGGGCATATCGCCACGACTTCCGGATTGCGCTCGTCGGAGACGTCGATCAGGCGAACCATGTGCGGGTCGTCATCGCATCCGTCGGTGACCGCTTCATCGGTGACCGCCACGAGACCCGAATCGCCCAAGGGAAGGCAGGTATGGGTGTGACCCCCCACCTCCCACTGGACATGCGAGACCACCGAGATCTGGTCCATGTCGGAGATGTCGAGGATCACCATCCCCGAATCCCAGAAACCGAGGAATGCCCGATCCCCTCGAACCATGGCGTGGTGGACCGAGCGCGCCTCGTCATCGGGCCAGTCGGGGGTTTCAACGGCGCCCATCCCCGGCCACCACCAACGTGCTCGCTCCTGCGGACGCTCAGGGTCGCTCACATCCACGACTACCCAGATGCGCTCGTCGAAGCCGTCAGGCGTCGCGGACAGATACGCATAGTCACCGCCTTCGTAGACGATGCGGTGAACCCCGCGGCCAGTCGAGTCCCAAAACCCGACCTCACGGGGCGCATACGGATCGTCGAGGTCGTAGATGGCCATTCCAAGCTTCTCGGGCACCCCGCCCCTGAAGGCCTCGTGATTGGTCAGGAGGAGGCCATCGGCAACCTGCACCTTGTGAGTGTGGCCCCCGGGAGGCGCAGGCAGTTGTCGCACCAGATGCAGTTCGCTCGGATCCGATGCGTCGAGAACGCTCGTGCCCATTCCGGATGGGCCGAAGTGCCCCACGTAGAGCGTCTCACCGGCACGCATTACCTGCATGCCGTCTCCGAACCCCCCGAGATCCGAGTGTCCGACCTGTCTCAGGCCGGCCATGTCAGCGCCGTGGCTCATCCGCCGTTTCAAACGCAGACTCCGGCCACATCGACCTCACGCCTCCTCGGGCAGCTTGCGAATCCAGCGCATTTCCGTCTTGACGCCGGCATCGGTCACGAGGTTGAACACGGGGCATCGGGACTCGGTCTCCTCGACGATCGCAGCCAGACGCTGCTCGGGCTCGGGAGTCGTGACGACGGCCTCGACACGAATCGTCTGGAAATGCGGAACCACGCCTCGGACTCCTAGCCGACCCCGAATGTCGATTGTGAACTCCGCCTCGAACTCGATTCGCTCATACCGGAACTCCATCTCCGCGGCCGTTCGATGGAAGGTCACCGCCTCGCATCCGCAAAGAGCGCTGAGCACCGTCTGCAGGGGCGAAGGGCCCTCTCCGGTGCCGCCATGAGCTTCGGGCTCATCTGTGACGAAGTAGCCGAACTCCCCAAAGTCGATCTCAGTCATCATCCCTGCATGATTCACTGCGGTGAGCTGTTTGCGTCGGATGATCGGCTCGCTCACGTCGAATGAGGATGCGATCTCAGTTGCCATTGCTCATCACTCTCCCGAGCTCATAGGGATTCGTCTTCTACTCGAGCCAGGTTCCACTCAGGTCATCCATGCCCTGAGCGCCGCACCTAGTCTGAGCCATGCTGCAATCGATTGCAAACGTGGGTTTGGTGCCATCGGTCGGGAGAGGCAAGAGGGATCATTTGGGCGGCTTGGTCGACTCGCGAGCGACGAGGGTGGGGACCAGCCTCACCGAGACCGGACCGGAGTCGGGGTCTTTTCCGTTTGCGATCATCGCCAGGATCATGCCGGCCGCTTCCCTCCCCATGACTCGATACGGGACTCTCACCGAGGTCATCGAAGGTTGCATCAAGTCGAGCAGCGGAATGTCGTTGTAGCCGGTCACGGAGATGTCTTCCCCAACCTCCAGCCCCCGCTCGCGTATGGCTCGGTAGCACCCGAGCGCGATCAGATCGTTTGCTGCGACGATGGCCGTGACATCCGGCCGACGGTCGAGAAGCGCCGTCGCGGCCAAATAGCCCGGGTCGACCTGGAACCAGTTCGCCTCTTCGATGAGACTCTCGTCGAAGGAAACGCCCAGGCTCTGGGTCCACGACACGAACGCCTGGTATCTGCCAAGACCTGTCGAGAGGTTGCGAGGCCCGGCGACGTGAGCGATTCGGCTGTGCCCCAGTCCGGTCAAATGCTCGACCGCGAGCCCGATACCCGCATGATCATCACCGATGATGGCCGGGAACGGGAGCCCTTCGGTGAATCGGTTGACAAAAACGACCGGGACATTCCTGTCGACCAGCGAGGAGGTCACCTCGTCGACCCGGGCTGCGCTCGCCAGGATCAATCCGTCGATACGACGGGCGAGGAGAGTCTCGATCGCACGTCCCGGATCACCCCGGTCGTCCGCTATCAGGAGCGAGTAGTCGTCTTCGGCCAGCTCGCTCTCTGCCCCGGAGATGATCGGTCCGAACAGCGGGTTCTGCACGTCGGGTATCACAAACCCGATGGTCATGGTCCGGTTTGTCCGCAGACCTCTGGCAAGGGGATGCGGGCTGTACCCCAGTCGCTTCGCCACCTGAAGGACGCGCTCCACGGTTTGCGGGTTCACTACGGAGCGTGTCGACTCATTCAGTGCACGTGACGCCGTAGACGGGTGTACACCTGCTTCCCGGGCCACATCGCTGAGCGTGATCCGGTTGCTCAATCGCCCACCGATCGGGGTCCGAGGCTGCCTACGGCGAAATCCCCTGCCAACTCGGGATGGCTCAGAAACGGGGCGAATCGACCGGTGTCGGCTCCAAGCGCTTCGGTGTCGTCCACCCGGCTTACCAGTCAGCCGCGATGTACTTGGTCTCGAGGAACTCCATCATGCCTTCATGACTCCCCTCACGACCCTGACCCGACTGCTTCATGCCTCCGAAAGGAGCGGCAGGATCCGACATGACACCACGGTTGACCCCAACCATGCCTGCCTCTATGGCCTCGGCGGCACCCATGGCTCGGGCCAAGTCGGATGAGTAGACGTAGGCGGCGAGGCCGTAGATGGTGTCGTTGGCGAGCTCGATGGCCTCGTCATCGGTCTCGAAGCGGACGACAGGCGCGATAGGGCCGAAGATCTCAGTGGACAGGATCGGGTCGTTCGACCTCACTTCCGAGATCAGTGTTGGCTCGAAGAAGAACCCCGCCCGTTCGGGTCGTCTCCCGCCGATTCGCACCTGGGCGCCGTTCCCCGTGGTCTCCTCCACGAATCCGACCATGTCCAGGACCGCTCGCTCGTTGATCACAGGGCCCAGCGTCGTGCCCTCCTCCATGCCAGGGCCCACCTTGGTTGCGGCCATGGCCTCTGAGAGCTTCTCGATGAACTCGTCCGCAACGGAGTCCTGAACGTAAATCCGATTGGCCGCGATGCATGACTGCCCGCCGTTCCGCATCTTGGCGACCATCGCACCGCTCACGGCGTCGTCGACATCGGCATCGTCGAAGACCACGAAAGGGGCATTGCCCCCCAGCTCCATGGAACACCTGATGACCCGCTTGGCGGCCTTCTCGAGTAGGACCCGGCCCACCTCGGTCGACCCGGTGAATGAGAGATTGCGAACCCGCTCGTCGGTGAGCATGGCATCCACCACCTCACCAGAACGCCTCGAGGGCATCACATTGAGGACGCCTTTGGGGAGCCCAGCTTCTTTGAGGATTTCGGCTACCGCCAGGGCGGTCAGCGGCGTGTCCGAAGCCGGCTTGAGGACCATCGTGCAACCCGCTGCGATCGCGGGCCCGATCTTCCGGGTGGCCATGGCCGCCGGGAAGTTCCAGGGAGTGATGAGGAGCGACACCCCGATCGGCTGGTGGATAGCGATGATTCGCTTGTCGCCACCGGGTGCAGTGTTGATGTAGCCGATGTTGCGAACAGCCTCGCCCGAGAACCACCGAAAGAACTCAGCGGCATAGGTCGCCTCTGCCTTCGCCTCGGGAAGGGCTTTTCCCATCTCCGTCACGATCAGCTCGGCTATGGCGTCCGAGCGGTCGATCATGATCTCGAACGCTCTCCTGAGTATCTCCGAGCGCTCTCTCGGGGTCATGGCAACGAAGGCGGGGCCTGCCTCGTGGGCAGCTGCGACGGCAGCGAGTGCATCGTCCACCGATCCGGATGAGACCTCCGTCACAGGATCTCCGGTAGAAGGATCGAGAACGGGAAACCCGGAGCCGTCCGATGATTCCCGCCACTCTCCGTCTATGTAGAGGCCCGTGGCCCCACGGTCCTCGAGCTCTTTGAGCAGCGTCATGACATTCCTCGTCTCGTCGACATGCCGGTGTCAGGAGAGACCGTCACCGACGTCTTTGTTCTCTGGCTCGATCTCACGCCCCGAAGCCGAAGCATGTTTCTCCAGCATGGCGGCAAAGTCCTGGTCTCCGTATCCCAGCCCAATCCCCTCCATCACGATCGAATGGGTCAGGGCCGTCAAAGGTAGCGGAACATCGTGGTCCTTCCCCGAGGCCAAACCCAGCTCGAGGTCCTTGCGGAGGAGGTGCCAGGTGAAGGTGGGAGTCCAGTCGAGGTTCACGAGAGCCGGCGTCTTGTAGCGGGTGAATGTGGACCCCATGACGCTGTCGTTGAGGAACTCGAGGAAGTCGGACCTCTCCACGCCCGCCGCTTCGGCCAGCATCGTGATCTCGGCCAGGCTTTGAGTGACCACTCCCAGCATCATGTTGTGGCATATCTTGACCAGTCGAGCCTCATCACCGTTCCCCACATAGGTGACCTTGCGGCCGAACTGCTGGAGATATGGCTGGACGACTTCGTAGGCGTCACGAGGGCCGGACACGACCACGGTGAGCTTGCCCGATTTGACCACCTTCGGGTTGCCGGAGACAGGTGCAGCCAGCACTGCCGTGCCGACTTCCTCGGCCCGTTGTGTCAGCTCTTGAGAAGTTGGGGGATCGATGGTGGTGGAGTCGACGATGATCGAAGGTCTTGCGTCTTCTCTCGATAACACACCCTCGGGGCCCAGAGTCACGGCAAGGACGTCCTCCGGACCGGCGACCATCGTGAAGACAACGTCGCACTCGGCCAGATCGGACGGGGCATCGACTACTTTCGCCCCTTTTTCGGCGAGGGGCTCGGCCTTGGAGCGGGTTCGGTTCCAGACCCGCAGATCCACCCCGGCGTCTAGCAACCGGGAGGCCAGCGCAAATCCCATGCGCCCAGTGCCAACCCACCCCACCAGGTGCGGAAACGTGTTGTCTTCCAAGAGCACTCCTCCTTCCCAGGCAGCCGAGCGACATCAACCGAAGTGCGTCGAGGAGCGATATCGCAATCGATTGCATTGTGGAGAGAGCGGGCCCATCTGTCAAACGAACCGGGAGTAGGGAAGCGTGCTAGTTCCAGCGATTCCGTTCTCACTGGGCCCATTCGAACTCACCGGTGAGGTCCCCACCTGCGTCATCGAAGAACATGATGTCAAAGTCCTGCAGCACGTCGTTGAGCCCCTGATGCTTCTCCACGTCGTAAGGGATTGCGACCACGAAGAACCTGCCCTCTGGCAGTTCGAGGCGTTGATCAAGGCCGACGTTGCGGATCTGAATCATTGCGGCTCCTGCACCGTTCGACCCCCAGACCGCCACAACGGGCAACTCGTTCCTGTCTGTGTTGAAGGCGGAAAGGTGCCATCGGAATTGGGAGTCCGCCTCGACTGGCATGTCCCCCCATGACGTCCGCGTGTACCTCCCGGGTAAGACCCTTTCGTATTCGACCAGCGCCAACAACTCGGGATCGAAGGTGCCCTCATGCAGCAAGACGAACAAGAACTCGTTCACCTCCGCCGAGCCCGTCACCGAACTGCCGGGCCAGATCGACGTGGCATCTGCGAGCACGCCATCGGCTCCGGATGACAGAGTCTCCGCATTGATGCTGGCCAACATCAGCGGCACGACGATTGCGAGCGTGCCCAGGACCGGAATCAGTGCCGTTAGTAGTGGTTCGCGCTCGCTTTTCGCCGCCATGCGCTCCCGAAGCTCCATGCCTCGGTCCGACCGAGCAGTCAGATGGCGAAGAATCGAGAACAGGCCGAATCCGGCGGCGGCGCCCAGAGCGTTGAGGATCACGTCATCGACGTCCACAGCGCGAGCCCGGGTGAAGACCTGCAGCATCTCGATTCCGACCGATATCACCACGATCCGCCAGATGAAGGACCAAAAAGTCTGCATCCGAGCGAACAGCAGGGGCAGAAGCAGGCCGAAGGGCACGAACAAGACGATGTTCCCCAGGATGTTCCTGACGGCTATCTCCGGAACCGTCTCCGAGATGAGCTGGGCGATGCTGGCAAACGGAATGAAGTTGGCCGATCCGTACCAGTCATAGAGGATGATTCTGAATGGAAAGAACGTCAGGGAGACGACGACGAGAATCCAGGCGAGTAGAGCGGCCATGCCCAACTCACGTATGAGATCGCCGCCCCTTCGCCGCCAGATGGCCATTCGCCAAGTGGCCCATACCGCGGCGGCGACCATGAGCACCGGAGTTGCCTGGAAACTGACCATCAGTTGATTCTGACGCTCACCGGCGGGGAAGGCCGCGACCAGCGGGCCGCAACGTACTCACATAGATCGCCGAGTCGAGATGCCGTTCTCGCACCTTGAAGGAGGCTCGCCGCTCGATCACCTCATCCTCCCTTCGATGTGAGAGCCAACAATACGTGGTCGTTCTGCGCGTCTCTCCTAAGCCGGCCATCGCTCGGGCACGGTAGATTCCCGTCCCGATGAGAGAGTTCGGGACCGTCCTCACATGCATGGACGGGCGTATCCAAAGGAAGGTGTCCGACTATCTCCTCACGGTCTTCGGGGTTCGCAACCTCGACACCATCACCGCGGCCGGCATGATCAGGCACGTCGCGGCCGACACCGATCGGACCGCCATGGTGCTCGGCGATCTGGATGTGTCCGTCGCTCACCATGATTCGCAGGACATCGCCGTCGTTGCTCATCATGATTGTGCCGGCAACCCCACCTCCGACAAGGTGCAGCGGGACCAGATTCTCGAGGCGATGACTCGGATGAGGCACCGGTACCCCGATTCTGAGGTCGTCGGGTTGTGGATCGACCGCAATTGGACCGTCGAGCGAATCAGGTCTTGAGATTCCCGGCTACGTAGCACGGTAGGTTCACACCCCATGGAGTCGAGAGTTCTCGAATTGACCACAGGACGATCACCGGCGGTCATCGACATCACTTTGGAGGTCTCCGAGTTTTGTCAGGGAAGAGGGGGCGGGCTCGTATCCATCTTCCTGCCGCATGCGACGGCCGGCGTCGCCCTGTTCGAGACCGGTGCCGGGACCGAGCCGGATGTGCTGATGGCGATCGAGGACCTTCTTCCGGCCCGGCAGGGAAAGTGGCGTCACCAACACGGGTCGCCCGGACATGGCAGAGACCATGTCCTTCCGGCATTCATCAGCCCGTCAATCACCATCCCGGTCGTAGACGGTCGTATGACACTCGGCACCTGGCAATCGATCGTGGTCGTCGACACCAACGTCGACAACCCGAACCGAAAGGTGCGCCTTTCGTTCCTAGCAGGGTGAGGGCTGGCCTGGACTCAGAGTGATTGTGCGCCACACATAGCCAGACTCCTATTGAGTCCTGTGGATAACCGGATAGCCTCAGTGGTCGCCGATGAGTCGTCAGCTCTTTCCTCAGAACGTCATTGCCATGGTGTGGGACTTCGACAAGACCCTCATACCGGGCAACATGCAAAGCCCACTCTTTCGCAAGTACGACATCGACGAGGCGGGGTTCTGGGAAGAGGTTGAAGGGCTGACGGATTTCTATCGCAGCCATGGTGTCGACCTGATCCAACGCGATCACCTGTATCTGAATCACCTCCTCACCTATGTCCGTGATGGCTTCATGCCCGGATTGAGCAATGAATTGCTTCGAGAGTTGGGGGCCGAGATCGACTTCTACGAGGGAATGCCCGACTTCCTCGAGCACTGTCGGAAGAGCATCGAGGCCGAGCCCCGCTATGCCGAGCATCAGATCACGGTGGAGCACTACGTCGTGTCGACGGGGCTCCGTCAGATGATTCTCGGTTCGGCGATCGCACCACAGGTGGAGGACGTGTGGGCCTGTGAGTTCACCGAGCTGGTTGCTCCACCTGGCTATGCAGAGAAACAAGGCCAGCTCTTCTCACCCGAGAAGGAGATACGGCAGCTGATCTACACGATCGACAACACGTCGAAGACCAGGGCGCTCTTCGAGATCAACAAGGGCACCAACAAGAACCCCTCGATCGATGTGAACGCCAAGATCGCGCCCGAGGATCGCCGAGTTCCGTTTCAGAACATGATTTACGTCGCCGACGGACCCTCGGACGTCCCCGTGTTCTCCATCGTCGACGCCAACGGCGGCCGGACGTATGCCGTCTACCGACCGGGATCGGAGCGAGAGTTCGGGCAAGCCAAGAACTTGCTCGAACAGGACAGGGTCGATGCCTTTGGCGAGGCCAACTACTCAGACGGCTCTCACACTGCGATGTGGCTGACCCAGTCGGCGATGGCGATCGCCAACCGGATCGTCTCCGATCGCGAAGATGCCCTCAACGAGCGGATGGGGCTCCCGCCACGCCACGTCTCAGAGGAGTGAGCCGCTGACGAGAGACGCGCCGAATCAGCTGAGCTCGCGTCTCATGAAGGGCCTTGTCTCGGATCGTCGCGCCACCTCCACGAAGCCGCACGACTCGAACATCGACGGAAAGCCCATCCATGACCAGATGGCCGGCACTTCGTCGCCTTTCGGTTCGACCGGATAGCCCTCCACGACCTCGGCACCCTGAGAGCGGGCATATTCCACCGCGGCCCGAAGCAATTCGCTGGCGACGCCGGAGCGACGATGGGGTTTCGGGATCACGAAGCATGTGACCGCCCATGCGGCGCGATCGTCGAGCGGGTTGGTGACCCTCGACCGTTCGAGCCGCCCGTACCTCTCTCTGGGCCCGACCTGAACCCAGCCAACCGGTTGGCCGTCCCGATATCCAATGAGTCCGGGAACCTGCCCAGAATCGACGATCCCTTTCATCAGTGTCTTGTTCGCCTCGCCTTTGTTCTCCTCGAACTCTCGGCTCGTCTGGCGATAGAACATGCAGAAGCAGCCGGCCTCACCGCCGCGAGGCCCCATCACCTCGAGGAAGTCATCCCAGTTGTCACGTGTCACCGGCTTGACGTCCACAACGAACCCCTAACTGGATCCCATTGCTCGGCGCAGGCTACGCCTCGAATGCGGGAGCGGAGGTGGCCTGAGACAGTTGGTTCGGACATCAGCGGGTCACATGAGCTGATTTGGCCCATCGCCTCAGATGCTCGCCAGCGCCTGATCCAGGTCGGCGATCAAGTCGCCGACCGACTCCACTCCGACGGAGAAACGGATCAACCCCGGGGTGACGCCAATAGCGAGCTTCTCTACCGGTGACCAGGTGGAGTGGCTGTTCGTCCAGGGATGGGAAGCCAGCGACTCAGTACCACCAAGGGAGACCGTCAAATGAATGAGCCGCATCGCATCGAGAAAACCAAATGCGCCGTCCTCCCCTCCCCCTACTTCGAACGAGATCATCGCTCCCGGCCCGAGGCACTGTCTCGCATACACCTGGTACCTCGGGTCGGCGGGGTCGAGGAGGCTCAGATGGTTGACCGAGGCGACCTTGGGATGATTCGAGAGGAAAGTGGCGAGCTCGACAGCGTTCGAAGTCTGCTTCTCGACGCGGAGGCGAAGCGTTTCGAGACTCCTGCCGAGAAGCCACGCCGTCTGAGGGCTGGGGGTCGCGCCGAGCCGATAACGCTGGTGCCTCAGCTCCTCGATGTCCTCGCTCGAGCCGCAAACCGCCCCGGCAGTCAGGTCGCTGTGGCCCCCGAGGTATTTGGTCGCCGAATGAACTACGACGTCGGCGCCATGGTCGATTGGCTTCTGCCAGACAGGGCTGAGGAGAGTGTTGTCCACGACGAGACGGGCGCCCAGAGACCCCGCCAGGCGAGCTCCCATCTCGATGTCGAAGATGTCGTTTGTCGGGTTCGCCGGGGTTTCCAAATAGACAATCGCCACATCCTTGCCTTGTGTCATCGCCCGAATGTCGCTCTCCGTCGACTCCGGTGAGAAGGCGACTGCGTCCACACCCCAGCCCGGCAGGAAGGCTCGGAGAAGAGTGGCCGTACCCCCATAGAGGGGGGTCGAGTAGAGAACGGATCTGCCGGGTCGAAGGTAGGAGAGCAACACCGTCGAGATTGCGGCCATACCGCTGTTGAACACCAGTGCGTCCTCGGAGTTCTCCCAGACGGACAGCCTCGCCTCGGCCACTCGGGCGTTGGGGTTGTCCAGACGGGTGTAGATGTATCCCGCGTCGTCGATCGCCTCGGCCCCGTCGAGCCCGTACGCCGCCTGGAAGAAGCGCTTCCCCTCCTCGGCAGACTCGAAAACGTACGTAGACGTCTCGTAGACGGGCGGCTTCAGCGATCCCTGGTGCTCACGGGCGTCGTGGCCGGCGTTCACCGACTCGGTGTCAGGATCTCGTCTCTTCGAAGCACCTTCACTCATCGACGGCGGAGCCTATTCCGCCAGATCCCCGATTCTCGACCCGGGCTGGTCGATAATCGCCATCGTGGAGTGGCTCACCGAGCAACTGAACCTCGAGGCGACGACGGTCGGCAAGATCATCTACACCATCGCCACAATCGCCGTCATCCTGGTCATCAGGTCGTTGGTACTGCGCTACATCGACCGCAACACCGAGGATCACGACGCACAGTATCGGGCTCGGAAGGTCATCAACTACGCGGCGACCACGGTCTTCCTGATCACGATCGCTTTCATCTGGATCGACGCCTTTCAAGACCTGCCCACCTACCTCGGTCTGGTTTCGGCCGGTATCGCCATTGCCCTCGCCGACGTCCTCAAGAACATGGCCGGATGGATGTACATCCTCGGCCGCCGGCCTTTTCAGGTCGGCGACCGGGTAGAGGTGACGGGCCTCAAGGGGGACGTCGTGGACATCCGGCTCTTCCGGTTCACGCTGATGGAGGTGCAAGGTTGGGTGGACGCCGAGCAATCGACCGGTCGACTGGTACACGTTCCCAACGGCGTCGTGTTCAGCCAGCCCGTGGCGAACTACACCGAAGGCTTCGCCTACATATGGGAGGAGACACCGGTCCTCATTACGTTCGAATCCGACTGGAAACTCGCGGAGAAGCTCATTCTCGAGGCGCTCGAAGAGCACGCTCCTGATGTGGAGCGAACGGCCGGGCCCATGATTCGAGAGACTGCGCGGCGATACTCGATCAGGATCGGGACGTTGACCCCGACCGTATACGTCTCTGTCAGGGACAGCGGAGTCCTCCTGACCGCGCGCTTCCTGGTCGAGACCCGAACGAGAAGGGGTCGGGAGGATCGGATCTGGCGAGCGATCCTGGAGAAGTTCGCAGAGGCGCCGTCGGTCGAGCTGGCCTACCCCACGGTTCGCACCTACCTTGCAGACAAGGTGCGATTGGAAAGGGTGGATGCAACAGAATCTGGCTGAGGCTGCACTGGTCCTAGGCCGAGCCGAGCAGATCATGGTCTTCAGCGGAGCCGGACTGAGCACCGAGTCGGGAATTCCCGACTTCCGCGGCCCGGACGGGCTGTGGACCAAGGTAGATCCCGAGGACTTCACCATCGACCGATACCGGGAGAGCCACGAGCTCCGGGAGAGGGGCTGGAAGATGCACGTCGAAGGGGAACTCTGGGGAGCTCGATCGACGGTCGAGCCCAATGCCGGACATAGGGCCATTGCCCGACTCCGTCACGCCGGCCGTTTGGCGGGCGTGGTCACACAGAACGTTGACGGCCTGCACCACAAATCCGGTCTCGAGGAAGATTTCGTGGCCGAGTTGCACGGCAACGTTCGGGGAAGTCATTGCATGTCGTGTGACGAGCGCTGGCCAACCGAGGAGGTCCTCCGCTGGGTAGATGCCGGGGATCGAGATCCCCACTGCCCGTCGTGCGGAGGTCTGGTCAAGAGCGACACGATCATGTTCGGTGAGATGCTTCCCGACCAGGAGATCAGAAAAGCGGGGATCTTTCTCGCCATCAGCGACGCAGTCTTGGTCGTCGGCTCCACAGTGTCGGTCTGGCCTGCTGCCGACGTGGTCCAGCGGGCGGCCCAGCAAGGGAGACCGATCGTCATCGTCAACCGGGGCGCCACCGACGCCGACCACATCGCAAGGGTCAAGGTCGACGCGCCTATTGGAGACGTTCTCCCCGATCTGGTCGGGCGAATCCTCCAGCCCGCCTCCTGATCACAGACCACCAACCCCGTCGTCAGGAATCGATACCGAAGAACTGGTTGAGCTTTTCTGCCAACTGACCCGCCGTCAATCCGCCCAAGGTCACGTCGACGATTTCACCGTTGGCGTCGTACAACACCGTGGTCGGCGACCCGCGGGCTCCGAAGTTCGTCGCCAGCTGTCGGCCGTCGTGAAGGCCAATGTCTTTGGCGAGAGGCCAATTGTCGATACCCATCTGACTTGCAAAGCCGAGGCCTGATCCGTTGTTCATGGTGTTGATCCCGACGAAGTTGACCTCTTCTCCAACCACCTGGGACAGCTGGGCGAATCCGGGGAGCTCTCGCTGGCAGATGGTGCACCACGAGGCGAAGAAGGCGGCCACGGTCGGTTTGCCCTCGAATTGAGCCAGAGTCACCCGTCCTTCACCCTCGAGCGCGGGAAGGTCCCAACTATCGGTCTCGGCGACGCCGGCGGCTTGGTCTCCTTCGGAGAGTGCGAGGACGAAGACAACGACGAACAAGGCGACTCCTGCGCCGATGACGGCGCGCAGAAGCAGCTTCTTACGCTGCGCTCGACGACGGCTCGCCGCCACACGCGCCTTCTTCGCGCCCTTTGTTGAACGGGTTCCGGACCCCATGTCTCGTGGAGCGGCAACCACCCGCCGGCACCGGCAAGTCTGACAATGTCGCCGATCCGACAGTCTTTTGGCCCTATCTCGAAACCACCGAACAGCGGTACGATTTCCCCATGCCTTTCACCCCCCGGCTTGCCGACCATAATTTCACGCTCAATCACGTGGCCGATCTCGAGAGCATTTCCAAACTCAACGGATTCCAACACGCCGACCCGGAAACGGTCGCCACGATCCTCGAGGAGGCAGCGAGGTTCTTCTCGGAGGTCATGGCGCCGCTCAACCGGGTCGGAGACGAGCAAGGATCGATTCTCGACGACGGCCAGGTGATGACGCCCGAGGGGTTCAAGGAGGCCTATGACAAGTTCGTCGAATCAGGCTGGGCCGCCGCCCACATGCCCGCAGAGTGGGGAGGTGGCGGGCTCCCGTATCTCGTCGGTGTCGTCATCGAAGAGATGTACAAGTCGGCGAACCTGGCCTTTTCGCTTTGCGCACTTCTGACCCATGGAGCCGTCGAGGCCCTCGACCAGCACGGATCGGACCAGATGAAGGCAACCTATCTGGAGAAGTTGGTCGCCGGCGAGTGGGCCGGCACGATGAATCTCACGGAGCCTCACGCCGGGTCCGACGTTGGTGCTCTGAAGGCCAAGGCCGTCAAACAGGAAGATGGCTCGTATCGGGTTTTCGGGACCAAGATCTTCATCACGTGGGGCGATCAGGACCTCACCGAGAACATCATCCATCTCGTCCTGGCGAGAACACCGGATGCACCTCCGGGTACAAAAGGGATCTCCATGTTCCTCGTGCCCAAGTATCTGGTGGGTGATGACGGAGCACTCGGTGATCGGAACGACTACAAGATCGTGTCTTTGGAGCACAAGCTCGGCATCCATGCCTCGCCGACCTGTGTCATCTCCTTCGGGGACTCCGGTCAAGGAGCCGTCGGCTATCTCATCGGAGAGGAACTGAAGGGCATGCGATACATGTTCACCATGATGAACGCAGCACGAATCGGCGTTGGGATGGAGGGCCTTTCGATCTCCGAGGCCGCCTTCCAGCATGCTCTGCAGTACGCACACGACCGCGAGCAGGGCCGACCGATCGGTGCCGATCCCAGCGAGAACGTCCCGATTGTGGTCCATCCAGACGTGCGTCGCATGCTGATGACGATGAAGGCCTACACCGAGGCCATGAGATCACTGCTCTATTACACGGCTGAGGAGGGCGACTTCGCCTACCACGGGGAAGATGAAGAACGCGAATCGCTCGCCCAAGACCGGCTCGCCCTTCTCACTCCTATCGTCAAGGCGTGGTGCACCGATATCGGCGTCGAAGTGGCCTCGATTGGGATACAGGTCCACGGTGGGATGGGCTACGTGGAGGAAACCGGTGCGGCTCAATACCTGCGCGACGTTCGCATCGCCCCGATCTACGAAGGGACCAACGGGATCCAGGCGATGGATCTGGTCATGCGGAAGCTCCCCCTCCGGGAGGGCGAGGTGGTGCGCACCTTCATCACCCAGATGACCGACGTCCTGAGCGAGATGAACGACCACGATGACCTAGGGGCTTTCCGAGACGAACTGACCACCGGCATCCAGGGACTGTCCGAGACATCCGCCTGGATCGGTGAGCGTCTCGCCAACGGCGACTATGACGATGCACTGGCCGCGGCCACTCCATATTTGCGGCAGTTTGGGACCGTGCTCGGTGGCTGGCTGATGGCCAAGGCCGCAGTCGCAGCCAAATCCGAGCCGGTCGAGTTCGATCAGGCGTTTCTGAAGGAAAAGGTGACCACGGCTCGGTTCTACGGGGAGCACCTACTGCCTCAGGCGAATGGCCTGGTCTCGACGATCAAGGCGGGCAACTCGCTTCTGGCGGCAGCCGACCTCTAGAAGCATGCGGGACCGCTGGTTGGAGCGGTCCATCGGTCCGTCTTGCGACGAGCTACCGGCCTGCAGACCTGTAGATCTCTTCGCCGGTCTTGGCATCGAGCCACTGCTCGTATCCGACTGCACGCCCATGGTCGTAGAGCTCAAATGTCGCAGCCGCCATCTCTGAGGTGCTGGTGTTCCATGCGTCGGCCGAAGCACCTTGAGCGATGATGACAATCTGGTCGACGGGCTTCCAATAGAAGCGACAATCGTCGACACCATCTAAATGGCGCACTGCCCGACAGTAGGAGAGAGCTGCTCGGGCGAATGCATCGCGATCTGCCGAATCTCGCCGTTCGACCCGCCACACTCCGTACTCCATGAGACCTCCTCGTCTCGCTGATGGCGAGCCTACGCGCTGACAGGACTCGGGTCCCGTCGTGTGAGAGGGACCCTCGCGACCGCCAGTCGCCTCAGCTGTCTCCTGTCACTCGTAGCGGTGCCGGAACATCAGTGCCATCCGGGGCTCGACCGAGCTGGTGGTCTTGGGGATGCCGTGCTCATGGGTCCGTTGCGCGGAACCGCCCATGACCACGAGGTCCCCGTGACCGAGAGAGAACGTCTTGCTCGTCCCACCGAGCTTCGGGCGGATGATGAACCGACGGGATCCTCCTAGGGACACCGTTGCCACAGTCGCGTAGGGCAGGTCACGGGCAATCCGGTCGCCATGAGGCGCAACGGAATCACGGCCATCGCGATACCAGCCGGCGCTCACCTGATCGAGAGGCACGTCATAGCGCTCAGAGAGTGCGTCGATCATTCGAGGTATCGCTTCTTGGCAGGCTGGGTCGATGCGGGCCGTCAGCCGTGGCGTGATCACTTCCCTGTCGTACATCTTCACGACCGGCTGCGACCAATCGGCTGACTCGACCAGTGTGTCGAAAAGCGACTCGTCCCCCGAGAGCCACATAGGCGCATAGTCGAGCCAGGCTCCGACCCCGAGATCTACCCGTCTCAGCGTCGAGAATCCGGCGTCGAAATCGACCAGGGCGTCACCGAAGAGACTGGCCTGGGTGATTGCTGCCTCGAACATCTGTTCGAGTATACATAACCCAAACGGCGTCGCCAAAGGCTTCAGTCGCTTTGGCGCCCGCCTCTCATTCCAAAGAGGAGCGCCAACCCGACGATGATCAGCACCGCGGGCCAGACGAAGTCCATGACCCCGGCCAGCGGTTCGCCGAGGTCTCCGATCCCCGTCACCACGAGGATGCCGCCCGGAATCAACGGCCACCAGGGTGCGCCGTCGCGATTGAGACGGTCTATCAGATAGATGGAGATGAACCCGAGGCCGAGGCCCACAGAAGAGATGCCCGATCCCACATCGAGAAACTCCTCGCCCAACTGGCCGAGCCCGATTCCGGTCAGGATGCCACCCACGACCAGGAAGCCATATGTCTGGCGATAGACGTACCCGACGATGAAGAGGACCCCGAGAAAAAGAAGCCAGGCGGCCTGGCTAGCCCCTTCGAGGAGCTGGAGTACGAGAAGCCCCACACCAACGACGACCAGAATGGCGCCAGCAACGACCCGCCGGGTTGATTGCCCTTCCATCCAGTCAATTGAACCATTTCGGCGCGGGTCCGTCATCGGCCTTTCGGCCCTTTTCAAAGCACCCCAAGAGCCTCCCAAATCGGAGACACCACCAGGACGAGGATGAGGATCCCGACCAGATCGAGAGTCACACCCTTGCGGAAGATCTGCCCGGCGGTGTAGAGCTCGGTCGAGTAGGCGATCATGGTCGGCGGAGTCCCGATGACCAACGCGAAGTCAACTGATGACGCGATCGCCACGATGAGGACGAGAAGCGTCGGATCCAACCCCAAAACCCCTGCGAGAGGGATGGCCATCGGTATGAGAACCGCGGCCGACGCAGTGTTGGAGGCCACCGTGGTCAGAACCAGGGTGATGGTTGCGATGATCAGCAGGGTGACCAGCTGCGAGGTTCCGGAGAGCCCCGAGAGCCGGGTTGCGATGTAATCGGATGTGCCGGTGCGGACGATGAAGATCCCCAACACGAGGCCGCCGCCAAATGTGAGCAGCGACGACCAGGAGATGCGTTTGAGGTCTTCGGCTTCGAGCTTGTCGAGTGCGAACAAGGCGACGGCGCCGGCTAGAGCCACGATGCCGGCATGAACCCCGTGCCAGGTCTCCGTCAGCCACCCGGACGCGACTGCGATGAACACACCGAGCACCACGACCTGGTCGCGATTGGGCCGTCCCAGTCGACGTCGCTCGTCGACAGCGAGCCGTGCAACCTCTCGGAAACGTCCACTATCCACCTCGACATCACTCGACCGCCATAGATACCAAGCCATCACCGGGAGGAAGAAGACGACCATCGGCAGACCGAGGAGAAACCACCCTGCAAAGGACACATCTCTGTTGGCGAACTCACCGAGGAACTCGATAGCGAGCTGGTTGGCGGGGGTGCCTATGGCGCTTCCGACACCGCCGATGGTGGAAGCGTATGCGATGCCAAGGACGAGAGCTCTGCGGAAACCCTGCCTTTCCAGCGGCTCGGAAACAGCAATGGCAATGGGGATCAGCACGGCTGCGGCCGCGGTGTTGGACATGAACATCGACATGACCGCGGCGATGCCCACCATGGCCGAGAACAGAGAGACTGCTCCGCGAGTGGCTCGAGACGTGATCGAGACAGCGAGCAAATGATCGAGCCCTGTCCTTTTCATCGCCTCGGCCAGGAGGAAGCCGGCGAAGAAGAGCACGATGATCGGGTTGAAGAAAGGAGCCGTCGCATCGAGTGCGTTCGCGGTCGAGGTGAGGACGAGAACCACCGGTATCAGCAGCGACGTGACGAAGAGCGGCAGGGCCTCGGTCACCCAGAGAACCACGACAACCCCAAGGAGGCCGAGCAGCACCGCAGAATCACGCGGTGGGCGACGTATCGCCTCCAGAGCCTGCGCCTCCCCATTCCAACCGACGATCGGGACTAGCTCCACACCGATCACAGGAGACTCGATTCGGAGCTCGAGCTCTTCGGCAGAGGGCCTCACCACCTCACCGTCGCTGGTGACCGATATGGTGGCCCTGATCTCGTGACCATCGACAGGCAGGCCACCCGGGTACTCCAACACGAATCGGAGCCCCTGCCCGAATCCGTCCAGACTCAGACCCCTCTCAGACCCGAGATCGACCGTCCCGGCGACCACCTTCTGACCTCTGTATGTGAGCGCGGTCGAACCCTCGCCAGGAGGCCATTCGTCGGGCGCGAGCGCCACCAGCAGACCCCCAAAGAGGAACGCGATGAAGATCAGGAGGATCCGACGGCGACCGCCGCCAGCCTTGTCGGTTCGAGCCTGTTCCACTCGGCTGGATTGTCGCGCCCTCACCTGCGGCCTCCCAAGCCACGTAGGCTCTGTTCGTGCACCTGACGGACAAGGTCATCGTCGTCACCGGAGCCGCAAGCGGGATCGGTGAGGCTATGGCCCGGCGGTTCGCCGCTGACTCACCCAGGGCCGTCGTGCTCGCAGACGTCGATGGCGAGGCCGCCGAGGCCGTGGCCAATGACATCGGCGGTCACTCCAAAGTGCTCGACGTCGCCGATGAGGGTGCGAACAGGGAACTCGTCGCAAGTGTCGAGCAGGACCACGGCCCGATAGACCTCTTTTGTGCCAACGCCGGATATGCCAGGGTCGGTGACGAGCAAGACGAGGCGGCCGTTTGGGATCGAATGTGGCGGGTGAATCTGATGTCGCACGTTCATGCTGCCAAGGCACTGACCCCGGGATGGTTGGCGAGGGGTGCGGGCTACTTCTTGTCCACCGCCTCGGCTGCAGGGCTCTTGACCAACTTGAAGGCCGCCCAATACTCGGTGACCAAGCACGCTGCCGTCGCCTTCGCCGAATGGCTGGCGATCACATACGGAGATGCCGGGGTTCGGGTGAGCTGCCTCTGCCCCCAATTCGTCGACACCCCATTGCTCGCGGGCGCTCATGAGTTCAGGGCGTTGGCCGGAGACCACGTCCTGAACCCGGCGGAGGTCGCCGAAGAGGTCGCATTGGGGATCGCATCCGAGCGGTTCCTTATCCTGCCCCATCCGGAGGTGGAACAGTTCTTCCAAAACAAGGCCAATGACTACGACAGATGGCTTGCCGGAATGCGGAAGCTGCAACGGAATGTTTTTCCAAGCTGAGTGAAGGGGTAGAACGAAGCCATGAGCAAACGACGTGTAGTTGTCACCGGTGTAGGGATTCTCGGGGCTCCCG
Source organism: bacterium (assembly GCA_024638655.1). GTDB lineage: Bacteria > Actinomycetota > Acidimicrobiia > Spongiisociales > ZC4RG35 > Ww567. Next base: position 13,555 of record JAHEJW010000016.1, on the reverse strand, counting down.
GGATCGGGATGGACGACCTCTGGAAGGGCCTTCAAGAACAGCCCGGACCTGCCCCAAGGGTGATCGAGAATTGGGATCCGGAGCCCTGGATCCCCAAGAAGGAGTCTCGCCGGCTCGACCGATTCAGCCAATTGGGCCTGGTGGCCATGCAGGAGGCCATCGCCCAGTCCGGCGATTTGGGCATCGACCCGAATCGGGTGGCGGTATCGGTCGCGACCGGCATAGGCGGGCTCGAGTCACTCGAAGACCTGATACATGCCTCCGACGAGGAGGACCCCCGTGTGAGCCCTCTGTGGGTGCCGATGATGATGGCCAACGCCGCGGCAGCGGCCATCTCGATCAAATACGGATTCGGCGGCCCCGTAACCACACCAGTCGTGGCATGCGCGGCTGGGAGTCAGTCCATACTCGAGGGACTGCGCCAGATCCAATGGGGCTACGCCGACGCTGCAATCGTGGGAGGCACAGAAGCGGCGGCCAGGAAGCCTGCGCGAGAGGGCTTTCGGGCCGCACGAGCGTTGTCGAATTCCGGGTACGCCCGCCCGTTCGACGTCGATCGCGACGGATTCGTCATGGGTGAAGGCGCTGCCATCTTGATCCTGGAGGCCGAGGACGCGGCCAAAGCGCGAGGTGCTCAATCGTTGGCGGAGATATTGGGGGGGGCGTCGACTGCCGACGCCCACCACGTCACGGCCCCCCACCCCGAGGGCGCCGGTGCCGAGAGGGCCGTTCGGCTGGCGCTGGAAGACGCCGGGCTCGAGCCAAGTGACATCGTCTACATCAACGCTCACGGCACCGGGACCGATCTCAACGACCGGACCGAGGGCCAGGTGATCCAGCGAGTCTTTGGCGATGAGCAACCGGCGGTTTCATCGATCAAGGGGACGACCGGACACGGCCTGGGAGCGTCGGGCTCGATCGAGGCGGCCGTAGTGGTCGAGGCGATCCGCCGGGCGGAACTGCCACCGAACGTCGGACTGACCAACCAGGACCCGGAAATCCCTCTCAACGACATCGTGCGTGACGCCCGGCCGTGGGAGCCCGGCCCGTCGATCTCGAACTCGTTCGGATTTGGGGGCCATAACACGGTTCTGACGATCGCCCCGCCTTCATGACTTTCGGCCATGCTTCGAAAGCCGGAGCACCCGGTTACCCTCCGGCATGACGGGAGCTCGGTGAGACCGGGCTGAGAGGGAGCCTCGGAGGCTCCGACCGATGGAACCTGAACCGGGTAATGCCGGCGCTAGGGAAGCTCGAGTTCATCGCTCCCAGAGGAAAGGAGACGATGACTCGAATGCGCACGTTCATCTCGGTGCTATCTGCGCTCACGCTTGTCCTGTCGGCCTGTGCTGACGACTCCACGACCGAGCCACCCGAGACTTTGACGTTGATAGCCCACGACTCATTCGCCGGCGTGGCCCAAGAGACCGGAGCTTTCGATCCGTTCACCGCAGACACCGGAATCGCTGTCGAAATCCTGGCCGCTGGTGACGCCGGATCGATGGTCAATCAGGCAATCCTGACCAAGGACAATCCGCTCGCCGACGTTCTCTTTGGGGTCGACGACACCTTCCTGTCCCGAGCTCTAGATGAACGTGTCTTCGCCCCGCATCGCGCCGAAGGTGTCGATCGGGTTGACCCCGCCCTGATCGACCGAGAATTCCGGGTGACCCCGATCGATTTCGGGGATGTCTGCATCAACTACGACAAGGCTTGGTTCGACAACACGAACATCCAGGTGCCGTCGGACATCGAGGACCTGGAGGCTGGCTTGTACGCCCAACATCTCACCGTGGAGCACCCGGCAACATCCTCTCCGGGCCTTGCATTCATGCTTGCAACGATCGATCGGTTCGGCGAGGAAGGGTGGCTCGACTACTGGGCCGCCCTACGCGACGCCGGAGTGAATGTCGTCTCGGACTGGGACTCGGCCTATTACGGAGAATTCACCCGGTATGGCGGACAGAGCTCCATGGTCGTGTCATATGCATCTTCGCCACCGGCGGAGGTGATCTTCGCCGAGGAGCCCCTCGAGGCGGCACCCACGGGAGTCATCGAAGATGGCTGTTATCGCCAGGTCGAATACGTCGGTGTGCTGGAAGGGTCCCTGTACCCCAGCGCGGCGGGTCGTCTCGTCGACTTCATGCTCTCCAGAGAGTTCCAGGAGACCATCCCCCTCAACTGGTTCGTGTTCCCGGTGAATCCGGACGCTGAGTTGCCCGAGGCATTCGTCGAGCACACGGTGATACCGGCCGATCCCGCTCGATTTGCCGCCTCGTATATCGCGGAGAATCGCGACCGGTGGATCGATGAGTGGGTCTCGGTGATGGAAGGTTGAGGAATCGCCTCCGTTTGGGGTGGGTGGCAGTAGCCGCCGTACCGCTTCTCTTCATTGCCTATCTATTCGTCTACCCGGTAGCCCGGATCCTGTCGATCGGGCTGGCCGAGCTCTCTCTCGGCTCTACCGGGCTCGAAGCACGCCTCCTGCGAGTGGGATGGTTCACGGTCTGGCAGGCCTCCGCGTCGACCGCGTTGACCCTGATCCTGGCGGCACCAATGACTTGGGCGGTGTCCACTTACGAGTTCAAGGGGCGCAGACTCGCAACTGCACTGGTCACGGTTCCCTTCGTGCTTCCTACGGTTGTCGTCGGCACAGCCTTCGTCGCACTCGGATTCCGGGGATCGGTCTGGGCGATCCTCGCGGCCCATGTCTTCTTCAACGTCGCCGTCGTCGTCCGCACCGTTTCCAGCCTCTGGTCGAGGATCGATCCGGCGTTGCTGGACGCGGGCAGGGTGCTTGGAGCGAGCGAGTGGAAGGTGTTTCGTCTCGTCACGCTCCCCCTTCTCAAGCCCGCGATAGCCGCGGCAGCGTCGATCGTGTTTTTGTTCACTTTCACGTCGTTTGGCGTAGTCCTCATCCTCGGCGGGTTTCAGCTCGCGACGCTCGAGGTGGAGATCTACCGACAGGCTGTGACCCTGTTCGACCTGCCCCTGGCCGCCGCCCTGGCCATCGTCCAGCTACTCGGCGTGACCGGTGCGCTCTACGCCTACTCGCGCTATCAGGAGCGCAGGTCCGTGAGTTGGACTCTGGACAGCGGCACCGGTCGTAAACGCCCTGCGGGCCGCGCGCTCACACTGGTCTGGCTCGCAGTCGGTTCGACACTCGCCATTCTGGCCGCACCGATCGGGGTGCTCGTGGTCCGATCAGGAACCGCCGACTCCTACCTGAGACTGGTCTCCGATGACCCCATAGCCGGGAGCCCCATCGGCTCGGTAGGGAACAGCCTCTTGTTCGCAGTCATCTCTATGACGGTGGCCGTCGTTATTGGGGTCATGGCGTCGGCCGTCATAACCGGACGCCGCGGGAAGCTGTCGCGATGGTTCGACCTGGTGCTGATGCTCCCGTTGGGCACCTCGGCGGTGACTGTTGGATTCGGGTTCATCGTCGCCCTCGACTGGCCAGTGGACATAAGGGCAACGCTGTGGCTGGTGCCCCTGGCCCACGCTCTGGTGGCCGTTCCGTTCGTGGTCCGATCAACCGTGCCGACGCTCCGGTCGATACAACCGGAGACAAGGGAGGCGGCACGCGTCCTCGGGGCGTCACCGTGGCAAGTCTGGCGGAGAATCGACCTTCCCATCGTCAGCCGGGCAGCGTTCGTGGGCGCAGGGTTCGCCTTTGTCGTTTCCCTCGGTGAGTTCGGGGCGACATCTTTTGTCGCCCGACCCAACACTGCGACGATGCCGGTCATGATCTTTCGCCTGCTCGAACGTCCCGGACAGGCCTCATTCGGGATGGCTATGGCCCTTTCGGTGGTCTTGGCAACGCTCACGGCCATCGTTGTCCTATGGCTCGACCGGGCTCGGGTCGGGGACATCGGGAGGTTCTGAGTGCTCTCGGTGCGAGACATCGATGTCGTGTTGGACGGCTCACCAATCCTCGATCAGACCTCGCTCGAAGTGGCCGACAGCGAGATCGTCGCAGTACTCGGCCCCTCCGGCTCGGGCAAGTCGACGTTGCTGCGAGCCATCGCCGGGCTCGTGGCTATCCAATCCGGCGACATCTACTGGGATGGGCAATCAATCCTCGACATCCCCACGCACAAGCGCGGATTTGGGCTGATGTTCCAGGGCTTTGCATTGTTTCCCCATCTCACGGTGGGCGACAACGTGGCATTTGGACTCGAGATGTCGGGCCATGAGCGGATCTCTGACGAAGTCGCGGAAGCGCTGGAGTGGGTAGGGCTCCCGGGCTTCGAAGACCGGAGCATCAGCGGTCTCTCCGGTGGCGAGCAGCAGCGGGTTGCCCTGGCACGAACCCTCGCGCCCCGGCCTCGTCTCGTGATGCTCGACGAGCCACTCGGATCGCTCGACCGCAACCTCAGGGAGCGCCTCGTCGCCGACACGAGGACCATCCTCGATCAACGCGGCGTGACCGCTGTCGTCGTGACGCACGACCGCGAGGAGGCTGTCGCTCTCGCCGATCGCCTCGCCATCATGCATGCCGGATCAATTGTCCAGACCGGCCGGCTGTCGGAGATCCTCGATGACCCCGCGGACACCTGGGTGAGAGAGTTCATCTCATGACAAGCGACAACCCCCTCTTGATCGAGGGGGTTGTCTCTACCTTGGGCGTGAGGGAGGAGTTGTCGCCCTAGGCGTTGGGGCCGCCCGGCTCGAAGCCGTCTCTGATTTCACGAAGCTCCTCGATCGTGATCAGGCCGTCGTCTTCGAAGTATTCGGAGACGTCGACCTGCTTCAGAGGATGATCGTCGGGCAGGTCGTTGTACTCGGTCTCGTCGATTCCCCCGTCATCGAGGAGGGCCCCGAATCTCGCACCGCGCTTGAAGGCATCGCGCCGGGGATGAGGCCTGGCCTCCCGGATCTCTTCGGTCGTGAGCTCACCGTCTTCCCACGCCTCGTCGAGCGCCTCGCTCAAAAGCCAGTGGTCATCGGGAAGGTTGGCTGCCTCATCAGCGGTGAGCACCCCGTCCTCGAGATATCCCCGTATCTCCTCGCGGAGCGCCTCGCGCTCTTCCTTCATCTCGGTGGCCTTGTCCTCGACCGCCGCGAGCACCGCATCAGCCTGATCCGAGGTGATCGTGCCGTCGCCGACGAGATCGTCGAGCACCTCACCGAGGAAGTCCATCCCTCTGGCAAAGAACCCCCGGCTCTCATCGGTCGTGGCTGCATCCTCCTGTGCCGAAGCCGTTTCCGGAGCCGAAACGATCGACGTCACGAAGCCCGCTCCTACCAGCAGTCCTCCGGCGACGATTGCGGCCATCACCTTGCTACGCATCTGCATCTCCTTTCCTGGCAGTTACGACACAAGCATCGGAGACATTTGTTAGGGAGCTGTGAAGCCGGGGTGAGGCTTCGACTCAATCGTTCTGTGAAGATCCACAGCGGCACAAGCGCCACAGATCTGCCCAGAAAAGGTCTGCGCTCCTACTGAAGCTCACCCATCGACTCGGCGAACTCTCTGGGGATGCGGCGTGGCTTGCCGGCCAGGTCTGTGAAGGCAGCGGCGACGGTGAGCCAGGCGACTTCCTCACCACGCCGCGCCATGGTCTGCTGCCAGGTCGACCTGACCCGACCCACACTCTCGACCCAGGTGTGGATGACGAGCTCTTCTCCGTATCTGGCCGCTGCGAGGAATCGGGCATGCGCCTCCACAACCACCAGCTGCCACCCTTGTTCCTTCATCAAGTCGAGACCCCAGCCGCGCTGGGTGAGAAGCTCGATTCTCGCTGTCTCGAAGTAGGAGAAGTAGTTGGTGTGGTTGACGTGGTCGTAGGGATCGAGCTCGTAGAACCTGACTTTCACCGATGTCTCGTGGACCGGGCGATCGTCGGGAATCTCCACCAATCACTCCTCGATTCGTTGACTGGGCCAACGCTACCCTCGCCCAGATGAGGGCCTGGCAGCTCACGGCTACGGACGGCATCGATTCCTATCAACTAGCCGACGTGCCAGAGCCCGATCCTGGACCCGGCCAGGTGAGAGTCGACATCAGGGCGTCCGGGCTCAATCACCTGGATCTTTGGGTGGCCCTGGGTCTTCCCGCTCCCAAGAGCCTCCCCCACACAACCGGTGCCGATGCCGCCGGAGTGGTCGACGCTATCGGGGAGGGGGTATCCGGCTTCGCCATCGGTGATGAAGTGATCATCGATCCCTCCATGTCCTGCGGGCACTGCGAGCACTGCCTCCGGGACGAGATTGTCTACTGCTCCGAATTCGGGATCCTCGGCGAGCATCATTCGGGCACTTTTTCGGAGAAGATCGTCGTCCCGACAATCAACGCCATACCCAAGCCGCGCGGCATGAGTTGGGAGGTGGCGGGCTCATTCGGGCTGGCTGCCGTGACTGCTCTGCGAATGCTGGAGCGGGCAAGACTCGAAGAAGGTGAGACGGTCCTCGTCGTCGGCGTGGGAGGCGGGGTCTCTGCATCGGCTATGTCGTTGACGATGGCTCTCGGCGCCCAAGTCTACGTGACGTCGCGATCTCCCGTGAAGATCGAATGGGCAATGGAACAGGGCGCCAGGGGCGGCTTCGACTCTGCGGATCAATTCGGCAAAGAAATGACGGCTTTGGGCGGAGCGGACATCGTGATCGACAACGTCGGGCCGGCCACCCTCGGGCAATCGATGAGGGCGGCCAAGCGCGGTGGCCGCATAGCCATCTGCGGTTCTACCAGCGGTCCGAAATGGGAGATGACGGTCCCAGCTCTGTTCTTCCGCCAGCTCGAGCTGATCGGATCGTCCATGGGGAACCACGCCCAGTTCGCCAGGGCGCTGAATCTGATCAGGCTGGGCAAGGCCAAAGCGCCCGTGAGTCACGTCTTCGACTTCGCCGAGTTACCTGACGCTCTCAGGGTCCTCGAATCAGGAGAGCAGACCGGGAATGTGGCCCTAACCCAGACCGGCTGATCCCGACTAGGACTGCTGTTCCCTCTCGGGTTACCGTCTACCTCGATGCGCATTGCCGTGCCCGCCGAGAACCCAGGAGAGCGACGGGTGGCCATGACTCCAGCGGTGGTCATCCGCCTCATCGAGGATCGCCACTCCGTCGCAATCCAGACAGGGGCGGGAGACGCCGCCGGATTCGTCGACGAGCAATACAGACAGGCTGGTGCGGAGGTAACGGACGATCCTCACATGGGGGCCGACCTCGTTGCAGTAGTGGGCCCACCAACTCCGGAGCAGGCCGCTCGGGTTCCCGAGGGTGGCACTCTCGTCGGGTTTCTCGATCCGTTTGACGCGGCCGACCTCGTCAAGGTCCTGACCGATCGTCGGATCACCTCCTTCGCAATGGAGGCCATTCCCCGGACGACCCTGGCACAGAGCATGGACGCTCTCTCCTCGCAGGCCACGGCTGCCGGCTATCACGCGGTGCTACTGGCGGCTGCGGCGACACCCAGGTTCTTTCCGATGCTGACCACGGCTGCCGGGACGATCGCGCCCGTAAAGCTGCTCGTTCTCGGGGCCGGCGTGGCGGGTCTCCAGGCGATCGCCACCGCTCGCCGGCTAGGCGCGGCGGTGTCCGCATACGACATCCGACCCGAGGTGAGAGAGCAGATCGAGAGCCTCGGCGCCAAGTTCGTGGCGGCCCCGGTCGATGAATCGGCGGCGGCTGCCACCGGCTATGCGAGGGAAGTATCCGACGAGACGCAAAGACGCCAGCAGGATGCCCTGGCCGAAGTGGTCGCCGACTCGGACGTTGTCATAACTACCGCTCAGATCCCTGGATCTCCGGCGCCGCTTCTCGTCTCCCGGGAGATGATCGAGAGCATGCGACCTGGCTCGGTCTTGGTCGACGTCGCGGCTCCGACGGGAGGGAACTGCGAAATGACGCGGCCAGGAGACACTGTGATTCATCGCGGCGTGAGGATCATCGGGCCGACCGACCTGCCCAGCAGGGTCGCCCTGGATGCCAGCCAGATGTACTCCAGAAACCTGGCCGCCTTCCTCGACCGCCTGGTTGACGACGACCGCCACATCCACTTCGACTGGGAGGACCAGATCGTCTCGGAGGCCTGCATCACACATGCCGGCCGGATCACTCACCCCGTGGTTCGCCGCTCCTTCGGGTTGGAGGTGACCGAATGACGCCTCTGGTTGTTGGGATCACCGTCTTCGTGCTGGCCGCCTTCGTCGGGTTCGAGGTCATCTCCAAGGTCCCACCGACGCTTCACACCCCACTCATGTCGGGGGCCAACGCGATTTCGGGAATCACGATCATCGGAGCCCTGGCTGCAGCAGGCCTCGGGGCCACCCCTCTCGCCCGAATACTCGGATTTCTGGCCGTCGTCACCGCAACGATCAACGTCGTCGGCGGGTTCATGGTCACCGATCGGATGCTGGAGATGTTCAAAAGCAGAGGCGATCGCGGAGGTCGGTCGAAGTGACCGCGATCCTCTACCTGGCCTCGGCAGTGGCGTTCATCGTCGGTTTGAAGAGGCTCGGCGGTCCTCGCACCGCAAGGTCGGGCAACCGCATCGCTGCTCTCGGAATGCTCGCTGCGATCATCATCACCCTGGCGACCCAGGGGATCCTCAATTGGGCGACGGTAGCTGCCGGCCTCATTGTCGGCGCCGTGCTCGGAGCTTGGGCTGCGATCAGAGTCAAGATGACCGCGATGCCACAGATGGTCGCCGCCTTCAACGGCTTTGGCGGCATCGCATCGGCTCTGGTGGCCTCGACCGAAATCATCGATGGCGAGCTCACCGGCCTGGCCGCGGCGACCGTCGTGTCGATTCTCGTTTCGATCGTCATCGGCTCGGTCACCTTTACCGGGAGCTTCATCGCATTCGGCAAGCTCCAGGGCATCCTTCCCGGCAGACCGATCGTCTACCCCGGACAGCAGTGGGTCAACGGGATCATCGGAGTCGGTTTGATAGTGCTGGCCATCTGGTCGGGGGTGACGGGGACCGAGGCCGGCTACTGGATTGTGGGAGCCGTTGCCCTGGTCATTGGGATCATCTCCGTAGTTCCAATCGGGGGGGCCGACATGCCGGTAGTCATCTCGCTCCTCAACTCGTTTTCCGGGCTGGCGGCTTCGGCTGCCGGCTTCGTCATCGAGTCGAACCCGTTGATCATCGGTGGTGCGCTGGTCGGTGCGGCAGGTTTGATTCTGACATTCCAGATGACCGAAGCGATGAACCGCTCGCTCGGAAACGTGCTGTTCGCAGGATTCGGCTCGGACGACTCCACCGGGGGTGGGGAATTCTCCGACAAACCCGTGAAGCGGGCGACGCCCGAGGACGTCGCAATTGCGCTCGGATACGCCGAGTCGGTGATGATCGTCCCTGGGTACGGTCTGGCCGTAGCCCAGGCGCAGCATGCGGTGAGAGAGCTCGCCGACCAGTTGGAGCAGGCGGGCATCACGGTCCACTATGCGATTCATCCCGTGGCCGGGCGCATGCCCGGGCATATGAATGTCCTCCTCGCCGAGGCGGATGTCCCTTATGAGCAACTCTTGGACCTGGAGCAGGCCGATCCGCTGTTCCCCACCACGGACGTTGTTGTGATCGTTGGGGCGAACGACGTGGTCAACCCATCGGCGAGGGACGATCCCAGCTCGCCGATCTACGGAATGCCGATCCTGAATGTCGACCGCGCCGGGAGCGTGATCGTGGTCAAGCGGAGTCTTTCTCCGGGCTTCGCCGGGATCGACAACCCCCTCTTCTACATGGAGAACACCATGATGTTCTTCGCCGACGCCAAGGAGGCCTTGGAGTCTTCGACGTCGGCGCTGCGCTCGCTCTAGACCCGTTCAAATGACCGCGGGTCCTGCGGGACGGGTAGAACTGTGTTCAAACCCGTAACGAGGTAGGTCATGAGCGCATCAAACGAAACACCCTTCGGAGTCATCCTCAAGGGAGTGACCGCGGGCGTCATGGGAACTCTCGCGATGGATCTGGTCTGGTATGCCCGGTACCGAAGATCAGGCGGAGAGCAGAGCTTCGCCGAGTGGGATCTTGCGGCTGGAGTAGAGGATTATGAGAACGCCCCTGCCCCGGCACAGGTGGGGAAGCGGGTAGTGGAGGGCCTGTTCGACACCGAGCTCGACCCGAAGACAGCCCGATCGATGACCAACGTCGTCCACTGGGCCACAGGTGCCGGCTGGGGCGCAGCTCACGGCATCGTGCATGGGTCGATCAAGGCACCTTCGGTTCCGGGTGGGCTCGTGACAGGCGCGACGGCATGGCTCACGTCTTATGCGACCCTCGCACCGACCGGCATATACAAGCCGATGTGGGAGTACGACGCCGTCACGCTCTGGAAGGACCTATCGGCCCACCTCGCATTTGGCCTGACAACGGGGATCGTCTTCCGGATCCTCGCACGAAGCCGTAGCTGATCGGCTACGACGCTCACAATTGACGGATAATGAACGATCATTCATACTGAACGAACATTCATTCACCTTCAGGGAGACCAAGTTGAGCTGGAACATCTCGGACATGCCCGATCAGACAGGGCGCACCGCCATCGTGACTGGGGCGAATGGTGGTCTCGGTCTCGAGACCGCGCGCGGCCTGGCGGAGCGCGGTGCACACGTGGTCATGGCTGCTCGCAACCAGGAGAAGGCGGCCCAGGCCGTCGAGGACATATTGGGAACCGTCCCCGATGCATCAGTCGAGTTGAGGGAACTCGACCTGGCTTCCCTCGACTCGGTGGATCGTTTGGCTAAGGAGGCCCTCAACGACTTCGATCAGATCGACATCCTGATCAACAACGCAGGAGTCATGGGAATCCCCGAGGCTCGAACCGAAGATGGCTTCGAGATGCAATTCGGGGTGAACCATCTCGGTCATTTCGCTCTGACGGCGTGGCTCTTGCCGCTGATGGTGCTGACACCGGGATCGCGGATAGTCACCGTCACCAGCACAGCTCGTCACTTCGGACGGCCGGTGGATCCGACCGATCCACACCTCGAAGGGAATTATGAGCCCTGGCGGGCCTACGGGCAGTCGAAGCTGGCCAATCACCACTTCGCCGTAGGACTCGAGCGACGCCTCCGGTCCGACTTCGCCCTCACCGGGAGCCTCGTGGCACATCCGGGCCTCTCCAACACCGATCTGCAGTCGCACAGCGTGAGAGCCACCGGTGGCGGCGCCAGTCAGAGGTTCTTCGAGAACCTGGCCCGGACCATGGGCATGAGTGCGGCCAGGGGGGCACTCCCCCAGTTGAGGGCGGCCACGGACCCCGACGCGTCGGGCGGCGAGCTCTACGCCCCTCGTTTTGGGAACAACGGAGCGGCGGTGCGGAGACCGCTGATGGGTCGCTCGCACAACACCAAGGCGATCGACACGTTGTTCGAGGTGTCCGCTCAAGAGACTGGAATTGCTCTCGACGTGGCTGCGGCGATGGAGGAGGCGAGGTCTTGGCGACAGACGTAACGCTCGACCGCGCCGCGCTCGTTCGGCGGGCAATGGTCGAACTCGTCGCCGAACGGGGCATCCACGGCACCAGCATGAGCCAAATCGCCGAGCGGGCGGGCGTAGCCACAGGTACGGCCTACGTTCACTACGAATCCAAGGAGCAGCTTCTCATCGAGGCCTTCGTCGAGGTGAAGATGCATCTGGGCTCGGCCGGGCTCGAAGGTGTTGACACGTCCGGTGAGCCTCGTGCGCTCTTCGAGGCCGTGTGGCGGAATGTGCACCGTCACCTGGTCGACGATCCGGCGGTCGCCCGATTCCTCGTCCAATTGGAGGGCTCCCCGCTGAGAGAGCGGGCCCATGCAGCTGCGCTCGAGAATGACCTGCTACGGGCGGCTGCTGAGGCGATGTCTGCCCGTCTGGTCGATCTGCCAACCGACGTCCTCTACGACCTCGGCATCGCTCCAGTTGTGAGGCTGGTCGCCTCGGGAACCACTCTTCCCCCTCGCCAACTGGATCTCCTCATCGAGTCCTGTTGGAGGGCGGTCACCCGCTGATCAACCCTGGAGCCATTCGCGGAGTTCCTTCCTGCGAGAAAGCACCCCGTCCCGGACATCGAAGCGTCAATACCATGAATGCAGGAATCCTGTCATAGAATCCACGACAGAGAGCTTTTGGAGGCAAGGGGGGCACCATGAATCAAGTCGAAGCCAACAGCCGAATCGTTCCGGCGATAGCCAGCATCGCGCTCTTGGCGATGTTGTTGCTGATCGTGCTCGGCGGCCAGGCATCAGCAGCTCGAGTCGATCCCGAGGTGGTCAGAGGAAGTCCCGTCTGCTCGGACTACTCAGCGAGCGGAATCGAGTTCACGATCTCCGCGAGTGAGCGATTTCAAGAGAGTGACAGCGGGCAATTCACCGACGGAACACTGGTAGTCGACGTGACCTTCTATCAGACCTCTTCGGGACAGGAGTTCGACTGGAGTGCCAATCTCGAGGTCGATGTCATCGTCGCCAAGGGCGGATCCCTGGCGAGCATCTATCGCTATGCACCACCGGTCACGTCGGACAGCGGTCTTCACTCCCCGTTCAATGACACGCGAAGCCTCTGGTATCCGTCGACGTACATCTCCTTCTGCTATCTGAAACCGCAGGCAAAGCCGACTGTCGAGACTACGACTACGGAGGCAACCACCACCACGATTGGCCTCAAGGCAACTACGACGACGATTGCCCAGCGTGCAACCACCACCATTCCTGCGGAAGTGTTGCCATCCGTCGTTACCACGAGCTCTTCCACAACATCGACGACCAAGCCTGCAGGGGCGGTTGCAACGACGATTCCGGCCGAAGTGAAAGGCACGGAAGTGCTTCCCTTCACGGGCATGTCGGATGACATGCTGTGGCTCCTCGGACTGTCGCTCATCGCGGCCGGTGGTCTCGCGGTCTTCAGCACCTACAGATCACGTCGCGACGAGGAATAGGCCCCACCCGAATTCGGTCGCGGGCGTCCGCTTCCCAATGCTGGGCTGAGAGCGGCTCGGGCTGCCTACTGTGCGAGGGTGCACGAAGAGCATCGGGTTGGGATTCAGTATCTGGAAACGGTGACTGCGCTATTGCAGCGAGCCCGCAGCGCCCACCCCACGAAGGGGCTGTACGAAGCCGCTGAGCTGCAATGGTGGTGGACGATCCCGCGTCCGACCGACGCTCTCGATCAGCTCTTCTGGTTCGATGAGACTGACCGCCCGGTGGCTGCGGTGATCGCAAACGACTGGGGCGACGGGTCGTCCGCCGTGTACGAGGAAACGACGCTCGTCCTGAGCGTGATGCCGGAGGCGAGTCCCGATTGGGTGTCCCATGTCGTCGAACGCGGGATTGCCCACGCCGCCGACTCCGGGATCGGAGCAGTCGAGCTCGAGGTCGACCGTGTCGATGACGTTCTGCGTGACCTGTTGTTCGGCCATGGATTCGCGGTCAAGGAAGACGGGCTGATCGAATGTTGGCTCGCGGTCGAGGCTCGACCCGAAATCAGCCCGCTAGACGCGGACTATCGGTTGTGTAGTCGTCGCGACACGACCGATCGCCCTCATCACATGACGAATCCGAGCCGACCTCAGATCGAGGAGCGCCTCCACCAGACGTCGCTCTATCGCTCGGACCTCGACCTGGTCGTTTT
>JAHEJW010000034.1:16813-21723 GCA_024638655.1 bacterium | reverse complement strand
CCGGCATCCTCGAGCAGAACAACAGGAAGCTCTGGAGATCTCGACGTTCTGATGAACTGCCACCAGGTCCGGTTTCCCCTCACGCGATTGGCCTCGACGATGGCGGTACGGAAGCTGAACCCCTCGAGGACGATCCCGAACAAGAGCACGCCGATGGCCCAGCCAAGCGATTCGAGCACGTGGGGATGGCGGATCTTCTCGATCCCCTCGAAGATTGAGAAGACTCCTCCCAGGGCAAAAAGCACCATCGCCACGACGAAGGCCCAGAAGTATCTCTCCCGACCGTATCCGAACTGATGCTCGTCGTCCTCGATCTTTCGCGCTCGCCGACCTCCGAGGAGGAGAAGCGCTTGGTTCGAGGTGTCAGCCACCGAGTGGATCGACTCGGCGAGCATGGACGCCGAGCCTGTCGCCAGGTATGCGATGAACTTGGCGATGGAGATGCCGGCGTTGGCCAGCATCGCAGCAATTATCGCCTTGAGACTTCCGCCGGTTGCCATCGGCCCGGAACCTTATCCGAGCCTGGACGGGCCGCCCCTCTGATGTCAGTCGTCTGGTTTCGAGCCTCCGGCTGCGATAGGTTGCCCACGTGACGCCATCAGAGCGCCGGGCGGTTGTAATCGCCAATCGTCTTCCCGTTGCGTGGAACGGAAAGAAGAAAGAGTGGAAGACCAGCCCTGGCGGCTTGGTGTCCGCCCTCACGCCGATCCTGCAGGAAACCAAAGGCGTGTGGATCGGCTGGAGCGGGGTGCCGGACCGTGAGTTCGAACCGTTTGATCACTCCGGGATCAGGCAGGTGCCGGTCTTCCTTTCCCAGGAGGAGTACGAGAGCTTCTACGTCGGATTCTGCAACGGCACCCTGTGGCCTCTCTATCACGACGCCGTACGTGAGCCGCAATTCCACAGACACTGGTGGAGGCCCTATCGGGACGTGAACCAGAAGTTCGCCGAAACCGCTGCAAAGACCCTCACCTCCGAGGACGTCGCCTGGGTGCAGGACTACCAGCTTCAGCTAGTTCCGAAGATGCTGCGCGAGCTGACCACGGTTCATCGCATCGGGTTCTATCTCCACATCCCGTTCCCCCCGGTGGAGCTGTTCGCCAAGATGCCCTGGCGCGGCGATGTACTCGAGGGGCTCCTGGGTGCCGATGTTCTCGCATTCCAGTCCCGATCGAGCAGAACGAACTTCTCGGTTGCGGCGAGAGAGCTGGTGGGAGCCAGGGGAAGCACTCGATTGTTGGAGTGGGAGGGGCGCGAGATCATCTTGCAGGTCGCACCGATCGGGATCGACACCACGATGTTCAAGAGGCATGCGTCGTCAGAGGTGACCCTGGCCACCGCAGAGCTGATCCGCTCCAGGTTGGGTGACCCGAAGATCGTTGTCTTGGGTGTCGACAGGCTCGACTACACAAAGGGAATCGATCTCCGAATGCGGGCGCTGCAGACGCTCCTCGACAGGCGCCCTGACCTCGCCGGAGACGTGGTTCTGGTGCAGATCGCCGTTCCCTCCCGGGAGGACGTCGCCGAGTACCGCAAGATACGTCGTGACATCGAAGGTCTGGTCGGCCGGATCAACGGCGACCTTGCCCAGGTGGGCAGGCCTCCGATCCACTACTTGTATCGAAGCGTCCCGTTCGACGAGCTGATCGCCTATTACCGGGCAGCCGACGTGATGCTGGTGACGCCTCTCAGA
This sequence comes from bacterium, assembly GCA_024638655.1. Lineage (GTDB taxonomy): Bacteria > Actinomycetota > Acidimicrobiia > Spongiisociales > ZC4RG35 > Ww567. The sequence goes on along the minus strand of JAHEJW010000034.1, from coordinate 20,030 downwards.
GATGGCATGAACCTGGTTGCCAAGGAGTACGTAGCCAGCCGCTATGACAACACCGGCGCCCTGATACTCAGTGAGTTCGCCGGGGCCGCGGAGCAATTGACCCAGGCGTTGCTGGTGAACCCATATGACCTCAACGGCCTCGCCGACATGCTGGAGAGGTCAGTCGCAATGAGCCAGGACGAGCAGGCGAGACGTATGAGCCTGTTGAGAGGATCCGTCGCTCGTCACGATGTCTTCTGGTGGGCGGAGCGCTGCCTCGCTCCTCTCGGGATCGAATGAAGCCGTGAGGGGAGAGTTGCTCGACGGGATCCTGCAGACCGATCAGTACCAGTTGACCATGGCGCAGCTGTACTGGAAAGAGGGGCTTGCCGAGCGCCATGTCCAATTCGACTTCTTCTTCCGCTCCTACCCCGACTACGGAACCCATCAGGCCGGATACTGCATAGCAGCCGGGCTGGGCCCGCTTCTCGAGTGGATGGGGGACACACGGTTCGGCCGTCCTGAGCTAGCTGCTCTGGCCGAGCAGCGAACCGCCGACGGGAAGAGGCGCTTCGACCAGGGGTTCCTCTCGTGGCTGGAGGAGCATGGCGACTTCTCCGCTATCGACATGCTCGCGGTGCCCGAGGGACGGGTCGTTCACGCCAACGCCCCGATTGCCACGGTCCGGGGGCCGTTGGCAATGGCTCAGATCCTGGAGACTCCGCTGCTCAACCGGCTCAACTATCCGACCCTCATCGCCACCAAGGCCTCGCGCGTCAAGGAGGCAGCCCGTGGCGGCCCGGTGATGGAGTTCGGCATGCGTCGCGGGCCCGAGTCGGGAGCCCACGCCGGAGGCAGGGCCGCGCTGGTCGGGGGGTGTGACTTCACGTCGAATGTGGCTCTGTCTGCTTCGCTCGGCATCGAGCCAAAGGGAACCCACGCCCACTCGATGGTTCAGGCCTTCATGGCTCTCGATCTCGGCGAGCTCGAGGCTTTCAGGCGGTATGTCGACCTCTACCCCGACGAGGCGATACTCCTCGTTGACACAATCGACGTGCTCGAATCAGGCATCCCGAATGCCATCGAGGTCTTCAAGGGCTTGCGAGCGCAGGGTCACAAGCCCGGTGGCATCCGCCTCGATTCGGGGGATCTCGCCTATCTCTCGGTTCAAGCCGCCAGGATGCTCAATGACGCCGGCTTCGAGGATGTCTCAATCGTGATTTCCTCAGATCTCGATGAGCTCGCCATATGGTCGATCCTCTCCCAAATCGATGAGGAAGCCCCCCGCTACGGGTTGGATCGTGACTCCCTGGTTCGGAGGATGATGTTCGGCGTTGGCACGAGGTTGATCACTTCACACGGTGACCCGTCACTTGGTGGGGTCTACAAACTGGTGGCGATCGATGATCTGGCAGGCAGCTGGGAGCCGGCGATCAAAGTGTCCGAAGACCTCGAGAAGATCCCGATCCCGGGGGAGAAACAGCTCTTTCGGGTCTACGACGAGCGGGGTCTGGCCAGCGCGGACGTGGTCGCCCTTGCCGACGAAGACCCCTTCGAAGGGGATTTGCTGGAGCTGCATCACCCGCATCGAGAGGTACACCGGAGCATGCGACGTTCGGAGATCTCGCGAGTCGAGGCATTGCTGGAAAGCGTCTTCGAGGACGGGCGGCGCGTCGACGGAAGCCCGGATCTCGGGACCATTCGGGAGAGAAGAGCTCTGGACCTGGAGCAGTTGGACACCGGGGTCCGTCGACTGGTCAACCCGCACATATATCACGTCTCCCTCACATCAAAGATGAAACAGCTTCAACTCGACCTGGTGGCGGAGGCAACCGGTGCCTCCGGGTCGATCAGCTGACCGCCACCCCCGCATTGAGCATGGCCGCAACTGCCCGAGCCCCATCGCCGTGGGCGAGGTTCACCGGAAGTGTCCCGTCGGCGAGGAGGGCGGTCTGCAGCCCAGAGCCGGCGGCGTCGAGGGCGGTCTCCTTGACGCAGTAGTCCAGGGCCAGGCCAAGAACGGCTACACGCTCGACACCAGCCTCTGAGAGCTGGTCGCGCAGGCCGGTCGACGATTCTTCGCCTGTTTCGGGATCACGAACACTGAAACCCGAATAGCCGTCTTCGCCTCCGGTGCCTTTCCTGATGTGGAGTGCCCCCTCGACCACGTCGAGTGTGTCGTGGAACTCTGCTCCTCTGGTTTCTGCGACGCAGTGGACGGGCCAGATCCCGCCGAACTCCTGGAAGTGCGGGGTCTCCTCAGGATGCCAGTCCTGGGTGTAGACGACTACGGCGCCGGCATCGACAGCAGCATCGATCTGCCTGTTAATGAACGGGATCACCTGTTCGCCACCCGGGACGTAGAGGCTGCCCGGAGGGTCGGCGAAATCGTTCTGGACGTCAACGACGATCAGAGCGGTTGTGGCGTTGTAATCCATACGTCAAACATAGAGCGCCGAGCCCGATGGGCCCCGCTCTAGGGTTGCCAGGTGAGCGAGCGCCCTCGAATCGAGCCATGGAAACTGGTGCTCATCGGTCTGGCTGCGGGTGTCGTTGGTGGAGGTCTAGGTGTTGGGGGCGGGATCGTCATGGTCCCGCTGCTTGTGTTCATCGGTCTCGACCGACACCGGGCTCATGCGACTTCCCTTGCGGCGATCGTCCTGATCGCAGTCACCGGAGCAGTCTCATTCGGGGTCTCTGGAGAGATTGGGCTGGATGTCGGGCTCACGGTTGGCATCGGCGGCATCCTCGGTTCGATCATTGGGGCGACGGTCATGCATCGAGCCAGTCCACGATCCCTGACGATCGTCTTTGCGTTCGTGCTTCTCGTGGCGGCAATTCGAATGATCAGCGGCGGCAGCCCGTTGCCCGGGTCAGGGGATTTCACTGACCTCGTTCAACTGCTCATTGCCCTCGGTATCGGGGCAACAGCTGGCTTCTTTGCTGGTTTGGCAGGCATCGGCGGGGGAGTGGTGATCGTTCCGGCCTCCGTGCTGCTGCTCGGACTGAGCCAGCATGAGGCGCAGGGAACTTCGCTCGCAGCGATTGTTCTGACTGCGCTCGCCGGCACGGTCGTCAACTTCAGAAACCAGCGAGTCCGTCTTCAAGACGGACTCGTGGTCGGTATTGGTGGGATGGTCGGTTCGTTGGCCGGTTCACGGCTCGCCCTCGGCGTGGAGGGCAGAACTCTCTCCCTCGTCTTTGGCTTCCTGATCCTGTTCGTGGCGATCCGGTCGCT
>JAHEJW010000034.1:5304-16713 GCA_024638655.1 bacterium | reverse complement strand
TACTCGAACACCGGTGAGAACATCAGTGTTGGTATCAGGATGGCCCCGACGATGATCAGCCAACGGGCCCGCCCCGCGAACCCACCGAGGATGAGACCACCCCCGAGGATGACCACCGCTAGCGCCAAATAGTGACGCGGGTCGGCTTCGAGGGGCAGATCGGGGATGTTGTCGAGCAGTGCCAGCAGACCGAGGCCGATCAGCATCGCTCCGATCGTGAGACGCCCCAGCATCGATGTCTCCCTCGGCTTCGAAGCCGATGGAGGCAATATCGGAGGGGTCGGCCCCGGGGTCGGAGGTGCGCCGCCGCCGGCGGGGGAGTCGCCGGACGTAGAGCTGGCCTCAGTTTCGATTTGTTCAGTGGTTGTCATTTGTTGAACTCCCTCCTTCGACTCGTTCGACGAGCTGCGACCCGTCGAAATGTGACCGGTGTAGAGCAGGACGCCAAGAACGAGCAGGCCCGCTGCCCAGACCACGCCTCCCGACAAGAAGGTGAGGTTGTCGAGCAGGATCAGGGCTGCCAGGAAGATCAGACCGATCCCGATCCAGGATCGCGAGCTGCTGACATCTCCAAAGAAACGCTCGGCTGGGGATTCCGTTTCGTCTTCCGCTCTGATCAGAGCCCATCCGGCGGCATACAGGGCGATGCCTAGTCCACCGAAGAAGGCACTGACGACAAAGGCGGCCCGAAGCAGCCATACCGGCAAGTCGAGTCGATTGGCCAAGCCAACCGAAACACCCGCCAGCACCCGGCCGTCGACTGGCCGCACGAGGCCCTGCTGCGAATCGGCAGGGCGCTCCGCTGTGCTTGTTGTGCTTTGTTCCATATCACCAATGTCATCGATGCCGGCGCGAACGTCCATTGGGGACCACCCTGATTCCACCCTGAGCCGTTGGGGGGGATCCCCGATTGTCGTCGCCGCTCCGACGGGGCATCATCGGTGTTGATGTTCTCGAGCTTCGATCTCTCGCGCCGTCAAAGCGATCGCATCATTGCGGGTGTGGCCGGTGGCGTGGCGGACGAGTTGGGGGTCTCTGACTCCTATGTTCGAGCGGCTTTCCTCAGTCTGCTGACGGTGTGGGGCCTAGGAGGGCTGCTCTATCTCGCTGTCTGGCTGATGACCTACGACCGGGTCGAGGACGGTGACAAAGAGAAGGTCGAGTTGCCCAGGGCGCTCGGGCTGGGGATCGCCTTCGCCGGTTTGATGCTTCTCCTGGCGAGTCTCGGATTGTGGCCGAATGCAGCGCTCGTGCTCACCGCCACCGCACTCGCGTTCGGCACGGCCGCTCTCACCGACACCTCACGACCTGGCCCGTTTGCGGCGCTGCTCGATCCAGACGTCGAGCGCACCAGTCGGATGCGTGTGTTCATCGGAATCGCATTGCTGGTCGGCGGGCTGGCCACATTCACGTCGTCGGTGGGCCGTGTCTTTGAGTTCGGCGTGGTCTTCCTAGCGGTGGTACTCACCGGCCTCGGCATCTTCATTGCATTTGGGCCTTGGGTGCGTCGGCTGCTCGCCGATCTCGCCTCCGAAAGGTCGGAGAGGATTCGTCAGGAGGAGAGAGCCGAATTGGCGGCCCATCTGCACGACTCGGTCCTCCAGACCCTCGCCCTCATCCAACGGTCGGATGATCCTGCTCGGATGGCGATTCTTGCTCGGCATCAGGAAGCCGAGCTGAGGGAGTGGCTCTTCGGGGCCGCACCACTCGATGGGGTCGACCTGGTTTCGACGGCTCTGAAGACGGCAGCTGCGCGAGTTGAGGCAGACCATCAGCTTCCCGTGGAGGTGGTCACAGTTGGCGATCACCCGATCGACGAGGCCGGCCGTGCCCTGGTCGGGGCGGCGTCGGAGGCCATGGTCAACGCAGCCAAGCACTCCGGCGCTCCCCGCCTCTCCCTGTACTTCGAGGCAGATGAGGAGAAGATGTCGGTCTACGTGACCGATCAGGGCAAAGGGTTTCGGCTCGAAGAGATCGAGCGGGACAGGAAAGGAATTGCCCAGTCGATCCGTGCGCGCGTCGAGCGTGCCGGAGGTACGGTCGACATCGCCAGCGCGTCCGGCGAGGGGACGGAGGTAATTCTGACGATGCCGGTGAGTCGAGCATGAGCATCGACGTCTTTCTCGTCGACGATCACCGCCTCTTCCTGTCGGGCGTCAAAGCGGAGTTGTCCGAGGAGTTTCGGATCGTCGGCTCCGCCCACGACGTGGATACCGCCATAGCCGAGATAAGGGGTTACGACCCTGACGTTGTCCTGGTCGACGTTCACATGCCGGATGGAGGTGGGATCGCTGTCATCGAGTCGGTGGGGGAGACCAATCCCGGCGTGAAATTCCTGGCGCTTTCGGTCTCGGACCAGGCCGAGGACGTAATCGCCATGATCCGGGCCGGGGCGAGGGGCTATGTCACCAAAACGATCGAACCACCCGATCTTGCAGACGCCGTGCGTCGAATTCATGCCGGTGACGCGGTGTTCTCGCCCCGGCTGGCCGGGTTCGTGTTGGATGCCTTTGCCGGGGCCATCCCGTCGGATCAGGACCCTGAGCTTGATCAGCTGACGGCCAGGGAGAAGGACGTGCTTCGGCTCATTGCTCGAGGCTTTGCCTACAAGCAGGTCGCCCGCAAGCTGGAGATCTCTATCAAAACCGTGGAGACCCACGTCTCTTCGGTCCTGCGCAAGCTCCAATTGTCCAACCGGCACGAGCTGGCTCGTTGGGCCAGCAAGCGTCACATCGTCTGAGTCAACCCTTCACTCGGGTTCCGCCCTTGAAGACATGAGTGACGTTGGCGGAATCGGCGAGGATCGAGACGTCGGATGACGGGTCACCGTTGAGGCAGATGACGTCTGCATCCATTCCGACGACCAGCTGCCCCGAGTTGGGTGCTTGCGGGCCCAGGGTCGCCGGCCCATTGGCAGTGGCGGCCTCGATGGCCTGCATCGGCGTCATCCCGCACTCGACCATGAGACCCAGCTCTTCGGCGTTGCGTCCCCACATCCCACTTGCCCAAATGTCCGTGCCCATGGCGATCTTCACGCCCTTCTCGACGGCCAGCGAGATTGCGTCAGAGTGCGCCTCCGATGTCGTCTGAATCTTCTTCTTGGCATAGTCGGGCATACCCCGGCTGGCACCCTCCCTTACCAAGAAATCGACGATGAAGCGGGTCGGCACCAAAATCGTCCCGGTTTCGATCATGGCGTCTGCTGCCTCCTCGTCCAAGTAGGTGCCGTGCTCGATGGTCTTCACGCCGGCCTCCAAAGCAGCCATGATCCCCCGCTTACCGTGACAATGGGCCGCTACGAGGACCTCCATGCGAGTCGCCTCGTCCACGATCGCCTCGAGTTCCGGTTTGCTGAACTGGGGGAGGTGAGGATCGTCGAGCTGGGACATGACGCCACCCGAGGCGTGGATCTTGATCACGCGGGCACCCGCTCGGAGAAGCCGACGAACTCCGGCCCGGGCCTGATCGGGGCCATCAACGACGCCGTCTTCACCCCAGTGGGCCGCAATGAGAGCACGCGATTGCTCCAGAGGCATGCCGTGGAAATCACCGTGTCCGGCTGTCATCGAGAGCGTCGCACCTGATCCGTAGATGGTGGGCCCGGCAATTTGACCCTCGTCGACGGCCACCGCGAGGAACACTCCGACGCCTCCGACTTCGCGTATCGACGTGAAGCCGGCCTCCAGGGCTCGAATGGCATCGCCGGCAGCGCGAGCCGTGGTGACTTGGGGTCTGGTGAACAACACCTTCTCGAGGTTCGCCTCGTAGACGCCCATGAAGTGTCCGTGACATTCCCAGAGGCCGGGCATGACCGCTTTGCTGGTGACAACTTCCGCATCTGGCGTGTCAGGAGCCTCAGTAGCGGGGCCGGCAAAGGAGATGAGATTGTCCTCGAGCAAGACGACTCCGTCATCGAGAGCGGGGCCACGACCCGGAATCAAGCGGTCGGCCTCGATCCTGAACGTCACGTCACCACCTCAACGGAGGGTTTCGTGATGACCTGAATGCCGCCAAGAAGTACACGTCCGCCAATAGTCAGTGACGGTACGTCCTCGTCCGCGGTGGTTCTGGTCTCGTCCGAGAAGCCTCCGAGGAAGACATCCCCTTCGTTGAACACCCGCCATCCTTCGGGGACGACGATGCTGAGCCCACCCATGACCACAGTTGCCTCGAGCCGGATTCCGGTGGGAGCAGGCTGCACCTTTCGCAGGTCGAGTTGAACCCCACCGAAGATCGCCAGGATGTGGCCGCCGTAGAAGGGGTCGGCCGAGGAGACCAGATTCTTGCCGTCGAAGATCGCTACGAGATCGATCTCCTCGGTCTCCGGCTCGGCATGCGACTCGAGGAGAAACTTGGCAGCGACCGCCGCGGCGATTGCGGTGAGCAGCGCCGCTCTGAGGAGCTTGAAGATGAGTTTGAACACAACCGGGAGACTAGGTGCCGGGAAGATGGCCCGGCTCCCCCCGGTTCATAGGTTCGTGGACCAGCCCAATCCGCTTGCGGTTCTGATGAACATCGCCCGGGTATTGCTGGCGACGTCTCGGCCCGAGCCGTCAGGCACCGGCACATTCGACCACGACGGGCTGTCGCCCGTGCTCACCGCGCTCAGCGCGGGGGGTCTTCCTGGCGTGGTCGGATGGGAGGTCGAAATCGATGGCTACCTCGAAGACCTGTCGTCCGTCGCGCCGGACTCCTTGTCCCGGCCCGAAGCTCTTGCCTTCTGGATCAACCTCTACAACGCCGGTGCTGTGAGGCTGGCTATCGACGCGTTCCACCTGGGCGAGACCTCGGTGCTGCGCATCCCGGGTGGCTTCTCGCGGGAGCTGGTCACGGTGGCGGGGGAGAGTCTGTCTCTGGATTCGATCGAGCATGCCAAGCTGAGACGTCTCGGCGACCCGAGGATTCACGGTGCCCTTGTTTGCGGCTCGCTGTCTTGTCCCACGCTTCGAGCCGAGCCCTATGTCGGAGATCTTGTAGACGCGCAGTTGGATGACCAGATGCGGACCTTCCTCGCCACGGGAGGGGCCGTCGAGAACGACGGCACAGTGCTGCTCAGTCGAGTCTTTCTCTGGTACGGAGCCGACTTCGCCAGGCCACATCGAATGCCGACCTTCATTCCCGTGACACGAGCGAAGACGATCGAGGCCTTGGAACCCTGGCTGCCAGCGGAGATCGACAGGTCGTTGAGCGTGGAGTTCCAGCCCTACGACTGGAGCCTTTCCTGCTCCATCGGATGAGGTAGCCGGGCGGCCCGCAGGAGCACCGTTAGCGAGATCACGGCTGCGACCAGGTCCGACGGCAGGACGATCCGCATCAACTCGCCCCCATCGACCAGCCACCCGCCGTCGTCGGCGAAACCGACGACGGACAGATATATGGCAATGGACAAGACGCAGGCTGCCAGCAACATGAGCCCGGCAATGGAGGCAACCCGGCGACGAGAGAGTCTTCGAGCTCCGAGATAGAGCGCGGCGACAACCCAAGCGATGTCGAGGGACGACAGGAGTTGGAGGAACTGAAGAGAGACGTCGTACCGGGCTGCGGCCGAGGTGGCGAGGGTCAGAAGTGCCGAGAATCCAACTGCGGCGGCTATGAGCGATGAGACACTGGCCAACCAGGAGCGTTTCATGTGTTGGAACCACGGGCGTTCGGCCAGTTCGCCCATTTCAGCCACGAATCCGAAGGTGGCCAATTGAACGACCGTGAGGTGGGCCAGCGAATAGGCCCACAGGCCTCCACCAGGGGCAGGGGCGCGAAATAGCAAAGCCAGCAATGACAGCGGAATGGCCCAGGTCAACAGTCGGCGCAGGCCCTTGGCGAGGATGACCTCCACTGGATGAGGGGAAGAGTGGTCGCTCATGCCTTGTTGCGACGGGTAATGGACCTGCTCCTGGATTTGCTCCTTCCGAGAACCGATCCTGGTGTCTTGATCCAGGTCATTGTTGTCGGGATGATCTTCGCAGTTGCATTGTGGCGGTTCTGGTCGAGGAGCGAGTTGAGGTTGCTGGTCATCGGGCTGGGCCTATTCGTGTTTGGGCTGATCGGGCTGAGGGTCCTTCATTGAAGGACACAATGCCCTGTCGGGTCGGTTAATTCCCTTGACGCACCTGTCTCCGATCGGCGATGATGTGACGGTCGAAGAAAGGAAGTCGTTGATCAAGCTGCGTTTTCAGACGCCAAACATCGCAGGACCCGAATTCTGCACGTGCGTCCCGAGCGCGATGGACGCTGCGCAGACTTCAGGCCACCGGCAGCCTTTCGTCACGAAAATGTGACACCGAGTCCAATCCGATTCTCGAGGCCGCCGGCGCACCCGGCGGCTTTTTTGATCGCCACATCAAACAGACGAGGTTCGACATGCAACACAATTTGAGAGAGTTACAAGAAGAAGGCCGATGTACCGAGGAGGGGAGCCACGAGCTCTTCTTCTCGGATAGGCCCTCGGATCTTGCTCAGGCACAACGTATCTGTGCTGGGTGCGTCGTGCGGGTCAGATGTCTCGAGCTGGCTCTGATCGAAGACATCGAGTGGGGTGTTTGGGGTGGTGTCATCTTCTGGGATGGCCAGCCCTATCACCGTCGAAGGGGTCGGGGTAGGCCGAGCCTGGCCGAGGCACATCTGCCTCTGGAAGCGGAACGAAGCGAGTTGCTTGAGCTGGTGAAGTCTGCCTGAGTGATCTCAGCCGACAGCCAGCTCTCGCAGCCCACCCGGGGTCGACGGATGGCGCATCTTGGCCAAGGCTTTGGCCTCGATCTGACGAATTCGCTCACGAGTCACGTTGAAGTGACGGCCCACCTCGTCCAGCGTGGCGGGCTCACGGTTGTTCAGCCCGTAGCGCATCTCGATGATGGTGCGCTCCCGCTCGGTCAGACGGTCGAGCACGTGTTTGAGGTTCTCGATGTTGAGTTTCGAGGCGATGAGCTCGAACGGTGCGACCGCATCTAGGTCCTCGATGAAATCGCCGATGGTGGCATTGTCCTCCCCGACGGGCTCGAAGATGGAGATCGGCTCGGGAGCCACTTTCCTGGCGTCTTTGATCTTCTGGACGGTCAGCCCCGACTCTTGGGCCAGTTCGTCGTCGGTGGGCTTTCTTCCCAGACGCTTGGACAGGTTCGCTTCGGCGGTGTGCATCTGAGAGATGGTGTCCATCATGTGAACCGGCACCCTGATCGTCCGGCTCTTGTCCGCTATGGCTCGAGTGATGGCCTGTCGAATCCACCACGTCGCATAGGTCGAAAACTTGAATCCTTTTCGGTACTCGAACTTCTCAACGGCTCGGATGAGGCCAAGATTGCCTTCCTGGACGAGGTCGAGGAAGGGGAGGCGGGCGTGGCCGTAGCGCTTGGCGATAGAGACCACTAGTCGGAGGTTCGAACGGATGAATGTCTGCCTTGCCTCCTCGCCGGCCCGGATCATCTGGCGCAGCTGACGTCGCTTGGCTGGGTCTTTCTCGTTCTCCAGCGCCGCCTCCGCCTTTCGGCCGGTTTCTATCGCCTTGGCGAGTCGTACCTCGTCCTCGGCGGTGAGGAGGTCGTAGGTGCCAATTCCATCGAGATACTGACGGATTGCGTCGTCACTGATTTCACGTTCGATCGACCGCTTGCTCATAGCCTCTCACGCATCGCCGGCCAGCGTAGGAACGCCTCGTGCCGGGCTTCGGCATTTGTCGATATCTCTATCGTCACTTATCCACAAGAACCTGAATGGGCATCCGGACCCAAAAACCCAGCTAACGGTGGAGACCGGCGACACGACGTGGTCAATGGTCGGTGCGGTCGTAGAATCTCATGCCAATCCGGGCGTTTAGCTCAGTTGGCTAGAGCACTGCCCTTACAAGGCAGGGGTCGGCGGTTCGAGTCCGTCAACGCCCACCACCCGTTGTCCTTCGGACATCGTTTCATCTGATCATGGGGCCTTGCGTGGTGGCCCTCCGTTTTGACCGATTCCTCTTCGTAATCGCGAGTCGCGATTACGAGCCGCTTCCGGTGTGGGCCGAATTGAAGGTGTCCGTGATGTTCTGGGCGGCTTCCTCTTGATGAGCTAGGACGCCAGCGATGACGAGACCGACGGCGGCAACCTCTATGGGTCTGGGGATTTGGGCCAGGACGACGATGCCGATGACCACGGCCATTGCCGGAAGGAGCGCCACAAAGAGGGCATACGTTGCACGGGCAAGGCGCTTCATCGCAAGCTGGTCGAAAACATAGGGGATTACTGATGAGCTGACGCCGACTCCGATGCCTGCAACAAGGGCTATCGGGTCGACCAATGCCGGGGCGGCGTCGACAAACCCGAGAGGGGTAATCGCGATCGCGGCGATCATCATCGATGCGCCGAGTCGATCGATTGGGCTGGCGGCCGGGTCGGCTCGTGCGACACGATGGGCGAGAACGATGTAGAGGGTGAAGAGAGCGGCGTTGGCAAAGGCCCACCCGAACGCTTCGGGTTCGCCCTCGATCCGCACTTCGGTGAGCAGATACACACCCGCGACAGCTAGTGCGATGGCGGCGAGATTGCGACGGGTGCGGCTGCCTGCCAGTGCCAACGCGATGACCCCGACGAACTCGATGGCGGCGACCGTGCCCAAGGGGAGCCGGTCGATGGCGATGTAGAAGCTGTAGTTCATGAGCGCGAACACGATCCCGAGGGCTGTCATAGTCCATTGTGTGTCCCGGTTTGCTCTCAGGAAGGTCCTCCAAGGCCGTCTCCATAGGGCGAACACAGTTGCAGCAGACATGATCCGAAGCCATGCCACTCCTGGTACGGGCACTCGCGCGAAGAGGAGCACGGCAAATGAGGGCCCGAGATAATGGAAGACGGCGCTACCGACGAAGAACAGGTGGGGAGGGACTCGATCGATCACCCGTGTCTTACCAGTTATTAGCTCTATGATGGTGAGAAGCTTAGCCTTGATATCCTGACTGGCAAAAGGCTAGTAGGTGGTAACGTAGGGGTTGATGGACGCCCTGGCGCTCGACCCCAACGGCTACGGCGGGACCTACAAGCTGATCGGTGGGAACCGTGCCCTTGACCTGGTCAACACGATCAGCTGGCCTCTCACAAGCCGCCGTCACGATTGGTTCGACCTGCCGACCAACGTGACTACTTGGCTCGAAGCTGTCGAACTCGACCCAGTACCAGTGACAGATTCTGATCTTGCTGCGATCACTGAGATACGCCAGGTGGTCGCGGAGGTGGTTCGCCCGCTAGCAGACGGTGACAGACCGCCAGTCGACGCGATCAGAAGCTTGAACACGCATGTCTCGGGCGCCAACTCGAGGCGTTTCGTGGACCCAACCAGCTTGAGTTGGACCTGGCCAATGCCACAGCGACCAGCCCACGCACTCGATCCCGTCCTGCTCGATGCCGCCGAGCTCATAACCGCCGGCAAGCACGGCCGCTTGAAGCAATGCCCGTCATGTGCCTGGCTCTTCAGCGATCAAACCCGAAACGGCGGGCGGCGTTGGTGCGACATGGCCGACTGCGGAAGCCGAGCCAAATCACGTAGCTACTACCATCGCAGCAAGGCCAGCAGTTGAGGGCCACCCTTTAATCGCGGATGGGGGCGAAGGTTCGAGTCCGTCATGATTGTCCCGTTCTAGCCGCAGGAACCTAGGGCACGTTCAGGCTGATCGGACTCGCGTCCGGGACATATTCCTGGCGCCAAGTCCAGGCCAACCCGATGATGACCAGAAGTGCGACTATCTCGACGGCGAAGAACCAGATGTCGTCTAGATCGCCCGGTGGATTGGCCACCATTGCTGCGATGGCCACGGCGGACACGACGAGGTTGGTCCAGCGCGCCGAAGTCACCGACAGCACCCGGTTGAGAACGATCATCGCAATGAACACGGTCAAGACGACGCCGGAGGCCAAGAGGATCCCCTCCGCGACGTCCAAGGCCATGAACTCCTCGATCGCTCCGGGGCGCGCGAACTCGTGGATGTCGCGGAAGAGCATGTTGAGGAGGACGAAGATCCAGAGTGCGGAGAGCACCCCTCGCCTGTCCGACTGGATGCGTTCTTTGATGCTTGGCTCCACGGTTGCTCCTCACGACATGGACTGACACTGTGAGTCGGTGATGGGCCACCCTGCTATACAGTGTAAGGTTTGTCAAGGGCCCGGTCGCGCATCATCCCTCTCAGTCGACCGGCAGGCCCAGTCGGTCTATCGGGATCGGCTTTGGGTCCGGTTGGATCTCCGCTGCCTGTATGGAAGGAAGTCAGGTGGGCGTCACGTACGCAGCTGTGATCCCGCCGTCCACAACGAACTCCGTTCCGGTGACGTAGGAGGAGTCATCTGAGGCTAGATACAAGGCCGCCTGTGCCATCTCCGCGGCCTCCCCAAATCGGCCGGTGGGGATGTGCACGAGCCGTCGTTCTTTCTTCTCCTCGGTGTCGAGGAATTTCATCAGAAGCTCGGTTCGGAGCGGCCCTGGGCAGAGTGCATTGAAACGAATCCTCTCCCGGGCGTGTACAACGGCGAGTTCCCGTGTCAGGGCCAGGACGGCCCCTTTCGATGCGGTGTAGGCGACTTGGGCCGTCGCCGCTCCCATGAGAGCGACGAAAGAAGCCGTGTTGATCACGGACCCACCTCCGGCTCTTCGCAACGCCGGAATGCCGTACTTGCAGCCGAGGAATACGCCCTTGGCATTGATGTCCATCGTCAGGTTCCAGGTCGCCTCGGTTGTGGACTCGGCATCATCGTCCTCCGAGTGCATGATCCCGGCGTTGTTGAACATGACATCGAGACGGCCAAACTCCTCTTCTGCCCGGGCAACCATCCTTTCGCAATCGGCCGCCGACGAGACGTCGGCGCGGTGTGCGACAGCCCGGCCCCCGGCTGCCTCCGCCGTCCGGACGGTCGCCTTGACCGCCTCGTGGTCGATGTCGACTGCAACCACCTCGGCACCTTCCTCACAGAACAGCAAGGTGGTCTCGCGGCCGATGCCAGACCCGGCACCGGTGATCAGCGCCACCTTGCCGTCGAGACGGCCGTTCATATTCGCTCGAAGTAGCGCGCCCGCTCCCAATCGGTGACGGTCTCGTCAAAGGCGCTCTGTTCGGATCGGAAGAAGTGGCTGTAGTGCTCCTGCACGTCGGCACCGAGCGATTCGCGTATGAATTTCGACGACTCGAACAACTCGGTTGCCTCTACCAGCGTCCGGGGCACTCGGTCGAGGTCAAGCGCCTGATAGACGTCGCCCTCGAAGATCTCGGGTGGCTCCACCTGGTTGGCGATCCCATCAATCCCCGCGGCAAGAACTCCCGCGTAGGCGAGATACGGATTGACGTCCGCACCAGGAATCCGGCACTCGATGCGAAGACTCTGATCATGACCCACCACCCGGAAGCCTGCGGTGCGGTTGTCGTAGCTCCAGGCCAGCCTGGTAGGTGCCCACGATCCATC
>JAHEJW010000034.1:3504-5204 GCA_024638655.1 bacterium | reverse complement strand
GAGGTCGGGGACCATGTGGAAGTCGCCGTACCCGGCCTCCCAATTGGCGTATCGATAGCCGGCCACCGGCTCCATCTCCATGTCGACGGTCAGCAGGTAGTCGCAACCGTGGGTTCCGTGGTCGAGCGCCTCAGCGACGAAATGGGATGCGTCGAACCTCTTGCCCTGGAGGCGCCCGTAGTGGTCGGTGAATGCCACCACAACGGTGTCGATGTCGCCCGCGGCGACATCTCGTTCGAGTTCTTCAGTGGTCAGCATCCCTCGCCGCCTATCCATCGTGCCTCCACGTCCTCGATTCGGGTGACCGCGTCGAACCCATCCGAGCGAAGTCCCGCCACCCCCAGTAGTCCGCTGGGTCGATGATGCCCTGGCCCAGTTCATCGGAACCAATCCTCGGGACGAGGTTGCTCCGGAGACTCAACCGGTCGCCTACTTGTCCTGTGAAAGGACGAAGCCGCTCATGAATGGCTTCTGCATGGCGACGAACACGAGCGCGGGCGGGATCGAGGCGATGATGGCGGCGAGCATCAATGGGCCGAAGGTCAGTGCTCCCCCGAAGTTGAGAAGAGTCTGCATGGCCACCTGCACCACCTGAGCCGAGTCGTCGCGAATGATCAGGCTCGGCCACAGGAACATGTTCCATGTGTAGACGAACTGGATCACGAACAGGGCGGCGATGATGTTCCATGAGAGAGGGATCAGGATCCGGGTCAGGAATCTGAACGGCGAAGCTCCATCTATCTGTGAGGCTTCGAGAAGCTCGACGGGCATGTTGGCGAAGTGCTGGCGGAACAAGAAGGCACCGGTCGCCGAGGCAATGAAGGGAACTGTTATCGAGGCCATGGTGTCCTGCCATCCAAACCCCGAGACCATCCTGAACATGGCCAGGATCATCACTTCAGTAGGCATCATCAGGGTGACCAGGACGAGGAAGAAGACGATCCACTTCCCTCGGAACTTGAAATAGACGAAGGCAAGCCCGGCGAGCAGTGAGAGGATCGTCTTCCCGACCGTCACCCAGAACGACTGTTGGAAGGAGTTCCACATTGCGGTGCTGAATTCACGCTGCACCCACACGTCGTCGAAGTTGGAGGCGAGAGCGCTGCCCGGGGTGAACTGGAACGAGAAGATCTCCGCATTCGTCTGAGTGGCGATGAGCATCGCGTAGATCAGCGGGAAGGCGATGATGAGGACCGAGATGAGAAGAAGAATGTGCAGGGGCCAGGCCCTGCCCCTGATGAAACCCTTCCTTTGCACTCCCACGTTCAGACCGGCCATCAGGCGGAACCTCCGTAGCTGACGCGCTCGCCGGTAGTTCTGAACTGCCACAGCGTCACCGCGATCACTGCCCCGAACAGGAGGACCGACTGAGCTGCGCCTCGACCCAGGTCGCCGTTGTTCACGCCAATCCGAATGATCTCGTATATCGCGACCGAGGTCTTGCCCGCAGGGGCGCCCTTGGTCATGAAGTCGATGGTGGCGTATATGTCGAAGAAGGCGTACGTCAGGTTGGTGACGAGAAGGAAGAAAGTGATCGGAGAGAGAGCGGGAAGGATGATCTTGGTGAATCGCTTCCAAACCGATGCGCCGTCTATCACGGCTGCCTCGATTTGGATCACCGGGACTGTCTGGAGGCCGGCCAGGTAGAAGAGGATGTTGTAACCGAGGATCTTCCAGCCGCTGGCGAGAATGATGGCCGT
>JAHEJW010000034.1:0-3404 GCA_024638655.1 bacterium | reverse complement strand
GTGAACGTCTGCACCGCAGGCGTGTACAGAAACACGATCAGGATGATCAGGGTGGGGCTGAGAAGAGCCCAGGGCACCCAGGCTCCCATTTGGAATCCACCTGATCTGATTTCGCCGGTCATACCTGACGATGCGTCGGATACCCGATCGGTTCGGTCGTAGAAGGACTTGGTGACGATCAGTGAAAGCCATGAGCCTGCTGCCATCAAGACGTATGCCAGGACGTGGTCGACGCCGGAGGCCTCCGCGGCGAAACCACACTGATTCATGGCGAGCGGGGTGGCGGCGGCTCCCGCTACTGCGACCGCGGCGCCGAGTCCGAGTCGACGAGGGGTCCTGTAACGGGCCGTTCGGGCCAGATAGGCCGGGCCCAACACCGCAGCAGCCACCAGTCCGACGATCAGCATGTCAGAGAGTCCTCAGTCAATTTCGCCAGGTGATTGAAGGTGGTGGGGCCACGTCGAAACGTCGCCCCACCAGATGTTCTATCCGCCTCCGAAGAGCGCTTCGTATTCGCTGAG
Source organism: bacterium (assembly GCA_024638655.1). Taxonomy (GTDB): domain Bacteria; phylum Actinomycetota; class Acidimicrobiia; order Spongiisociales; family ZC4RG35; genus Ww567. Next base: position 2,883 of record JAHEJW010000034.1, on the reverse strand, counting down.
CGACCGGTTGGCTTCCTCGTTGGCCTGTCCGAGACGCTCGGCCACATCCAGATCGTTCACGAGTATGTCTTCGATCGCCAGAGTGATGACGTCGCGAATCGCCACGAAGTTGCCCAGTAGGGCTCCAAGCGAGGCAGGCGTGTTCTCGGCCGCCGCCAGCTGGTCAGAAGCGACCAGGCTGTTGGGGCTCTCGTCGTACCAACCCTCCGACTGGAGGAGGTCGACGGCGTCCTGGGTGATCGGTATGTAACCCGTGATCTGATGCCACTCGGCTGCGTTCTCGGGGTTGGAGAAGTAGTTCATGAACGCCAGGGCACCGTCCTCGGCGACCGGGTCCAATCCGTCCAACAACCAGAGCGTTGCGCCGCCGATCAGGTTGCCGACGTAGTCGGTATCACCGTTGTGCGGCATGAAGCTCGCCTTGACGTCGAAACCGGCTGCAGCACCTTCGTTGGTCAGGAACGTGGTGTCCGAGCTCGAATATATGAGCATGGCGACTTCCTGAGCGAGGAAGGCATTCGCCGTCCCGTCCCAATCTCGCTGGGCGCCGGTGTAGGTGTAATAGCCCTTGTCATCCATGTCCTTCCACCAGCTGACGTAGTCGACCATCCCGTTCGAATCGATGTAGACCTCGGTGGCCCTGTCGCTGCGACCGTTGTCGGCGTTGCTCAACAGCTCTCCCTGCTGGCCGAGGGACTGTTCGACGAACCAGGCGTGGTTTGGCCAAGTGATGCAACCGGAGGGCGCGTCCGGGAGGGCCATGACAGCCTCACAGGCGGTTTCGACACCGTCCCATGTGTCAGGGATGTCTGTTACACCTGCAGCGTCGAGTATGTCGGTGTTGGAGAACATGATCGCCGATGACGTGTTCCAAGGCATCGAGTAGAACGAGCCGTCCACGGTGTAATAGTTCCTCGCCGCGTCTACGACCGAGTCGAGGACTACCGGCTCACCGAGGATCTCGGTGCGCCCGTCGATTGCCTCTGTCACTGACTTGAAGATCGGGTTTCCACTTGCATCCACTGCATCGAGGGCCTGTCTGGTGGCGGCTTCGAAGAAGTGGATGATTCCTGGCGGATCCCCACTGTCCACCGCGAGCACCGCTGCGTCGAAGACGTCGTTGTAAGACGCGAACGAAGTCACCTCGATGTTGTATTCGGGGTGCTTCGCGTTGAACTCGGCGGCTTTCTCCTCGGTGAAGCCGAGGCGGGCCTCGTCAGAGAACGCCACCCAGAACCCAATGGTGGTCGCCTCACCGTCTCCATCGCCACCGGCCGTGGTGTCGGTGCCGGTGTCCTCGGTGGTTTCGGTGGGATCGCCCGAGTCTTCGGTGGTGTCGGTTGTCCCGCCACCGCAGGCGCCAACGATGAGAGCAAGAATCGCCAGCACACTCAATAGTCGAAGTTTGGGTTTCATGGAGCAGTACTTCCTTCCTAGTCCGGTGGTCAAGCCAACGCGGTCGGACTCTAATCATCTCGGGGAGGGCGACGTCCGGGAGATGACAGGTCGTTCGATACGAGACTTGGAATGGGATTTAGGTACCCGAAACCCAACCGGCCCCTGGCTGCCTCCGCCGCCTGGACCGTCGCCTCAAGGGACTAGTCAGTCCGTGCGTGTGGCTAATGACACCCAAGTCAAAGGTATGTTGCTGCCGATTAAACAGTGACAACTGAACGTGCCCATGAGGCCCGCACAACCGAACCCCGGGTATTCCTCACCCGGGGTTCGACTGTGCTCTGTGGTGCCTCAGTCCGTTTGAGGGCGCACCGGCCTCCGTCGCCAGACCCTCAGGAGAAGCCAGATCATCACTGGTACCCAAAGGAACGGGATCAGTGCGCCGGCGAGAAGGACGATCAACCCGCCGAGGTTGACCAGCAGGTCCCAACTGGCCTGGAGACCCTCACCGAATGAGGGAAGTCCACCCGGGTCGGCTGCCCCAATGAACACCGTGGCAGTGCTTGACGCCGGTCGTCCGGGGAGCTCTGACCCGTCTTCGGTCACCGGGAGTGCGGTAACCGTGGTTCGCGCCCTCAGGTCCCGCCCGGGCAGGATTTCCGCGGCTAACACGATCGACTCTCCGGGCTCGATCGGCTGAGACGGATCGCCGAAGACCACCGTCAGGTCGTCGATCTCGATGTCGAGAACCGGATCCCTCAGCTCGAAGTCGGTGAGCCATGTGTCACCGACGTTGACGATCTCGAAGCACACAGTCGCCTCGGTGTCCTGCGCGACTGTCAGCTCTGAGTCGCCTGGGCACGAAGCTCCTTCGTCGTGTGTGGGGTAGGCCGTGACCATGACATCGAGCGACGGATGCGAGGCGGCCTCTGTCAATGTGAGGACGATCGTGGCCAGGGCGACCTGATCCTGTAGCGTCCGCAAACTGCCGCGAAGTGTTTCCAGCTCCGTCTCGCGATTCAGCAGCTCGCTTTCCAGCTCGACGATCGCCTTGATGTCCGTGGCCTCGGCGAGTAGCCCGCGCAAGCGCTCGACACTTGCCGTCGCAGTCTCGATCCGGCTCTCCAAATCGACGATCCGCTCGGTGACGTCATCGGCAGTGACGTTCTGGGTGCGAAGCTCCCCAATCGTCCCGAGGCGGTCGAGGGCGGTGTGGAAGTCCTCCGGATGGACCTTGAAGGTGAGGACGCTGTGCGGCTCAGGGGTTCCGCTGGTTCGTTGGCCAAAGAGAAACCCACCGAGAGCCTGAATCTGACGGGTGGCCTCGTCCCCGGCTGCTCCTACGTCGGTGACAGCCACTGTGAGCTCCGCTGTGAAGATTATGTCGCGTCCAAAGTCTGATATCTGGAAGACCACCGGCTCGACTCCACCGTCACCCAGCCTGTCGGTAGGTTGGACATCCTCGGGGACTTCTGTCGATTCACCCCC
>JAHEJW010000062.1:2896-5534 GCA_024638655.1 bacterium | reverse complement strand
GCTCGTCTTTTCGATGAGGTCGGTCCTCGCTATGTCGATCGCGAAGGTGGATACACCCGTATCACCAAGCTCGGCCCCCGTCGTGGCGACGGCGCCGAGGAAGCCATCATCGAACTGGTCTAGGTCCATCGCTCTGAGGGCCGGAAACGGTCACCTCGGAGCACGAGAACCGCCCACGCAAAGGGCTCGAACCCCATCGGTCTTGCTCTATCCAGTCTCGTCAGTTTCGCGTAGTGTCCATCATCTGACTGCTGATGCGGCGCCCAAAGCGTAAATCGACCACTGAAGCGTGAAGTCCGAGCTCCTGCATCAGCCAGCGCGCATCGCTGCTCGATAGAAAGGAATGAGATGCGAAGCGTCATGACCAAGTTGGTTGTCGTTGCCTTGGTCTTCGGGCTGGCACCCGTTGCCCTTGGAGCGCCTGCCGACGGCAACGGCAAGAAGTTCGTTTTCGAATTCGACGAGGACATTCCCGATGCATACGAGTGCGGTGGCGGTGAGTGGCTGGACATCCACTTCGGGGGGTGGTTCCAGGGCCAAGAATTCCAGGGCAAGGGAAACCGCAATCTCGAGCTGGCCGTCTTCCACGTTGTTCTCACGTTCTCAAATGACGAGGGTGACAGTTTTGTCTATAACGACGTAGGGCCCGACCGAGCCTATTTCGACAAGGACGGCAACTTCGTCGTGACGATTACCGGCCGCCCCGGCAACGTCAGTGATGAGGGATTCGCCCTGAATGGACATGCTGTCGTTGTGAACGGTGACCTCGAGTGGTTTGCGGGGAAGAAAGGTCCCATCGCCGAAGACCAAGCCTGCGCAGCCCTGACCTGAACGAGCTCAGGGCTAGTGGTAGAAGACCAGCCTCGAGGCTGGTCTTCTTCCGTTTAAGACAACACATATCGCTTCACCCGGGAGGGATGACATCCGGACCCCTCCACTACGTCTTGGCGTAGAACAGCTCCCAGTCTCCCGGCACACCTTTCAAGGCATGACGCCCGGCCGAGGCGAACTCCAAACCGGAGCCGACGACCAACGGTGGTATCGACTGACTCACAAGCACATCACCAGGCCCCGCCCCGGCCGCTACTCGGGCCGCGATGTGCACCGCAATACCTCCGACGTCGTCGCCTCGCAGCTCCACTTCACCGGTGTGGAGCCCGATCCGGACCGCTAGACCCTGTTCCTTCATGCGGTCGTGTATTGCGTGTCCGCACCGGATGGCGCGGGCCGGCCCGTCAAACATGGCGAGAAACCCGTCGCCCGTGTGATTGATCTCGTTCCCACGGAACCTCTGAAGCTCGATTCGCACGACGTCGTCGTGGCGTTGGAGTAGGTCCAGCCAGCGGCGATCACCGGTTGCTGCGGCCTTGGCCGTCGAGTCGACGATGTCGCTGAACATGATCGTCGCCAGCCGCCGGTCGGGCTCGGCAGCCTCCCTCGTGCCGGTGACGAACTCCTCGATCTCCTCCGCCACCTCCAATCCGACGTCGGTATATGGAATGTGGTCGCCCGTGTCCAACTCGATGAGCCGAGCGTTGGGCAGCCGCTCGGCGAGATATCGGCCGTGAGCGATTGGAATCCAGCGATCGTCTGTCCCGTGGATGATCAAAGCCGGTGCCCGAATCAGGGGCAGCACCTCTCGTATGTCGCCTTCGGCGTTCTGCTCCACCTGGACACGGAACTGGCCTGGTGTGATTGCCCGACGAAGGTATCGCAGCCAGAACGACTTCCTTGCATCATCGTCCATGACACTTGGAAGAATCCACGAAAGAAGTGCCTCAGGGTCCCACTGCTCGTCGAGCCGGCGAATCAGACTGTCTATCACGTCCCGTGACACCCCATAGGGATAGTCCGGGCCCGCAAGCACGCGGGCATACGCGGAGAAGGTGACGATGCCTCGCACCCGCCCGGGATCGGCTGCTGCCATCAGAGCGGCGAGGGCGCCGCCTTCCGAAATACCGAAGAACACGGCATCCTCACAGCCGACCGCATCCAACACCGTAAGACAGTCGTCGAGACGCATCTCAAAGCTCGAGTCGCCACCCGGAGATGGGTCCGACATCCCCACACCGCGCTTGTCGTACATGATCAGACGTGAGAAACGGGCGAGGCGCTGCAAGAAACGCGCGGCGGTCGGGTCCTCCCAAATCAGCTCGATATGCGACGCCAGAGCGCCGAAGACCACCAAATCGACAGGCCCTTCGCCCACCACCTGATAGGCGATGTGCCCTTCGGCCGAACGGACATACTTCGTCTCGGGAGCCGCGGGCATGGCGCAACGCTACCGATGCCGCCTGCGGTCCCGATAGACCTAGGCGATGATGCCGAAGAGAATGCCGACTGCGAGGAGACCCACCCCAACGATCAGAAGGTGGGTAGGAGTCGTCCGGCCGGGCAACAGCTTGGAGGCCATGACGGCGTCGGTGTAGGAGGCTCCGCCGACCATCAGGGCGAGCACACCGGCTATCAGCAGGACGATCGAGGTGACTCCGCGGAAAACGATCGCCAGGGCGAACAGGACCAGCGCCACCACGAAGACGATCCTGTTGAACACCCATTCGGGCAGAAGCGATCCCCAGCGGCGCTCGCTGGCTTCAATCACCCGATCCAGCAGGCCTACGACGCCGCCGGGTTCCCC
>JAHEJW010000062.1:0-2796 GCA_024638655.1 bacterium | reverse complement strand
CCAACCTTTGGGGTTTGTCGCAGTTACTAGCTGCCGAACGAGACCGAGGCGATGGCCCCAACTAGGAACAGGAGCCCGACGATGACTCCAAGTCCAAGCAGGACGGAGCCGATGATTCCGAGAATCCTCCCGGCGTTCGCCGACCCGCGGTTCTCTGGCGGCCGCCGGCCGGCGTCGATGGCTTCGAGCTCGCGATTGCCCATGACCCAGGCGAAGGGTGCGAGTATGCCGCAGATCACGATGCCGAGAATGCCGAGCACCAGGACCGTTGTCGCCTGGCTGGCCTCCGGGTAGCTGCCTGATTGTGAGGGGAACTGTGGGGGTGTCGACATGGTCCTCTGAGTTAAGCAGAACCGTTGGAGGGACCGCACCGCAGTAGCCTGATCGTCTCATGGTCACCCCCCGATACATCGATTTCGATGCTGACTCGTGGGCCCAGCTCCGCGCCAGCACGCCTCTCACTCTCAATGAGGACGACGTCGAGAAACTGCGCGGAATCAGCGTCCATCTCGACATCGAGATGGTGCAAGACGCCTTTCTACCGTTGTCGAGACTCCTCAACCTCCATGTCCAGGGCAGTCAGCTCCTCGCTTCGGTCACGGACACGTTCCTGGGGACCCCTCCGAGGAAGATCCCCTTCATAATCGGCATGGCCGGCTCGGTGGCTGTGGGCAAGTCGACCATCTCCCGTGTGCTCGAAGCTCTCCTGTCCCGCTGGCCGCAGCATCCCAAAGTGGACCTGGTGACGACGGACGGGTTCCTCCATCCCAATGCCTATCTCGAGGAGCGGGGCATATTGGATCGGAAGGGATTCCCCGAGTCCTATGATCGGCGGGCCCTGCTGGAGTTCGTCTCCAAGGCAAAGGCAGGTGACGAGCACCTAGACGTCCCTGTGTACTCCCACATCCAGTACGACGTGGTGCAAGGCGAGCATCGTGTCGTCTCCAGCCCGGACATCCTCATAGTCGAGGGCCTCAACGTCCTGCAGGCTGGAGAGCACGGGGCATTCGTGTCGGATTACTTCGACTTCTCGATATTCGTCGACGCCGACGTCGACGACATCCGACGCTGGTATGTGGAGCGATTCCTCGAATTGAAGAGCACCGCGTTCGCCCAGCCGGATGCATACTTCCGGCGCTACGCCGATCTCTCCGAGGAAGAGGCGATCGATGTCGCCACCAAGATCTGGGAGGGCATCAACCACGTCAACCTCGTCGAGAACATCCTCCCTACCCGCGACCGGGCAACGGTGATCCTGGAGAAGGCACCGGATCACACCATCGAGAAGGTCAGGCTCCGACGCTGACAACCCGCCCTGACTTGACCTCATAGAGATCCCATTCACCGGGCACGCCCTTGAGGTCGTGAGAGCCACAGCTCTCGAACTCGAGTCGGGACCCGACGACGAGGTCCTTCACGGTCCTCGAGACGAGGATGCCGCCATTCTCGGCGATGCCCATCACCCGTGAAGCGATATGGACGGCAATGCCGGCCACATCATCGCCAACCAGCTCGATCTCACCTGTGTGGATCCCCGACCGCATTTCGATTCCGATCCTGGCCAGCTCATCGCGGATCGAGATAGCACAGAGGATCGCTCTCTGCGGCCCGGAGAAGGTCGCCAGACAGCCGTCACCGGTGAGGGCGACCAGGTCGCCGCGATAGCGAGCGACATTCTCCCTGACTGTTCGATCGTGAGTGTTTCGCAGGTCCAGCCAACGCTGGTCGCCGACCTCGGCTGCCATCGCCGTTGAGCCAACCACGTCGGTGAACATGACGGTCGAGAGCTGACGGTTGCTCGTCGCCGATCCACGATCGCCGGTGAGAAACTCCTCTACCTGGTCGAGGACCGGATCGAAGTCACCGGCGTGGAACGGGAGAGTGTCAGAGCCTTCCAGGACCCTGAGCACCGCTCCATCGATGTGCTCTGCGAGGTACTCACCATATGCGAGGCGGTGATAGCGGGCGTCCCGTCGGTGAATGACCATCGTCCTCGCATGGATCGACGAGAGGACGCCGCGAACGTCGGTGTTGGCGATCCAATTGACGGCTTGAGCTGCGATCTGCTGGTTCTGGGCAAGTCTCTGAAATCTCGTGAACCACATGCGGAAGCGTGGGTCTCCGGCCACCGACGGTGCGGTCAGCAGGAGAGACTCACCGGTCGTACCGTGCTGCGCCTTCCACTGCTCGGCCAGAGAGTCGACGACATTGCTCGGCGCCCCGATCGAATAGTCGACGTCCCGACGTAGCCGGGCATAGGAATTGATCAGTATCAGGGTCGGGAACTGCTCGGGATAGGTGGCTGCCAGGGCCATGGCCAGCATCCCGCCCTCGGTGTCGCCGATCAGCGCCGCCTGGGTCGATCCGATCTCAGACATCACCGTTCGAATGTCGTCCATGGTGTCCTCCACCGGCGGGATCCGAAGGCCTTCTGGCATGTCCGACACCCCCGAGCCAAGCTTGTCGATGAGGATCACCCGTCCCATTGAGGCGAGGCGATCGAGGTATCTGGCGGCAGATGGCTCGTCCCAATAGGCATCGACGTTGGTCAGCCAGTGGGTGATGAATACGATATCGAGGTCGCCTTCGCCGAAGGCCTGGTATCCGATCGCCCCCATCGGTGTGTGGGCGAAGTGGGTTTCGGGTCTTCCGAGACCGGTGGGAGTGGGCATGGCGGGGACACTATCTACAGAGTTGGGCCACTACCCTCCCCGTCCGTGACCAAGATGTTCTCCCGGGCTTTCCGGGCCGCTCTCTTCGACAAGAAGGCATTCAACGAGGCCTTCTTCGACGATG
>JAHEJW010000033.1 GCA_024638655.1 bacterium | reverse complement strand
GTCCCTTCATGTCGGTCACCATGAACATGGTCGCCAGCTGGTCTGCGTGCAGCGGACCGGCGTCGTCGAAGGTGACTCCAAGCAACTTCTCGGCGGGCTCGTTGTAATAGAGGAGGTTCCCACTGTGGTCCATCATCCAGATGGGAACCGTCAGATAGCTCGCCAACTGGCGGAGCAGGATCATCTCGATCGGCTGCTGCGGTGACATCTTCGGTGACAACCTACAACGCTGGCTCAGCCGATGAGGCAGGCAAAGCGATTAGCGGTTGTGTTGCCTCGTCAGTTGCCCGTGAACCCAGGTGGCGGATATGAGGAGAAGCACTCTTCCAGATGAGACAGAGCTGCCTCGTAGCCTCGTTGTGCCACGCCTCCCGGGTCGCCGAACTCGAGCATCGAGACCCCCCGCATGTCGAGATCGAGATAGCAATCGGCCAGGCCATTGGCTACGTGGGTGTCTCGGGCCCTCATCGAGGCGGTGATCATCGATCGCATCAGAACCGCACTGATCCTGGGATACGGGGAGCGGCCTCGACCAAGACTGGAACGAATCGCCTGCCAGCCGGATACGGAGAGGCCATAGTCGCCGTGAGCCCCGGGGCCCCTCGGGGGAGCAACATCGACGGCGATGAGGTAGCCGGCGGGGGCCCTCTGTCGGGCGACGTCCAACGGGAGATTGTTCAGCACCCCTCCGTCGATCAGCAAGGCATCGCCGTGGGGGACAGGCGGCATTACGCCCGGGATGGCACTAGTCGCTCGAATCGCCAGGCTCACGGAACCGTGATCGTGAATGTGGGCGCGAGAAGTGGTGAGATCTGTCGACATGGCGAAAAAGGAAAGCCACAAGTCCTCGATTTCCCGGGTGCCGAACGTCTCCTCGGCGGATCGGGCAATTCGGCCCCCTTTGGTGAGGGAGACCATGGGGAGGGTGTAGTCGAGGACCTTTGGGAAGTGCTGTTGGGCCCAATCGACTATCTGATCGGGGTCCATCGCATTGGCGATCACGGTCCCGATGACGGCCCCCATCGAAGTACCACCGACCATGTCAATCGGGACTCCGAGATCACGAATCGCCCGGAAGGCGCCGATATGAGCGAAACCTCTCCCACCTCCCCCGCTGAGCACGAGAGTATTGGCGCGGCCGACTGACAGTCTTGCGAGCCTGGCTGCGTCAGCGTCATCTCCGTCCCTGACATGAGTGACAGAGCTCGCACCGAACGCCGACGCCAGATAGCTCGAGTTCTCTGGAGGAGCATCCAAAGACCCGTGCATGAGCACCAGCGATCTCTCCACCCCGGCGGGGCAGTCACCGAGGACCAAGTCGGCCCGTGCAGCCGCTATCTCGGACAGGTCTGGTGCCGCCACAACGAGCACTCGATCGGCCATGCCCAGCGCTCTTCGCGACCAGTGACCCGGCATCGAACCCACTTCGACGATCAGATGGTCGGCCTCGAGCTCGAACTCGTGGACTAGTCGGGAAACCCGCACGTCACCGATGTCGCCACGCTCGACAGCATGGGCGCCGGGAGTCCCGAGAGTCGCGTCGATCACCTCTGGAGAGAGCCTGCGGGCGACTCCATGATTCTCCAACTCGCTCTCCATGCCCTCGATCAACCAGTCCGAGGAGAAGTTGTCGAGAGTCACCACCGCGAGGACCGTGCTCGGTGCCGAATGCCAACGAGGATTCTGCGCCCGTTCGACGGCTCTCAGACTGAGCTCGATCATCATTCTGGGCTGCCGTTCGACGAGGTTCAGGAACGCAACCTCTCCCATGCCGGCGACCACCGTGTCCCGCAGAGCAGTCATGGTTGCGGTCCGGGGAGTGCGTCCGAGCAGACCCATCTCGCCGACGACGTCCCCTCTCCCGGCCTCTCCGATCTTGACCGGATGGTCGCTGGCCTGGTCACGAGCCGTGGCAACGAGCCGGCCCCGGACAACGAAGAAGACCTCGTCCGAAGCTTCTCCTTCTTTGATGAGGACTTCGCCCTGTTTGAGGCGTTTCCACTCCACGGCAGCACAAGTCGAAACCAACGTGTCTTCGTCGACGATGCCAAAGTGATGGGCGAGCAACTCGGCAAGCTCGCCCTCCTCGGCCCGCCGTACTGCGGCTGCGACGAGTTGCTCGGTGAGGGCCGGGTCTTCCCGGAGCGCAGACTGGAACTCCACAGCGGACAGCGCCAGCACGTGACTGGCAGCTTGAGCGCTCACAGTGGCGGTTCTCGTGCCGCCGCCTAGGGCGACCATCTCGCCCACCAAGGTTCCTGGTTCGTCGATGATCGCCAGAACCGCTGTGCTTTCATCGACCGTTCTCGCAACCTGAAGCGATCCACTCAGGAGCACGTACACCACATCCGCTGTGTCGCCTTCCCGAATCAGGATCTCCTCCGGCTCTAGGTTGAGCTGTCTCGAGTTTGGAACGTCAAAGAGCGACGAGGTCAGTCGAGCGTGAGAGGTGTCGGTCAACAACCCCAACGTACACGCCCAACCAGCGGATTTGTTGTCCAAAAGGGCTTCCGGGCCCGGAAACGCCCGGACCGGGATGGGGGCCAATGGATCGGCCGTCGAGCTACGGAGCAGCAACTCAGCCGGGGTGCGCTCAAATCGCACCCGGGGAGAGTCTGGCTAGGCAGCTATTGGGGTGTCCGGCCGCTTGTCCTGCTTGTGGATGCCTTCATCGAGGGGCTGCCGACGCGACCTCAAGACAATCCCGACCGCACCGAGCAGGAGCCCGGAGCCTGCCATGAGGACGATGGCCTGCGCGGGAAAGCCGCTTGGGGCGGCGACTCCCGTGAGAGCCGTGACCATCTGGCCGTAGATCGCCGACAGAGCGAAGACCATCGCCGCCAATCCGGCGACGCTGAACCCCAACCAGATGGCCAGAGTCGAGGGCTCGATACGGTTGGACTTCTCCGGATCCGTACCGGCGCTCGTCTGTTCAGGGCGCCGCCACGACTTGAACGGCAACCTCTGCGGCTGCCGCTCTTCGATGATCGCGGCCCTCCAGTCCCAGCTGTTCAGTTCCCTCGGTGCCCAGAGCGCTTTTCTCGACATAGTGCGTCCTTCTCTCGGATCGTTTTCCCGATCCTCTTGGGTCCGATACCTCGGGGTGAGCTATGCCAGGAGATGCAAACTCCTTCAACCTCACGTCACCAATTGTTAGAGATGAATGCTGAATGTGACCTGACCGGAGCTTACGGCAACCTGACTTAGCTGAACGGGCCTCTAAATCAGGTGGCTGATCTGAGTGATTCGACCGGTTCCAGGCGAGCTGCCCTGATCGACGGATACGTTCCGGCGAGCAGACCAACGATGGTGCCGAGCAGAGGGGCCGCAATCGGGATCATCGGCTCGAGGACCGGGCTCCACGTCTGCACGGCAGAGACTGCTACGACGGCGAGCGTGCCCAGACTGGCGCCGACAACCCCTCCGATGAAACCCATGACACCACTTTCGATGAGGAATTGCACGGCGATGTGGCGGCGGGTGGCGCCGAGGGCGCGACGAAGCCCGATCTCGCCCGTCCGCTCCAGGACCGACACCAATGTCACGTTGGCGATTCCGATCGCTCCGACCAGTAGGGCTACACCGCCCAGGAGTAGGAACAGGACGTCCAGGTCGCTCTGCACTGCATCGCGAACCCGTTGTGGTTCGGCAGGGAAGGCGACTTTGAGACCTTCCGGGTTGTCGGGTCGCAGAGCATGGGGCGCCTGTCGTGCGATCAGCGAAGTAGCCCCGATCCTCGTCTCTACAACGACGGTCTCTGGAGCCGAGAGGCGATATAGGTTCTGCGCGGTGCCCTCGGGGATGATCACCGCGGCGAGGAGATCGAATTGCCTGGCGACGTCGGAGATGATTCCAATCACCAGAAACACCTGATCACCCACTCTTATGGCAGGCAACTGCTCGACCCCACTGATACCAAGCCTCTCCGCCGCGGTCGCTCCCAGAACGGCGACCTTCTCTCCCCGTTCCGACATCAGTTGGTCGGTCAGCCGGCCCGTGGCCAGACGGGCACGAACCGCCTCGAAAAGGCCGGGCGAGACCGCCTGAACCGAGAGTCTGAAGTCGGTCCGCTCGGTTGGGTTTCGGACCGACGAGGTGCTTACCAGAGTGTTGCCGAGATCTATGACGCTCAGGTTTCCGGCCGCTACCACTCCATCGAGTCGTCGGAGTCTCTCGGGTGAGTCCCAAGGCATGGTGTTGTCGGGGGAGCTCAAAGTCGGGGGGCGAGCGGTGACGAAGACCTCTGTGGCAGCCAGCTCATCGAATCGGCCGACGATTCGGTTTCCCGCGGTCTGTGAGATTCCAAGAGTGGCGACGAGGGCGGCCAAGCCGATGACGGTGCCGAGGATGGTCAGGGCCGTGCGTCCGGGACGAGCGGTGAGACCGGAGACCGCCTCAGTCACCACGTCCCAGAACGAGATCGAAGAGCGGCGGTCGTTGCTGGATCGAATGTGGCTCATGCCGCCTCGGTGAGGTGCCCGTCGATGATGTGAACTTGCCGTTGCGAGCGGGCGGCCACCTCGGGGTCATGTGTGATCATGACAATGGTCATCCCGTCGTCATGCATCTCCTCGAACAGATCGAGGATGTTGTTTCCGGTTGCGGTGTCCAGGTTGCCCGTCGGCTCGTCACATAGGAGTAGCCGGGGCGAGTTGAGAATCGCTCGAGCGACTGCGGCCCGTTGCCGCTCGCCCCCGGAGAGCCGAACCGGGAGATAGTCGGACCGATGGCTCAGCTTGGCTCTCTCTAGGGCCTGTACTGCCCTGAGTCGGCGCGTTGACCGGTCGCCGCCGCGGTATATGTCCGACATCATCACGTTCTCGGTGACGGTTCTGTGGCTGATGAGGTGAAAGGACTGGAAGACGAAGCCAATCTCCCTGCTTCGCACTCCCGCCCGTGCCCCCTCGCTGAGCGAGGACACGTCGCGATCGCTCAGCCAGTAGGTCCCCGATGTCGGCCGGTCGAGCAATCCCAGGATGTTGAGGAGCGTCGTCTTGCCAGATCCGGAGGGGCCGACGATGGCGACCCACTCGCCGGACTCGACGTCCAGACTGACTTCTCGAAGGGCATGGATCGGCGCTTGGACGCCGAAGTGCCGACTGACTCGTTCGAGTTGGATGATGCTCACGAACTCTCGAATCCGATCACGACGAGATCCCCCGGGTTGAGCTCACCGTCTACCGGTTGCACCGCTACCAGGCCCTGAGCGGAGAGCCCAGGCTCTACGGTCACCTCTTCGAGTTCGTTGCCGACGGACCGTTGCACGCGGGACGAGCCATCGGCGCCGAGGCTGAGGGCGCTGACCGGAACTACGAGGACCTCTTCGCCCGTTGATTCGATCGGGATTGTCAGCCTGACCGAGGCATTCACCACGTTGGTCGGGTTGCCCTCGACCATAACCTCGAAGTAAACGTGAAAACCGTCGACCCCATCGGTGCCCGGGGTTTCCGCAACCCGACTGATGATGCCGGTCGCCTGAATTCCCAAATCGGGCTCGTCGATGAGAACCGTCATGCCTTCGGAGATGAGACTTGCACTCTCTACAGGCACCGACGAGTCGATGGCGATCGTGGCGTCGGTGACCGATCCGACAGGGCCGTCGAGGGCCTCTCCCAGTGACAGGAAGAGCTCGGCGACTCTGATGGGAAGCGCTGACACGAAGAGAGCCTCATCGGCGGGGACATGAACCCCAGCTGAAGATTGACTGCCAGGTATCAGGTCTCCTTCAATGGTCCGGAGTTCCTGAAGCTCCGAGGCGGCGATCACCACGGGCTCGAAGCCGGCTCCGGCGTAGAGACTGGCGACCGCCTGCTCTGTCCCTGAGTCGTAAATCCCGTCGCGGGGGCCAGGATCGTATCCGGCCCCTGCCAAACCATCTTCCAACTGTTTCACATCGGCGCCACGGACCCCGGGCCCGAGATCGCGAAAGGAAGGGACGTCTCCCGAGAACAAAAACACCGGGCGGCCCGAGATCCTAAGGATCACGGCGCCCCCATCGAGTTCGGCTCCCTCCTCGGGGACCCCCGTCAAGACCCTCGGGAGATCTCCCTTGATCGATGATGTCGCAATCGAGATCGACTGTGGCGAGCCGAATCGGCCGGTCCCACGGGTGATCACATCGGTAGAGAGAGCCCGGAATTCTGCGGGAACGAGGATCGGCGATGGGGTGGGAGCTTGGGTTCGGGCAGCAGCTTCGGCCGGCGATTCGATTCGGGAGCCGGCAACCCAACCGCCCAACGCGGCAATGACCATGGCCAGCACCAGAACCACCACGCCTCTGGTTCTGTTCATCGCCACAGCATGGTCCCGACGCCTGACTCCTTGCTGAATATCAAGGCTCATTCAGTCAGCGTGGAGTCAGCTCTGAAGTACAGGATTGCGCGCACCAAGAGAAGAGGTAGACCAAATTGAAGAGAAGTGTGGTGGGGCTAGTTGCTTACGCCCTATTCATCGTCGCCTGCGGTACAGCAATCGGGGAAGGCTCTGGAGACGGCTCCAGCCCGACATCGCAGCCACTGCCAGGCAAGCAGGCCTTCGGGTTGAACGAACAGGAGTTCACCTCCTACGTCGAAGACGTCGAGTCGATGGTTGCCGAATGTATGGCCGAGGCCGGTTTTGAGTATGTCCCGGTCGATGTGACCGCGGTGCTTGAAGTCGGCATCTGGATGCGCGCCGATCCAAGCATGAGCCGCGAGGACTTCAAGACACAGTGGGGATACGGCATATCCACCCGCACCGATTACCCGGCACGAGAACTCGGGCTCGGCGATCAGAACATTCGGATCTACGAGAGCCTGTCCGAGTCGGAGAAGGTCGCATACGACCGCACCTTGTTCGGAGATGATGCGAATGCGACCTTCGCCATCACACTGGACGACGAGGACTTCACCGGTACGGGGGGGTGCACCAAGAAGGCCGTGGACGAGGTCTTCCCTCCTGAGATGCTGACCTCGACCTTCATCAATCCAAAGGACGTGCTAATCGAGGGTGATCCCAGGGTCATCGCGGCCGAAGAGGCCTGGATGGATTGCATGAGCGAAGATGGCTACGAGTATGAAGACCAGGACGACATCATCGAGGAGTACGAGGAACGGTACGACGAACTGCTCGACGGCAGGGACCCAGAGGAGCTTTCTGGAGCCGATCTCGAAGCCCTCGAGGAACTACAGGCCGAGGAGATCGCAGTAGCGCTGAAGGACCTCGAGTGCCAAGGATTGGTCGATCCCGTGATCCGAGAAGTCGAGATCGAGATCTACGGGGAGCCGGTGAGCGGATGAGGTCACGGCTCGGGGTGGCAGCGGCAGCGGTCGCGTTCCTGTTGGCCGCCTGCAACAACGCCACCGGGCCTGCGCCGGGGTTCTCCCTACCGTCGGTCGCGAGCACGGCACCGTCGCAATCTGGAGCCACCCTGGGCAACCCCGGCAGCACGTCGGGAGGCCAGTCCGGTGCCACCTCCACCGACGGCTCAACCGACGCCTACGTGCCTGCAGAGGCCAGAGCCGCTGCGGCCGCCGAGGCTGCCGTGGGCCGCCAGTTCGGTACCGAGGAATTCGGGTTGACGATGGGTGAGTTGACTACCAGAGCCGAAGAAGTCGAGTCGCTGATATCGGAGTGCATGGCCGACTCCGGGTTTGAATACGTGCCCGTCGACTTCACCACGATTCGCAAGGCGATGACGAGTGACAAGACCGCGCCTGGCATGAGCTCGGGCGAGTATCTCCGGGTGTACGGCCACGGCATCACCACCCAGGAGGAGAAGCCCATAGTCGAGATCGGTCTCGGAGATCAGAACCGAAGGATCCTCGATGGGCTTTCCGAACCAGATCGGGTGGCGTACCTACGGACCCTTTGGGGGGAGAACGACGACGCCACGTTTGCCTTCGGATTGGAGTCGGAGGACTTCTCTCGCACCGGAGGGTGCACACGCGCCGCTGTCGAGAAGGTCTTCGATCCGCAAGAACTGGCCGCCACCTACTTCAACCCGGCCGATGCGCTGATACTCCTGGACCACCGGGCACAGGACGCTCTCGACGAATTCGCCAACTGCATGTCGGATGCCGGCTTCGCATACCGGCACCCTGACGACGTCGACATCGACCTTCAGATCCGGTACGACACTCTCGTCCAGGGTCGCGAACACGACTCGCTCACCGAGGTCGAGGCCGAGCAGCTGGCGATGCTGCAGGGCGAGGAGCTCGTCGTGACCGCTGCGAGCGATGGTTGTGAGCGCCAACACCTGGAGCCGGTTCTCGATCGAATCGAAGAAGAGTTCTTCGGGCGGAGCTGAGTCCGACGACTCAGTCGGCCAGGGGGACCGTCAACCTGAAGGTTGCACCCAACCCGTCGCCGGCGACGAGGTCGAGCGTTCCCCCATGGATCTGAGCGACCTCTCTTGCGATGGGGAGGCCGAGGCCGGTTCCCCCGGAGTCAGCGTTGCGAGACGCGTCGAGACGGGTGAAACGCTCGAAGATGAGCTCGCTGTGCTCCGACGGTATCCCGGGACCGTCATCGGCCACCGTGAGAACAGCCGTCCCGTCGTCCTCGCTGAGGGTCAGCCTGATGCGGGAGGCCGCATGACGCTCCGCATTGGCGAGGAGGTTTCTAATCGCCCGGCCCAGTTGCCCGGAGTCGCCGTAGACGTGGGCGGCGGAGACCTTGGACAGGTCGACCTCGACTCTCTCGTGGTCACGGACTCTGCGAGCCTCTCTTAGAACGACGTCATCGAGATCGACTTTCTTGAATTTGAGCTGACCGTGGCCTGCGTCCGCTCGCGCCATGAAGAGCATGTCCTCAACCATGTGTTGCAGCCCGATGACCTCTTCGAGGACACTTTGGACCAGCTCCAGATCCTGAATGGTCTCGGCTGCGAGTTCCACCTCCAACGCCGAACGCATCCTCGTCAGGGGATTCCTCATCTCGTGGGACGCGTCCGCCACGAATCGCTGCTGACGGGTTATCGACTCCTCGAGACGTGACAGCATCTCATTCATCGTCCCAGAAAGCCGATCGATCTCGTCACCAGATCCGGTTCCCGGGACGCGTCGGTGCAGGTCGGTCGAACCGATCTCGGCGACTTCTGAGCGGATGTCTTCGACAGGCTCCAAGGTGCGTCCCACGAGCCACCAGACGAGAGCTGCGATGGCGACCATCACGATGGGGATCGTCACCCCGAGGGCGCTGATGAGTGTGCCTGCGCTCTCGCTGACGACGTCGTAGGTGGTGCCTACGTGCAGCACGCCAATGCCTTCGAGCACGCGGCTCAGGACGCGGAATCGGTCGTCGTCGACCTCGAGACCCTCCACGGTCTGCATGGTCACCATCTCATCGGGGTCGGTGGAGACGTCGACCGGTGGGAACCCGCGCAGATTTGGTGTTGCCACCAGCACCGCGTCGCCCTCGCCTATGAGTTGGGCGAAGCCCTCCCGGGCCCCCTGGGAGAATTCCGTGGGAAGCTCGTCTCCGGCGAGCAGTGCAACTATGTCATCAGCCCTTTGGGTGAGTGCCTCATCGAGGCTGTCGGTCAGCAGCGCCCGCTGAACCGTCACCAGGGAGATCCCGGCCAGAACGAGCACCACTGCCACGACTGCGGTTGCGATCGCAGTGATGCGGAACCTGATGCTGTTGAAACGCATCAGCCCCCGTCAGTGGCGAGGCGGTAGCCCGCGCCCCTGACCGTCTCGATGGCCCGTCTGCCAAATGGCTCGTCGATCTTGGTTCGAAGCCGCCGGATGTAGACCTCCACGATGTTGGGGTCGCCGTCGAAGTCGTAGTCCCACACACCGTCGAGGATCTCGGTCTTGGAGAGAACCTGGCCGACTCTGCGGACCAAGAACTCGAGTACATCGAATTGACGGGCGGTCATCTCGATCTCGACTTCCCCGCGCCATACTTTTCTCTGAGCCGGATCGATTCGGAGATCGCCTACCTCAACTGGGACGGGTGGTCGACCGCCCGCCCTACGCAGCAGCGCCCGGGTCCTGGCGATGAGGACGGCGAACGAGAACGGCTTCGTCAAGTAGTCGTCGGCGCCGGTGTCGAGCGCCTCCGCCTCGTCGAGGTCGCCGTCCTTTGCCGTGAGCATGAGGATTGGTGTCCAGTCTCCGGATTCTCTCAAATCACCGCAGACTTGGTATCCGTTTCTCCCGGGAAGCATGATGTCGAGGATTATCAGATCGTAGGTGCCCTCCTTGGCGAGCCACAGGCCATCGGTGCCGTTGAACGACACCTCGACGGTGAATCCTTCGGCCTCGAGTCCCCGCTTGACGATGGTGGCGATCTTCTTGTCATCCTCGATGAGCAGGATCTTCACGCTTTCCATTCTCACAGGCTGAACCTGACTGCGACCTGACAAACGTGATGCAGTTCGAGGGCGACCATCGCGCCCCAGAAGCCTTCCTAGATCGCCCGCTGGACCTA
Source organism: bacterium (assembly GCA_024638655.1). Classification (GTDB taxonomy): domain Bacteria; phylum Actinomycetota; class Acidimicrobiia; order Spongiisociales; family ZC4RG35; genus Ww567. The sequence goes on along the minus strand of JAHEJW010000033.1, from coordinate 11,705 downwards.
GCCGGGGCCATTGACGTACTCTTCAACACTCGGGGCCCGTAGCTCAACCTGGTCAGAGCAGCGGACTCATAATCCGTCGGTTGCAGGTTCAAATCCTGCCGGGCCCACCATTGTTCGGGCACCGTTTTTGCTTCGGTGGTTGGTGGGCGGTGCGACGCAGGCTCAGACCCACAGGTTGATGCAGCCGGCCAAAACGAGACCAACCATTGCGATGACCCCGCGATCTTCAGACCGACTCCCGGGCTTCGGTGCAGAGCCATCTCGACCTCCTGCGGATCATTCGGCCACTAGCGGGCCGCCCGAAGCTCCGGACTGAGGCACCTGGACGTTTGTGGCCGGCAATTCCGCCGACCCCAGAGTGTTGGCGGCCACGATGGCCAGAGCAGCGATGACTGCTGCGATCACGGCTGCCACACGGCGAATGTTGATTGACGCCTGGGTGATCTCTTCGTCGTCCTTTGTGCCCTGGGGCCTTCGGGCGCGCCGCACCATCTCCTCTTGGAGCCCTTTGGCTGTGGTGTGGTGAAGCATCTTGCTGTCCTTTTCCTCGTGTCCCGGTCGTTCCGGGCACAGTTGGAGAGTCGGACAATGCGGTTTAAGGGCCCTTCAGTAGGCGTCAAGGAATCGTCAAGAGTTCGTGAGCAGCGTCACGAGGCTTCTATGGACAGGTGTCCTGGTGCAGGAACTCGCGACATTCGTCGTCTGTCAGCCCGCGGGTGACCGACGACCGAACCCGTTCGATAAGCTCGTAGGGGTCAGTTGGGACCTGGCCGACGATCTGGTCGGTGTGCATGTAGTACATGGTCGACCCGTCAGCACTGAAGCCGAAACTGAGGAAGGAAAGTCCCTCGGCGTTTATCTCGAAGAGCCTCGCACCTGTCTCCAAGTCCCACATCCGGTATTTGCTGTCCAAGCCGCCGGTCACCACCAAACCATTTGTGGACGGAATTGCACGTGGCGCAGGCGCGTTGTGTGCCTCGTGATTGAACACAATGAACTCATCCGGAGCGACACCGGCGACCAGCCGCTCCATGTCGATGACGATTAATCTGCCGCTGTTGCTGCCTACACCGAGATAGCGACCATCCTGGCTGAAGCGGGGAAAGAGGAAGAGGACAGTCCCGATAACAGAATCGTCGACTGTGGCCAGGCGTTCCAGTGGCTCCACAGACCAGATCTCGATGTAAGACGAATCGTTAACCCCGCCTCCGAACACCAGAGCGGAATACTCCTGTCCATCGAAAGCGGTCACACCACTGAAATCAGCGTAGGCCAGGGGTTCGCCATCAACGTCGTCGAGAAGCATGCCTGACTTGACGACGTATAGGCCTGACTCGACATCAGCGCAATGCGAACCCCCGATCCGGACTGCGGCAACTAGAGAGCCATCGTCGGAGATGGCGAGCGGAGCTAGGCAGGGCAGAGTTGTCTCCTCACCCGTATCTATATCAATGACCACACCGCTGTCGTCAGATTTGGGCGAAGCGAGTGTGGATAGGTCACCACTGACCGACGCGAACGCCGGAAAGCCGGGATCTAGGTCATCGAAGGTGGCGGTGCGGACCCCATCAAGGTCAAAGATCTCGGCCTTGGTCCCCACGTCACTGCGTACAAACCCACTTCCATCGGGTAGCATCCTGAGTTCGCCATAGTTCCCGCCGATCTCTAGGAATCCCGCTTCCTCCAAACCGGTGGGAGTCACATCCCAGATACGGACCTCCTCATTGTCGAACTCGACAGATGCCAACTGATCTCCGGAAGGGTGCCAGGCAACCGAGTAGACGGAAGCGTCGTGACCCGTCAGGACTAAGCTGACAGCACCAGTTGCCGCGTCCACGATGGTGATATCGGCGCTATTGCCACTGAACGCGATGCGAGAACCGTCCTGGCTCCAGACGAACACGTCATCGCTTATCTGATCCGCCCGCCAGACTTGTCGCCTCGTCTCGAGGTCGTATACGGCAAAGGTCCCGTTGGGACCGGCGGCGGCAAGGTGACTACCGGTGGGACTTAGAACCGGGACGCCGTCTAGGGGCACGTCGAATGCCCATGCTTCTCTACCGGTGGCCCAGTCGACGGCTGCAAATGACCATGATGTCTCATGCGGAACACCCAGGAGAACTGAAGCGCCATCGCTCAGGAAGCCAAAACCGAAGCCGTCGAGCACTATCGGGCTCGATGGTTGGTTGAACTCCCAAAGGAGAGTCTGTGGCCTATCTCTCAGCCCCGCTCGAGCGCCAAAGAGGACGGCCGTGACGTTTCCGTTGGTGGCGACGTCGATCCCTACGTAGTCCAAACGCGGCCCGACCAAGGCGCCAATCTTCTCGTAGGTTGTAGCGTCATAGACGTCCACCGCGTCCACCGAATCGGTGCCCAGAGGGTTCCAGAATCGGGTGACATAGATGAGGTTTCCATCCGCGGAGAAATCGACGTCGGCTACTCCAACGCTATCGGTCTTCGGAGCCGTGAGGCGCCCTATTCTCTCTCCGGTTTCAGGGTCCCAGAGCACCACAACCGACCTGTCGCTCTCCATGTCGGTGGCCAGAACGCTCCCATCGGGGCTGAACTCCGAAACGAAGAACCCTGCTCCGGAGATGGTCAGTTCGACTCGATGCTTGGTGAAGGTGTCCCAAAGGGCTGATAGAACCTCGGGGATCGGTTCGGTGCCGGCATCTTCAACCGTGTCCAGAGCTTCGAGAGCCAGCAGAATTCCAAGTTCCGGATCGTCCTCCGCGGCTGCGATCGCCGCCGATGAGATCTCCCGCGCCGTGGCCAGCGCCGCGTTAGTCGCAGCCTCCTGCCGTTGGGCCAATGCGTACAGGCCCAGCACGACGGCCACCACCAGGCCACCGGCAAGCAGCGCAATCGCGGCCGTGCGACGGCGAGTCGCCTTTGCTTCGAGTTGCTCGCGCTCGGTCCGTTCTTGCTCCTCGACCTCGACACTCGCCGAGAGATATTCGGTCTCGTCGCTGGAGATGGCAATGTCCGTTCGTTCCTGCCACGTCAAGGCCTGTTCGAGACGGCCACCCCGGAGTAAGAAACTGGGGTCGTTGTCGTTTGCGCGCCAGTCCCGAACCAGGACGGATATGCGGCGATGAAGAAGCAAGTCCTCCCTTCGTTCATCGATCCACGCGCCGAGCCGGTCCCACTCACGCAGCAAGGCTTCATGGGCCAGTTCAACGGTGGGGGTGCGGCTCACAGCGTCCTGGTCGAACGACAGCAACCGAAAGGCTCCGAAGTTCTGGATGACTGAACTCATGACCGAGCGATCTACATCGAGGCTCATCAGCTCGGTCTGCAGAACCCGACGCCGCGTATCGTCGGCCACTTCATCGACCGAGACCAGCCGGAGAAAGAGTTGACGCGCGGCTTCCTTACCCGAAGAACTGAGGTCGGCATAGATCTCCTCGGCGCGTTGTGCGACAGCTCCAGCAACACCACCGATTCGCTCATACGACTCGAGCGTCAGGATGTCGCCTTGGCTCGACGCGTAGAGCTCGGTCATGGCGTATTGCAGCAGCGGCAGACCACCCGGCTCTTGACGCACATCGTCAACGACTCGATTGACCAGGCCGGGCTCGAGACCAACTCCCGAGTCGAGGGTAGGCTGAGAAACCGCTCGCGCCAATCCGTCGGCAGTCGGGGGGCTAAGAGTCACGATGCTGGACCGCATGACTTCGGCGAACTTGGGATATTCCAGCGGCCGGTCAAAAAAGTCGGCCCGCAAAGTCAGTACTAGACGGACCCTCGATTCGTCTGCGGTGGCTGCTGTCGCCAGCAGATCGAGCAAGCTCTGGCGATCAGCCTTGGACGAAGACATGGAGAAGAGCTCTTCGAACTGATCGATGACGATGATGACTTCTGACTCGTCGGTAGGAGCGATTTCCTTCACCGCCCGTATCAAGCCGCGCTCATCGCTCCGGAGAGCCTCCTGGAGATGGGGTGGACGGTGCGCCGCCACCCGCAACAGTGCACGCTCGAGTTCGTCGTATGGGTGGGCGCCTGGAAACATGTCGGTGATCAACCAGCTGCTGGATCCCGGCACCACTCCTATTCTGAGCTGTGGAATCAGTCCCGCCCTCACAGCCGACGACTTCCCCGATCCTGACGGCCCGACGACGGTGACCATCCTCGCCCGTGCTGTTGCTTCGACGAGCTCCCCGACAAGGGTGTCACGACCGTGGAAGTCGTGAGCATCGGGTTCCTGAAAAGCTCTGAGACCCTTGTAGGGATTCCGGTGTTCAGGCTGGACTTCTGGGGTCGGCGCAGCTAGGACGTCCATGCCCACGCTCCGTCGCAGAGCGCGTACCAGGTCGACGACGCGCTCATAGCGGCTGTCCGGATCCGGATGAAGCGCTCGCGCCAGTGCGTGGTCGAGCTCTGTCGGTAGCTCGGGCTGGCGCGCCTTCAGCGACTGCTGCCCCAGGGGCTCCTCCCCCGTCAGGGTCTGGAATAGCAGCGAACCGAGCGCCTGGACATCAGAAGCGACGCTGCCCTGTGCTGAACCGAGCAGGGCGCTGACGCCTGTGTCAGCGAGGTAAGCATTCAGATCGTCGTCGAGGAGCACCCTCGAGGGTTCCAAAGCGCCGTGGATGGTGCCCTGGCGGTGAAGATATGACAGGGCGTCAGCCACTTGATCCGCCAACTTCAGCGCGGCAGCTAACCCCCATGTCCGCTCGACGAGGGCCGTGGCCAAAGAGCCACCGCGGTAGTACGGCGTGACAACGAACGCTTGCTCCGGTTCTCGCCAGAAGTCGAAGACAGGTACGAGATTGGGATGTTCGAATCGTGAGACCATCTGCATTTCGGACTCGAACCGCTGAATGAATCGGGGCTCTCTGATCGAGTCCCGCTCGATCGCAAGCACCGACACTTCACGACCAATCGAGCTCTGAAAACCCCGATACCGGTTGCCGAGGTCCGTCGTGCCGATCAAGTCGTGAAGCTCATATCCTCGAGCGGCGCGGGTAGTGGTTTTTCTGGTCCGCGTTGCCGGGATCGAGGCGAGATCCGGGTCCTGGTTGAGAATTCGCAGCTCGAGCTCTTGCAGCTCGGATGACGGGTCGATGCCGAGCTCGTCAGCGAGCCGCTCCCGCGCTCTGGCGTAGACCCGAAGGGCTTCCGCCTGCCGGCCCTCTCGGTACAGAGCCAGCATCAGCAAACCGACGACGCGCTCCCTGTAGGGGTGCTCCTCGACCATCGCCTGCAGTTCGGAGACGACATCGTGGTGGACGCCGAGATCGAGGTCGATCTCGGCGCGAAGCTCTTGGGCATCTACTCGTGCTTCGCTGAGCCGGTTGGCCTCCACGATCAGACCCTGCTCGAACTGGAGATCACCGAAAGGACTCCCGGTCCAAAGCGCCAGCGCCTCGGACAGGAGGCGGGAAGCGACTTCTGGATCAGAATCAGCACGAGACCGGGCTTCCGTGGCCAGGTCCTCAAACACCTGTGCATCGACCTCGTCGTCGTGGACTCGAAGGATGTAGCCGTCGCCTTCGCGACTGATGGCACCGACCACCCGCCGCAAGTTGGAGATGTAGGTGTGGAGCGTGCGGACGCCCTTCTCCGGCGGCTGCCCCGCCCACACCTGCTCGACCATCGAATCCTGGGAAAGCACGCGGTTGGGATTGGCCAGCAGAAGTGCGAGAACGGTTCGTTGCCGCCTACCTCCTAGGCTCAACTGGTCCTGACCGTCCACCGAAACTGTAAGCGGCCCGAGGACTCGGTACTTCACGGCGGTGATTCTCGCGATATCAGTCAGGATCTGCTCCATGGTCGCCTGACGTATACGGAGCCGACCCTAAGACATCCGTGTCAAGAGATCGTTGAGACGGTGGCCGTTGCCCGGCCGACGGGGAGCAGGGGCGCAAGCCAATCGTTGCGCATGGGAAACCGAGCCAGGTCCGACGGACCCTCAGCCCTGTATCGATTTCATCACGCGAACCGTTGGCCTTGTTCCAAGTCGCAGAAGTACGGACCCAGCGGACGGGTGGTTCACCGCAGAACACCCTGATATCGAGCGGTAACGCTCAGGTCCGGCAACCGCTCAAAGCGTCATCACGTAGGTGCGGTTTTCGGTTTCCTGTCGGCCACTCTACGTGTGCGTCCAAGGGCCAGCTCGCCAATTCAGAGGACCAACCGGATTCTGAGTCTCGTCAGCCAGGCACGCCCCCGCACAAATCCCGCGAACCGCAGCGCCCGACAACCTCGGCAGTGGCTTCCATCCCGTTCGGGCAGGCATTCGCGTTGCAACAGCCATGCAACAGGGACTGCGGATTGGTGCGGATTCCCAGGTCAGCGGGTTGGGACTAGCGGACTCATAATCCGTCGGTTGCAGGTTCAAATCCTGCCGAGCCCACGCCGGCCGCATCATGACCTGATCAGTAGGGTCAGAGGACGCAACGACCGTTTCGATCCCATTACTCTGAGTCAGGGAAGGCATCAGATGGCGGTTGCTACAACAGAGAGCCCGAGTCTGGCTCGCTATGTGCCGCGTATCTCCGCCGAATGGGAGCTGACTACTTCTGAACCATGGCAGGAGATCGACGGCACCCTCTGTTACGTGGACATCTCCGGGTTCACCTCCCTTTCCGAGAAACTGGCGAGGAGAGGGCGGATCGGTGCTGAGGAGCTCACCGAGGTCCTGAACTACGTGTTCGGGAAGATGATGGCCGTCGCCTATGAGCGAGCGGGCAGCCTCCTCAAGTTCGGTGGCGACGCACTTCTCCTCATGTTCACCGGGTCCGGTCACCAGACTCAGGCGGCGAGCGCGGCTGTAGAGATGCAGGAGGTCTTGAGGGAGGCGCGGAGCTACGAGACCTCGGCCGGGCATCTCGATCTGAAAATGTCGGTCGGTCTCCACAGCGGAATGATCCACTTGTTCCGGGTGGGGGGACCTCACAAGGAGCTGATACTCACCGGGCCGGTGGCTTCGATGACGACAGAGATGGAGGAGACGGCGGTCGCGGGGGAGATCCTGATCAGCTCGGCCACAAAGGCCGCCATACCCGATGGGCCGGAGACGGCGAAGGGAAACGGTTGGCTCCTCACCTGGCGTAAGGCCCGGATCGAATGCTGTGGCTGGATTCCACGCGCCGAGCTCGATCCGGAGGCATTCGCGGAGAGCATGCCGGTGGCTTTGCGCAAGTACCTACAACATGGTGCAGCTGAGCCGGAGCACCACATCGCCACTGTCGGGTTCATCAAGTATGAAGGGGTTGACGCCCTCATGGAGCAGGACGGCCCCGCCGCCGTGGCCGAGGCGCTCGACGAGTTGGTCCGCAACGTCCAGGAAGCTGTCGACGAAGAGGGTGTGACCTTCCTCGCATCCGACATCGACCAGGACGGCGGCAAGATCATCATCGTCGCCGGTGTTCCCGGCGTGCAGGTCGACGATGAGGGCCGGGTTCTGAGAGCGGCTCGTCGCATCGCCGACAACGCCGGCACTCTTTCTCTGCGCATCGGCATCAACCAGGGCCATGTCTTCGTCGGTGAGATCGGCACCGACGTACGGGCCACCTACACGATCATGGGAGACACGGTCAACCTGGCGGCGAGGCTCATGGCGGCGGCTTCATCGGGAGAGGTCTACGCCAGCCCGTCGGTGTTGGACAAGTCACTGACGCTTTTCGAGACGGCTCCGCTCGAGCCTTTTCACGTCAAAGGCAAGGAGCAGCTCGTACAGGCCTACGCAGTCGGGGCCGGCACCGGTCGCAGGCCCAGCCGCAAAGGTGGAGCGTTGCCGTTCGCTGGTCGAGCCGAAGAATTGCAGCGACTTCACTCCCTGATCGACGATTTGTTCGCTGGAAAGGGAAACGGTGTCGCGATCACGGGTGAGCGGGGGATCGGAAAGAGCCGATTGGTGGACGAGATCCTGCCCACCCTCGAACGGGCGATACACATCGACATTCGGGCCGAGCCCTACGGAGTCGGCACGCCCTACCGACCTCTTCGGGATCCGGTTCGGCGGTTGCTCGGCATCGCCCGGGCGGAACACGACTCGATGGCCGACGAACTGCAGGAGGCAGTCGATGCCTTCATCCCTGACCAGGGCAAATTCGCTCCTCTGTTGGCCGACGTCGCCATGATCGAGATGCCTAGCACACCTGAAGTCGATCAGATCGATCCGAAGTTCCGCCAGGACCGAACTGCGGATCTACTGATCGAGCTGTTCATGCAGGTGTGCAGTGGGCCGGTGTTCTTCGAAGTGGAGGACGGCCATTACATGGACGAGGCCTCATCGCATGTCATGGAGAGGCTGGCTGCGGCCACAACCGAGAAGCCATGGCTGGTCCTGACCACACGCCGAGACACCGGCGGAGGCTTCGATCCCCGTATGGAGGAGATCCATCTCGGGCCGCTGAGTGATAGCGAAGCGCGACAACTGGTTTTGGTCGCCACTGAAGCGGCCCCGCTGCGACCCCATGACGTCGACGTGATCGTCCAGCGAGCTGGTGGCTTGCCGCTGTTCCTCGAGGAAATCATCGGGGCGGTGCGAAAGGCCGGCGGTGTCGAGTCGCTGCCCGATTCCTTGGATGCGGTGGTGAGCGCCCAGATCGACGCTCTTCCCCCTCTCGCCCGACGTCTTCTCCAATTCTCGAGCGTGCTCGGGCGGAGCTTCCGTGTCTCGATACTGAATGAGCTCGTCGAGGACCAAGGGGTACGAATGGACCGTGCGACTCGTAAGGAGCTCACAGGCTTCCTCGAATCTGACGGTGCAGATCGGCTGCAGTTCCGCCACTCCATCATTCGCGATGTGGCCTATCGCAGCCTCTCTTTCAAGCGTCGCCAGGCGCTTCACATCCGAGCAGGCGAGATCGCAGAGGCAGCGGCCGGTGACAGTCCTGAGTCGGTCGCTGACGTCCTCGCCCTCCACTTCTCGCTCGGTCTGGACCACATCAGGGCCTGGCGCTATTCGCGGATCGCGGGTGACCAGGCCCGGGAGGCCTATGCCAACGTGGATGCTGCGGCCCACTACACGAGAGCGCTGGAGTCAGCCAGGCGACTCGATGAGTTTTCCGACGACGAGCGCGCCGAAGTGTGGACCAAGCTCGGCGACGTTCACGAGCGCGCCGGATTGTTCGAAGCCGCCCTGGACGCCTATCGACGGGCTTCTCAGTTGAGAAAAGGAACTGTGGCTCGGGCTGAGCTGATGCTCAAGCGTGCCAGCGCGCGCGAGAAGGCTGCCCAGTACTCAATGGCTCTCCGGGAGACGACAGGCGCTCGACGCCTCCTCGAGAGCTCCACATCCGAAGAGGCAGACGTGATGGCAGCTCGCGCCGCAGCGTTCTACTCGGTCGTCCGTATGCGGCAAGGCAGACCTGTCGATGCGCTGCGCACCGCGAAGGGTGCTGTGGAGGAGGCGACCGAAGCCAATGCTGAGGTTGCCCTCGCCAGGGCATACGGCGTGATGGCGTGGGCGAACCTGATGCTCGATGAACCCGACGCTGGAAAGCTCTGGGGTGAGGCTTTGAGGCTCTACGAGAGGGCCGGCGACCTGGTTGGCCAGGGATATATGAACGCCAACCTTGGCGGTTTGGCCTATTTCGAAGGAAGATGGGACGACGCCTTGAAGTACTACGAACGCAGCCGCGACGCGGCCGAGCGTCTGGGCAACCCGGTCGACGTAGCGGGTGCTCATGCCAACATGGGTGAGGTCCTCGTCAACCAACATCGATTCGACGAGGCAGAGCCCAAGCTCCGAAGTGCTATCCGAGTAGCGCAGGCCAGCCGTGAACCGCTCGGAGTGATATTCGCGAGTCTCCACCTGGGACGTCTCCTGATCGCACAACGGGAGTTCCCAGAAGCGGAGGACCTCTTGATCCGATCCAGGGAGCAGGCCAGGTCCCTCAATATGAAGGGACCTGCATACGAAGCCGCGGTCTACCTTGCCGATCTGCGGGTGCACAATGGTGATCCCGATGGCGCCCTGAAGCTGCTCGACCAGGCTGCGGCCGAAGCGCAGGAAGAGGCCTCTATCTTCGCACCGACGGCGCAGCGCGTGAGAGCTCTTGCGCTCGACCTATTGGGTCAGACGAGCTCGGCAGTCGACATCGCCGATGAGGCCTTGGATATCGCACGAGGGCGCGGCCTCGACTACGAAGTGGCGATGCTCCTGCTCTGTAAGGCGAGTCTCATCGAGGACCACCAGCCCGACACCGCCGTCAGCCTCCGAGACGAGCATCGTCAGATCGTCGACCGGCTGGGGGTTCGCCCCCTAGAGGTTGTCTAGGGGGCGATTCTCGGTCTGCTGTCTCCTCAGTGGCTTAGTAGAAGCGCGGGTCGCCCTGGATTAACAGAATGTTGCGCTGCAGCCCTTCGGCGTCCTCAAACACCTTCACCAGGCAGGCAACGGCTGGGTCGCCTGAAGGTTGGTCGGTGATCCCCGAGAGACTCGGGTACATGCTGTCGTCCGCAAGGAACGGGTCGAACTGGTTCCCATCGGTGCCCGTTTTGGTCCTCAAGCCGCACCAGGGAATGTCATCGATCGTGGTATCCCCAGGGCCCTGGGTGTACTGAAGGGGAACGAACAGCGTTGGACTGGTGAAAGTCTTTTCGATGTCAGCAATTGCGGCAATGCTCCCGCTTCCCGTCAACGGGAAATTGAGGGTGACGACCTCGCCGATCGTCTCCTCGAACAGGCTGCCCGCCTTGTCCTCGCAGTCTGCCTCGTCGTTGCCGGCTAAGAAGATCACGATGGTGGCGTCGAAGATCTCGCCGTCTTCGGTAAGGGTTTCACCGCAGAGCTCGGTAGCTGTCCCAAAGTCCTTCCCAGTCACGGCTGACGAGGTGATTGTGACCCCATAGCCAAAGGCCTCATAGGCTCCGAGACTCGCGCAATCGGCACCCGACGTGGGCTCTGTTTGAGCTCGGCCTTCCCTTGTCTCCTCACACACCGTGTAAAAACCGGGAGAAAGACTGAAGCTGTAGCCGCCATCTGTACCTGAGGCCACGGTGTAGGACACACCCGATGCCAACACAGTGATGTCGACACCACTTTCAGGCGTGTCAGACTCGCTCTCGAAGTCACCGCTGACATTCGCGTCGTCGTATACCGTTCCTGAAAGCCCATAGGCGGTGTCGAAGCAGAAGTTGATATGGCTTAGCTTGAAGAGGTTTGTTTGGCTGTTGCCTTTGGTCGGAGCATGGAGGCCGCCGTCGGAATTCCGGGGTCCAACCGCTGACGCTGCGTTGTCGTACTTCAAGCTCTTCTGGCCACCGTTGACGGTGATTTGGAACGCCGCCTTGGTTGACTCACTGAAGGAGTAGCTGAACATGGTGTCGCCTGAGCTGACCACAAGGTCGAGTGTGCCACCCCCGCCCGGCAGTGGATACGATCCGGTCATCGGGTTGTTGATGTGGAGTTCGGTATGCGTCGAGCCAATGAAGGCGCACCCTCCAGAGCCGCCGCCATAGTTGATCTCCACGGGTTGCACCCCGGCATTGGACGGCAACCCATTCCCCGCCAACGCCGGGATCACACCGAAAAGGGCGATTGCGATGGCCAAGCCCAAGACCCCTACGGCCGTGGCGATCTTGATCCGACCATCTGACTCACGGAACTTCTCGAAGAGTTCCTTTACAGGTCCCATTGTTTCCTCCACTTTTGCCCCCATCAAATGGGGCGTTGACGCTTGCTGCGTTCAGGGTCCCCCACGAGTGGCCTCCCCTTGGCTGCAGAGGGTGAACAATAGCCACGTGCGACG
>JAHEJW010000061.1 GCA_024638655.1 bacterium | reverse complement strand
GAGACTCGTCAGTGTGATGGTCGTTTGGCTGGGTCCATCCACAGTGCGGCCACGCCGGCCGCCACTGGCAGGATCGTGTACCAGCGGGCGGCTCCGCTGAAGTCGCCGGTGATGTCTCGGGCGATGGAGAAGGCCAAGGGCCCGAGTGCGGTCGAGGCGACCCCGATGAATGTGGCTGTGCCTTGGATGGCTCCGATGTGGCCGACACCGAACCAACGTGGCAGCAGTGTTGTCACGACTGATCGCGCCGCTCCGCCTGCCGCCCCAAGACAAATCGCGTAGATGACGATCACGACTCCCGGAGTGAGCACGGAAGCGAGGAGGAGGCTGGTGGCGAGGAGTCCCATGGCCATCGGGATGAGGACCCGCCCGCTGAGGCGATCGGCGAGATAGCCAAAAAGCATCCCGGCTGCCGCAGCACCGATCACCTGCGGGAGAAACATCACCGCGGCTTCGGTCGGGGTGAGGCCGGCGTCTCCGAGCAATGAGATCTGGTGGAAATTGAGCGCTGTGCTCAGCATGCCTACTGAGGCGGTAGATCCCGCCAGTATCCAGAAGGGGACACTTCGGATTGCCTGCGCTCTCGTCGACGAATCTGCGGCCGCTGCCTGACTGTCCTTCCGCGAGAAACTTGTCCCCTTCCCACGCGCCGAGTACATCCGCAAGCCCTCCGATCACGCGTTGTCGGAGCGTTTTGGGTTGGCACCAGGCGTCGGCCGCACATACGGTGCCTATGCATTGGCAGTTGGACATTGGAGACACCCGACCTCGGGTGCCCACGGCTGTCTATTTTTGGCTGTAGGACTAGGAAAGGACCAGTGATGACGGAGATCGTGGTGACGATCGTGGACGGGGACGTGGAACCCGCTCGGGTCCCAGACCTGCTCGAAGCTTTTCCCGCGAAGTCGCCGGACGAGCTCCCAGAATTCATCCTGGGCACGATGCTCATCCGTGAGTCGGGCTCAAATGGCTGGCGAGTCGTCACTCTGTGGCGATCGATGGGCGATCTGGAGGAATACGTCAAATCGGTCGAGACGCCTGGGGCGAAAGCGGCATTCCAGGCGGCTGGCGTCGAGCCATCCGTCACCGTGTGGAGTGCGGATCGGGTACTCATCAATATGTGATCCGAAGGGGGCGAATCCTTGATGCTGTTTCCAGCTGGCCTCGTCCGAATACCGGTTGAGACGCGCTCTTAATTGAGTCGCTTCAGCGTGGAAGCCGATGGTTGACTACCGGCATGGCCACTACACCTGCCTCGGGACCAAGGGTCGGCGACGCCCTCGGTTTCGCTCTGCTCGACTACTTGGAGCATGGCTCGGAGGCACGCAGCCACTTCATTGAGCGGGATGATGGGTTGTTGGAGACGGTCAACACCGGAGTCATGTTCACTCAGGAGTCCGAATGGTCATTGGCCGAGGCGCTCGTCGGGGAACGGGCCGGGCACCGGGTTTTGGATGTTGGAGCGGGGGCGGGGCGACATGCACTTCCCCTTCAAGAATCGGGGCATGAGGTCGTGGCATTAGACGTTTCTCCAGGAGCCGTCGAGGTATGTCGGCGCCGCGGGGTGGGGGAGACATTCATCGGGACGGTCTTCGATCTGGCTGGGACCGGCCCCGAGCCGTTTGACACTTTCCTTCTCTGCGGGAACAACTATGGGCTGCTGGAGAGCCCGGAGAATGGCCCGAGGTTCCTCGGGGCCCTGCGCGAACTCGCCGCCCCGGGCGCTGAGATCATCGGAACCTGTGTCGACCCCTTCGGCTCCGAGGATCCTCTCCATCTCGATTACCACGAAAGGAACCGAAACCGGGGCAGGCATCCAGGTCAGATCCGTCTCCGCGCTCGCTGGACCGACATGGCGACACCCTGGTTCGACTACCTGTTCATCCCGATCGAGGAACTCGAGCGGCTGGCCGAGTCGGCCGGTTGGGAATTGGTGGCATACCAGCCGAGTACTCGTCCCTACCTGGCCATCCTCCGCCTCGAAGACGTGTCTCGGGAGTGGGACGGATGATCCCGGGTTACGAAGCGGGTGCAGTTACAACGCGAACCACAGTTCGCTAGATCCAATCCCACCCGACATGGGCTGGGGAGCGGACCGATTAGGTCTACGTCACCGCACTTCTGCCGTGGAGTAGGTTCACACCGGTCGGAACGACAGGAGATGGCCAAAGAGGCCGCCCATGCCAGAGGCCAACGGCCGTTCCAGCAGAGGAGAGCCATGTCATTGATAGAGAGATCCGCAATCGTCCCGTTGTCCCTTTCCGAGACCTGGGAACTGTTCAACGGCAACGAACTCCAAGACCTGGTGGAGCTGTCAGACGCCGTCGTCGAGGTCAGGGACTATCGCATGAGGGACGACGGCACGCCGGAGTACGTGATGGTGAACCAGGCGGGACCTCGGCAGGTGAGTCACCGGTCGGACTTCACCGTGTTCGAGCCTCCTCACAGAGCGGTGGATCGAGTCCTGGACAGCCCCCTGGGAGGGACCTTCTACACCGACCACGAGGGAGTGGAAGGCGGCACCAGGGTCAGTCATCGCTGGGACGTCGAGCCTCACGGCTTCATGAAATTGATCTGGCCAATGATGAGGGGTTCCATGGAGCGGAACTTCCAGACCGATCTGGACAACATCGTCGAGCGTCTCCAGGCAAAATCCATCTGATCGGATCGCTTCAGCCGAGGTCTGAGGCGTAGGCGATTGCCCGGTCCAAATCCATCTCCTCACCCCGAGCGAGGGCATCCTCCACCGACGTTTCATCGATCGCTGCCCTGGCAGCACTGACCGGGTCGCCCATCAGGCGGTCGGCGACCGGTGGATTCATTGCACCCATGCCCCTGCGTGCGGCCTGGGCTGCCGACCAGATCGTCAGTGCGCGGTCGTGCCGACCGAGCTCACTCTCCGTCGCGGCCACCAGCGAAAGCACACCGGCGAGGGCCTGACGATTTCCGGCTGCGCTCATCAGATTCACCGCCTCGAGGTACATCTCGATGCCTCGTTCCCCATCTCCACTGAACCGGTGGGCGTTAGCCAGGTTCACCCAAGTCTGGGTCAACTCCCACGGGTCCCCGATATCTTCGAAAGCCGCCAACGACTCCTGGAACACCGGGATCGCGGAAGCCGGCTCGCCCCGGGCAACGCCCAGGACGAGACCAAGCCCTCGCCTTGCTCTTGCCGCTCCCACGGCGTAGCCGAGCTCGTCAGCCAGCTCGATGGCCTGGTTCAGCATCTGCTCGGCGGTGTGAACGTGATCCACGCGCCCTTCGGCTCGAGCCTGGTCGACGGCGTCACCTCTTCCCACCCACATGGTGAGCATCGCCACGTAGTAGAGGCCGTCGACCTCTCCCTCCAGATCCCCCGCTTGCCGATACAAGGCGAGAGCGGCCTCGTGGCTTTGCCGACTCGCCTGGAAGTCGCCGTCCCACCAGGCCAGGTCGCCAACGACGTTGAGGGCCTGGGCTCTGAGGGGCGTATCCGGCATGGGCAGGGCCAAGAGCAGATCTAGCAGTTCACGTCCTTCCGACAAGGGCCCTCGCAGCCGCCAGAAGTGCCACAACCCGATGGCGATCCGAAGGCCGTCGCCGGCGTGCTGGTTCTCGATCGCCCAGCGCATCGCTGCCCTGAGGTTGGCCATCTCGGTTTCGAAGCGACCGAACCACTGCCGTTGTGCGGAGGGAGAACGTACCTCAGCTCCCTCGACGAGGTCGGCGAAGAAGGCTCCGAGACGAAGCTGTGTCTCCTCGAAGTCGAAGTCGTTGCGCAGCCGTTCGCCCGCATACTCCCTCACGATCTCCAGCATGTTGAACCGGGCTCCATCACCAGCGACGTCGATCTTTCTCACCAGGTTCTTCTCGACGAGAGACCCCAGGATGTCGATGAAAAGACTGTCCGCCTCGTCGTCCTCACCTACCCGCTCCGCGGCATCTTCGGAGCTGCCTCCGGGGAAAACCGATAGTCGGGCGAAGAGCCGCCGCTCGGATTGGGTGAGTAGGTCGTAGCTCCAGTCGATCGCCCCACGCAGGGTGCGCTGTCGGTCGGGCCGGCCCCGTTCGGAGCCAGCGAGCAGCGAGAGGGAGTCCTCGAGCCGGCTGAGGATCGATGCTGGGTTCATTGCCCTGATCCGGCTCGCGGCAAGCTCGATGGCCAGCGGCAGCCCGTCGACGCGGGCGGCGATTCGGGCGATATCTCCTAGGTGATCATCTGGATCGAAGCCAGGCTCCACCGACCTCGCTCGATCGACGAACAGGGCAACGGCCGGATGCCGGATGAGCTCTTCCGGCGGGTCGTCGACTGCGGGGAAGCCCATCGGGGGAACCTCAATCTCTTGTTCCCCATAGAGCCGCAGAGGCATCCGGCTCGTCACGAGCACCTTCAAGTCGGGAGCCGAAGCGATGAGATCTCCCACAATTTCGGCTGCCTCGATCACCTGCTCGAAGTTGTCCAACACCAGGAGCAGCTCGCGGCCCTGCAGATGATTCTTAACTGCCAGAAGTGGGCTTCCTCCCGGATCCACGGCCAGGTGCAGAGCCTTGGCGACGGTTGATGCCACCAACTCGATACTGCCTATCGGTGAGAGGTCGACGAAGAAGACCCCTTCGGAGAAGTCCTCGAGCAACCTCGTCGCCACCTGCAGGGCGAGACGGGTCTTGCCCGAGCCTCCCGGACCGGTCAGGGTTACCAGCCTCAGGCTCTCCACCAGGCGCGCCACCTCATCGAGCTCCTCCTCTCGCCCGACGAAGCTGGTCAGAAGGGTCGGCAGGTTGTTGGGACGCGCACTGAGCGAACTGATCTCCGGGAATTCGTTCTTCTGTTCCCGCACGGTCAGCTGAAAGATGCGAATCGGGTCCTCGAGGTCTTTGAAGCGGTGCTCGCCCAGGTCACGCAGGCCCACACCCTCCGGCAGCCCCGAATCGGCCAGCGATCGAGTGGCGTCGGATAGGAGTACCTGACCGCCATGGCCGGCCGCCGAAATCCTCGCAGCCCGGTGGACGTCGATTCCCACATAGTCCGGACCGGCGAGCCGGCCCTCACCTGTGTGAAGGCCGATCCGGACCTGCACCCTCACATCGTCTGGCCAGTCGTGGTCGTCGATAGCCCGAAGCGTCGCCACGGCTGCGGAGACTCCGCCGATTGCCGACGGGAAGGTCGCAAAGATCATGTCACCTTCTGTCCGGACCTCCACGCCTCCCGCCGACTCGATGGCAGCCCGCTGTATCTCGAAGAGGTCGATGAGCAGCTGGTCGAAGGTGTTGCCCAGCCGCTGCAAGAGTCGGGTCGAACCTTCGAGGTCGGAGAAGAAGAATGTCACCGTGCCTGTCGGTAGCTCAGTCATCGCCGGACTCTGACCCTACCGATCGTCTGCCGGGGTTAGGGGGAAGGCACAGGTGCGGCTCCGAACTGTCCACGACGGTTGTTGTTTAGGTTCGGTTGGAGCGAGAGGAGTCCGGATGGCGTCGGAATCGGAGGCTCCGGTTTGGAGCCACTGGGGACTCGAGCCGGGTGAGAGGATTCTGGAGGTTGGTTCACCTCGACATCGGGTCAGAGTGCACGAGGTGGGTTCGGGTCGGCCGGTCCTCCTCGTCCATGGCG
>JAHEJW010000032.1:4509-22698 GCA_024638655.1 bacterium | reverse complement strand
CTGGGATGCATGTAGTAGCCGGCGACCACCGCGAGAGTGACCGCGTCATAGCTCTCAGGGTCTTCTTCCCGAAGCTGGTCCACGAATGCCGCGACGTCATCGACCTCCGCGCTGGCCAAAGCCCTCTCCAGGAGTGGTGCCAGGTCGTGTCGGGATGCCAGCACCAAGTCGAGCTGGGAAGTCCCCACCATCATCTCACTGGCCGCGGGCATGCCATGTGCCTCGGGGATCAGGTAGTCGCCAATGGTCTCCAGGGCCCTTCTCGTCGTGTCGCTGACCGAGGTGCGGATCTCGAGGTTCTCGCTCATGCCGGCACCTTCTGATTGTGGCGGTCCTCGACCATGTGCTCCGAAGTGCGCAGGGCAAGGGCGGCGATCGAGCTGGTCGGATTGGTGCCGCTCGATGTGACGAAGACGCTGCCGTCGACGACGTAGAGGTTGGAGATGTCGTGGGATCGGCCCCATCTGTCGACCACCGATGTCTCGGGGTCGTCTCCCATCCGGGTCGTTCCCAACAAGTGCCACCCGGAGTATCTCATCAGGCTGTCCGTCTCGACCTTGTGTGCGCCGGCTTCGATCATCGACTCGCTCGCCTTTTCGATGTGGAAGTCGAGGAGTTTGCGGGAGTTCTCGGAGACCTTGTAGATGATCTTGGGAGACGGGATCCCGGAGGAGTCGGTGAGCTCGCCGTCGATGACCACGCGGTTGTCCTCGTTGGGCAGGTCTTCGCCGAACAGACCCCAACTCTGTCCGCGCCCGAAGCGCTCTCGGAAGAGCAGATGGTGATCCGGCCCCCACTCGGACTCGCCGGCTCGTGCCGGAAGAGCCATGTTGATCGGGCCGCCCGTGGGTGCGAGACCCCACTTGGCCCCGCGTACGAACCCGCGCGACTCGTCGGTTTCGTAGAACTCGAAGGATTCGATACTGCACCCGAACTGACCCTGCCAACTCTCCAGGTTCTCCTCGAAGAGCCCGGTGACCGAGGCGAAAGGATGCATCATCAGTCGTCGCCCTACCAGGCCGGACGAGTTGGCGAGTCCATCCGGATGACCCGTAGCTGCCGAGTTGAGGAGGATCCGCGCCGTTCCGATCGAGTTGGCTGCCAGGACGACGACGTCGGCAGCTTGGAAGTGCTCCTTCCCCTCCTCATCGACCCATTCAGCGCCGGTGGCCAGTCCGTTCTTGGTGACGATTCGGCGAACACGGGCACCTGTGACCAATTCGGCGCCATGGTTGATGGCAAACGGCCAATGCGTCTGGTCGGTTGAGGCCTTGGCTCCTTCGTTGCAGCCCTGCTGGCAGGTCCCAACTTGGACGCAGGGACGCCGGCCGTTGTAGGGGCGGGAGAGGATGGCATTGGGCTCGGGCCACCAATGCCATCCGAGCCTGTCGTGGGCCTTTGCGATCTTCATAGCTCCCGTACCCAGCGGGAGAGGCGGAAGCTGAGGACCTTTGCCTGGGGGATAAGCCGGATCCCCCTCGAGACCGGACACGCCGATCTGTTCCTCTGTCCTCTCGTAGTAGGGCTGGAGCTCCTCGTAGGTGAGTGGCCAGTCGTCGGCCACTCCGTCGAGGGTCTTGACCTTGAAGTCCGAAGGGAGCATTCGGGGCCAGACCCCTGCGTAGAGGATCATGCTGCCTCCGACACCGTTGAACATCAGCGGCGCTATGTCCGACTCTTCCTCGTTCAGTGGGTAGTCCTGGGGAAGCCCCCGGACGGTCGGGTTGGGGAACCACTGCTTGCGTCCGGTGATCTCCCAATCCGGCGAGCGGCCTCGGAACTCGCTGCGATCGTGCCAGCGACCCTGTTCGAGACACACGACCGAGAGACCGGCCTCGGCGAAATGCCGGGCAGCGACTCCCCCAGAGGCACCTGCGCCGACGATCAGTACGTCCGCTCGATCCTGCCTGGTGGCCATGCCGTTCCCCTGATGTCGCTATCGGTACCCGAAGGTAACCGTTTTCCTCCTGTTTAGCCGTCCGAATCGGAGAGTGTCAAGACCCGGTGCTGAACCGGGTCCGGATGGGCGCAGCTCCCCATTTCAATAGAAAGGAAACCCGGCAGCGGAGGCGATCACGACTTCAGTCGTCGACTCGGCCCTGAGGGCAACCGCGCCGCCGCGCCTTGTGTAGACACGGGTGAGACGCGAGCCCAGTTGCTGGAGCACCTCCCAGGAGATCGTCCCTCGGACGGCGGCGACCTCATCGGCGGTGATTTCATCGCCGGCGTCAGGGCCGAGCAAGGTGAACTCGGCCCGGGGGCCGACATCGTCCAGTCCTGTGACGTCCACCGTGATCGAGTCCGAGGACACCCTGCCGACCAGCGGAGCCCGCCGACCTTCTACCAGTGCGAAGGTCCCCGGAGAGGAGGCTCGGGACCATCCATCTGCATAGCCGATCGGAAGCGTCGCAATGGTCGAGTCTCTCTCCGCGGTCCAGGTGCCGGCATAGCCGACCCTCGCCCCGGACGGGACTTCGGTCAGCCTCACCGGATGTGCCTTCACAGTCAAGGCCGGGCGTACCGATTGGGGGAGGGGATCGCCGGCATGGGGATCTAAGCCGTAGAAGGACAGGCCGGAGCGGACGAAGGAATGGGAGCTCGTGTCGACCGACAGGAGTCCACCGGAGGCGGCAGCGTGTGTCAATCCTGGATCTATGCCGGCAGCCCGCAGCCGGCTCAGCACCGAGTCGAACCGGCCAAGCTGTTGTTCGGTGAAGTCGGGGTCTTCAGGAGTGGAGAGGTGAGTCCACACACCGGTGAGACGGGCCGAGGTGGAGTTGGCCAAAGCCGAGGCGGCTGTGATCGCTTCCTCCGGCGCCACCCCTCCTCGTGTCATGCCGGTGTCGATCTCGAGATGTACTGAGAGCGGCGGTTTCCCCACTCCAAGGACACTGTCTAGGTCTCGGGCTTCCTTCGTGCTGCCAACTGTGGTGTCCACCGCGAGCTCCGCCATGTGCGGAACGACCGCAGCAGGCACCGGATAGAGCACAAAGATGGGTCCCTCGTAGCCATCGACCCGCAGTCGACGTGCCTCTCCCGAGTCGGCCACGCACAGGCGGGCGGCACCGGCCGAAACCGCGCAACGCGCAGCAGCCTCGAGCCCATGGCCGTATCCGTCGGCCTTGACCACGGGTGCGAGGGTCGAGGGCGCCACCAACTCGATGAGTGCTCTGGCGTTCTCGGCGAGAACGCCGACGTCGACTTCCACCCATGCCGACCGTTCCAAGCGAGGCAGGCCGGCCCCGTCCAGGAGTGAGTCGATGCGTTGGGTCAATTCTCTTCTGGCCTCAGCTGCGGATCCCACTCGTAGAGCGCATCTCTCATGATGTCGGCCGTTGATCCGATTCCGGTCCATCGCTCGAAGGCGATCTCCCCTTGCCGGATCAGCATCTCTAGGCCGTTGCACACGGCCAACCCGCGTGCTGTGGCAGCCCGGACCAGGGGGGTGTCGGGTGGGACGTAGACAAGATCGAACACGAGAGCATCCTCGCCCAATGGCCTCACGTCGAAGGCAAGGCCATCGGTGGTCATGCCGACGGTCGTGGCGTTCACGGCGATTGACGCCGAGCCCATTGCCCTGGCCATCTCAGGCCCGGTCAAGGGGCCGGGAACGATCTCACCATGAGACGAGAGGCTCTCGGCCAGGTCCCGCGCCCGCTCGATGGTGCGGTTGGACACGAAGACTGACTCGGCTCCGGCATCGAGCAGCGCCCAGACGACAGCCCTGGCTGCTCCACCAGCCCCAACGACCACCGCCGGGCGACCGGCTGCCGACTTCCCCATCGCCTCCACCGCCGAGAGGAACCCAGAAGCGTCGGTGTTGAAGCCGATCAGAGCCCCATCGTCCTGACGGACCCCGTTGTTCACGGCTCCTATCGCCGAGGCACCGGGCTCGATGACATCCAGGTGTCTCATGGCCAGCTGCTTGTAAGGGGCTGTCACCCCGAATCCGAGGAACTCGGGGCTACGGGCTTCAGCGAAGAACGACTCGATCTCACTCGACTCGATCGGGCGCAGCTCGTAGACCGCATCGACCCCATTGGCCGCAAATGCGGCGTTCTGCATGACCTCCGAATGTCTCCTCTTGAGAGGCCGGCCGATGAGAGGGACTCGTCTGGTCAAGTGGCCTTCGAGGGGAAGCGAACGTGGGGAATCACGTGTGTCGCCCACTGTTCCAGCTGGGCGGGGTCTGGAGTCATTGTGTGGAGCATGAATTGTTCGACACCGGCATCCACCCTGGCCTGCAGTGACTCCACGACCTCGTCCGGGGTGCCGAAGAGGTACACCCGCTCGAGGTAGTCGGGCCCACGTGCCTCGCTCATGACCTTCAGCATGGCCTCGTGCTGCTCTTCTCGAGCTTTGGCTCCGTCCTCGGTGCCAACGAAGTGATAGAAGTTCTCGTGGGCTATCACCAGCTCGGCAGGATCCCGACCGTGCTCTTCGAAGTAGGCCTGGAGCTCGGTCCAGTCCCTGGCGATGTCCTCGGGCGGACACGTCGGGCGGGGCACCCAGCCCTCAGAGGCGAGGATGCGCCGCTTCACCGGCTCCACGATGCGGGGAAGGTCCGGTGATCCCGGATCGGCGAGCTGTGAGCCACCACCGATCCAGACCTCGGGTCGCTCGCTCGGCCTGGGCTCGATCAGTACGTCCTCGATGTTGTAGAAGTGTCCTTGATAGGTGACCGTCTCACCTTCGAGAAGGGGCACGATGATCTCGAGGATCTCATCGGTGCGGGCACCTCGTTCCGACTTCTTCACCCCAGTAGCCGCATATTCGGGTGGGTACCAGCCGATCCCGGCGCCAAGCACGATCCGGTTGTTGGAGAGGAACTGCATGGTGGCGAGTTGTTTGGCGAGCAGTACGGGTTCGCGGATAGGCATGACCATCACCGAAGTTCCGAGCTTCACTCTCTCGGTCACCCCGGCGACGAGCGACAACGTGGTGAGGGGCTCCAGGAAAGAGACCGAGTAGAACTGCTTGGCGGCGAGCAGGTGGTCGGTGATGAAGATCGAGTCAAACCCGACATCTTCGACCTGACGTGCGAAGTCGATGATCCCATTTGCCCTTTCCGGCCCGTCGTCGGGCCAGATGAAGGAGGGGAGGAATACTCCAAATCGGCCGATGTTTTCATTCGTCTCTTTGCTCATCTCTCCGTCTTCCTTGCTGTAACTCTCGATCACTCGCCGGTGAACTCGGGAGGCCTCTTCTCGAAGAAGGCTCGGGCGCCCTCGAGCATGTCATCGGTGGAGAAAATCCGCTCCGACGCGTCGAGCTCGACAGCCAGTCCTTCGTCGAGGGTGGTGTCTCCGGCGGTGTCGAGCGCGCGCTTCGCCTCTCTCACTGCCTGCGGCCCGCGGGTCGCGATCGTCTCAGCCATCGACATGGCAACCCCGAGGCTCCCTCCCGGAGCGGCCACCCGGTTGACCAGCCCGATTTCGGCTGCTTCTGAGGCTGTGATGATCTCACCCATCAGGATCAGTTCCTTCGCTTTGGCCGGGCCGACGATCCGTGGGAGCCGCTGTGTGCCACCCGAGCCCGGCATCACGCCCAAGCGCACCTCGGGGAGCCCGAGCTTCGCCGTCTCGTCGGCGACCCTCAGATCGCAGCACAACGCCAGTTCGAGGCCGCCACCGAGCGCATCGGCCTGGATCGCTGCAACGGTCGGCATTGGGAGTCGGGCGAGTCTCCGGTAGACGGCTTTCTCGAGAAGGAGCTTTCCTTCTCCGACACGTCCTCTGAGTGACTCGAACTCCTTGACATCCGAGCCGGCACAGAAGGCGCGCTCGCCGGTGCCGGTGACGATCACACATCTCAGGTGCGGATCGGCCTCGATGTCGGCCAGAGCCGTGTCGAGTTGCCTGATCAGGTCGACGGTGACCAGGTTCAACGGAGGATTGTCGAGACGAATCGTGGTGATGGGACCGGGCACGACAGAGATGAGGGTCCCGCTCATCGTGGTTCCCTGAACTCGTCGGCTAGACCCATGGGCCCCTCCTTGAAGATTCTCCCATCCATCGGCTTCAGTTCATCAGACACCTCCGGCCTGAACCCCATGTGGGCGATCACGTCGGCGTCCGGGTCGAGCCCTTCGGCGACCTCGATGAGGGTCACCTTGCCGTCTATGAGCTCGAAAACGGCCCGCTCGGTTATGTATCGGACACGCTGGCCGCGGCGCATCGCCATGTTCCCGCTGAAGCTCACCTCGTCGACGTTCTCGACGAATTTGTGCAATGAGCCTTCCTTGGCGATGCGCAGCCTCCCGTCGACGACGTCCATCTGGAGACCCGACGTGTTGAGGGTGCCCACGAAGCAAATTCGGCCGGTCTTTGCACTGATGTTGGGAAATCCGCCCGGCCCGCGAAGCCTGCCGGGGAACTTGTGAACGTTGACATTGCCACGCGCATCGACCTGGGCGAACGAAAGGCTGGCGATATCGAGCCCTCCACCGTCGTAGAAGTCGAACATGTACGGCTGGTCGATCATCGCCTGATAGTTGAAGCCGGCCCCTCCTTCGTTTCCTGCAACCGGGACCCCGCCAAAGATGCCCTGTTCCACCGTCAGTACCAGCCGGTCCTCGATGCCTTCCTCCCAGGCGATCGCTCCGATCATCTGGCTGATGCCGAAGCCGAGATTGCAGATGTCTCCAGGCCGAAACTCGAGAAGCGAGCGTCGGGCAATGACTTTGCGAACATCGAGGGGTGGTGGATCATCGGCGTCGCTGCTCGGCCTGCGCAGGGCACCGGAGTAATAGGGGGAGTAGGGAGTGGCGTAGGTCTGCGGTTGTTGTGGGTCGAGGTAGGCGATGTCGATCAGTGCGCCTGGAACGACGACTGAACGTGCCGGGAGAGTCTTGGCGGCCGCCAACCTCTTCGCCTGTGCGATGACGATTCCTCCCGAATTCCGGGCGGCCATGGCCATGGCGAGCATCTCGCCCTTCACCGCTTCCTCCTCCATTGTGAGGTTCCCGTCCTCGTCGATCACGGAGCCACGGATGACGGCGACATCGATGGGAAAAGCCTTGAAGAAAAGCC
Organism: bacterium; assembly: GCA_024638655.1. GTDB lineage: Bacteria > Actinomycetota > Acidimicrobiia > Spongiisociales > ZC4RG35 > Ww567. Next base: position 15,667 of record JAHEJW010000032.1, on the reverse strand, counting down.
ACTCCTCGCCTGCCAACTCGACCAATTCGACCAGGTCTTCGCTGGCCGCTCCCTGTTTCCCGCCCGTTTGGCGTGGGTCGACGTACGTGTCGATCCCGACTGCGGTCACCAACCCCGGTCGACCGGCAGCGATCTCCCGGCAGAGCTGGGACAGGACCCCTTGAGGAAACGAATACGCCTCGACTTCGCCGCTCTCGACGAGCTCTCCGAGTCGGGGCTCGTTGCCGATGTTCGAGCCGATGGTCCGCTTCATCAGGCCGGGTAGTGCCAGCTGGGAGAAGCCGCGATCAGCGAAGTCACCGATTCCGACGACCCGCACGGTGGTCAGCCCCTTTGGTGAACCGTCTTGCCGATACAGCTCGGCCAAAGTGTCGATGAAGAGCTGAGGCAGGGCATGGCCTGCCCCGGATCCTCCAATGAGCAATGTGGCTTCGTCCGGGACGGCCCGGACCGCATCCTCTGGAGTCAGGAGTCTCACGTCGTGGGCTCTCCCGTCATGGCATGTGACCTCCGCCGTTGGGGCAGAGGGTTTGCCCGTGATACAGGACGCCTGCGTCGGAGAGAAGGAAGATCACGCTGTCTGCTACTTCGTTGGCCGTGGCGAACCGACCAAGAGGAAGCTCAGCCAGTCGACGCGCCCCCACTTCGCCTTTCGTGATGTCTGAGGTCATGTTGGTGACGGTGACTCCGGGCGCGACCACATTCACCCGAACACCTTCCCGGCCGACTTCCTTGGCGAGGGATTTGGCCAGTGCGATCATCCCGGCCTTGGCCGCCGAGTAGTGGGCGACTCCGGCGAAACCGATCTGACCCAGTCTCGAAGAGATCATCACGATCGACCCGGATCTCCGTTCCAACATCCCGGGAAGGGTGGCGCGGGTGCACAAGAAGGCTCCCGTGAGATCGACGTCGATCACCGTCCTCCACTCGTCAATCGACATCTCCGAGACGTGACTCTCCGGCATGAAGCCCGCGTTGTTGACGAGCCCATCGATTCTCCCGAAGTGATTCACCACGCCCTCGATCATGGCTTCGACTTGGTCGGGATCGCTCACATCGGCCCGGTAGGCGACGGCGTCTCGCCCTCGCTCCTTGATGGTCCCGACGGTGGCGTCCGCTCCGTCTCGGCCTTCCCTGTAGCCGACGGCAACGTCGGCCCCGGACTCGGCGCAGGCGAGGGCTATGGCGGCACCGATCCCACGACTGGCGCCTGTGACCAGGACCACCTGGCCTTGAAGGGCGTCGGGTGCGAATACGCGGCGAGTCACGCTCCAACCTCGCTCACGGGCTGCTCTCAGTCAATAGGGGAAAGCCAATCGGCAAACGATTACCACGGCACCGTACTCCAGCGCCCTCATCATCGTCAACAGGGGTTCCTGGCGGGGATTTTCGTCTCTCAGACCCTGAAGTGGACGGATACCGAGCCGAATGTCCCGAAGTCTGCGGTGAACATGCTTGCGCTGTCTCCGGGCACCTCATGATGGCCGGTGAGAGACCCGGTGAGGACGACGTGGCCCGGTTCGAGCCGAAGACCCCGCCCCATCAAATGTCCCGAAAGCCATGCCACCGCTTCCAAGGGGTTGCCCATCACCAGCCGACCCTCCCCGGAAGCCAGGTGCTTCCCTTCGCCATAGAGAGCCGCCGTGATCTCGCCGGGTGAGGTATCGGCCACCGGCACGAAATCGCCAACGACGGCATAGGCGACCGTGGAATTGTCGGCGATCCAGTCGATCACGCCCGAACTGCCAGTCGTCCTGTAGTCGATGACTTCGATGCCGGGGCCTACCTCATGTGGGCCGGCCTCCAGCTTGGCCAATGTCGTTGGACGATCGATCACCTCACCAATGCGAACGACCAGCTCGGCTTCGACCATTGGTGCGACCATTGAGCCGAGATCGAGGCTCGAGCCGGACGCGACGACCATATCGGAGAGCAAGCTTCCGACGATCGGAGTGGCCGGCGGCTCGGCCGAGGTCAGTCCCATTTTCCATCCGGCACGATCCCGGTCTGACTCGATGCGCGCTCCAATCAACAGGTCTTGGATCTCATATGCCTGATCGATCGTCAACGAGGGCAGGCTGGTGGAAGGCGCAGGAATGGCCCTGGCGCCATCCCATGCGGCGGCAAGGGAGCGGGCGAGTTCCCTCAGCCTTGCTTCGCTCATTGTTCCGGCTCGATCGTGGCCACCGAGTCGCGCTCGACGATCTCCCCGGTTACGTGGACGTCGTCGGCATCCTCTTTTCTCAATGCTTTCAGAAGGAGCGAAGCGCCCTCCAACCCGATTTGGTAGGTGGGCACCCGCATCGTGGTCAAGGGGACCGGCCCGTACTCGGCTATGGGTATGTCATCGAGACCGGCGACCGATAGCTCATCGGGCACGCCAATCCCAGCCGAGTGGAGTCGACGCAGCGCTCCGATGGCCATCAGGTCGTTTGCGGCGAGAACTGCCGTCAGATCGACTCGATCGAGGAGCTCGCCCATCGCCTCACCCCCACCCACTGCCGTGAAGTGGCCATTGGCGATGTTCTCGGGCCCGACATCGAGGCCGAGTTCTTCGGCTGCCGCCGTGAAACCCGCGAGCCGGACCAGCGAAACCTCGAGATCAGATGGACCTGTCAAATAGCCGATGCGACGGTGACCCCGCCGGTGGAGGTATCTCACCATCTCGCTTACGGCCCGCTTGTTGTCGAACCAGACCTTGGCGCCCCTGAGAAGGTGATCCGACAGCACGACGATCACTCCACCCCCGTCGGTGAATCGTTTGGCCATTGCCTCGAGGGTCTCGGCGTAGGCGGCGTCGGTCAATGAGCTGGCGGCAAAGACGATTGCGTCTACCTGGTGGGCGAAGAAGGCCCGCACGTAGTCCAACTCCTTCTGAGGGTCCCTCTCTGAGCTAGCCACGAAGAGTCGGTAATCCTCGGCGTGAATGCCGTCCTCGAGACCTTTGACGATCTCGCCGAAGTACGGGTCTGAGATGTCGTGAACGAGCACCCCTACGGTGTGGGATCGCGCGGTGACCAGGGCGCGGGCCAGGCGGTTTGGCTGAAAAGAGAGCTGGTTCGCAGCTTCGAGGACCTTTTCCCGTGTTTGCTCGCTGACGGGGTGACTCGACCCCGACATGACCCGCGAGGCGGTTGCCACGGAGACCCCGGCGAGCTCGGCGACATGCCTCAGGGAGTGGGACTCGGTGCCCTTCTTCACAGCCGAGTCGGTGTCTCTCGTCACGGAAGCAGAGTACCTGTCTTCGACGCCGCCTTGTAAACGTTTGCCGTGCCGTGCAGTATTGGGTTTTTGGCCTGTTTCGGTCCGGCTAGAGGAGGGAACAATGGGCAGCACGGACATCGCCTACCGGTCGGCAGTCGATCTCGCCGCAGCGATCGCAGGCCGGGACGTGTCTCCGGTCGAGGTCATCGAAGCGACCATCCGACGGGTCGAAGAGCGAGAGCCGAGTCTGAATGCCCTCGCCTTCCGTGGATTCGAGGATGCCGTCGAGTCGGCCGAGGCAGCAGAGTCTGCAATCGCCCGGGGTGAGAGTGGCGGCCCGCTACTAGGTGTTCCGGTCGTCATGAAGGACCTCTTCGACTTCAAGCCGGGATGGCCGGCGACCTTTGGCGGGATTCCAGCCATGGCCGACTTCTCCATCGACGGCTACTGCCCGTGGGCAGAGCGAATGGAAGCGGCGGGCGCCATCATCATCGGCAAGGGCAATAGCCCGGCCATGGGTTTTCGAGGCACCTGTGACAACTACTTGTTCGGTCCGACGCGAAATCCTTTCAACACCGACCTCAACAGTGGCGGGTCATCCGGGGGTTCGGCAGCCATGGTCGCCGATGGTCTTGTTCCCATCGCCGAAGGCACGGACGGGGGAGGGTCCATACGCATCCCCTCTGCCTGGTGCGGTGTAGTCGGCTACCAGCCGTCGGCGGGCCGGGTCCCCGTCGTCGTGAGGCCGAACGCCTTCTCCGGTGTATCGCCGTTCATATACGAGGGCCCGATCACCAGGAACGTCGCTGACGCGGCCCTTGCGATGAGCGTCCTGGCCGGTCCGCACCCAGCGGACCCGTTCTCGGCGGTGGACGAGCCCGACTTCGCCTCGGGTGTCCAAGGTGGCGTTCAAGACTGGAAGATCGCCTACTCGCCCGACTTCGGCGTCTACCCGGTGCAGGCCGAAGTGGCCCGGGTGGTTGAGGAAGCCGTCCGCGCCTTCGAAGAAGCGGGGGCCACCGTCTATGAGGTCGAGATCGACATCGGGCTCGACCAACGGGAGCTGGCAGATCTCTGGTGCCGGCTGATCCTGCCCCTGAGCCTGGACGCCTTCAGCCAGCTTGCCCAAGGCGGGCTCGACATCCTCGGCGACCACCGGGACGACCTCCCGGAGGGATTCCTCCGATGGGCGGATCACGTCGCGTCGATGTCTGCGATGGATTACTTCGACGACAACTCGCGACGCAGCCAGGTCTTCGACGCCATCCAAACCGTCATGACCGACCACCGGGTTCTCCTCACTCCGACCTTGGCTGCCATGCCGGTGGAGAATCTGGCCAATGGCGAAACTCGAGGTCCGACCATGATCGAAGGCGTCGAGGTCGACCCTCTGATCGGCTGGTGCATGACCTACTTCACGAACTTCACGGGTCACCCGGCCGCTTCGGTGCCCGCCGGGCTCTCCGACGGTCTGCCGGTGGGTCTGCAGATACTGGGCAGACGTGGAGCGGATCTGGACGTCCTCTCGGCCGCCGCCGCATTCGAGCGAGCCCGTCCTTGGGATCACCTCTACGAGATCCCGGCGAAAAGGCCGCTGGGCGAATGAGCGGGGAGGGGGAATCGATCAGTCGGTGGTGATGCGGGTGTAGGCCGCCGCCACGAAGACGATCATCGACCCGAACAGGATTTGGCGCACCGCCTCCGGATAACCCAGCGACGACAGGATCGACGAGATGACCGTCAGTATCAGGGCGCCGATGATCGTCCCGCTGTAAGTGCCCCGGCCTCCGAAGATCGAAGTCCCGCCGATCACCGCAGCAGCGACGGAGGGGAGAAGTGCCGAGTCTGCCAGGGTCACTGATGCTGTGTTGGTCAGGCCGGAGAAGAGGAAGCCGGCGATGCCGGCTAGCACGCCGGAGATCAAGTAGAGGACTGCGAGCACCTGCCAGGACTTCGCTCCCGACAGCCGGGAAGCCACCGGATTATCGCCGATGGCGTAGAGGAGCCGGCCGAACCCGGTCCGGTTCAAAGTGAATATGACCAGCAAAGCCAGCGGGACGAACAGGAGGAGATTGACCGGTATGAAGCCAAAGAAGAGGTTGGCTCCTAGTTGACGGAACTCGGTGGGCACCCCGGAACCGGTCTGCACCCTCATCACCTGCCACACGTTCGCCAGGCCCAGCACCACGAGACTCATCCCCAGGGTCATGATGAGGGGGTGCACCTTGAAGACACCCGCCCCAATGCCGTTGACGAGACCGACGAGTGCCGACACAGCGAGAGCGATGACGATGGCGAGTACCAGGCCCGTGTCGCCAACGAGTGTGGCTACCAGGAATCCGGACATCGAAGCAACAGCGCCAACCGAGAGGTCGATGCCCGCGGTCAGCATGGTGATGGTCTGACACGCAGCCAGGATCGCCAAGGGCACCGCCCCCCTCAGCAGCACACCGGCCCAGTTCGGTGAGACGATCCCGGGCCTGATCACCTCGCTGAGCGCGACCAGGAGGGCAAGAAGCCCGACAAGGGGCACCATCGGGTGCTCCCGGACCAGCGTTCTGATGCCCGAAGCCGTCATCCAACTCGGGCGCGTTGTCGTTGTCGCGTCGGCGACCCCGCTCATCTCTCTCTCCTCATCTGGATGAGACTCCCGACCATGACCACTCCGACGAGGATCAGGCCTTGTGCAACGGTGGCCAGGTTCGTATCTACGTTGAGGAAGGTCATGTCGGTCCTGAGCAGAGAGAGGATGATCACCGCGATCACGGGACCGAAGATGCCTCCTCGACCCCCGGCGAGGCTCACACCGCCCAGAACGACGGCGGCCACACTCATCAGCGTGTAGGGCCCCGGAACCGGTGTCCCGATTCCTGTCGTCGCTGTGAGAGCCAACCCGCCGATGGCGGAGAACAGGCCGGCCAACATGTAGGAGAAGATCTTGGTTCGGGTCACCGACACGCCACTTCGGAATGCAGCCAGCGGGTCGCTCCCGACCGCGTATATGGACAGACCCAGGCGTGATCTCCGTATCGGTATCCAGATCACCGCGACGACAGCGACCAAGAGGACCGCTGCCTGGGGCAGCCAGTCCGTGAAGAGTGGGCCCCTCGTGAGGTCGCTGAGCCACTTTGCCGAACCCCCGCCCGGGGTGTTGAGCACCAGGAGCGCCGCTCCGGCCCAGACGAAGAGCATTGCCAGGGTCACCACGATGTCAGGAACCCTCGTGAAGACGACCAGGGCGCCGTTGACTGCGCCGATCACCAGACCCAGGATCAAAACCCCGGCGACGACCAGGATCGCGAAGCCTTCGGTTTGGTCGTCCATAAGTCGCGCCGAGACGACACTCGTAAGAGCCATCATCGACCCAATCGAGAGATCGATGCCACGGGCGAGCACGGCAGACGTCTGGGCGGCGGCGGCCAGAGCGAGCGGGAGCACCGATATCGCCAGCCCCTGGATACCTGCCGGCCCATAGCTCGGCTGGATGATCTTGGTCGCCACCAGGAGCAAGGCCAGGATCACGAGGAGCCCCAATGTCCAGACGTTGCGCCGAACCAAACGGCCGAGCGTCGCCAGCGGGCTGCTCCTCGACTCCACCGCGGCACCAACTGCGGCGTTCACCCGTCGACCTCTCCAGGGTCCTCCGAGGCACTTCCGCCGCTATGAGCCGAGGCCACGATCTCCTCGGGCAGAAGGGCGTCAGACTTGAGGTTGTGAGCTGCCCGAAGGAGTGTGCCTTCGTCGGCATCGGCAGCATCGATTTCGGCTACGACCTCGCCGCCGAAAATGACTATGGCGCGGTCGCAGGCGAGCTCGATCTCGCTCAGCTCAGACGTGTAGAGGAGGATTGCCGCGCCGGCGGCCGCTAGCTCACGCAACAGAGGATAGATCTGGTGCTTGGTGCGGATGTCGATCCCTCGAGTCGGGTCGAAACACAGCATGGTCTGGACGCCACCGGCCAACCATCGAGCGATGGTCACCTTCTGCTGGTTGCCGCCTGAGAGGAAACGAACTTCTCCTTGAGCCCGCATCTCGATCTGGAGGCGGTCGATCGCCTTGTCGACCTTTGGCTTCTCGGTGCTTCTCCTGATAGGCCCCCACCGACGGAGACGGACGCTGAAGGGAAGCGCGATGTTGTCACGAACCGGACGTTGCATCAACAAAGCCTCAGCTCGGTCGGCAGGGACGAAGACAATGCCCTCTTGGATTGCATCGGCCGGATGCCGGAACGACACCTTTTTCCCGTCGACGAGAACCTGTCCGTCGACGGGACGAATCGAGCCAGAGAGGATGTCGAAGAGCTCGTCTTGACCCTGACCCTCGAGGGCGATCACGCCGAGGACTTCGCCCGGATAGAGCTCGAAGGAGACATCGCGCAAACGCTCCGACGCGGCCAGCCCTCGGACCTCGATTCGAGGACCCCCATCGCTGCCGCGCTCCGGGGCGCCCTTTCTCACCCCGTTGTCACTGAGCTCCTCGGCGATCTCGCCGAGCATCAGCTCGACTATTCGATCCTCGGCATCGACGTCATCCATGTCGACCACACCGACTGTCTCGCCTTCCCGCAGGACGGTCGCCCGATCACACACGGATGCAATCTCGATCATGCGGTGGGATATGAACACGATGCTTCTGTCTCCGCCGCGCATCCCGTTTATCACATCGAGGACCCGCTCCGAGAGATTGGCGGGCAGAGCAGCGGTCATTTCGTCGAGCATCAGCACGTCGGGCTCGATAGCGAGAGCACGGGCCAGGTCGATTATGCGAAGAGAGGCGAGGGGTACTTCCCTGGCCATCCGGGTCAGATCCAGGGCATCGAGGCCCAGCTGGTTGACCCAATCGCGGAATGGGTTGATTGGTGTCCCGGTCAGGCGCAGGTTGGAATCGATATCCAGATCGGGGATGAGCGCAGGCTCTTGATAGACCGACACGAGTCCTGCTCGACGCGCTTCTGCGGGAGAGTGTGATCGACGCTGGGTCCCGCGTACTTCGATGACGCCTTCGTCCGGACGCACGGCTCCGGTGAGGATCTTTACGAGAGTGCTCTTGCCTGCGCCGTTGGCTCCCATCAGCGCATGAACCTCACCGGGAAGTACCCGCAGAGAGGCGGATTTCAAGGCAACGACGGCACCGTATCTCTTGGAGACGCCGCTCGCGTCGAGCAGGTGCTGGGTCGTGCCTCTGGTCATGTCTCCCAAGCGAGCCGGTTCTGAGAAAGCTGATGCGCCGGATCGAGCCGGCGCATCAGCTCATCTATCAACTTAGCGAGAGGAGTTACTCGCCGGGGCCGGCGCAGGCAACGGCCTGCTCCGGCGTGTAGGTCGTGAACCCTTCGATCTGTAGGCCAAGCGGCCACAGAGGATCGAGACCGTCGACCTGCCACGACTCGAGCGTGGCGTTGCCATCGTCGGTGACGTTGTCAGCGAGGACAGGTGTCAGTAGCACGGTGTTGGGCTGAGGAGCATCCTCGGCAGTATTGACATCCTCACCCTTGAGGAGCTTGAGCGCGAGGTTCACCCCGGCGCCGCCGACGGCCGCGGTGTTGGTCACCGCTGCGCCTTCCAGACCCGAGTAGGCGTCGGTGTCGAGAAGTTGGGCAACGAAGGCTCCGAGGTCGGCTCCGACGATCGGCACGTAATCCAGGTTTGCCTGCTGGATCACGTCGACGACCTGAGAGTCCATCCCGGAAGTCCAAATGCCGTCGATGTCCGCATACTGACCACTGGCCACGAAGTCATTCATGATCTGGGTAGTCGTGGCGGGGTCCCAACCGGTGTGAACTCCGTCGATGCTCGGAACCACCTCGATGTCGGGGTAGCTCTCGAGGGCCTGCTGGAACCCAATGTGACGGTCATCGTCAGCCGGGTGGCCGGCAAAGCCGCGCATGTAGTAGACGGTGCCTTCACCACCGAGCTGCTCGAACAACCACTCCGCACCGAGGCGGGCATAGTCAACCTGGTTGTTGTAGAGGTTGTACGAGTCGGCATTCGTCACGAACGCGTCAACCGACACGGTGATGATTCCGGCTTCGTTCGCCTCCTCGAGCGCCGGGTTCAGCGCTTCGGGATCATTGGGGTTGAAGACTATGGCGTCCACGTCCGCCGCAATGAGGTCACGAATGTCAGAAAGCTGTCCGGCTGCGTCCGTGTTGCGGTGAATCGTCACCAGCTCTGAAACCTCTCCGGAGGCCAGCGCTTCGGCCTTGGCCGTGCAGACTTGCTCCTCCCGGAAGCCGTTGCCCACTCCGCCACCGTTGGAGTAACCGATGCGGTACATGCCGCCATCGTCCTCGCCCATCGTTGTGTCGGGCGACTCAGCTTCCGTGGTGTCGGTGCCCGGGGCTTCGGTGGTATCCGTGGCACCCCCCTCAGTGGTGTCGGCGGTTCCATCACCGCAGGCGACTGCCAGCATGGCCAGTACCACCATCACCGCCAGGGTTCTTATCCATTTGGTCATTTGCGAATTGCCTCCTATTAGGCGCTCGGTCGAGCCGGAGTCTCCCACACTCACATGCGTTGGATCACTGCTCGCCCGGTTTGGCCGAATCGTACCGATTACGGTCAGTAAGGCAAACGTTTACATTTGGCTTGGAGCTCTCGTCAGGCCTGCCGAGCGCCGCTTAACCTTCGGTCAGAACAGGAGGAATCGGAGGCCCATGAAGTTCAGCGACATCAAAGCGGGAGTCGTGGGGGTTGGATTCATCGGGACTGCCCATGTCGAGGCTCTGCGACGTCTCGGAGTCGAGGTCACGGGTGTCGTGGGATCTTCATACGAACGAGCCCGGACGAAAGCGGACGCCATCGGCGTGCCGAGAGTGTTCGAGAGCGTCGACGAGCTGGCCGAATCGCCTGATGTCGACGTCGTCCACATAGCCAGCCCCAACCACGCTCATGCCGGCCAGGTCCGCTCGGTGATCGCCGCCGGCAAACACGTGGTGTGTGAGAAGCCCCTAGCGCTCAACTCGAATGACACCGCAGATCTGGTCTCGAGGGCCCACGATGCAGGAGTGGTGAACGCAGTTTGTTTCAACATCCGCTTCTATCCGGCCAACCATCAGGCCATGGCCATGGTCTCCGGCGGTGAGATCGGCGAGCCGAGATTGATAACCGGCTCATATCACCAGGACTGGCTTCTCCGCGACACCGACTGGAACTGGCGGCTGCAACCCGAGCAGGCGGGTGATCTGCGAGCAGTGGCCGACATCGGATCACATTGGCTCGATCTAACCAGTTTCATCTCGGGTAAGAGCGTTGTCGAGGTGATGGCCGACCTGCACACCCTCGTCCCAGTACGTAGACACCCACCCGGTCCGGTGGAGACGTTCGCGGCGGCAGACGACTCTGGTGACCTGATCGAAGAGGAGATGAGCAGTGACGACGCCGCGGGGATACTCCTCCGGTATGAGGACGGAGCCCGGGGCGCGGTGACCATCTCTCAGGTCTCCGCCGGTCAGAAGAACTCGGTTCGCTATGAGATAGCCGGAAGTGAGTCCGCCCTGCGGTGGTTCTCAGCAGATCCGGATGCGCTGTTCATCGGTCACCGGGGGAAGCCCAACGAGGTGCTGCCCCGCGATCCCGGACTGTTCGCATCTGAAGCTGCCCGGCTGATCGGCTATCCGGGCGGTCATGTCGAGGGATTCCCCGACACCTTTCGCGCCTTGTTCTCACAGGTCTATGCCGATGTCGCGAGCGGAAGGCCCTCCGGCGAGCCCTCGTATCCGACATTCGCCGACGGCCACGACGTGGTGCTGGTGACCGACGCGATCGCCAAGAGCCATCAGGACCAGCGGTGGACGGCCGTGCAACGATGAGAAACACGAGGAGGAGAAAGTGAAGCTAGGACTGCTGACCGCCCCGTTCCCGGGAACCCCCCTGGACGATGTTGCCGACTGGACCGCGGACAATGGGTTCACGACCATCGAGATCGCATGCTGGCCGGCCTCGAGTGGGGACAC
>JAHEJW010000032.1:1295-4409 GCA_024638655.1 bacterium | reverse complement strand
AGCTAGGACTGCTGACCGCCCCGTTCCCGGGAACCCCCCTGGACGATGTTGCCGACTGGACCGCGGACAATGGGTTCACGACCATCGAGATCGCATGCTGGCCGGCCTCGAGTGGGGACACTCGCCGCTATGCGGGGACGAGCCACATAGACGTCGACGGCATCTCTGATGATCAGGCGAAGGAGCTCGTCGACCGGATGAGCCAGAAGGATCTTGAGATCTCAGGGCTCGGCTATTACCCGAACCCGCTGCATCCCGAGGATGAACATGCGCGAATGGTCATCGATCACCTCAAGAAGGTGATTGTCGCAGCAGGCAAGATGGATGTCCCGGTGGTCAACACCTTCATAGGCGCCGACCGGTCTCTGACCCAAGACGAGAACTGGGAGAAGGCGACCCGTGTGTGGCCGGAGATCATCTCCGCAGCTCAGGACGCCGGGGTGAAAGTCGCCATCGAGAACTGTCCGATGATCTTCTCCAAGGATGAGTGGCCGTCAGGACACAACCTCGCCTACAACCCAAAGATCTGGCGCCGGATGTTCGAGGAATTCGGCGAGACCATCGGTCTCAACTTCGACCCGTCTCATCTCGTGTGGCTCATGATCGACATCGAGGGGGCCATATACGAGTTCGGCGAGCGCTTCTACCACTTCCAGGCCAAGGATGTGATGATCGACTATGAGGGCCTCTACGAAAACGGCACGCTCTCTTCAGGAATTGGCTGGCAGATTCCCCGTCTCCCCGGCCTTGGACACGTCGACTGGGGAGTGGTCTTCTCCGCCCTCCATCGGGTCGGATACGACGGCGCGATCATCATCGAGCACGAGGACCGCGATTTCGAGGAGACCGATGAGTTGATCAAGCGCGGCTTCCTCATCGCGAGAGACGTACTCAGCCCCTACGTTCACTGAGTGTCTCGCCCCACCCGCCTCGGGTCCTATGACGTGGTCGTCGTTGGGTCCGGCGCAGCTGGCTCGAGCGCGGCCATAGCCGCGGCCCGCTCGGGAGCAAGAACGATCGTCATCGAGAAGCTCCCCTTTCTCGGAGGGAACTCGACCGCAGTCCTGGATACCTTCTACGGCTTCTACACGCCCGGGGACCGGGCGTTGAAGGTAGTGGGTGGCGTCGCCGACGACGTTGTTGCGGGTCTTCGCCGTCTCGGCCGTGTCGTCGAGAGGCCCAACACCTACGGAGCCGGAACGGGTGTCACCTACCTGGCAGAACACCTCAAGGTCGTATGGGAGAGCCTGGTCACCGAGGCCGGGGCAACGGTCCTGCTTCATGGCCTGGTTCAGGGCGTGACTCTCGACGACGGTCGCGTTTCCGAAGTGTTGGTCGCCACCAAGTCTGGTCCGATGGTGGTGGAGGCGTCGATAGTGGTCGATGCGTCAGGTGACGCGGACGTTTGTCACTACGCCGGTTTCGAATACGAAATGGCCGGAGAGCTCGACCCGGCTCAGACCCTCACCACCACATTTCGGATGGTGAATGTCGATACCGAGATGCGGGCCCGAATCACCAAAGACGCTTTGCATCGTCTCATGACCGAAGCCGCCTCCTCTGGTGAGTACGACCTCCCGAGACGAGAGGGGAGTGACCACATAACGCCTGTCGAAGGCATGACAGCGACTGTCATGACCCGCATCGATCAGGTGCAGCGTCTCCCCAACGGCGGCATACGCAATGCCACCGATCCCGAAGTTCTCACCGCGGCTGAGATGGCCGGGCGAAAGCAGGCGCTCGAATATGCCCGCTTTCTCGTAGACAAGGTCCCTGGCTATGAGAACGCGTCTCTGATATTCATGTCCACTCAGATCGGGATGCGGGAAACGCGGCGGGTTCAAGGCGACTACCGGGTGACTAGAGAGGACGTGATCTCAGCCCGCCAATTCGACGACCAGATCGGGTTGTGCGGAGCCCCGATCGAGGATCACCGCCCCGGAGTCGGCACGAAGTGGGAGTACCTGCCGGACGGAACGGCGGTGGGCATCCCGTTGCGGGCGCTCATTCCACGCGACGGGCTCAACGTCCTGACGCCCGGGAGGTGTTTCTCCGCCACGCATGACGCCCAGGCGTCGATCAGATCGATGGCGCAATGCATGGCGATGGGACAGGCGGCCGGAGTGGTCGCCTCCCTGGCAGCTGGCGAGAGGGGCGGCTCGGTGCGCGACGTCCCGTTCGAGAAGGTGCGCGCCGAGCTCCTCCAAGGTGGCGCAATCACCGACGTGCCGCACGCTTGAGATGGGTTTCATTCGTGTCTTGGGTGGTGACCTTCCCTCCGTCGAAGCAGGGCCGACATATGTCCATGAGCATCTGATCATCGATAGCCCGCTGGTGGAGCGATGTTGGCCCCACATACACCTCCCCTCGGTCGACGAAGGCGTGGAGGAGGTCAGGACCTGCATTCGCGCCGGAGTGCGCACGATGGTCGACGCTATGCCTGCCGGCGCCGGGCGAAATGTCGAACGGCTGGCAAGAATCAGCGTCTTGACCGGGATGCGCGTGGTCGCCTCGACCGGGCTGCATACGTCGAAGTACTACGACGACGTGGAATGGGCCCGAACCGAATCAGCCGAGATCCTGGCAGAACGCTTCACTGCCGACATCGAGGTTGGGATCGACCGTCACGACTATCTCCTGGACGAGGCGGACAGGACGGAGCTCCGGGCCGGGATCGTCAAGGTGGGCTCGATCACCAAGGAGCTGTCGGCGCGTGATCGGCAGCTGTTCGAGGCCGCGGCTCTGACTGCAGAGAGAACGGGAGTCCCCATCCTGACTCACACCGAAGGTGGCGCCGGGGGGATCAATCAGATCAACGAGCTCACTCAGCTGGGCGTCGAGCTCGGGCGCGTTGCGCTGTCACATACGGACAAGATCCCCGATGTCGGGTATCACCGCGAGATGCTCTCGACCGGTGTCAACCTCTGTTACGACCAGGCACTCCGCTGGACCGAGGAGAACCACACGGCTGAACTCGTCGCTGAGATGTTCGTCGCCGGATTCGGGGACCAGATCCTGTTGGGCACCGACGGTGCGCGACGGTCTCTTTGGTCGAGTCTTGGCGGGGCTCCGGGGTTGGCCTGGCTCTACGGAGGATTTCGCGACTCTCTCACA
>JAHEJW010000032.1:0-1195 GCA_024638655.1 bacterium | reverse complement strand
TGCGAGCCGAGGTCTATGAGGTGACGGTTCAATGAGATTCGAGGTCATCACGATGGGGCGGCTCGGCGTCGACCTGTATCCCCTGGAGTCTGGGTTGGCGCTCGGCGACATAACGACATTCGGTCGGTTCCTCGGAGGAAGCGCCGCCAACGTGGCGGTTGCCTCCGCCAGGCATGGGCGGCGCACTGCCCTCATCTCGCGGACGGGGGCCGACGAGTTCGGCCGCTACCTCCGTGAAGAGCTCGACCGGCTCGGTGTCGACAATCGGTATGTGACCACCGTCGCCACTCTCCCCACACCCCTCACATTCTGTGAAATCCACCCGCCCAACGATTTTCCGATCACCTTCTACCGGTATCCCAAGGCCCCTGACATGGAAATCATGCCTGAGGAGCTCGACATTGATGCGATCTCCTCGGCTGATCTGTTCTGGATGACGACCACGGGTCTCTCCGACGAGCCGAGTCGAAGCGCCCATCTGGCGGCGCTTGATGCCCGGGGTGAGCACGGGCACACCGTTCTCGACCTCGATTACCGCGAGGCGTTCTGGGACAGCCCCGAAGACGCCCGCAGGGAGATCAACGAGGTGATAGGCCAGGTCAACATCGTGGTCGGAAATCTCGGCGAATGTGAGGTCGCCGTCGGAAAGAGGGAACCGATGGAGATCGCCGAGGCACTGTTGGAGAGGGGACCCCGTATGGCGATAGTGAAGCTGGGTCCTGACGGCGTGATGGGTTTCGATGTTTCGGGAGCGGTCTCGGTCGGCGCCGTCGAAGTGGATGTGGTCAACGGGCTTGGAGCCGGGGATGCGTTCGGTGGAGCACTCTGCCACGGGGTGCTCAGCGGCTGGTCACTTCGGCGGACACTGGAGTTCGCCAACACAGCAGGAGCGATCGTCGCCGGCAGGCTCGAGTGCTCGACAGCGATGCCTTACACGGAGGAGGTCCTGGCGGCTTTGCCCCGGGGGTGATCCTGCGACCGGGGAGTCTCAGAGGAGCGCCGCGGCGGACGCGTCTGCCAGAACGATGGCGTCTCGATGCTTCCGCAAGTACGTAGCCGGAAGGTCGGTTCCGATTGGATCGGTCAGAGCCCTTTTCAGGATCTCGGCCTTGTGTCTGCCGGTGACCATAAGCCAGGCCCTTCGAGCGGCGAGAATCTGCTCCAGGCCCACCGTCATCCCCCAGGTCGGTGGGAC
>JAHEJW010000060.1 GCA_024638655.1 bacterium | reverse complement strand
AACCTTCGGGTTAAAAGTGCGTCGGACGCCGTGTCCGCCTGTGTCCTCGTGTCGCGTTCTACGAGGCAGTAGCAGGGTTTCCGGACCGATCTCCGGTCGGTTCGTGTCCTCCCGTGCGGTGCTGTTTCCTCCCGTGCGTTTGCAGATCGGTTTGCAATCCTCGATGCCTAGGGTCCTACACCGAACATCGCGGCAATTCGGTCATTCTCGTGCGCGAAGAACGTGATGAGCATCTTCTGCGGGTCGAACTCCAACCCGCGCAGTCTGGCCACGTCTCGCTCCAACTGTTCGAAGTCGGTGCCTGCCAGATCCGCAAATCGGTCGACCGAAACGAGGAACCATGAACCATCCTGATATGAGTACTCGAGTTGAATCCAATTGCGCCCATTAGTGAATTCGCCCTTCTCTTGGTCGACTCACGCTCCCGCCCTCAACCCGATGAGATCGCTAGTCGACTGTGTTGACAGTTGGGCTTTGTATCGCTGCTGCGCGGAGCCGCCCGACAACGTACTCGTCTAGGGCATCCAGAAAGGTCGGCCACGCTGGCAAGGTGCGATTACACGGGATGTTGGGATTCTTGTCAGGAGTCTTTCCAATGATGCGCCCGAATTGCTCTCGCAGGCGCTCGACCTCGCCGTCCATACCCGCCTGGATCATGGAGTTCAGGGAAACCTCGATCGTCCCCCACTGCGGGTAGATGTGCAGAAGGTATTCACCTTCGGCAGTTTCCAGCCGAAAGCTCTTCTTACTCCGAGACCAAACGTGGCCATGTGCTGATGCCCAAGCCTTGAGTTGGGCAAATACGATCGAGAACTCTTCTGAGGCTCCCTCCACTAACTCGTCCAACGTCTCGTCCTGTTGAGCGGTCGCTGAAACCGATTTGGTCGCCGAAGCACCGGTCACAGACGGCACGACGAATCGTGTCCCTCCGTGCTCGATGAGCGTCAATGTCAGAGCCAGCAAATCAAACGACGCGTGGCTGTTGGATGAACTCGACGGAACGCTGGAGAACCGAGTTCAACTCGTCGAGTACCACCACAGCGGTTATGTCTCCCTGCCGAAGTCTCTCCACCGCTCGGATTACTAGCTCGTCAGCTTCCTGCACTCCCAGACCAACAGAAATGTGGTCTCTTAGCGACTCCCCCAAATCGCTTTGTGCCACCGATTCGAGACGATCAACCGACCACTCGGCCACAGCCGCCGCATAGCCAAGCACCTGTCCGACGACCTGCTTCCTCGCCTCAGGGTTCTTCGCCAGCTTCGTCTCCACAATCCACACCTCGCCTGTCGAATCAAGGCACAACAGGTCAATGGATCCGGCCTCGCTCGGGACCTCATACCCGATCGTCCAGATCTCCCGGCCCTGATAATCAGGAACAGGAGCAAGGAGCAGCCGGGGGTAATCCCGAAGCAGATCTTGTAGATCTACCTCCAAGTCGAAGCCCTGCGGCTCCAATGCCACCACTCTTCCGTCCTCCTCCAAAGCGACAATCTGCATCTCTAGCCCGCACCACCCTCGCCCTCATCCTCCAACAAGAACTGCTTCCCACACTCACAGGTCACCCACACCCGCCCCTCATCATCGGTCTCACGAGGCAGCTTCTCTCCGAACGGCGTCATACCCTTCATTGCAGCGTCATGTACAAGGTCGCGAGCCGACTCCATGGCTCCTCTGGTTTCGTCATCCATCCTCATCCCCCCAGTTCGAAAGGGCCACCAACATATCGCTAGCCAACCACCGGAAGGTGCTCGGTTGATCGGAAGGGGTGCCAGCTCCACACCAGAAGTGAAAGGTGTACGGCAGATGCGACGGGCGACCGCCTCCCCTCGTCGACCGTGCCATGTAGCGACGGTGATCGCACATTCGGCCTCCGAGGGGCTGGCGGCCATGCCAGCGAGGCACGTGGTATGGGGTCCATCTTCATCACCGCCGACATGTCGAAGCTAGAAAGTCAGGCTGAACCCAGTGAGGGCCACCTGACTCGCCTACATCGTGTAGACGAGAGTGTCCTCAGCCGCTCCCACGAAAGCGTCCACGACCGAGTCGACAAGATCGAGATAACCCTGATCAACGAGACTCTTACCAAGGATGTCCTCCAGGTGGGCCATGCTTTCGTAGTCGGACCACCAATGAACCTTGCCGACGGTGCCCCCCACTTCCATCCCCCATGTGACGGGTACCCCCCAGTTCTCGTCGATGTAAGCCGACACATTCGCAGCGAACTCGGTCGCCTCCTGTCTTTTGCCACGTTCCACGACAATCGACCGGTGCAGTCGTACACCCATCTCTACCTCCTTAGGGAGTGGGTCTACGAACCTACTCCACTGCCCGCAGCCGACGCACAGGAGCCGGTACGCCGTCGGAGTCGATCATTGCAATAGGTTCCGGGAAGTCCTGGGGGTTGGCCCCCCGGGCCGGGCCGAAGGAGCGAAGCGACCGAGCAGGTTGGAGCCTGTCCGCCGGTTACCTCGCTAGCTGTTCAACGGCGACGTCAGGTCCACGTCCTCGTCGACCATCCCCAACTCCCTCGCCCACTCCCATTCGAGTTCGACGTACCCGGCGTTCTTCTCCACGTGTTCGTCGCCGTGCTCCTGGCACATCGACCTGGACCTTGATCTGTGTGCTTCGACCTGGGCGTCACAGCCTTCGTTCGCCTAACGACCAGTTGACCTGTCGTCGATTCGCTTCGACCGAATGGACTTGCGGCTCAGAATCTCGATGATCAGCGATGACCGGTAGTAGCGGCTGTCGGCACCTGACTCGACGACGTCGATCTCTTCATGGTCGTAGCCCCTTCGTGCAAACTCCTCACGGGCAGCTCCCGGGTCCTCTGTTGATTCCATGCGGCTGGCGGTGTTGACGGTGTCGCCCCACAGGTCGTAGCTGAACTTGCGCTTTCCGATGACGCCTGCGAAGACCGAACGCACGTGGCGGCACTTACATGCGCTGTTTCCGTGCTCGCGTCTGCACTCAGTCGGGTGGAAGACAATCGCGGGCTCATCGATGGCGATGATTTCGCCAGCGAGCCGTGGGAGTTCAAAGGTGGGTCCCGTGGGAATCGAACCCACAACCTTCGGGTTAAAAGATTGTTGACCGTGGCGGCGAGTGGTGTCCCCCTGCGTCCTTCTGTGAGGAGAACAGGGGAAAACAGTGCGGTCGAGGTGCTGCTCGTCTCCTCTGGTGTCCTTCCGTTGCGTCCTGCAGGTTTGCACTTTGGTTTGCACTTCTAGCCACCGTCCGGAGGTGGACGGTGCTTCAAGCGGCGAACCTAGGAGGCGCGATGGAGCCCGCACACAAGGCCGGTTATGGGCGGGGATCAG
Organism: bacterium; assembly: GCA_024638655.1. Taxonomy (GTDB): domain Bacteria; phylum Actinomycetota; class Acidimicrobiia; order Spongiisociales; family ZC4RG35; genus Ww567. The sequence goes on along the minus strand of JAHEJW010000060.1, from coordinate 2,712 downwards.
TTTGATTGTTGTGTCAGTCAGAGTGGGGGGCTGTGGTGTCTAATAGGTGGGAGATACCGGAGAAACTGTGACGATCGACTCAGAGAGGCGTTCTGATGCTGAGATCTACGCCGCCCATGCCGTCGATTTGGTTCGCTTTGCCACCGTTCTCGTCGGCCCTGTGGATGCGCAGGACGTGGTGTCGTCGGCGGTGCTCAGGTCACTCGGTAGCCCGGGGTGGAGCAAGGTCCAGAATCACCGTGGATACCTTCACCAGGCGGTTGCCAATGAAGCTCGGAATCTGTTTCGTAGCGATGGAAGAAGACGGAAAGGTGAGGTTCGGCTGAGTGGGCAGCCGATGGTCTCTCTTCCGGAGTTCCGCCCGGACGTCCTCGAGGCGGTTGAGACCCTGAGCGTCCGTCAGCGGGCCGTCATCTACCTCACATATTGGGAGGACATGACGAATCAGATGACTGCCGACTCTCTCGGTATCTCTGCCGGTTCGGTCCGGCGACACCTCGCACGGGCGAAAGCGCACCTGAGGAGGGAGCTTCATGTCTGACGTCCTTGACAACGAGATCCGCTCGATTCTTTCTCTTATGGTGGCGGAAGCGCCTGATCCGTTGAGTTACGACGAGCTCGCCGAACAGATCGTGCGTCCTACTCCGCCTCGACGGCGTTTGTCCTTCGGAGTGGCCTTCGGTGTTGCGTTTGCAGCCATCGTCGCCGCCGTCGGCGCAATCTCGTTTCTTCTGAGTCCAACCGACGAGGGCGTCGGTCCCTCTGATGCACCTCCTGCAACGGCTCTCCCGCCCGAGGGGCTGTCGCAGTCGGACTGGCAGCGGGTCCCTCATGACGCCGACGTCTTTGGCAACGCCTGGATGAACAGCGTTGTAGCCGGTGGTCCAGGCCTGGTGGCCGTGGGGTCAACTGGGAATGGTGGCCCTGAAGGAGTCGGGGATGCTGCCGTTTGGACGTCTACCGACGGGGTGGTCTGGTCTCGGGTCCCTCACAACGAGGCGATCTTTGGCGGTGAGGGAGACCAATCGATGAACTCCGTCATTGTTGGTGGTCCGGGTCTCTTGGCCTTCGGCGTTGACGAGGGGACAATTCGGGAAGCCGTGGTCTGGGCGTCAGCTGATGGGCTCACCTGGACCCGCATCCCGGACAATCAGGCGCTCACCGCGGCTGGTGACGGAAGAAGTGTGGTTGTGGGGGGCCCAGGGTTCGTAAGCGTCGGAGAGGTCAAATCTGCAGCAGCCGTGTGGATATCTGCCGACGGGCTTACGTGGTCGCGAGTACCTCACGACAATGCGGCCTTCGGTCTCGTGCTGGGCGACGGGAACGCGATGGAAAGCGTCACGGTCGGCGGCCCGGGCTTCGTGGCCGTTGGATCAGACGGCCTGCACAGCAACTATCCAACTGGGAGAGCTCGGGCAGTTGTCTGGACTTCTATCGACGGCGTGACTTGGCATCGCCTCCCTCACGATGAGGCGGTTTTCGGGGGTCAAGGTGATCAACGCATGACGTCCGTAACCGCCGGAGGTCCGGGCCTCGTGGCGGTGGGCTACGACGATGACCGTCCCGCGGTATGGACGTCTACTGATGGGCTCGTCTGGTCCAAGGTCAAGAACGATCCCATTGGCGACGGTCTCGAAAACGTCACTGTTGGAGGCCCAGGACTAGTCGCCATCGGCGGAGACTCGTCCCTATGGACTTCGATCGATGGGTTCAACTGGGTCGTAGAAAACCACGCCTTTGAGGGAGAAGATCCAGGTCCAGGCACCGTTATTGCGGGAGGACCGGGTCTCGTGGCTATCGGAACCGACGGACCCAACGCCGCGGTATGGGTATGGCCGACAGACAGCAGATGACTGTGAGCCAGACCGCGGAGCCGACGGGCTTGAACTTGGAGAGGAGTACAAATGCGACGCCTATGCACGACCCTCATTTTGTGTGCGTTGACTGCTGGTGCGTGTGGGGGTGACGAAGTTGTGGATGAGGAAGCAGTAGCGATTGCTGCAGTGGTTTCGGCTGTCGACGCCAAGTCCAGCTTCGATCTAGACGGATGGCTTGACGCATTTGAAGGTGGCGAACGGCAAGGAGTCCCATTGTTCGCCGAGCAGATCCTGATGAACGCCGAACAACAGTGGGATATCACCGAACCGTGTCAGGTCGTTGGGGTATCAGCGGTTGGTGACACGGTTGTTGATTGCTTAATCGTCAACACAGATTCCTTCTGGGGGGTTGGCAACATCTACGAGCCAAGGACCCTCACCTTCCATGTGAACGATGATGGGAAGCTCACAACCCGAGAAGGCGTCACGAGCGAAACAACGTTCCGGTCACAGCGACGACTGTCTTTCAACCGGTCATTCCACCAATGGTTGAGTGACACCTACCCCGACGTGTACAAGGAGGTGGGCTACGAATCAATATCCAGTAGCGGACCAGGGTTTGCCACCCAGAACCCTGACCACATGCTCATCGCCGTTGACTATGTCGGAGAGTTCGTCGCCCAATCCGACGACTACCCTCTCGACCCCTAGAACCAGCGGGACAACAGCCGCACATAACGGCACATATGAGCGGCTCGCGAGACCGGGCGTTTGCACTTCGACCGACGTCCACATTGGCGCAGTCGAGTCGGTCCCGCGTTTAACCCCCTACCAGTTGGAGATCTGAGTGGGTCCCGTGGGAATCGAACCCACAACCTTCGGGTTAAAAGCCCGC
>JAHEJW010000059.1 GCA_024638655.1 bacterium | reverse complement strand
CCTCTCGAGTTCTGCAGTTTTCTCTTTGAGCTCAACGGTTCTTCGCTCGAGGAGCGAGTCTAAATAGTGTCCCTTCAGGTCCACCCATCAGGCAGTCGTACATCGCCCTGATAGCTGTTCTATACGCCAACCCGAGTCGAGTAGCGGCAGCGTCGAGCAGCTCGGTGAGAACCGCAACAGCGGTCCGGTCGGAACGGTGGACGCCTTCGGCCGTGGCCGGTCCCGTCTCATTGCGAAACTTGCGCAAACGGGATGGGGTCGCTCAGCTCACCCAGGAAAGAGCCGTCGTTGTTGAAGTTGTGAAACGCCAACCACACCCAATCGCCGTTGAAGGTCTCTACCAGCCTTCCCGAGTAGAAATCTGGCGTCAGGGCAGGACGCGCCCGGGCTATGTCGAACGGCCCAAGCTCGGAAGACGCTTCCAGGAGATAGGTTCTGTCCCCGGGATGCTCTCCCAGCCTCTCCTGGCGCATGGGTGAGACCAGATCCTCCTGACAGCTGAACACCAGCAGATGCCGGTCGGCGATGGTCACCAGTTGGCTCACTTCTAGATGACCGAACTCACCACCGCTGGAGAGAGGCGGTCTCACTTCCCACTCAAAGAGGTCAGGAGACGTCGCATGTCCGATCACTCCGCGCCCATCGCGTGGGCCCTCGTTGGACCTGGCTGTGATGAGGGCATGGAAGACCCCATCCGACCCTTTGAACACCCAGGGATCGCGCCACGCCTCCTCGAACCAATCATGACGTTCCAGGGTCTCGTACCAGCGTGGATCGGGCGAGATCATGGGGCCGGGGAGCTTGTCCCAAGACGTCAGATCCTGCGACACGGCAGCACCCACTTGCTGCGAAACGAGGCCGTCGACCTTTGCAGCCCCTGTATAGAACATGTACCAGGTGTCCTTGTTGCGGATGATGCTCCCGGTCCAGGTCGCCATCTCGTCCCAAGTCCCTCGATCTCCCGGCCCCAGGGCATCGCCGACGACGGTCCACCGGCGTAGGTCCTCGGAGACGGCATGTCCAACCGTTGCGTTGGCGTGCCTCAGGTCGGCGTCGCCCAGAGACCGCGGCGCCTGCAGGTAGAAGACGTGATAGACCCCATCGTGGCGAGCAGTCCAGAAGTCCCAGATCCATCGGTCTTCAAATCGCAGCACCCGGGAGCTCCCTAACCCTTGACTCCCGAGGACGCCACTCCCTGAACGAACTGACGCTGGAAGATGAGGAAGATGACCAGGAGCGGAAGGGTCATCAGCACGGTGTAGGCCATGATGTCGCCCCAGGAGACCGGGGGAGTGGTGGCGAACACGCCGATTCCGACCGGAAGGGGGCGAACGTCGACACCTCTGGTGACGATCGAGGGCCAGAGGAACTGGCCCCAGGAGAAGAGGAAGCCCAATATCGCCACCGTTGCATAGGCCGGTTTGGCGAGTGGAGCCACGACTCTGGTGAAGATCTCGACCGGACTGGCGCCGTCGATCATCGCGGCTTCCTCGAGCGATCGGGGGATGCTGAGGAAGAAGGTGTAGAACAGGAAGATGAACAGGGGGCTGGCGATGAAAGGCAGTATCTGGATCTGGTAGGTGTCCAGCCAGCCGACCTGGGCACCCATGAACAGAAGCGGCACCGCCAAGGCTTCGAACGGGATGATGATGAGAGCCACCACCACTCCTACCAGGAGCTTTCGCCCTGGGAACCGGAGCCTGGCCAGGGCATAGCCGAAGAGGCTGTTGACGACCAGGCCGAGGCTGACGATCAGACCTGAGATGATGACTGAGTTGGCGAACACTCGAGGCAGGTTGGCCCGCTCTATTGCGTCGGAGAAGTTCTCCAACCCCACAAAAGGCGTGGGGACGAATGCCTCGAAAGACTGGCTCTTGGCCAAGACCTGATCGTCGGGGATCAGCGACGAAGCCACCATGTACACCAGAGGGAACAGGAAGAAGGCAGCGAGAACGATCATCACCGAGTACAGAACCCAACGCCATAGTGGGTTGGCTCCTACCGATTTCTTGGCGCTGACACGCACGTCGGAATCTGCCGTCATTGTGCTGACTCCTCCTTGAGAAATCGTCGCTGGATCAGTGTCAGGATCAGAACAATCACAAAGAAGATGACTGCGATCGCCGATCCTCGCCCGATGGCCTGCCGCCCGAAGCCGAGATCGACCATGTGAACCATGGTCGTCCTGGTGCTGTCGAGAGGCCCACCCGGCGAGCGGGGCATCAGCGTCGGCTGGTCGAACAGCCTCATGGCCAAGATCGTGGTGACCGTGAAGACGAATATCAGTGCATTGCGTATACCTGGCACGGTGATGTTGGTGAATTGCTTCCAGGCACCGGCACCGTCGATCGAGGCGGCTTCATACAGCTCCCCTGGCACGTCCTGAAGAGCAGCCAAGAGGATCACCATCTGGAACCCGACCCCTTGCCAAATGGAGACGACGATGATGGCCCACATCGCCCATGTCGGATCGTTGAGCCAATCCGGGGCGAAATTGCCAAAGGTGATCAACTCGAAGAAGCCGTTGACCAATCCGTTGACATTGAACAACAGCACCCAGATCGTGGCCGCGGCCGCCATCACGACCGTGATCGGGGTGAAGTAGATCGTTCTGAAGATGACCCGACCGGCTATCCGTTGGTTGACGAACACTGCGAGGAGAAGGGCGAAAGCGGTCTGAGCCGGAACGACGAAGGCCGCGAACCGGAAGTTGTTCCAGAGTGACTTCCAAAACAGTGGATCGGCCAGCTCCCCTAGGTAGTTCTCGAATCCCACGAACCGGGTCGGGAGCGGCGAGATGAGCCGCTGGTTGGTGAGGGAGAACCAGATCGCCAGCACGAACGGTGCGACGATGAAGAGCAACAGCAGCGCAGCTCCGGGAGCGATGAACGTCCACGCGACGCGGGTTTCCGTCCCCATTGGCTTGTCGCGTTTGGGCTTTTCGGTTGTAGGTGCCGATACCTCCGCTGTCGTCAAGGTCGTCCTCTCCTTTCTCCACGAATCTCGGTCGAACCTAGCGAGTGGGGGTGGGGCCGGCTTAAAACCGGCCCCACCCTCTTCGTCCCTTATGGAGCGGGGTAGCCCTCGTTAGCCTCGACGTCGGCGTCGATGGCTGCCGCGGCGTCATCCAGCGCTTGCTGGACGTCGGCTCCCAGAAGGATCTCGTCCATGGCGCCCCAGAACTCTGAGGTCACGGTGGGGTATCCCGGGGTGATCGGCCTGGGGACGGCGATGTTCGGCGCGCCTTCCAACTGCTTGACGAACAGCTCCAACGGCCCACCCGGGGCGTAGTTCGCCGATTGGGCGAGAGCCGACTTGGTCGACGGCACCGCGCCATTCACATCGGTGATCTTGAGCACCGAGTCATCCGAGATGGCGAACTCGATGAAAGCCCAAGCAGCGTCGGGGTCGATCCCGGCCCCGGCCGAGGTGATGGCCCACGCCCACGAACCCATCCCGGTCTTGGTGCCGTCACCGAAGTCGGGAAGTGGCAGTACGACCAGATCGTCACCAACCGCTTCCTTGTACGGGTTGTACATCCAGTGCCCAACCCAGGAAAGGGGAACTGCACCGGAGGTGAAGTTGGTGTCGTCGGCAGCCTCGGTATCGATGAGACCCTCCTCTGCCCAACTCTGGAAAGTGGTCAGAGCCTCGACGACCTCGGGCGCGTTGAGGACTCCATCGGCCTTCAGCGTATCGCGATCGACCAGATCGCCACCGGCCGACTGCGTTATTGGGCTGAACCCGTAGGTCATCCACTCACCCTGGGTGCCATACCAGATCTTGATGTCGAGCGGGTGGTCGAAACCGGCGGCCTGCAGGTCTCTGAGGATCTGCTCGGTCTCCTCGGCGGACCAGGCATCAGCGGGATCAGTGGGGATCCGGGCTCCCACTCCCTCGAGAGCGGAACTCCAAGCGTACATGCCGAGACCCGAGTCGAACGAGCCCACGCTGTACAGGTTGTCGTTGTAGGTACCACCCGCAACGATCGAGGGGAGCAAGTTGTCCCTCACGTCCTGAGGGATGCACTCCTCCAGCGAGACGATGTTGCCGCTCCATGCCAGGTTGGCGAGGTTCGGCCCATCGAAGTCGAGGAGCGCCGGCAAGTCCCCGGCGGCAGCGGCCGCATTGACCTGATCGGTGTACTGACCCTCAGGAACCAGCGTCAGGTTGACTGTCAATCCCAGGTCTGCTCCAACCGTGGCGTTGAAATCGTCGACCATCTGACTGTATGCCTCGGCCTCGGCGCCCTCGTGTGCCCATGCTTCGATGGTGTCGACATCGATCTCACCATCGCAAGCGGCACCGGCGTCACCGCCCGAGTCTCCGCATGCGGCCAGGACGAGCGCGAATGCGGCCAGGACGATCCCCAGCCGACTTGATTTGCGCAATCTTGTCATTGCTTTCCTTTCTATTTTCATTGGATGTCTGATCCAATAACTCGCGGGATTCCCACGGACTCCCTTACAACCAGCGGACACTCCATTCGATGTTGCTCGGCGGGGAGGTCTTCTCCATCGATCATCCGCTCCAATCGTTCCACCGCCCAGCGGCCCATCTCATAGTGAGGTAACTGGACAGTGGTCAGCCCGGGGTCGAGCCACGGCGCGATGGTCTCCAGATTGTCGAACCCGACAATCGAGATGTCGTCGGGTATGTCGAGTCCGACCCGTCGGGCAGATTGGTAAGCCCTGAGGGCCGTCAGATCGTTGAAGCAGAACAGTGCCGTGGGTCGATCACTTCCGATCAGCAGATCCTTCACCTCCGGTGACCAACCGCCAGGCTCCAAGCGGTCGTAGACCACGAGAGACGGGTCGTAGTCCAGTCCCGCCTGCTCGAGGGTCGACCGATATGCCGCCAGGCGCTCCTCAGAGGCAGGTACCGGGTCTGGATTCTGCACGTAGCCGATCCGGCTGTGACCTTGCTCGATGAGGTGCCGAACTGCGCTGCCGGCTCCTCCCAACTCGTCGGGAACGACACTGGGCAGGGTCGCCTCTGGGTCCCTGGCATCCAAGAGCACCGCAGGCAGCAGTGTGATCGATTTGGGAATACTCACGACCTGATGATTCATGCGTGCGTAGAGAAGACCTTCGACCCTCCGGTCCAGGATCGCCTCGAGCGCCTTCTCCTCTAGGTCGCGTTCTCCCTCGGTGTCCATGAGGACAAGGATGTGGCCGGACTTCCAGGCCGCCTCCTGTGCCCCTCGGATCATCGCTCCTGCAAAAGGGGTCGTGGCGATCTTGTCGGAGATGAGGCCGATCGTGTGGGTTCTCTGGGTACGAAGGCTCCGGGCCAAGACGTTGGGGCGATACTCGAGGTCGCGGGCGACTCCCTGCACACGTTCGACCGTTGAAACGGAGAACGACTCGGTCTTGCCATTGAGGATCAGCGAGGCAGTGGTGATCGAGACACCGGCGGCGGCAGCAACGTCACGAAGTGCGCTCCTTCCGCCGGTCTCCTTAGTCAAAAGCCTTTCCCTCCCAGTCGCGAATCACTGGTCAAACGATTGACTAAATCGTTTTTACTCGGATCAGTATGCCGCTGTCAACACCGACCACCTCCTCAATTGACCTCTAGTCGCGCTGTGTGAATCGGAGATGGCACCCAAATGGGGTCGCTGCTCAATTCTCTAGCTCGACGGTGAAGGTCGCGGCATCTCCAATTGACAGAGACTGATGACGTCTGATCTCAGCTTTGACAGGCAGCACATAGGAGCCCGACTCACGATCCGGGAAGAGCGACGTGTGCCAGCGGCTCGTACCGACCTCGACTGTGACCTTGATCGACCCGAACGGTCGACGCGTCGGTTCAGACTCCCTGATCGCCTCAGCCGCTTCGCTAGGGAGTGTCACGAATACCCAGGGAGCCTCGCCCTGATGTTCCCAAAGCTCAGCTTCGAACTCGATCCTCAATCACCGTCCATTCGACGCGAGAGTTGGTCGGCTCGGAGTTGGCTCGACATGGGCAGATCGTACGTGCCTTCAGGTGCATTCGGCGTGGACGAGGGTCTAGTCAACTCGGGCGAAAACGGGATGACGCACACGAAGCCCAATACGCCGAGCCTCACGTGCCGATACTCACCTATGAACCGGTCGACGGCTCTCGGTCTCGCTTCGATGCCG